>JBNLFS010000123.1:0-26971 GCA_050305635.1 Candidatus Thiodiazotropha sp. | reverse complement strand
TTCCACTGCGTTTCACCCAGGCTACGGGGGTGATGCTCCCGCCTCTTGAGCTTCCCGTGTGTCCCGAGCGAGAAGCGCAGCAACGTAGCCCGGGTGCAGCGAAGCGGAACCCGGGAACGCCCCTCCGGGACTGGCTGTTTGAGCGATAGCGAGTTCCAGCCCCGCCGGTTTTTGCGAGCATCGCAGCGGTCCCCGTAGGGGCGGGACAGTCGGCACACGCCCTTTCTTTTGGCGAAAAAGAAAAGTGACTCGCCCAGGCGGGCGAAAGCGGCGATATCGGGCATGAGGAGAACAACGATAGTCGGCAAGCCGATCCGTGACTCCCCTACTCCCAGCCATGATCCATGAGCGCACCCAATCGATTGGATTTATGAACCGGAAGTTCCTGGAAAAAAGTCAGCAACGTCACGCTGCAGAGGTCTCTCCTCCCAGTCCGGCCGATTCCGCGCCCTGAGCGGCGGTTTCATGGGCGCGCGGATCAAAGGATTTGATCCCGGCCCTGTTAGTGCATTTTCGGGCATTATCGAATACCCTTTGTGATCTTTTGCTGGCCGGGCTTCGTCTTGTTTCGCAGTATCCACCCTGCCCCGGCAAAAAGGGTCTGATGAAGATAAAAGTCAGTGAATTAATCGTCGGTTTTTTAAAGCACCTGGGCGTCGATGTCATCTTCGGGATGCCGGGAGCGCATATCCTGCCGGTATACGATGCCCTCTACGACTCCGGGATTCGCGCGGTGCTGGCCAAGCATGAACAGGGCGCGGCCTTCATGGCCGGAGGCTATAGCCGAGCCAGCGGAAGAATTGGCGCCTGTATCGCCACCGCCGGTCCGGGAGCCACCAACCTGATCACCGGCGTGGCCAACGCTTACGCGGACAAGCAGCCGTTGCTGGTGATCACCGGCGAGGCGCCCACCTACATCTTCGGCAAGGGGGGGCTTCAGGAGAGTTCCGGAGAGGGCGGCAGTTTCGATCAGGTCGCGCTGTTCGCCCCCATCACCCGCTACTGCAAGTCGATCCAACGCACCGATTACCTGGGTCAGGTGCTGCTCCAGGCGGTTAAGGCCCTGCGCGCCACCAACCCGGGGCCGGTACTGCTGAGCATCCCCTTCAACGTGCAGAACGAGTGGGTGGACTCGGACCTGCTCGAACGCCTCGAACGCCTGCCCCCGGCGGTGAATCATATGCATTCCCAGCAGGTCGTGCAGCGCTTCCTCGCGTTGCTGGACCAGGCCCGCCACCCGGTCATCCTGGCGGGCTACGGCACCATCCGCTCCGGCGCCCGGCAGAACCTTTCCGAACTCAGCACCCTGCTGCGCATACCCGTAGCGTCCAGTCTCAAGGGCAAGGGAGTGATCAACGAACAGTCGGAACTCGCCCTCGGCAGCCTGGGAGTCACCTCCAGCGGCATCGCCTACCAGTACATCGTGGAAAACGCCGATCTGCTGATCATTCTCGGCGCCAGCTTCAATGAGCGCACCAGTTATCTGTGGGATCCGGCCCTGCTGGGCGGCCGTCGCATCATCCAGATCGATACCGACCCGAATCAGCTGAGCAAGGTGTTTCAGGCCGACCTGGAGATCTGTGACGACATCAACGCGGTGCTCGGCAGCCTGATCGACACCCTCAAGCACCGCGACGGCGAGGCACTGGCCGGAGACGCCACCGACGACACCATCGGCAAAATGAAAAGCGAGTCGAAAGGGGACTACACCATATTCCGCTCGGGATTCTCCCTGGTTGAGCAGTTTTTCAAGCGACTCGGCCGGCATTTCTCCCGGGAGATCCGGGTGTTCGACGACAACATGATTTTCGCCCAGAACTTCTATGACGTGCCGGACAACCACCACTATCACCCGAACTCCGGCATCTCGTCCCTGGGGCATGCCCTGCCCGCGGCAATCGGCGCGCAGTTCGGGACCCAAATGCCGAGTTTCGCGGTGCTCGGCGACGGGGGGTTCCAGATGTGCGCCATGGAGCTGATGACCGCGGTCAATTATGCGCAACCCCTGAATGTGGTGGTGTTCAACAACAGCACCATGGGCCTGATCCGCAAGAACCAGCACCAGCTCTACGGCCAGCGCTATCTCAACTGTGATTTCGTGAACCCGGATTTCGCCCGACTCGCACACGCCTTCGGCATTCAGTACAAGTCCGTCTCCTCACCCGATGATCTGGATGACCTGTTCAGTCACTACGACCTGGAACATACGATCAACCTGATCGACATCGTTCTGGATAAGAACGCCTTCCCGAACTACTCCTCCAAGCGCTGACGTGGCCCGTTTCGATACCACCGTTCTGGCGGAATTCATTGCAGCCTATCCACACCCCGGCGACATCAGGTCCCTGATCGAGGACCTCGCTCAGTGTTCTGACGGTGTCGATAGCGCAGCCCCTCCGGCCGGGCAGTGGTTGGCGCTCTACGAGCGCGCCACGGACCGGCTGGAGGCCTGGATGTGGCGGGAGGATTTTCCTCCCGAACTGCTCGATCTGCAGCAGCGCCTGTACCGGGAGATGGAGTCCGGGCTGACACAGCATATGGCGCTACCGCGTCACGCATTCACCCTGGTCATACCGGTCGCTGACCGGCCGCAACAGCTTCACTACGCCCTGTCATCCCTGCTGACCCTGAGCCGGCGCTTTGCCTATGCGGGTCCAGAGGGTCCCGGTGCGGACAGCTTGCGGGTGCTGATTGCGGACGACAGCCGGGACGAATCCCGGCAGGGGGAGATCCGGCGGATATCGGCGCAGTTCGATCAGGCCGGTCTGGCCACCGAGTATTTCGGCCCCCGGGAACAGTTCAGCCTGCTCGAAACCCGGACCCGTGAAATCCCTGGGACGCCGTACGGAATCTTCGGCTCCACGGACCCGAATGCCTTCACCCACAAGGGGGCCTCCATCACCCGCAATCTCTGCTATCTGAAACTCGAAGGCTGGCTGCGCGAGGCCCCGAACCGGCTGGTGTGGTTCTTCGACAGTGATCAGGCCTTCTGCATCCCACGTCGCGGCGATCGGGAGGATTGCTACCCGATCCACTTTCTGCATCAGATCGACCGGATCTTCCGTAACCGGGATACCGTGGTGTTGACCGGCAAGGTGGTGGGGGACCCACCGGTCTCCCCCGCGGTGATGAGTGGTAATTTCCTGGAAGATGTGACGGCATTTCTGGATCAGATCGCGGCGCTTGAGCCGGGGGATAATTGCCGGTTTCACGCCACGGCGCCGCTTCAGACCCATGACGCGGCCTACCACGACATGGCGGACCTGTTCGGGTTTCAGCAGGCCCGGGAGGCCTTCCGCTACGCCTGCACCCTGACAGGTGAGCACGACCACCAGGCCTGCCTGACGGATTTCGTCACCAAACTACCCGGCTTTTTCGACGGGGTACATCCCACCCGGCAGACCCACTATGTCCACGAACCCCTGATCGATGGGATCAAGGCGGCCCGCACGGTGTATACCGGGAACTACGTGATCAACGCCCAGTCCCTGGACTATTTCATTCCTTTCGCCAACCTGGGTCTGCGCATGGCCGGGCCGGTGCTGGGGCGGATCCTGCAGGCCGAACTCGGGCCCCGATTCATCTCCGCCAATCTGCCCTTGCTGCATCGGCGTGCCCTACCCGAACAGGCACGGGCGGAGTTCCGCAGCGGCATCGAACAGCGCGCCCGGCACATCGACCTGAGTGGTGAATTCATACGCCAGTACTACGGTGACGTGATGCTGTTCTCCATTGAGTCCCTGACCCGGAAGGGCTACCCCGGCCACCCGGTGTCCGACCACGAAATCGTCACCCTGCTACACAGCACGGAAGCGGCCATGAACTCCCGTTACAAAGCCAAGCGGCAACAGATCAGCAGCCGGATCGAGGCGCTTCAACACTGGCTGGATACCCATCGGGACGCGCCACCGATCGCCCAGGCCAGTGACGCCCTGCAGGCTTTGATCGATGACATGCGGCACAATTTCTCCACCGCCGCGACGGCCTATCAGCAGTTGGACAAGGTCAGCCACAGGGAAGGTCAGCTGCAGGCCATCCATACGGCCATCCGCGATTATGCGCAGCAGCGCCGCCAGTGGAAAATCCTCCTGGAACAACCCCAGGCCACGAGCCACTGAGGAGCCCTGTGATGAATATCTTCGTGCTCAACACGGGACGCTGCGGATCGACCACCTTCATCCGCGCCTGTCAGCACATCCACAACTACACCTCGGCCCATGAATCGAGAAGCCACCTCACCGGCGCCGATCGCTTCGCCTACCCGGAACGGCATATCGAGGCCGACAACCGTCTCAGCTGGCTGCTCGGACGCCTGCAATACCACTACGCGGATCAGGCCGTCTATGTACACCTGACCCGGGCACCCGGAGCCTGTGCCGCAAGCTTCGTCAAGCGCGCCGGTTTCGGCATCATGAAGGCGTATCGGGAAGGCATTCTGATGGACCCGCCGGATCTCACCGATGAGGCGCTGGCCGCGGACTACCTGGATACCGTCGAAAGCAATATCGCACTCTTTCTCAGGGATAAGACCCGGGTCTATCGGATACGCCTGGAACAGGCGGAAAACGATTTCCGCTTATTCTGGGAGGGCATCGGCGCACAGGGCGAACTGGACGCCGCGCTGGCCGAATGGGGGATTCGACATAACGCCTCGTGAGACCAGTGTAGTGTCCTAGCCGTCCGCCTTGTCCAAGGTCAGCAGGGAGCAGCCCCGGCTGGTCTCGTAGAAACGGTGCGCCAGTCCGGGATAACTGGCCAGCCACATCGCCACGATCTCCCGTTCGTCCGGCCTCGCCGCGTCATCGAGAAAGATGCGGCAGCCCGGCGCGAGATAGGGATAGCAGACCGGCATCACCGGATAGCGGGCATTCTTGCCGGAAAAACCGGACGGTCCGTCGATCACCATCATATCGATCGAATCCTCCGGCAGTGCGCGGGTATCGTACCAGGCGTAGGTCACGCCATCGTACTGGGCCGAACGCAGCGGGGCGTGGAGGACGCTTGCATGGTCGTCCAGACCATAGCGGCGGATGTAGTCACGGGTTCGGTCCGCATAGGGTTCGCCGTCCTCCAGGCTTACCACGCGTCCGTATCCGTTGAGCTGACAGCAACGGGCCAGCATCAGGGTGGTCAGGCCGCTGCTGCATTCCAGTACCAGAGCGGGCTTATGCTCCAGACAGGCGTCCACGATGAGACGGATAAAATCCGCATCGGCGCTCCATTTCGGGGTGTAGGGCAACCCCTGCAGCAAGCCCAGTTGTTGCTGAAGCTCCTGGTATTCCAGGACTATATTTTCATCCACTTTTTCCACTCGCGAGCATGTTGGGACAAGCATACACCATTGCGGAATGAATCGATCATCATGGGATGATTCGTATTTATCTAAGCAGTAACTGGATGCTTTGACCGAATGCTGATCGACAGCACCGGCGATCAGTCGGGAGTTCGATCACTGAGCAGGTCCGCGTAGTAGCGGGCCCGTTGCTCATCACCCAGTTCCTGATAAAGATTGGCCAGGGCCGCGATGATCTCCTGATTGCCCGGATGGCGCTGGTTGGCTTCGCGCAGCACCTGCAGCGCCGATTCCGGATCGCCCGCCCCCTGCAGACCCAGGGCATAAACATAGGCATAACGGGGTTGATCCTGTGCCCGTTGCGCCGCCTGTCGCAGGTGGGGCAGCGCCTCATCCAGGCGTTTCCGACGAACCAGCAGCAACCCCAATGCGTGCTCCATCCCGGCATCATCCGGGACGGCGGCAATACCTGCCCGCAACACCGCTTCACCCGATTCATCCCGGCCCTGCTGGCGATACAGATCCGCCAGGTTGACGTAACCGGGCGCAAACTCCGGATCCAGGCGCAGCGCGGTGCGATAGGCGGACTCCGCCTGCGGGTGATCCCCTTCGGCCAGGGCGATGATGCCCAGGTTCATCTGCGACTCGGGCCGGTCCGCATTCACGGCCTCGGCCTGTTTGTAGACCGCCACCGCCTGTTCGAGTTGAGTCCGGTACTTGTCCGGCAACCGCTGACGCAGCAGGGGCGCCAGCAGTCGCGCGGCATCGAGACGCACCACCCGATCCGGGTCCTCGAGCAGGGGCCAGGCCTGGTCCACCTGGGTACGCACGTCAGTGATCGCCAGGTAGCGCACCGCGGCGGCACGCACCAGGGGATCCTGATCCGAGAGCAGACGTTGCATCGTGAACAGACTCTGGGATTGCGGGTACTCGCGCAGACGTTCCACCGCGGTGGCCCGCACGATGCCCGGCAGTTCATCGTCGGCGGCCACTTCAAGCAGGCGTTTTCCCGCATCCCGGGCACCGCTTGCCGCGGCATGCAGAGCCTCGGCGTAATGCCGTCCCCGATACCGGCTTTTCGGATACCAGCCCTCGACCGCATCGGCAGCCCAGGCCGGGGTTCTGTCTTCATGACAGTCATTACAGGCGTTGGGGGTTTCCAGCCGTTCGGACAGGTCGGGACGGGGCACCCGCAGGCTGTGGTCCGCCCGCCAGTCGTTGACCATGTAGACCCGTTGGGGCATGTGGCAGGCGGTACAGACAGCGCCCTCCGAGCCCGCCGCATGGTGGTGGTGGTCGGACCGATCATAGCGCGCCGCCAGATGGCAGGTGGTGCAAAGGTCATTCCCCCGGGCACGCAACTTCAGACTGTGCGGCTCGTGACAGTCGCTGCAGCTGACACCCGCCTGGTACATCCGGCTCTGCAGGAAGGAGCCGTAGACATACACCTCGTCCCGGATCTGTCCATCCGGGTAATACAGGTGAGGTTCGAGCAGCGCCAGTCGATGGGTATTGCTCAGCGGCTCGCCCAAGCGGTATTCATTCCACAACGCGCCGCGCCGGGAGTGACAGCGGGCGCACAACGCGATCTCGGTGCGCTGTGTGCGCGGTACACTGCGAACCGGCTTGCCCTGCTGCGCATCGAAACCCCAGGTTCCGCCGTCCATGTCTCCCAGGGACAGGGTCAGACCCTTGTCGGGGCGTTTTGCCAGCTGCGGATCCTGCTCGGCGGCTTTGGCCCAGGCGAGATGCTCGGAACCGGGTCCGTGGCAGGCTTCGCAGGCAACGTTGATCTCCTCGAAACGGGTGTGGTAGGTGTCCGTGGCGGCATCGTAATTTTTTTCCAGCCGGGTGGAATGGCATTCGGCGCACTGATAATTCCAGGTCTGATCCCGCCGGGTCCAGTGCAGCCGGTTATCCGGGCCCATAGTTTCGTCGGGATAGAGGTGAAACCAGTGCTGTCCACCCTCCTCCCGGCTGCGGCTGTCCCAGGCCAGGCCCAGCGCCTGGTAACGCCCCCCTGGAAACTCTACGAGATACTGCTGCAGCGGATACCAGCCAAAGGTATAGCGGATCCGATAATCATGGAGCTTCCCGTCGGGGCCGTCCGTCAGCACATAATATCCTCCGTCCTTGCGGTAAAGCCGGGAGGTGATCCCGTGGGCTGAGAAATGGGCGTTGTCAAAGTCACCCAGGACAGTCGCCTCCGTCGCCTCTGCCATGGCGAGATCGTGATGCGATCCGCGCCAGGTCGCGCCCTCCGAAGCGTGGCAGGTGATGCATTGGGCGCTGCCCACGAAATCGACCGCACCGATGACCGCTTGAGTTGCAAGCAGCGTAAACAGAGCGACCAGGTGGGCAAGGTGTTTCACGATGGTTTGGCGTCCTGAATTCTGGGGACTATAGAGATGGGGGTGTCCCGGATGGGCAGAGCGCCCATCCGGAAGCACCGTTTAGCGAAAAGCGGATCGGGCATGCAGCAAGTCCCGAGAAGGATACCGGAATGGGGCAGAAGCGGATCAGGGCGCTTAATCCGGATAAATCACCTTCCAGTCGTGCATCATGTCGACCAGGACCCAACCTTTTTTCCCGGCCTGATCCAGCGCCTTGTCCAGCTTGCCCACATGGGTTTTGCGGTCGTAGGCCCACTCCCGCTTGGCATCCGTGTGGTGCACGATCAGGCCGAAACGGGGGCCTTTGCCGGCGCTGGTCCACTCCAACATCTGCATGTCCCCGTCGGAATTACCCGCCGCGAACACCGGCACCCGGCCGATGAACTGGTGGATGCCCACCGGTTTACCCGCCTTGTCGTCGATAAAGTTGATCTCAGGCAAGCGCATCAATACGGGACCGGAATCGGTCATCTGGTACGCCACCTTGATGCTGCTGCCGATCACCTGCTCGGGGGGAACCCCGTAGACTCGTTCCGTCCAGGGGCGCATGAATTCGATCCCGCCACCGGAGACGATGTAGGTCTTGAAGCCGTTCTGCCGCAGGAAAGCCAGGAGCTCCAACATCGGTTGAAAGACCATATCCGTGTAGGGCTTGCCGGTTTTCGGATGCTTCGCCGTGGCGAGCCATGCTTCCACGATCCCGGCGAATTCATCGGTTGTGGTGTTGCCGTGGGTGGCCATCACCAGCTTCAGTAGCCCCTCCTCCCCGGCGGCGGCCAATGCTTCCATGTCACCTTCAAGCACGGCTTTGAAGGGTTGTTCATTTTTCCATTCAGGATGCTTGGGCGCCTCGGCCTTGACCCGGTCCATGGCGAAGAACAACTGGAAATAGACCGGCTTCTCCGACCACAAAGTACCGTCATTGTCGAACACCGCGATACGCTCCGCGACCGGTATGAAGGACTTGCCCCCCTCCGTGGTGACCGCTTCAACAAACTTGGTAATGGCAGCTTTGGTCTTGCCCTCGTTCCAGGATGGCAGAGGGTCGGCTGCGAGTACCGCCATACTGGCGACGAGCAGAAGCGCACCCGTGAGACTTGTAACTAATTTGTGCATGATTGTGACTCCAAGCGGAGCCGTTCCGCATATCGGAACGGCTCCGTTTCTGGAAAGCTGGGAATGACGGTCTGTCAGGTGATCAGCGGCCGCTGCCCATGTTCTTCAGACTTTCCTCGATCTTGGTCAGGTTGAAAGAACCCGGCGACTGACTGGGCGGATACTCCTTCATCGACATCAGGAACTTGGCCGCAAGTCCCTGAATCGGAACGATCACGAAGGGACGGTCCAAAAACCAGTCGTTGTAGGTATTGGCGTTATGCTGTGCCTTCTCGAACGGATCCCGTCTCAGGTTGAACAGCAGGGGTGCGCGCAGCTCGACGAAAGGTTCCCGCCAGACACCGAAGGCCTCGCCCCGGTTCTCCAGAAACACGACCTTCCAGTCATCGTAACGGGCGGCCACTACCTGGCCATCATCGTTGACATACCAGAACTCATGCCGTGGTGACTCATCGGTTTTTCCGCTGAGATAGTCGAGCATGTTGTAGCCGTCGAGGTGGTTGCGATACTTTCGGCCGTTGATCTTCGTGCCTGTCAGCAGTTTCTCTCTGACATCGGGGGCACCGGCGGCCGCGGCGAAGGTCGGCAGCCAGTCCTCATGGGAAACAATGCCGTTGAGGGTCACGTCCTTCGGAAAGTGGCCCGGCCAGCGCACGAACGCAGGTACCCGATAGGCCCCTTCCCAGTTGGAGTTCTTCTCGCTGCGGAACGGTGTGGTGCCTGCATCGGGCCAGGTATTGTAGTGGGGGCCGTTGTCGGTGGAGTAGAACACGATGGTGTCGTCCGCGACCTGCAGGTCGTCCAGGGCCTGCAACAGCTTGCCCACGTGGCGGTCATGCTCGACCATGCCATCGGAGTACTCATCCTGCCCGGAGATGCCCCGCAATTCATCTTTTACGTGGGTACGGAAATGCATGCGTGTGCCGTTCCACCAGACAAACCAGGGTTTACCCGCTTTCTGCTGCTCCTTGATAAATTCGATCGCCCGGTCGGAGGTTTCGTCATCCACCGTCTCCATACGCTTCTTGGTCAGAGGCCCGGTGTCTTCACAACGCTGCTTGCCCACCTTGCCAAAACGCGAATCCTCCGTGGCGTCATCCTTGTCGCTGGCAAAGCAGTGCATTACGCCGCGAGGCCCGAAGGTTTCCAGGAAAGTCTTGCCGTTGGCCAACTTCATGTCCCGGGGATAGTCTTCGTTCTCAGGCTCTTCCTCGGCGTTCAGATGGTAGAGGTTACCGAAGAATTCATCGAAACCGTGAACAGTGGGCAGATGCTCATTACGGTCCCCCTGATGGTTCTTGCCGAACTGCCCGGTGGCATAACCCTGATCCTTGAGCACGCTGGCCATGGTCACATCGGTTTTCTGCCAGCCTTCCGCGGCGCCGGGCAGGCCCACTTTTGTCATCCCGGAACGGACCGGCACGGAACCGCTGATGAACGCCGCACGACCCGCGGTGCAACTCTGCTGGGCATAGTAGTCGGTGAAGGCGATGCCTTCATCGGCGATACGGTCGATGTTGGGGGTCTGATAGCCCATCATGCCCCGGTTGTTATGACTGATGTTCCAGGTGCCGATATCGTCACCCCAGATCACCAGAATGTTGGGTTTGTCCGCGGCGAGTACCGAAGCGCCGGACACCAGCATCAAGCCGGCGGCCAAGCGCTTGGTCAGGCTTTTGAGATCCATGGGCCTCATAGGATATCTCCTTTGGTTTGTAGTTTATTCGGATACTTCTTATCGTTATGGAGGCACCTGCCACTGGGTGCCGGGCGCGTCTGCGGATTACCCGCAGTCTGACAATCGTAGACCCTGATGCAATGCATCCATGATCACCGTATCGCTGTTCCCCAATCCCCGATTGGACGGGAACGATGCTGAACCTATCAACCCACAACTTATCCGTGAATTGCGCCAGACGGGTACCAACCGCATCCCGGACGCCAGCGTTCGTCCGGGACCGTGCTATTCGACGACGATCTGAGAAAAGCCCGCAGCGACCGGAGACCAGTGTCCATCCGGATCATAGGCCGGTACCGCGGAAGCATAGGCCGCCCCATTGGCGCCCAGATCGGCTTCATACAGAAGGCCGTTGCGACCGAGGAGAAACGACATGACCCCCGTCTCCCCATACACCGCGGGCCAGGCGATGAGGGCGAAACCATCCACCAGACTGTCGCCCCGCAGATAGCTCATGGCGCCGCCGGGTGCATGCGTTCCCTGTGCGGTGAGAATGCGGTAGTAGTAGCCATGGTAGTCCTTCCCGGGTTCATGTCCTGCGAGCAGCGCTCCGGTAGGACTCTCCGGTTCACCTTCAGCGACCTCCCAGTACAAACCATCGCGCATCCCCGGATGGCTGATGAACCGTTGCGCATACTCTAGGATGCCGTCACCGTCATGATCTTCGGCGGCATATTCCATCTGCGCGTCATGATAAGCCAGGGCCGTCTGCATGGCGGACAATTCATTCCGCCCGATGCGTCGCACCTTGATCATCGACTGGCCGCCCAGGGTATCGAACCGCCAGCCTTCAACCTCCCGCACGATCGGGATCGGCAGCGTCCATCCCTGGTAGCCGACCGCAAGCATCCGGGTTTTGTCGTCACTCGAAACCAGCGCGTGGTAATCCGCCCAGCCGTTGAGGAACCGGTCCATCATGGGACGATCGATGTCGCCCACCGAGAGTACCGACTCGTAGTCATCACCCAAGATATCCGCCATCTGCGTCTGGTCGGCCCGGGCCAGGGCGATCACCAGGCGGTTGGCTGCCTGTTCCGGGGTATCGAAAAACCGCTGTTGCGGAAAAGCGGCCGGTATCATCAGCAGCCATCCCGTCACCAGCAGAATCAGGTTTTGCAGGAGATTGCGTTTCATCTGTTTTCCCCTTATCGCCGAAACCCACCGGAGCCGCGGCCACCGAGTCCCCCACCGCCGCCGAAGGAGCGACCACCGCCGGAACGGCTGCTCAGACTGCCCCTGCGATCGGCGGCGACGCCACCGTTCCGATCACCCAGACCGCTGAGGGCATGATTGCCCTGGCTGACACGGCTTGAACCGGAGCGGTTTGCCCCGGAGAGTCCGCTCGAATCCCGTTGCCGGTCAACGCTGCTGACGCGATCCCGAACCTGCTGCCCCTGACTGCCCGTGAGTTGTTTGCTCTCCGCCCCGGGGTCGATGCCCTTGCGCTGCATGGCCGCCCGGGCCTGCTCACGCTGGTCGTCACGTCCCCTGAAATCCTGCCGCATATCGGCCCCCTCCAACTTCTGACCGTACTTTTCGCGGCTGTTGCGATCCGCATAAGGGGTCCCTTTGCGGTTGATCGCATTGTGTTTCCAGGAGACGGAATTCCCGTTGATGTCCAGTTTCCGGTTGACGTTGATCTTGTTGTACTTATTGACGTTGATGTTGATCTCATGGTGATGCCAGTTGCATCCACCCCAGATCGAGTTGGTGATCGAAATTCCGATACCAAAACCGATGCCAGTCACCAAGCCCGCGGTAAACCCATATCCGGGAGGCGGCGGCCAGTAGTAAGGTGGATAAGCGGGCCACCACCACGTACCGTAGATGATCGTCGGGTTGTAAGAAGGGACGTAGATCACCTGAGGATCGGACGATTCGATGATGATCACGGTTGGGTCGGTGGACTCGTCGACCGCCACCTTCTGTTGCTCCGTGCTCTCCAGATTGCCCGCTTCCTTGGCCTTCTTGCGCAGACCCTGCACCGTATCCATGGTCTTATCCGGTTGCGCGAGAAAGGCATCCCCCATCTGTCTGACCCAGTCAGGCTTGTCACCCATCATCGCCAGCACCTGGGGAAACGCGACCAGTGAGGCGACACTCGGATCCCAGGGTTTGTCCTGCACCGCAGTGACTGCATCATCCCCCTTCTGATCGGTATGCGCCTTCGACCATTGCACCGCCTCGGCGACCTGATCGGGATAGGTCGAGGCCATAAGGATCTGTGACAGTAGTGCGTCAGGATAGAGCGCCACCGGCGCCATGATCTGATCGAGTTCCGCCTGGCTGAATGTGGGTTCCCTGTCCTCCGCGGCACTCAGCGAGCCGGGGTTCACGAGAAACAAAAGCATCAGGCTGAGCAACCCGGCCAGTGGATAGGTTCGCATGTCCCGCTTACCTCGATGTTGGCAATGACTGGCCGCGAGATCGTCTCAAAGCAGCGACCGTCAACCGGTGTGAATTTATATGAATATTGTTATTTACGGGTAACCGGCCTCGCAGACGACCTTCCTGGATACCCGCGCTTGCCTGAAGATTAACCCAAACCCATTCGATTACAACCCAGGATGTGCCAGGAGAATGCCATCTGTGCTTTCCGACCTCCGAAGGGATGACGTGGCATTCACACCGCTCTCATTTATAATCTTCTGATTTCCTTGAACATCGCAGGACACCCTTTGAATCACCGCCCCAGAAAACGCTTCGGCCAGAATTTCCTGCACGACCCCGGCATCATTCAGCGCATCGTCAACGCCATCGATCCCCGCGAGGGTGACAACCTGGTCGAGATCGGGCCGGGCCAGGGCGCCATCACCCTGGCGCTGCTGTCCCGGGTCAAACGCATGCAGGTGGTGGAGATCGACCGGGATCTGGTCGGCCCGCTGGCGCAGCGCTGCCAGGGACTGGGGGAAGTGACGATCCACAATGTGGATGCGCTGAAATTCGATTTCCGCCGACTGGCCCAAGCGGACCGTCCACTGCGAGTGGTGGGCAATCTGCCCTATAACATCTCCACCCCGCTGCTGTTCCATCTGTTCGATGCGGCGGAGGTGATCCGGGATTTCCATCTGATGCTGCAGAAGGAGGTGGTGGACCGCATGGCCGCCGGCCCCGGCAGTAAGACCTATGGGCGTCTTTCGGTGATGCTGCAGGCCCGGGCCCGGGTCCAGTCCCTGTTTCATATCGGTCCCGGAGCCTTCAATCCGCCCCCCAAGGTGGACTCGGCGTTCGTGCGTCTGCAACCCATTTACCCTCTGCCCTACGAGATCGACGACTGGCCCACCTTCTCCGCCCTGGTGGCCCAGGCCTTCTCACAGCGACGCAAGACCCTGCGCAACAGCCTGCGAAACATGCTCCCGGCGGAACAGATCGAAGCCGTCGGCCTCGACCCGGGCATCCGTCCCGAACAGCTCTCGGTAGCCCAGTTTTGCCAGCTGGCCAATCGTTGCCACCAGCACACACTGGAGGCGTTACCGTAAACACACTCTGGATCAGGTTGTATTTGTCAGGATCAACCCCATATCAGAACGATACACTTGGGTATCCTGCCCCCGCCTCGCGGTTGTAAGTCATCGGCAACGGCTCGGTTAGGCTGCTGAACCTCGTTCATTCACAGCCACCACGACATGGTGGCTTGATCTCATTCACAGGAATCCGGATGTCAGAAGAAGAAAACACCCTTGATGAGAATATCGAAGTCATCAGCGGCCACAACCTGGCCCGTGCCAACGAGGTGATGCCGAATATCATTCACCTGCTCCCGGTCTCGGCGCGTCCCTTTTTTCCCGGCCAGGCGGTCCCCCTGCTGATGGAGCAGGCGCATTGGGAGAGCACCATGGAGGCGGTATCCGACGCCCCGCACATGCTGCTGGGGGTGGTGCTCTCCGTGGCCGACACCGCCGAATCCGCGACTCCGGACACCTTCAAAAAGATCGGCACGGTATGCCGGGTTCACCGGATACAGCGTTCGGAGGGCCGCCTTCAGGTCCTGGTGGAGTGTCTGCAGCGTTTCCGCATCAAGAAGGTCATCCACACCGAGACCCCATTCACCGCGCAGATCGAATACATCCCGGAGCCCCAGAGCGGCAGCAAGGAGATCAAGCCCTATGCGGTGGCGATCATCAATACCATCAAGGAGCTGCTGCCCCTGAATCCCCTGTATGCCGAGGAACTGAGGATGTTTCTCGACCGCTTCGGCCCGGAGGATCCCTCCCATCTCACCGACTTCGCGGCCAGTCTGACCACCTCGGACAAGTTCCAGTTACAGAAGGTGCTTGAAACCATCGAACTGCTGCCCCGCATGGAGCGGGTTCTGGAGCTGCTGCATCGGGAGCTGGAACTGGTCAAGGCCCAGGCGTCGATCCGCAAGACCGTGGAAGAGCGCATGGAGAAGCAGCAGCGGGAGTTCTTCCTGCGCGAACAGCTCAAGGCGATCCAGCAGGAACTCGGCATCGAGAAGGACGACCGCACCGCGGAGCTGGACAAGTTCCGGGAGCGGCTTGGCAAGCTCAGCCTCACCGAACAGGCCCAGTCCCGAGTCACCGAGGAGATGGACAAACTCTCGGTTCTGGAGCCCGGCTCCCCTGAGTATTCCGTGACCCGCAACTATCTCGACTGGATCACCCTGCTGCCCTGGGGGGTCAATTCCGATGACAAGCTCGACCTGCCCTACGCCCGCAAGGTGCTGGACAAGGACCACTACGGGCTCCAGGACGTCAAGGAGCGCATCCTGGAATTCCTCGCCCTGGGCATCATGAAGGGTGAGGTCGCCGGTTCGATCATTCTTCTGGTCGGCCCCCCGGGTGTAGGCAAGACCTCCATCGGGCACTCCATCGCCGAGGCCCTGGGACGTAAGTTCTACCGCTTCTCGGTGGGCGGCATCCGCGACGAGGCGGAGATCAAGGGGCACCGGCGCACCTACATCGGCGCCATGCCCGGCAAGTTCATCCAGGCGATGAAGGATGCGGGCACCCAGAACCCAGTGATCATGCTCGACGAGATCGACAAGATCGGTGCCTCCTACCAGGGCGATCCGGCCTCGGCCCTGCTCGAGGTGCTCGACCCGGAGCAGAACAGTGATTTCATGGACCACTACCTGGATCTGCGCTTCGATCTCTCCAAGGTGCTGTTCATCTGCACCGCCAACCAGCTCGACACCATTCCCCGTCCCCTGCTCGACCGCATGGAGACGATCGCCCTGTCCGGTTACATCGCCAGCGAGAAGCTGCAGATCGCGCGCAAGTACCTGCTGCCCCGGCAACTCGACCGAGCCGGTCTGAAGCGTAACCAGCTGAAACTCAATACCCAGACACTGCGGGCCATTATCGAAGGCTATGCCCGGGATGCGGGGGTAAGACGTCTGGAAAAACAGATCGGCAAGATCGTGCGCAAGGCCGTGGTGAAGTTCCTCGAAGGGCGCAGAAAACCGATCGATGTTCAGCCGGAGGATTTGAAAGAGTACCTTGGCGGAGCGGTGTTCCGCGACGAGCGCAAACTCAGCGGCGCCGGCGTGGTCACCGGCCTGGCCTGGACCGCCATGGGCGGCGCCACCCTCAACATCGAGGCAGTGGCCACCCATGAGTTCAACCGGGGATTCAAGCTGACTGGACAGCTGGGTGAGGTGATGCGCGAATCCGCGGAGATCGCCTACGGCTTCATCGTCAGTCACTCGGAGGCCTTCGGCGCGGAGCGGGAATTCTTCCAAAAGGCCTTCATCCACCTGCATGTACCGGCGGGAGCCACCCCCAAGGACGGCCCCTCGGCGGGCATCACCATGGCCTCCGCACTGCTCTCCCTGGCACGTAAAAAACCGGTCCGCAACATCGCCATGACCGGAGAGCTGACCCTCACCGGGCAGGTCTTCCCGGTGGGCGGCATCCGCGAGAAGGTCATCGCCGCGCGCCGTGCGGGTATCCGGGAGCTGATTCTGCCGGAGGACAACCGCACGGATTTCGAAGAGGTGCCGGAACATATCCGCAAGGGGCTCAAGGTGCATTTTGCCTCGGTGTTCGAGGACGTGGTGCCGCTCCTGTTCCGAAGTAAGTAGACACTCACTCACCGGGATCCGTCCTTGATCCCGGACAATCCTCCCCCAATCCCCAGCCAGGGTCGCCGACAATCGCGGTCAGGCGCCCTGGCTGCTGCTCCGGTTCTGATCTCCGCTCTCTAAGTTTTCATCCAAGGATGCCGATAAATCCCTGAAATGCCGGGAACAGAATCGATCCTGTACGCATTGCGGGCCGTACAAGAGCGGATGGATCTGGCGAGAACAATTTTTACATCGACCGAAAGACAACAGCCGAACACAACCCATGCGACCGACACTCCGGCATACAGGCGCTTGAACATGGCGCGTTTTCCCCTCAAACATCTGGCCCTGTTACTGATCATTTCCCTGCTGTTCAGCCTCGCGGCCGAATCGCCGATTGCCGAGTCAACGTCTGAGTCAAGCACCCTCCCGATCCTTGTCGCGGCAATACCCCGAAGCTTCCTGCCCGAATATTCCGTGGATGAACAGGGAACACCCCAGGGATTCGCCATCGATGTGATGAATGCCATCGCCCGGGAGGCCGGGTTGCGGGTGGAATACCAGATCCACGACACCTGGGTCGCGGTCCATCAGGCGATCCGGGATGGAGCGGCCCAGGTAATCCCCTGCATGGGTATCACCCCGGCGCGTCAGCAGTTCGTTGATTTCACCTCCCCGATCGAGACTTTCGTGGTATCTGTTTTCGTTCGCTCCGACAGTCAGGATATCGAGACACTGGGGGATCTGAGGAACCGTCCCATCGGTGTCATCGAGGGCAACGTGGCGAACCGGATTCTGGAAAACAACGGCTACCAGACCCGTGTGTTCGGTGATTTTTCCAGCGCCTTCTGGGAGCTGCTCAGCGGTCGCCTGGATGCGTTTGCCTACCCCGAACCGGTGGTCTGGCGCTTTGCCCAGGAGATCGGTATCGCACACCGTGTCCGCGCCCTTCCGCCCTCTCTGATCGAGATCAAGCGGGCTGTGGGGGTGGCGAAAAATCAGCCGGATCTGCTCAAGCAGCTGGAATCCGCGGTCAATCGGGTGATCCACACCACCGAATATGAGCGGATCTATACGAAATGGTATGCCAAACCCGCGCCCTTCTGGACCGTAAACCGCCTGCTCTGGGCCATGTTCGGTCTGCTCGCGCTGGTGGTCAGCAGCCTGATGCTGTGGCGCTACTACAGTCTTAAATCGCTCAACCGGGACCTGCGCGGAGAGACCATTCTGCGCCGCAACGCGGAACACAAACTGCGAAAACTGAATGCCGAGCTGGAACAGAAGGTCCGCGAACAGACCCGCGTGCTGGCCGAAGCGCAGCGCATCAGTCACATGGGCAGTTGGGTGCTCGACATCGCCGAGAACCGCTTGAGCTGGTCCGATGAGATCTACCGGATCTTCGAGGTTGACCACACCCAGTTCGAAGCCTCCTACGAGGCCTTCCTTGAAGCGGTACACCCACAGGACCGGGAGGCGGTGGACCGGGCCTACATGGAATCCCTGGAATCACGCCAACCCTACAAGATCAATCATCGCCTGCGGTTACCCGACGGACGGATCAAGTGGGTGATCGAGCAGTGCGAAACCACCTTCAGCGAGGACGGGACCCCTCTCAAATCCATCGGCACGATACAGGACATCACCGAGCGCAAACTCGCGGAGCGTCAGCTCGCGCTGAGTCAGTACGCCCTGGAGCACGTATCGGAAGCCGCCCAGTTGATCAGCGATCGGGGCGACCTCCGATATGTCAATTCAGCCAGCTGCGAAATCCTTGGTTACGCCCGGGAAGAGCTCCAGTCGATGAATCTCAACGAGGTCGACCCGGAGATCACAGAGGAGACCTGGCCGGTCCGCTTCGAGCGTCTGCGGCAGGCCGGATCGGAACGTTTCGAGGCTTTCCACAAACATCGGGACGGACACCTGATCCCCATGGAGATCGTTGCGAACTTCATGGAGTTCGACGGTGAAGCCTATATTTTCTCCGTTACCCGGGACATCAGCGCGATCAAAGCCGCTCAATCCCAGATTGAGCATCAGCACGCCCTGCTGCAGCAGGTCGTGGATGGAGTCAGCGACCCGATCCTGATGATTACCGCGGATTACTCGGTACGCCTGATGAACGAATCGGCACGTAAGAGCGCCCCTGCCTTCGCCCTGGCTGAAGCGCAACCGAAATGCTATCAGGTGTCCCATCACATTGATCATCCCTGTAGTGGAATTGAACACCCCTGCCCCTTGAATCAGGTCTTGGAAACCCGCCAGACCACCAAGGTGGTGCATCGACACTACAACGCACAGGGGGAGGAACGGACCATCGAGGTGATGGCCAATCCCCTCCTGGATGATCAGGGCAACATCACCGGGATCATTGAATCCGGCCGGGACATCACCGACTATCTGGGGGTTCTGGAACAACTCAAGCAGAACGAAAGCCGCCTGGAGCACATTGCCCATCACGACCCGTTGACCGGGCTGCCTAACCGGCTGCTTTTCGTCGACCGGCTGGAGCAGGGGATCATCAAGGCGAAGCGCACCCAAAGTCTGATCGCGCTCATGTTCATCGATCTGGACCGCTTCAAGGAGATCAATGACAGTTTCGGCCACCCCACCGGGGACAAACTGCTGAAGAAGGTTGCCGAACGGTTGAAGGACGAAATCCGGGAAGGGGACACCATTGCGCGCCTGGGGGGTGACGAGTTCACCGTGATACTCGATGAGCTGGAGCACCCGGAGACCGCCAGCAAGATCGCGGAAAAACTCCTCCAATCCCTGGAAGAGCCGATCGTCGACCAGGAGCAGAATTTTTTCCTCAGCGCCAGCATCGGCATCAGCATCTATCCGCAGGACGGGAAGGATGCCAATACCCTGATCCGCAACGCCGACTCGGCCATGTACAAGGCCAAGGAACAGGGCCGTAACGCCTACAGCTACTACACCGCCGAGATGACCGCACTGGCGTTCGAACGGGTGATGATGGAGAACAGCCTGAGGGGCGCCCTGGCCCGGGACGAACTGGTGCTCTACTACCAGCCCCAGATCGACATGCGCAACGGAGCCACGGTGGGCATCGAGGCCCTGGTCCGCTGGAACCATCCCGAACTCGGCCTGGTTCCCCCCTCCCGGTTCATTCCCCTGGCGGAAGAGACCAGCCTGATTCAACCGATGGGTGAATGGATCCTGCGCCGCGCCTGCCAGCAGGCCCGGGTATGGTATGACCAGGGACTGATCCATGAACGGATCTCGGTGAACTGCAATCTCTCCGGGCGACAACTCGGCAATGCCCTGTTTCACAAGACCGTGGTGGATACATTGAAGGAGACCGGGATCAAAGCCAACCTCCTGGAACTGGAGATCACCGAAACCACCATCATGAGCAATCCGCAGCACTCCTCGCAGATCCTCAACCGACTACGTGATATCGGCATCCGCCTGGCGATCGATGATTTCGGTACCGGCTACTCCTCCCTGGCTTATCTGAAAACCCTGCCGATTTCGAAATTGAAAATCGACCAGTCCTTCGTGCGCGATATCCCGGAGGATCAGAACGACACGGCGATCACCCGGGCCGTCATAGCCTTGGGTAAAAGTCTTCAGCTGGAGGTTATTGCGGAAGGCGTGGAAACCCGCCCGCAGGCGGATTTTCTGCTCAAGGAAGGGTGTTACATGGCCCAGGGTTTTCTCTACGCCCGGCCGATGCCGGCGGATGAGATGGAAGCGTTCCTGCGCGCGAATCCCCCGACCACACTCGCCGCACCCGAACCGATCGGCACCTGAGTGTCGGGGATATCACGACTCGGTCAGTTCAAAAGAACACAGCGTGCAGTCCGGAATGAACGACGGATCCGGACTGACGGGGCGCAGCAGAGGGTCGAGTGTCAGAACGGGATATCGTCATCGAAATCGCTATCCGGGTAGGACGGGGGCGCCGACGGGGAGGGCGAGGATGACCGCGAAGGCTGGCTCTGGGGCTGCGGGGCGTCAAACGAGGCGGTGCCGCCGCCACGGCTGTCGAGCATCTGCATCTCGTTGGCGACGATCTCCGTGGTGTAACGGTCCTGCCCGTCCTGTCCCTGCCATTTGCGGGTTCTCAGACTGCCTTCGACATAGACCTTGGAACCCTTGCGCAGATACTCGCCGGCAATCTCACCCAGACGGTTGAAAAACACCACCCGGTGCCACTCGGTCCGTTCCTGCTGCTCGCCGCTGTTCTTGTCCTTCCAGGTTTCGGAAGTCGCCAGGGTGACCGTGGTCACCGCGCCGCCGCTGGGCATGTAACGGGTTTCCGGATCCTTTCCCAGGTTGCCGATCAGTATTACTTTGTTGATTCCACGAGCCATCAGTCATTCTCCACAGCAGATTACAGCTCCTTCCATTGGAGCATTGAAAAATTCCTTCCCCGGACGTTTGCCAGGACACTTGTCCGATTGGGGGCAAAAATGCGCCGCCCAGTGTACCTCACCCGGCTGCGGCATATCCATCCAGAGCTTCGGGGTCCACCCGCGAAAGGTCGACCTTCAGATAGGCGATTCCGTCCTCCGGGATGATCACGGCTTCGCTGACCCCTTCGATCGCCAGCAGCCGGGCGGTTAACTCCAGAATCTCCTGCTCATCCAGGGTTCCCACCGGCAGTAGGTAGTTGCTCAGGTAGTTGGGATCGGACATGCCCCAGGCGATCGACAGCCACACCAGGATCATGCCGGCGCACATCAGGTAGACACCCGGATTACCATAGTGGGTGTGAAACCAGCCCCCCAGCACCCCGCCCAGGAAGGCGCCGGTGAACTGGGAACTGGAATAGACCCCCATCGCGGTGCCCTTGTACTGGCCCGGGGCGACCTTGGCGATCAGCGAAGGCAGGGTGGCCTCCAGCAGGTTGAAGGCGGTGAAGAACAGCCCCAGGCCAACCACCATGGCGATCAGCTTGTGATCGAAACCGAACAGCAGCAGCACGGACAGGCCCAGGGTGGCGATGCCGCCGAGAAACACCCCCCGCATCTGGTGCTTGCTCTCCGCGATGATCACGAAGGGCACCATCAGGAACATGGAAGCCAGCATCACCGGCAGGTAGACATGCCAGTGGGTCTCGCTCGGCAGGCCCAGGTCGCGCAGCGCCAGCGGGTAGGCGAGAAACACCGAGGTAAGGCACATGTGCAGGGTGAGGATACCCAGGTCCAGGCGCAGCAGCTCCTTGTTCGAAAGCACCTTGCCGAACTGGCCCGGCACCGCCTCCGCGTCCCGGTGACGGTGACTCTCGCGGGGATTGGGCACCACGAACAGCACGATGCCGATACCGACGAATGCGAGTATCGCAGTCAGCCAGAAGATGCCCGGGACACCGATCCAGGCGTTGAGAATCGGCCCCATGATCAGCGCCACGGCAAACGCCATACCGATGCTGATGCCGATGATCGCCATCATCCTCAGGCGACGCTGTTCGCGGCTCAGATCCGCCGCCAGGGCCATGATCACCGCGGCGATGGCGCCGCTGCCCTGCAGGGCCCGTCCGATGATGATGCCATGGATGGTTTCCGCACTCGCCGCCACCACGCTGCCCAGGGCGAACAGCAGCAGTCCGCCGACGATCACCGGCTTGCGCCCGACCCGGTCGGAGAGCATGCCGAAGGGGATCTGCAGCAGAGCCTGGGTGAGGCCGTAGATTCCGATCGCCAGACCCACCAGCATCGGGGTGTGCTCGGGAAGCCCTTCCGCGTACAGCGCGAAGACCGGCAGGATCAGGAACAACCCCAGCATGCGTAATGAGAAAATACCCGACAGCGCATAGGCCGCGCGCCGTTCTTCGGCATTGAGTCCGCTGCGGTCACCCTGCTTGCTCGTCATCTGTCCGTCACTTTGCCAGCCAATTGAAAGAGGGCGTATAGTATCAGGTTCGCTCAATTCAATGCAGTATTCACACGGCCGGTCTATGGACATCATCAGCATTCGCGGGGCCCGCACCCACAACCTGCAGAACATCGATCTCGAACTGCCCCGGGACAAGCTGATCGTGTTTACCGGCCTGTCGGGTTCGGGCAAGTCCTCCCTGGCCTTCGATACCATCTACGCGGAGGGTCAGCGTCGCTACGTGGAGTCTCTCTCTGCCTACGCACGGCAGTTTCTGTCGCTGATGGAGAAGCCGGACGTGGATCACATCGAGGGACTCTCCCCGGCCATCTCCATCGAGCAGAAGACCACCTCCCACAACCCCCGCTCCACGGTCGGCACCATCACCGAGATCTACGACTACCTGCGCCTGCTGTTCGCCCGGGTGGGCATGCCCCGCTGCCCCGAACACGACATCGAGCTGGCCGCCCAGAGCATCAGTCAGATGGTCGACCAAGTGCTGGCCCTGCCCGAGGGGGAGCGTCTGATGCTGCTGGCCCCGGTGGTTCAGGAGCGCAAGGGCGAACACCTGAAACTGCTCCAGGAGCTGCGCGCCCAGGGCTACATCCGCGCCCGTATCGACGGGGAGATCCGGGAACTCGACGACGTACCGCCCCTGGAGCTGCACAAAAAGCACACCATCGACGTGGTGGTCGACCGATTCAAGGTGCGCGAGGACCTCTCGACCCGGCTGGCGGAGTCCTTCGAAACCGCCCTCACCCTGACCGACGGGCTGGTGCGGGTCGCCTGGATGGACGGCAGCCGGCCGGAGTGGCTGTTCTCCTCCCGCTTCGCCTGCCCCCACTGCGGCTACAGCCTGCAGGAGCTGGAACCCCGCCTGTTCTCGTTCAACAATCCCGCCGGCGCCTGCCCCACCTGCGACGGTCTGGGCATCGAACAGTTCTTCGACCCGGACAAGGTGGTCGGCCACCCGGAACTCTCCCTGGCCGGGGGCGCGGTGCGCGGCTGGGACCGGCGCAACGCCTACTACTACCAGATGATCGCCTCCCTGGGCCGGCACCTGGGATTCGATCCGGAGACCCCCTGGGAGCGGCTCAGCCAAACGGTCCGCGCGGTGATTCTCAACGGCAGCGGTGAAGAGTCCATCGAGTTCAGCTACTACAACGATCGGGGCCGTTCGGTGAAGAAGAGCCACCCCTTCGAGGGGATCATTCCCAACATGCAGCGTCGTTACCGGGAGACCGATTCCAACGCGGTGCGGGAGGAGCTCTCCCGTTACATCTCCAGCCAACCCTGCCCCGACTGTTCCGGCTCACGCCTCAACCAGGCCGCCCGACATGTATTTCTCGAGACCTACAACCTGCCCGAGGTGGCGAAAATGCCCATCGGCCAGGCCCAGCACAGTCTCGCCAACCTGAACCTGAGCGGCAAACGGGGCGAGATCGCCGCCAAGATCCTCAAGGAGATCGATCAGCGGCTGCATTTCCTGGTCAACGTGGGGCTCGACTACCTGACCCTGGATCGCAGCGCCGACACCCTCTCCGGGGGGGAGGCCCAACGGATCCGCCTGGCCAGCCAGATCGGCGCCGGCCTGGTCGGGGTGATGTACGTACTGGACGAACCCTCCATCGGCCTGCACCAGCGGGACAACCAGCGCCTCCTCGACACCCTGGTCTACCTGCGGGATCTGGGCAACACGGTGATCGTGGTGGAGCACGACGAGGACGCCATCCGCTGTGCGGACCACGTGGTGGATATCGGCCCCGGTGCGGGGGTGCATGGCGGACGCATCATCACCCAGGGCACGGCCGAAGAGATCGCCGCCTGCGCCGAATCCCTCACCGGGGAGTATCTGAGCGGCAAACGCCGCATCGAGACCCCGCCCCGCACCACCGAGATCGACCCGAGCCACTGCCTGGAGCTTCTCGGGGCCAGCGGCAACAACCTCAAATCGGTGGACCTGGCGATCCCCATCGGCAGTTTCTGCTGCATCACCGGGGTCTCCGGTTCCGGCAAGTCCACCCTGATCAATGACACCCTCTACCCGATCAGCGCGGCGGCGCTGAACAAGGCCAACACCTCCCCCGCGCCTTACCGGGAGATTCGCGGGCTGGAGCATTTCGACAAGGTGGTCGACATCGACCAGAGCCCGATCGGTCGCACACCCCGCTCCAATCCCGCCACCTACACCGGCCTGTTCACCCCGATCCGGGAACTCTTCGCCGCCACCCCGGAGGCCCGTTCCCGGGGCTACACCCCCGGGCGCTTCAGCTTCAACGTCAAGGGCGGACGCTGCGAGGCCTGCAGCGGAGACGGGGTGATCAAGGTGGAGATGCACTTCCTCCCGGACGTCTATGTGCAGTGCGATGTCTGCAAGGGCAAACGCTACAACCGGGAGACCCTGGAGATTCACTACAAGGGCAAGAGCATCGACGAGGTGCTGTCGATGACCGTGGAAGAGGGACTGGGCTTCTTCCAGGCGGTGCCGCCCCTGCACCGCAAGCTGCAGACCCTGATGGACGTGGGACTCTCCTACATCTCCCTGGGACAGAACGCGACCACCCTGTCCGGCGGCGAGGCCCAGCGGGTCAAACTCTCCCGGGAACTCTCCAAGCGGGATACGGGCAACACCCTGTATATTCTCGACGAGCCCACCACCGGGTTGCACTTCCACGACGTGAACCACCTCCTGGAGGTGTTGCACCGGTTGCGTAACCACGGCAACACGATGGTGGTGATCGAGCACAATCTGGATGTGATCAAAACCGCCGACTGGATTATCGACCTGGGCCCGGAAGGCGGCGACCGGGGCGGCGAGATCATTGCTGCGGGCACCCCCGAGACGCTGATGAAAATCGACGCCTCCCATACCGGTCAATATCTCAAAAAACACCTGTCGAATGGGGTTAAATGAAGCAGAGCTTACTTAGGCGAAGAATAACCGCGAATACCTTAAGGATGCGCCATTGACGCTAACCTGACCTGCCTGATGATAGGCAGCATTGGATGAATTCGTTTCGAATGTCCCCTCCTCCCTTGGAGGATATTGAAAAGGGTTTTGGGAAAGAGCCGTAGGTCGGGTTAGCGCAGCGTAACCCGACGAATAGCGGAACCCTACCCATTCATGTCGGGTTACGCTGCGCTAACCCGACCTACGAATCGGACTTTTGCGACAACCTCCCTTGCGGGAGAGCCAGGGAGAGGAAGCAAGGGCGATGCCGTCGGAAAGGAAAAGATTCGCCGCTCATTTGGGGTCGCCGTTCTCCCCTTCGAGCTGATAGCCCTTTTCCCGGAACAGCGTGAGGGCGGCATCTACGACGCTGGAGTCGAAGGTTTTTCCCCTTTGCTGTTCAATCTCCTGCAACGCGGTATCGATACCGAGACCGAGACGGTAAGGCCGGTTGGTGGCCATCGCCTCGATGACATCGGCCACCGCGAGAATGCGCGCCTCGAGTAGAATATCCTCCCCCCGCAGCCCATGTGGATAGCCCGAGCCGTCCATGCGTTCATGGTGCTGGCGGATGGTGTTGGCAATGGGCCAGGGAAAATCGATCCCCTTGAGCACCTCATACCCCCGTTCCGGGTGTACCTTGATCAGCGCGAACTCGGCTTCGCTGAGGCGCCCCGGTTTGGCCAGGATGTCGCTGGGCACACTGATCTTGCCCACGTCATGCACCACGGAAGCAAGCTTGATTCCTTCGATCATCATTTCCGGCAGGCCGAGTTCCCGCGCCATGGCGGCGGCCAGTTGCGACACGTTGCGCTGGTGGCCGGCGGTGTAGGGGTCGCGGATCTCCACCATGGCGGCCACCGCTGAAACCGACTCCAACAGATTCCCTTTCAGCCGCTGCTCGCTCTCCTGAAGGGAGCGGGTACGCGCCTCCACCATCTCTTCCAGGTGGTGTTGCAGACGGTGCAGTTCAATGTGGGTGCGCACCCGCGCCAGCAGTTCCTCGCGCTGAAACGGTTTGGTGACGTAATCCACACCGCCGATATCGAAGCCGGTCAGCTTGTCCTGCGTCTCAGAAAGGGCGCTGACAAAAATTACCGGCACATCGTGCAGATGCGGCTCCTTCTTCAAGCGAGCGCAGACTTCGAAACCGTCCATCCCCGGCATACTCACGTCCAGCAGCACGAGTTGCGGCGGATACGATTTGGCGGCGCGCAGCGCCAGCTCGCCATTGATCGCCGAACGCACCTGATAGCCCTCGCCGTTCAGGATATCGGTCAGCAGGCGCAACGAGGCGGGGGTGTCATCAACGGCGAGAATATAGTCGTTGGTGGTGTCGGTCATTATTGATGCATCTCCTGCGAATGCCCCTTTTGTCTTATGCTGGGTTAGTGTACCCCGTCACAGATTCTGTACCATTCAGAGCCACCCCAATACGCCAGAACAAGGCGCGACTCGCAGGGAATGGCCTGCCCCTTTCCAAGAGCCGCAACGCAGGGCTGGCGTATTGGGGTGGCTCCCCGTGGGCGAGCCAGAAAGGGGCCATCTGGGGCGTTATGCCTCTTGGTAAGGGCTGGGCCATTGCCGGCGAGGCATGCCTACCAGCTGGTCC
>JBNLFS010000122.1:0-77654 GCA_050305635.1 Candidatus Thiodiazotropha sp. | reverse complement strand
TTGATTGAGCTCTGCTTCTTCGTCCTCATTGAGTACAATCTTGGCCGGTAACCGTGACATCGTATGATCCTCGTTTGTGGGATAAACATACGACAATTTCTGCTAAAAATATTTCAATTAATTAATCAGACAGGACACTAGCTGTCATCAGACAATGCCGGAGAAAAGGTAATGTCCGAATTGATTACTCTAGTCTATCCAATGAGTTTGGAATTGTAGCGTCGATCCTATAACTTGGGTGTTGGGATTATGCCTAGAGTCGAACTCCACAATTTTGGTGTTCCAGCGCACACAATTATCCAATATCAACAGAATACGAGCACATACACTCCTGCAACGGACTTTTAGTCTGCATGTTTAAGCGTCAACAGACTTCAGTGTTGTAGATTAAACTACACGGTATTATGACGACGCGGCATCCAATGCGGCTTTCAGATCAGCATGGTGCGCCCGTGTGATGGGGTAGATCAGCAGCAGTGGGATGGCGAGCGCCAGACAGACGGCGGGCAGAGGGCCGGTTGCCAGGCGTATTCCCAGTAATGCCTCCGGGCTTTGGGGTACGTTGGGTACGTAGCCGGAGAGTTCGAGTATTGCGGCCATCGCTACGGTTGCCAAGGTGCGCGCCAGTTTGTCGATCAGGCCATAGAGTCCCATGTAGACTCCGGAGCGGCGTTCGCCGTCCTGCATGTGGCCGTGGTCGATGGTGTCCGGAATCATGGCGAAGGGCACTACCCAGTGGGCGCCCATGCCGATGCCGATGATCACGAGTTCGAGCATCATGATGCCTTTTTGATTCGGACCCAGCCAGAAGATTGCGATCAGGCCGATGACGCTGCAGCAGAGTCCGGCGATGTAGGCGTAGCTCTTTTCCCACCGGTCGATGATTCGTTTCCAGACGAACATCGAGATGCCGACCACGGAGAGCAGGGTCAGCATCAGTTCGGGGAGATCGCTTTTGCTTCCTTGTAGTTGGTAGATCACGAAATAGGCCAGTGCCGCCTGGATCAGGGTGAGTCCCATGCGGACCAGACCGACCACGGTGACGAGGGTGATGAAGGGGCGGTTGCGCAGGGCATCCCGGACCACGTGCCAAGGCATGGCGGAGGCGTTGTGTCTCCGATCTATCGGGGGTTCTTTGACGCGCCAGGCGACCCAGCCGACGGCCGCTCCGACGATGACTCCGAACAAAGCGCCGGTCAGTGCATAACCGGTGCCTGCATCGGCTGACCGGCTGACCAGTGCGGGCATCAATGTGCTGCCGAGTATGAAACCGGCGAGTGCGCCGAAGGATGCGATGACGGAGAGGCTGGTGCGTTCATCGTAATCCCGGGTCATCTCGGCGGCGAGGGCCGAGTAGGGCAATTGCACCAGGGTCAGCAGGGTGTCGAACAGGGTGTAGCTGATGGCGACCCAGAGAAAGGCGTAGACCGGGTCGAGGCCGGGCGGGACCATCCATACGGCCGCTGTGGCAACGGCCAGCGGCAGGGCTCCGTAGATCAGATAGACCCGGCGGCGGCCGTGGCGTGAGCGGGTTCGGTCGGCAATCCATCCAAACACCGGGTCGTTGATCGTGTCCCATATTTTTCCCACCAGCAATGCGGCGCCGGCGACCGCGGGCGGTACCAGCGCTACATCGGTGTAGAAGATCATCAGGTAGAAGCCCATCGCGGCGATCAGCATCTGCAGGCCGATATTGCCGACTCCGTAGCTGAGTTTGGTGCCCAGGCTCAGCGTGTTGGGAGGGTTCGTTTGGGGAACGTGATCAGTCATGGTTTCATCAGTCAGCCGTTGACATTTCGCCTGCTGAGACGTGATTCAGATGAGCCCGTATTTCCCGGCGCAATATTTTGTTCAGAAAGCTGCGCGGCAGTTCATCCATCAGGGTCACCTGGTCCGGTTGCGATTCGGCGGGCAGGCGTGAGGCGAGAAATGTCGTAAGCTCCTGTGTGGTTTTTTCCCGGTCCCGGTTTCGCCAGTGTTGACGCAGGCTGACCGCCAGCGCGGTGCGTTCGCCGTTTTGCACCAGACAGGCCTCTTTTACGGCGGGGTGGTGGTGGATCAGCTCTTCGACTTCTCGGGGATTGATCCACTGATCGCCTTTGCGTACACGGTCCGCCTGTCGCCCCAGTACATGCAGGTAGCCTGCTTCGTCAAAGTAGCCGATGTCACCCATGACCACCCAATCATCTCGCAGTGTCTGGCGGGTTTTTCCCCGGTCGAACCAGTAACCGTCGAATCGGGCCGACGTGCGTACGGTAACCAGTCCCGCCTCTCCGGTCGGAACGGGTTGGAACGCTTCATCTCTGATGACGACGTCAACCTTGTCGACCACCCGGCCCACGGAGGCGAGTATGTGGTCGCTGACGGGATTGCCCTGGGCGTCGATGTGCTCTTCCGGCAACAGCCAGGTGATGGGGGGGAGCGCTTCGAAGCAGGCGTAACCCTGTTGGAATATGGGGCCGAATCGACGCACCGCTTCGGCGATCTTGGCGGCGGGCATCATTTCGGAACCGTAGGGCACATGCGTCAGCGATGAGAGATCGAAGTCCTCCAGCGTCGGTTCATCCAGGATGTCGATGATGGCCGATGGCGAAAGGTAGGCCCGGGAAACGCGATGGCGCTCGATCAGATGCAGCAGGGTCTTGGCGTGGAAGTTCTCCGGCATCACCAGCGCGGCTCCCGCCAGCAGCGAGGGCAGTACCATGCCCGACCCCGGTCCCGTGAGCGGCAGCCCCAGCATGTTGACATCGGCGCCGCTCTGTTTCGGCGGTCGGAAATCGATGGCCCGGGCCATGAGGCGGATGCTTTCGAGATATTTGCGATGGGTATAGCCGATGGCTCTGGGTTCTCCGGTGGTGCCCGATGTCATGTGCAGGGAGAAGATGTCGTCCTCGTGGACCGATTCCTGGCTGCGCATCGGAGCGTGGGCCGCGAGTGTCTTTTCGTAGGCGTCGCCGATGGCCAGCATGTGCAGATCCGGGAGATTCCGCCGCACCCGTTCCAGAATGGATTCGCTCAATGCGGGGTCGTGAATAAACACTGCCGGTTTCAGTCTTTCGAGCATGGCGGCTGCCGATTCCGGCGGCAGGTGTTTGTGATAGCTGGCCAGAATCGTGCCGTTCTCGAAGGTCGCCAGACGGGTTTCGTACTCCTCTCCGGTTTCCGGCAGCCAGGTGAAAACAATGTCACCCTTGTGTACGCCGCATGCGTGCATCCAGGCATGCAGTCGCAGGGCGCGCTGTTCCAGTTCCCGGTAGGTGAAGCGGCCGCGCCGGTCGATGAGTGCGGTTCTGTTGCCATACAGCCGGTAGGCCAGACGGGCGATGGAGCGCGCGGTACGCAGGCGCCATAGCAACAGGCGCGCAAACAGGGTATGTAGAGAGAATGTTTTCATGAGGCTTGTTCCTGATGTTTCTGCTCCAGCGCGGCGCGTACGTCGCGGCGGAGTACCTTGCCCAGGGTGCTGCGAGGGAGATCCTGCGGAAAGATCACCACATGATCGGGAATCTGTGTTTCAGGCAAACGCTCTTGCAGGTGTCGTTGCAGGATGTCTGCCCAGTTCGGGGTTTTGCTGTTGTTCTGTGTGCGGTAGCTGCGTCGCAACGAGATCGCAAGCAGGATCTGCTCGTCCACCTGAACCAGACTGGCTTCCTTGACGGCGGGATGGTCGTGGGCGGCTTCTTCCAGCGGACGCGGATCGAGGGCGATATCGCCGCGCCGGACCCGATCCGCTTTGCGTCCCAGCAGGGTGAGATAACCATCCCGGCTGAGTTTTCCCATGTCTCCCGTGACCAGATAACCGTTGCGCAGGGTGGCGGAAGTCAAATCGGGACGACGCCAGTAGCCGGTGAAGACGGTCGGGCTTTGGATCAGGACTTCGCCGGTTTCGCCCGTCGGCAGGTCGCGATCCTGTTCGTCGACGATGCGTATGTGGACGCCGGGAACAACGCGGCCGGCGGACATCAGTCTTTCCCGGGGCGCGGGCCGATGAACACCGGTCCCGTCATCGACCACATGTTGTTTAGGCGTGAGCAGAGTGACGGGCGGCAGAACCTCGGCGCTGCCGTAACCCTGCTGGAGAACCGGACCGAAGCGGGCGATGGCCTCTTCGAGTTTGGCGGCCGGCATCAGTTCCGTACCGTAGAGCAGTTGTTGCAGATCGGGTAGGGGACGAAGCGCCGGATGATCCAGCAGGTCGATCAACAGACTGGGTGTGGTGAAGAACCGGTTGATGCGCTGATTGATCAGCAGGTCGAGCAGGGTGTCGGCGTCGTAACGTTCGGGAATGGTGAGGCAGGCGCCGGACAGCAGTGCGGGCAGGAGGATGCCGCTGCCGGCGCCGGTCAACGGGATGCCGACCAGAAAGCGATCCTGGGTGCGGGAGCGCCATCCCCGTGTCTGCGACAGATCGATGTTGGCTACCACCTGGCGCAGGCTGGTGAGATAGGCGCCGTGGCTGATGGCCAGCGCTTTGGGCTGGCCGGTGGTGCCGGAGGTGAAACCCAATGCCGCGACGGTTGCGGGATCGAGGTTCCGCTGATCCGGAGTCGGCGCCAGGCGGCTGTGCGGAAGCGCTGTGTCGGCAGCGTAGCGCCAGAAGCGACCGGAGGGATAATCGGGCAGCGGAATGTTCTCGGAATGAACGATCAGTTCCGGTTGAATGGCTTCCAGCGCGGTCGACAGACTGGACGTCGCCTGAGTGGGTTGCAGCAGTGTCAGCATGGCCCCCGACTCCGCCGCCGCCAGACGGATCACAACCTGTTCGATGCTGTCGGGCAGCAGGCAGAAGACCGGACTGCCATGCACGATGCCCCATTCGCGCCACAGGGTGGCGATGTGTAAAACCCGCGTGCCCAGTTCCGCATAGCTCAGGCTGCGTTCACCCTGTCGGAGGGCGGTGCGCTCGGCATGGCGGCGGCAGGCGAAACGGGTCACATCGCGAGGGACGTGCAGTCGGTTGAGGACGGTTTTGAGCAGCCAGCGCCGCAGCCCGGTCATCATGGCGGAGAGACCTGGGCGGTTTGCGGACGACGGGGCAGCAGCCAGGCAGCCAGGGCGGGAAGCAGCAGCAGTGCCCCGACCATATTGATGAGAAACATGAAGGCCAGCAGGATGCCCATATCCGCTTGAAATTTGAGCGCCGAATAGGTCCAGGTCGCCACACCGATGGCCATGGTGAGCGCGGTGAACGCGATGGCGCCGCCCCGGGCGGAGAAGGCCTGGACAAAGGCTTCCGGCAGCGAAGCGCCCGTGCTCAAAGGACCGCGTAACGCGCCGTAGAGATAGATGCCGTAGTCCACGCCCACGCCGACGCCGAGCGCGATAACCGGCAGGGTGGAGACCTTGAGGCCGATGCCGAGCAGGGCCATCAGCGCATTGCACAGCACCGAGGCCAGCGCGAGCGGAGCCATGATGCAGAGCGTCGCGCGCAGCGAACGGAATACCAGCAGGCAGAGCAGGGCGATGGCGCCGAACAGCGCCGCCAGCATTTCATACTCGGCGGCGGCCACCGCTTCGTTGGTCGCCGCCATGACCCCGACATTCCCCCCCGCGGGCAGGAACTCGACCCGGGCCGTTGCGGTGTCTTTGCCCGCCTCTTTGGCCGCCGCCACCAGGCGGGCAATGGTTTTGCCTTGATGGTCGTCCGTGAAGACCAGCACCTGCAGGGTGTTGCAGGCGGCGTCGAGCAGGCCGCTGCTTGAATCCACCACACTGATGACTTCCCCCAGTGCCTGGGGGTGGCGCGGCAAGTCGCGCCATTTGGGATTGTTTTCGTGCAGCGCCTGATTGGCCTGGCGGGCGATATCACTCAGCGAGACCACGGAATGGACGCCGGGAACTTCGCGCAGTCTCTGTCCAAACCGGTCCAAGGTCGTCATCAGGGTGTAATCCATGCAGGCGGCCTCATATCCCTCGGTACGGACATAAATGGAGAACAGGTCGACACCGATGCTGAAGCGTTGGGTGATGACCTCGGTATCCCGGTTGTAGCGGGAGTCGGCATGCAGTTCCGGCAGCCCCTTGCCGAAATCGCCGATCTGAAGATTGCGGGCCTGCCAAAGCGCCGCACCGGCCAGGATGGCGGTAAGGAGCAGGGTCCAGGCGGCCGGTCCCGGTCGTGCGCGCCGGGCCAGGGTGCGCCATAGCCGGGGCGGTGCGCGGGCGATTACCTGCTGCGTCTTGGGGATCTCGATCCGGGTCCATGAGAGCAGGACCGGCAGCAGGATCTTGTTGGTGATCACCATCAGGGCGACACCAAGGCTGGCGGTGATGCCCAGTTCGCGCACAATGTCGATTTCGATCAGCATGATGACCAGGAAACCGAGGGCGTTGGCCAACAGCGCCAGGGTGCCGGGCGCGAACAGTTTGCAGAATGCCTGGCGGGCGGCATCCAGACTGTCTCCGCCTTCGCGGTAGGCGAGTTTCCAGGCGTGGGTCATCTGTACCGCGTGGCTGACGCCGATGGAGAAGATGAGAAAGGGGACCAGTACCGACATGGGGTCGATGCCGTAACCCAGTATCGGCAGCAGGCCGAGCAACCACACCACCGGCAGCAGGGCGATGAACAGCGCCAGCATCGCCAGTTTGTAAGTCTTCGAATAGTAGAACAGCAGCAGGGCCGTGATGACGAAGGCGATGGCGAAAAACGCCAATACCCCGCGGGCGCCTTCGCCGATATCGCCCACGGCCTTGGCGAAGCCGATGATGTGGACATCGACCTGATCGTCGGCAAAGCGCTGGCGGATCTGCTCCAATTGGGCGGCGACGGCGAAGTAGTCGAGTTTTTCGCCGCTCACGGGGTCGTATTCCAATAGCTCGGCCGCGATCAGCGCGCCGCCGAGATCGTTGGCCACGAGACGCCCGACCTGTCGCGATTTGAGGACGTTTTCCCGTACCTTGCGGATCTCTTCCGCGGAGCCGCTGTAGGTGGCAGGGATGATATCGCCCCCGTAAAAGCCGCTTTCCACAACTTCCACGTAACGGGCGTTGGGGGTGAAGAGCGAGCGTACCGTGGGTCGGTCGACGCCCGGGATGAAGAACACCGCATCGGTGGCCTGTTTGAGTTTTTCCAGAAATGAGGCTTCGAAGATTTCGCCTTCGTGACGAACCAGCGCGACCAAAATCCGGTTGGCGCCGCCGAAGGTCGAGCGGTATTCGGTGAACACCTTCATGTAGGGATGTTGCAGGGGGATCAGCTTGTCGAAACCGGCATCGATTCGCAATCGGCTGATATTCGCCCCTAGCAATAGGGTGATCGCCATGAACAGCCAAAACAGCAGACGGCGGTGCGAAAGAACCGCATTGCCGATGCTCGGAATCAGGGTTGCGCGGTTCATCGGGTCAGTCTCCCGCCCGGACTATGTCTGTGCGCGCATGCGGCGTCAGCAGGCGCGGATCCGGGGTTTATCGAACGGCATGCCAGGCAATGCGTAATCACGGCGGTCCACCGGAATCGGACAGTCGATGGGGCCCATGATCGCCGACCAGGATCGGTTGTCCGGCGGGATCGATGAGCACATCGGTGTATGGGGTGTTGGTCTGCGTTTCCAGACGAGAGAAGGTCCGCCCCCCGTCGTCACTGATCAACAGGGTTCCGTTCGCGCCGGTCAGATAGATTTGGCCATCGGATCCGATGGTTGCGCCGAACAGAAACGCCTGGGTGGGCGAGTCGATGCTTTCCCAGCTTGAGCCGAGATCGGTGGAACGCAGGATGTGCCCCCGCATTCCGTAGGCGATCAAGGTGCGATTCGGCGCCTCGATGAGGCCATACAGACTGCCGGAATAGGGGGCGGTGACGAGGCGCCAGTGTTCGCCGTCATCGGAGGAGGTTGCGATCAAGCCGTTTTCGCCCACCAGGATCCAGCTTCCGTCGATCCAAAGGGCGCCGTAGATGTGGCGGTCGTCCATGCCCAGTGACAGGGGCCGCCAGTGAGCGCCGCCGTCCTGGGTCAGCAGCAGTTGGCCGTAGGCTCCGACCGCGAGACCTTCCCGGGGGTTGCGCATGTGCAAGCTCAGCAGCGGGGCAAAGGCTTCGGGGTCGATATGCTGTTGTGTCCAGTGTCGGCCTGCGTCCTGCGTGTGCAGGATCAGTGCGTCGTGTCCCACCGCCCATCCCTGTGTGGCGTCGACGAACTGCAGCGCCGTGAGCGTGACTCTTGCGGGACTTTCGAGGCGATGCCAGTGAACGCCCTGGTCGTCTGAGGCGATCAGGGCGCCGCGCTCGCCGGCGGCAACGAATCGTGAACCGGCCCGTTCGACGGCCAACAGCAGAATATTCTGCTGTTTGGCCGTCAGCGGGGCGGTGCTGTCATCGGCTGACGACGATGAAATTGCGGCCGATAGAAGCCCTATGGCCAGTAGGTAACGAAGCCAAAGCCAACGGACCCTGCCGACCTTTGGGCCGACCCGCATCGGGATCAGCGGACCCCGAGGCCACGCAGCCGTGACGGCGTGAAGTCGGCTGCCGAGCGCGTGACCGGTTCGAGAATCTTCTTCTCTTCGTTATACAGGCTGCGCACCAGATAACGCCCTGACAGGAGATCGTAGTGCGGTTCGGTCACGGCAAAGAACAGGGGCATGTCGTAAAGCACGATGGAGTGCGCCTCGCCAACGCGCCAGAGTTCGCCCCGCGCGTCGTAGCGATCGGTCATCAGAATCGCCCAGGAGTCCTCGTCGATGTAGAAAACCCGCTTGGCATAGATGTGCCGGACGTCGGGTTTGACGGTTGCTTCAACCACCCATACGCGATGGCGTTCATAACGCGCGTAGTCCTGGTTGAGATGGCCGGGTTGCACCAGATCCTCGATTTTCAGATCCGGTGAAACGATGCGGTAGGCGTTATAGGGTACGATCATCTCCTGCTTGCCCAGCAGTTTCCAGTCGTAGCGGTCGATCGCGCCGTTGAACATGTTGAAATCGTCGTTGGTCGCCAGGCCGTCGGTGGAGTTGGCCGGATTGTCATAGCCGATTTCCGGCGCCAGACGAACCCGGCGCTGACCCGGTGAATAGACCCAGGTCGTCCGCGGTTCCTCGACCTGATCGATCGGTTCGTAAACCAGCAATGTGGTCCCCGCCAGACGAGGCGGCGAGGTAAAGGACTGGATAAAATTGAACAGTCGGTTGGGTGTCCTCGCGTCCGTGGATTTTTTCAGGTTACCGTAGGAAAAATCGAGTTCGAGAACATTTCGGGTCGGGTTATAGGTGCCGTTGCGCAGAACCGCGGCGCTGGTCCAGGTGGTGACCAGAGTATCGCCCCGGTAGCGCATCAGGTGGTTCCAGATCGCCTCCTGCCCACTCTTCGGAATGGGGAAGGGGATGCCCCCCGTCGTCCCGGTGACGCCATTGCCGTTATCGACGAGCTTTGCCTGAGTGGCGTGGGCAATGGTTTGATCGTAGTGACCCTGAGGGAAGGCGGCGGAGCGATGGGTCGGATAGACGATCAGTTTATAGTCGGGATATTTCGACAGCATCGCCATCTGACCCGGAGACAGATAGTCTTTGTACTGTTGCGCATTTTCCCCGTTGATGGTGTACAGGGGCTTTTCACCCCCGTAGGGATCGGCGTAAGGACCTCCCGGCTGGAATTCGCCGGCTGGGGTGTTGAGACCGCCCGTCCAGGCCGGAATGGCGCCATCGGCATTACCCGCGACTTCCGCGCCCAGCGGCGTCAGTGTGTCGCCCAGCTGAGCGGCTTCTTGTTGCGATAATTCGGCGTGACCCTGGGCCGTAACGCCCAGGGTGATCATCAGGCTGGCCAAGAGTGTTCTGGAGAGGGGTGTGAGGCGAGGTCTGTGCATGGTGTACTTCCCGGCGGATGAGTGTTAGCAGGCCCTAGGACTGATTAGAAGGCATAACTCAGACTGGCGGAGACAAAGTCCCTGTCTTCCAGCTTGTTCGTGTTGACCGATTCGTTGAAGACCCGGCCGCCGAAGTAAGCCGTGTATCCGAGATCGGCCCGCCAGCGGTCCTTGAATGTGGCTGCAAGACCGACACTGAGCGAACGTACATCCTCGTTCCAGGTCGGACTGACGCCGTTGACACCCTCCGAATAGGCCAGACGCGGCGAGAGTCGAACGGCGCCTATGGCATTGTTGTAGTCGGCAGAAAGACTGAACTGATAACCCCAGGATGAACGGGTCGCGAAGCCCTGGCCCGCGCCGCCCGACGGGGCGCCGAAGGAGCCTGTGGGCGTGGTTTCTCCATAGCCGGCGAAATAGACGCCGTCAGGCAGATCCAGATAGGTGTAGCCGATCTCGCCGACCGCCAGAACCTGATCCGCTGCGAGCAGCCCCGCAAAGGCTTTGGTGATGGACATCTGGGTCTGGTGTGCTTTGACCCGCCGATAGCCCGATATCTCGGTGCCTATCGGTACCATGGCTGCGCTCAAGGGATCGCCGGTGAGACTGTTTTGCAGACCCAGCGCGGCGAGGAACACCTCTCCGGGCGCGATCTGCATCGGCAGATTGCGTCGATAGGAGTACTCTCCGGCCAAGGCGCTGCCCAGCGGGCCGGCCGTGTTGAAGCTGAGTCCCACCAGATGGACGTCTTCCGGATATTCCACGAAGTATTCCGCGCTCGCGGTCGTGGGTTGCTGTGTGGGCGCATTGATCGGAACCGGTACGCCCGCGACATTCACGCCGCCGCGCCGCGCCGAAACGATCGGTGTGCGATGGTGATAGTTCAGGTAGTAGGCGCCGAATTCCGTGTAGCCGAGCTCCGGCGACAGATAATGGAGCGCCAGGCCGAATTCGCCGCTGTCGCCGGCGTCGCGGTCATCTCCACGCGACAGGGTCTGCGTGACGCCCGGTCGCGGATCGAAATGTTGATCCGGGCCGCTCAGATAAAAGGTGTCTCCATCGTCCGAGATGATGTCCGTGGTGCTGAAATAGCTACCGCGGGGGTCCAGTTCGACTTTGCGAAAGCGGCCGATGACAAAGCCTTCGATGCTGACGTTATCCGTCAGCTCCTGGGAAGCCGACAGCATGGGGGTCGGCAGCAGGGCCTCTTTCAGTTCCGAACCCGGAGCCCGCAGACGCGCCAGATCGACCGGGTTGATCACGTTGATGCCGTTGGGTATGTAGGCGCTTTCACCCCAGCTCAGCACTTGATTGCCCAGGCGTACCTGACTGTGGCGATCGGCGATACTGCCATTGGCGCGGACATAGGCATCAAGTATTTTATAGCCGCGGGCGATACGGTCCTCGGCATCGTCGCCGAACTCGTATCCCTCGCCGGTGACGCCGTTGACCGTCGGTGCCGGTCCGGTGCGATCCGCGTTTTCAAAATCGTAGAAGTAGTATCCGCGTGCGAACAGACCAAAGTTTTCGATGCTGAGATCCAGTTCGTGAGTGACTTTGAGCAGTGAAGCGGTCAGATCGCCTTTCTCGTAATTGAGATCGCCGTCATCGCCGTTGATGCTGCCTTTGCCGCCGTTTTCGACACCGATCAGTGAGTCATCCGGGTCTTCCGTTCGCCAGCTCGCGCCGTAGGAAACCGTGGTGTCGAAATAACCCGAGAGACCGTTGGTTTCCGCGATTTGAAAACCCATGGCGGCCATGGGCGAGAGGCATATGCCGAGAAAAACGAGAGGAGGGTAACGCAACATATACTACTTCCTTGATATCTAATCATGAACATTACAATTCACTCATCCGGGCGGATCATGATTATGTGTCATTCGCAGTCCGCGGCGACCACGGTGTGCCGATGTGCTGTGTGAATCATACGCAACAGTTTGTCTCGGGAAAGGCTCTCAGCGATGAAGTGATGCAATTTGGCGATAAGGTGTCGTTTCAACGGTTCCCATGTTTCCATTATCCAGTAATATGTAATGCATCGGTGCGGGTTGATTCCGAGTGATGTGCTGGGGATTGAGTTAAGATTTCCGCAGAAGCAGTATCTGTAAATCAACAGTAAGCTCAACATGCCTCACTGAGAAGATTTTTAAATTATTACGCAAACAAAAACAGAACAATTAATATTTGAGAACTGTGTATCATTAACATGATTGACAAGACGAGAATGCGGGGCTATCCGGGTTGGCTTTTTGTGCTGGTTACGGTGTCCTACGTTGACACGAATGAACGCGGATGACTATTCTGAGCGCTATCCACCTGTCAATAACGACGAATTTGGATATGTGCCGTCATGCTGACTGCTGGAGCAGTCCCTGCAGAGACTATCGGACGAGTGTAACAGGCCCTAAGGAATAGGTACGCATGAGAGAAGGCTTCATCGCAGCGGTATTACGGCACAGGTACTTTGTTGTGACCGCCTGCCTGTTATTCTGTGTCTTGGCCGGTTACGGCGCCCGGTATCTCGAATTCAGTGACGACTACCGCATTTTTTTCAGTAAGGAGAATCCCCAGCTGCAAGCCTTCGAGGCGATGCAGAACACCTACGCGAAAACCGACAATGTCCTGTTCGTAATCTCGCCTGTGAACGGCGATGTCTTTACCCGGGAGACTCTGCAGGCAGTTCTGGATCTGACCCGCGCCGCCTGGAAGATCCCGTACTCCTCCCGGGTGGACTCCATCACCAACTTTCAATACACCCGTGCGGACGGAGACGAACTGATCGTCGAAGACCTGGTGGCGGAGCCGGACAGCCTCGACGGGGCTGATCTGCAGCGTATACGCGGCATCGCACTCGATGAGCCGCTGTTGCGTAATCGGTTGATTGCGCCCAAGGGTGATGTGACCGGGATCAACGTTACGATTCAACTGCCGGGCAAGCATCTGGACGAAGTGCCCGAGGTTACGAACTATGCCCGTTCCATGGCGCAGCAGCTGATGGCGCGGCACCCCGGTGTCGAGGTCCGACTGACCGGCATGGTGGTTATGAACAACGCCTTTCCTGAAGCCTCACGTCAGGATGTTCAGACCCTTTATCCCCTGATGTTCGTCGGCATCCTGCTGATGTTGGCTTTGCTGCTGAAGTCCGTTCCCGGCACGCTCAGCACCAGCCTGGTGATCGGATTGACCATCGTCTCGATCATGGGGCTGGCGGGCTGGGTCGGTATCAAGTTGAGTGCCGCCACGGTGGGTGTGCCGATCGTCGTGATGACCCTGGCGGTGGCCGATTGTGTACATATTCTGGTCAATTTTCTCCACGCCATGCGTTCCGGTCTGTCCCGATTGGAGGCCATGGCCGAAAGTCTGCGTATCAATTTTTCCCCGGTTTTTCTCACTTCCCTGACGACCGCCATCGGTTTTCTCAGTCTCAACTTCAGCGATGCCCCGCCGTTTCGTGATTTGGGCAATCTGGCGGCGGGCGGTGTGGTCATCGCCTATGTTTTTTCCATCACCCTGTTGCCTGCGCTGATGATGATGTTGCCTATCAAGGCGATGAGGGGCGATACCGTGGGCAGTGCGTTCATGTTGAGGTTCGCCGATTTCGTGATTCGCAGAAGGAGTTCTCTACTCTGGGGCATGACGCTTCTGGTCGTCGCGCTGTTGTCCCAATTGCCGCGCAATGAGCTCAATGATGAGTTCGTCAAGTATTTCGATCGCTCGATCCCTTTTCGCGCGGATACCGAGTATGCGGTGGAACACCTGACCGGGATCTACTGGATCGACTATTCGCTGGGTGCGCGGGAGGAGGGCGGTATCAGCGATCCGGAGTATCTGCGCCATCTCGATGCGTTTGCCAATTGGTTGCGTCTCCAGCCCAATGTCCTGCATGTGAACAGTTTCTCCGACATCATGAAGCGGCTGAACAAAAACATGCACGAAGACGACCCCGACTGGTACCGGTTGCCGGAACAGCGGGATCTGGCGGCGCAGTATCTGTTGCTCTATGAGTTCTCCCTGCCCTTCGGCCTGGATCTGAACAACCAGATCAACGTCAGGAAATCCGCGACCCGGCTCTCCATCACCCTGCAAAGCGTCTCCACCCGGGAGCTGCTGGATCTGGAACAGCGGGCTCAGGCGTGGTTGCGAACCAACACACCGGAATATATGTGGGCGGAGGGTGCGAGTCCCGGAGTGATGTTTTCGCATATCGGTGAGCGTAATATCCGCGCCATGCTCAAGGGCACCTCGGCGGCGCTGGTGCTGATTTCGTTGATTCTGGTGATCGCGTTGCGCTCCTGGCGTATCGGATTGCTCAGCCTGTTGCCCAATCTGGCGCCCATGGGCATGGCTTTCGGTCTGTGGGGGCTGATCGACGGTCAGATCGGCATCGCCCTGTCCGTGGTGACCGGCATGACCCTGGGTATCGTGGTGGACGATACGGTGCACTTTCTGAGCAAATACCTGCGCGCCCAGCGTGAGCGGGGATTGGACAGCATCGCCTCGGTGCGCTATGCCTTCACCACCGTGGGAACCGCCCTGTGGGTGACTTCCATGGTGCTGGTGGCCGGTTTTCTGGTGCTGACGCTTTCGAGCTTTCAGCTCAACGCCAAGATGGGATTGCTGACCGCGATCACCATCGCCTTGGCCCTGGTGGCGGATTTTCTGTTTCTGCCGCCCCTGTTGATGAAATTTGGAGGAAAAGGTGCGATATCCCATCCTGTTCACGATCATTCTTAGTCTCGTTGGGATGCCGCTTACGGCCGCTCAGGATACACCCGAGTCGCAAGGTCTGGAGATCGCCCGGGAGGCGGATCGGCGCGATATGGGGTTCGGCGATCTGCAGGCTGACCTGTCGATGCTGCTGCGTAATCGCAACGGAGACGAGAGTCTTCGCCAAATGCGCATCAGTACCCTGGAGATGACCGATGACGGTGATAAGACACTGATCGTATTCGACGAGCCGCCGGATGTGCGGGGCACCGCTCTGCTGACCTTCTCCCATAAACAGGAAGCCGACGATCAGTGGCTCTATCTGCCGGCGCTCAAACGGGTCAAGCGTATCTCATCAAACAACAAATCGGGACCCTTCATGGGTTCGGAGTTCGCCTATGAGGATCTGGCTTCTCAGGAGGTGGAAAAGTATCGCTACCGCTATTTGCGCGATGAGATGCTGAACGGTCTGAAAACCTTCGTCATAGAACGCTTTCCAGTGGATAAAAACTCCGGCTATCAACGCCAGGAGGTGTGGCTCGATCAGGATCAGTACCGGATCTGGAAAGTGACCTTCTACGATAGAAAGGACAGTTTGTTGAAAACTTTGACCTTTGAGGGATATCGACTGTATCTGGATCACTACTGGCGTGCCGATGAAATGTTCATGGAGAATCACCAGACAGGCAAAAGCACCCTGCTGAGCTGGCGGAACTTTCGTTTCGGAACCGGGCTTAAAGATTCGGATTTCAATAAAAACAGCCTCAAACGGGCCAAGTAAAGCGGCTCTGATGATGCGATGCCCGGTATCTCATCCGTGCGACTGAGGCGGCTGTCCGCAATACCTCTCCGGCGAATCCTGTTAGCGGGGTTGCTCACTGGCTTTTTCCTCCCGCTGCAGGGGGGCTGGTTGATGGATGTCGGACAGCAAAAGGTCCCAGGTGGGCGGCTGTTTCAAATCAATTTCGACAGCCCGGTGATCTACAATGCTTTCATGCTGGATGAGCCGCACCGGCTGGTCATCGATTTTTTCGACACCCAGGTCGCGGACGATTTCGAGATCGGGCTGCCGAATCCTGATCTGGTTCGGCGGGTACGCATGGGCGAGCATCCCAATCGCGTGGTCCGGCTGGTATTCGACTTGAGGGAGCCGGTACCCATTGATCTCGTCGACGATTATGGTGGTAAGAGGCTGGTCGTTACACTGAAGCGCTCTCAACCGTTGCCGGAAATCTTACCGACGAATCCACCGGCAGAGGATTCCTCACCGAGGGATGTCGGGCTCGAACCCGGGGTATCCCGCGAATCCGGTGGACAACAGGCCTCTCCGATAACCCCTCTGCAAACTCCCGCTGAAGAGCTTTCGCAACCACGCCTGGAGCAGGTCGAGCGCGAGGCGGAACCTGAACCTGAATGGGTATGGAGCAATGTCGAACAGCGCTGGTCGGGATACCTGAGTCTGGAAGGTCGCGTCTTTTTCACATCACCTCTGGATGATCGGCAGCATGACGCAAACGGGTCGCTGGTGTTCGAGCCCGAGTACTATCTCGCCGGGTCTTCGGGGCGGCACAGTCTGACGATCAAGCCGTTTGTGCGTTTCGATCAGAACGACGAGGAACGCTCACACTGGGATCTGCGGGAGTTTCAATGGCTCGGCGCGGGGGACGGATGGGAGGTTCGCGCCGGTGTGGGCAAGGTGTTCTGGGGAGTTACCGAAGCCTATCACCTGGTGGACATCATCAATCAGACGGATCTGGTCGAAAACATCGACGGCGAACAGAAGCTGGGTCAGCCCATGCTGAAGCTCTCCCTCGAACACAGTCTGGGCATGGTGGATTTCTTCGTCTTGCCCTATTTCCGCGAGCGCACATTCCCGGGCGTCGAGGGGCGGCTGCGGTCGTTGCCTCATGTCGACACCGACAGAACCTACTACGAATCCGATCGGGAACAGCGGCATCTGGATTACGCCATTCGATTCTTTCAGACCCTGGGTGACTGGGATATCGGTTTGGCCCATTTCCAGGGTACAAGCCGGGATCCCCGTCTGGTTCCGGGGGTGAACCCCGACGGTGAATGGGTTTTGATGCCGTACTATGATCTGATCGGTCAGACCAGTCTGGATCTTCAGGTCACGAAGGGCGATTGGCTGTGGAAGCTGGAGACGCTCTATCGTACCGGATACGGCGATACCGATTACTGGGCCTCGACCGGGGGATTCGAGTACACCTTCTGGGGCGTCGGCCAGGGGGTCACCGATGTGGGCGTGTTGCTGGAATACCTCTGGGATGAGCGGGGGCAGGAAGCCGATCAACCCTTTCAAAACGATCTGTTCTCCGGATTTCGCTGGACGTTCAACAACACGCAAAGTACCGAATTACTTGCCGGTTTCCTGTTCGATCTGGATCAGGGGGGGCGAAGCTTCAACCTCGAAGCCAGTCACCGCCTTGGTCAGAGTTGGAAGCTTCAGTTCGAAGCACGGGCCTGGTTCGACCTTCAACCCGCGGATTTCACCTATTTCCTGTCACGGGATGATTATGCAGAACTATCCCTGTACCATTACTTCTAGTGTAGGACACTACACTAGCAGGCTGTTGGAATTCGTTCGGACGAGCGAGAGGCAAGGCCCAACTCACCGAAATAACACGGTTTACCTGAGTAGCAGCACTTTTTAAGGTGGGTTGCAACGCCTGATCGTTCTGTCTGAGTGGGGTCTCAAGTGCCTGCGAGGGAGTCCCTGGTACTGGGCTTCAACCTGTGATCAATCCATCCGTCGCCGCATCACTGGGAGCCATCCCTGTACTGGACGGAGATTGCTACACAAACACAGCCTGGACATGGGTATTTCCCCGGTCTTTGTGCGATTCTCAATGCTACGATATACATCACGAACCAGCTGACTGAGGGCGGGCATGACGTATTCACAAACCACCGACAAAGACGGTTTTTCCAAATGGATTGAGGACTTCATGCGGCGCGATTCCGCGGGTGGCATTATTCTGATTTTTGCCGCCGCGATTGCGATGGTGCTCGAGAACTCGCCCCTCAGCTGGCTGTACGACTCGTTATTGAATACACCCGTTGAGATTCGAGTCGGAGCACTGCATCTTGATAAACCTCTGTTGCTATGGATCAACGACGGCCTGATGGCGGTTTTTTTCATGTTGATCGGTTTGGAGGTCAAGCGGGAATTCCTCGAGGGCGAACTCTCACGCCTGGATCAAATCCTGTTGCCCGGATTGGGGGCTGTGGGCGGCATGGTGGTGCCCGCTGCGATCTACTTTTATCTCAACCAGGGTGACGCTTTGGCGCTCAATGGCTGGGCCATCCCCACGGCCACGGACATCGCCTTTGCCTTGGGTATTCTGAGTCTGGCGGGTAACCGCGTGCCCGTATCGCTGCGGGTGTTTTTGATGGCCCTGGCGATTTTCGATGACTTGGGAGCGGTGATTATCATTGCCCTGTTCTACACAGACGATCTGTCGATGCTGAGTATGATCATCGCCGGGGTGGTGCTGACGTTGCTGTTCATCATGAATCGGATGAACGTAACCCGGTTGTCGGTCTATGTGGTGTTGGGTCTGATACTCTGGGTGGCGGTGCTGAAATCCGGGGTACATGCGACCCTGGCGGGGGTCGCGCTCGGCCTGATGATACCGATCAGGGATGAGAAACAACCGGACCGGTCTCCACTCCGGGAGGTGGAACACGGCTTGCACCAGTGGGTGGCCTTCCTGATCGTGCCCGTATTCGCCTTCGCCAATGCGGGGGTGTCCCTGTCCGGCCTGACCTTCGACTCGCTGCTGGAACCGGTGCCGTTGGGGATCGTGGCCGGCCTGTTCGTAGGCAAGCAACTGGGGATCATGCTGTTCTGCGGTGTGGCGATACTCCTGGGATTCGCCCAGTTGCCGCGACGCGCCAGCTGGATAGGTTTCTACGCCACCAGCGTGCTGTGTGGCATCGGCTTCACCATGAGTCTGTTCATTGCATCCCTCGCCTTTGAGCAGTCAGGGGCGGGTGCCCAGGTGAGCGGTGACCGACTCGGCATCCTGCTGGGCTCGGGGTTGTCGACTCTGGTCGGATTCTCGCTGTTGATGCTGTTCAACCCGGTCAAGGAGAAACCCGCGTGAGACTGTGGCATGGCGAGATCAACGTCATCTCCCCGATTAGCAGGCTGTTGAAATGCCACTCAGACGGTACGATCCTGCGTTGAAAACCACCTCAAAATGCTCATTTACTTCAGTGAACTGCGCTTTTTCGGCGGTTTTCGCCTGGTCTCGCACGCGTCTGAGCGAATTTCAACAGCCTGTTAGGAGGCCGCATTGGAATCGCGCCTGAAAATCCTTCAATCGATGCCGATCTTCGGCGCGATCACGGATGCCACCCTGACCTTCCTGCTGGAACGGGCGGAGATTCTCGAAGTGGATACCGGTGGTTTTTTTTTCCGCGAGGAGGATATCGATAACTCGATCTATATCCTCGAGCAGGGCCGGGTGACCATCTACCGCACCTGGCAGGGCCGTGAATACCATCTTCGGGATCTGGGTGAGGGTGACTGCTTCGGTGAGATGGCCCTGATGGACTGCAAACCGCGCAGCGCCGCGGTGCGGGCCTTGGAACCCTGCCGTGCCATTCGCATCGAGGCGGGTCTGCTGTATCAGCTCTATGGGGTCGACCCCGAGCAGTACCTGATGATCTACATGAATCTCGGTCGCGAGGTGTGCCGCCGCCTGCGGGATGCGGATAACCGGCTGTTTCTCAACCGCTGTGCCGGGGATACTGCCGGTGAGTAAGCTCTCCACGCTCAACAGACCGTTGCACAGACAGGGCGGGTCAGATGGCGTTGCGCAGTCCCAGATTGTCCGGATGGGGATTCAGGTAGATCTGGCGCGACATGTACGCATCCGGGTGCAGCCTGAAATAGTGTCTTAACAGGGTGATCGGCACCACCAGAGGGGTCTCGCCCCGACGGTAGGATTCGATGCTCGCCACCAGTTCCTCCTTGTCCTCCCGGCCGATGCGTTTTTTCAGGTAGCCGAGGATGTGCTGCAACACATTGACATGGCGACTGCGGTTGACCCGCCGCTTCAGGGTCTGCATCAGCTCATCGAAATACATGCCGGCCAAAGCGTCCAGGTTGGTTCCGGACAGATTGGAGAGCCCCCGGCCCAGACGCTGGTAGGCCGCCTGCGAGTGGGCCATCACCAGATACTTGTGCCGGGTGTGAAACTCGATCAGGCGCGCAGCGCTCAAGCCCTCCAGCAACATATTCTTCCACCGCAGGGTGACATAAACACGGTTGACGAAGTTTTCCCGCAGCACCGGATCGTTCAGACGGCCTTCCTCTTCGACCGGCAGGTTGGGCCAGGCCTGTATCAGTGCCTGGGCAAATATCCCTGTGCCCTTTCGCGGCGCCGGACCACCCTTGGCAGGGTAGACCTTGACCCGCTCCATACCACAGCTGGGGGAGCTTTTTTTCAGGATGAAGCCGCACAGATCGCTCAGCTTTGCAGTCTGCTCATTGGCGTAGGCGAGCATTCGATCGGTTAGATCCCAGTTCGGATCCTCCACGCCCACCAGGCGCGGGGATTCGGGGTCACCCATCAGGCGGATCGTGGGGCGGGGCACCCCCAGACCGATACCGGTTTCCGGGCATAGGGGGCGGTACTCGAAATGGGCGCCCAACTGGTTGATGATGAAGGCGTCAGCCTTGTGGCCGCCGTCGTAGCGAACCTTGTGGCCCAACAGGCAGGCACTGATACCGAGCGTGGGTTTGGTCGTAGTCATCGTTTTATCAGGCGTGATTGGAATTGTGGGCGGAACCGTCCGTCCCCCGGATTGTTATCTGATCCTGTCCCATCTTTCAAGGGCGCTCCGGCGGGTGGCCGCCAGGTCCGCGATGGGTATCGGATAGTTATGACCAAGGTGGATTCCGGCCCCGCTGAGGCGTTTATTCTCCACTTCCCAGGGAGCGTTCAGCTTCTTGTCCGGCAATCCGGCGATCTCCGGCACCCAGTAGCGAATATACTCGCCCTGGGGGTCGAAACGCTCCCCCTGACGCACCGGGTTGAAAATGCGGAAATAGGGGGCGGCGTCCGCTCCGCAACCGGCGCACCACTGCCAGCCCATGCTGTTGTTGGCCAGATCCGCATCCACCAGAGTATCCCAGAACCAGCGGGCTCCTTCGAGCCAGTGTATTCCCAGGTTCTTGGTCAGCAGTGAGGCCACGATCATGCGCACTCGGTTGTGCATCCATCCGGTGTGCCAGAGTTCCCGCATCCCGGCATCGACGATGGGAATGCCGGTCTGCCCCTTCTGCCAGCGTTCCAGTTGTTCCCGCGCCTCGGCACTGTCCCGCCAGGGAAAATCCCGAAAGCGGTTGTCGAAGGGCGCCTGATCGGTATCCGGAAAATGCTCCAGCAGGTAGACGGCGAACTCCCGCCAGACAAGCTGCCTGAGCCACTCCGTACCATCGCTGCCGCGTCCCCTTCGGCCGCCGACCTCTTTCCGATGAGTTTCGATCCCCTGAAGCAATTGCCTGGGGCCGATCTCGCCGAAATGCAGGTGCGGAGAGAGGCGCGAGGTTCCGAGCAGGTCGGGCCGGTCGCGCCACTCCGGGTAGTCCTCGATGACGCGGTTGAGAAACTGTTTGAATCGTCGCTGGGCACCGGCCTCGCCGGGTTTCCAGGACTCGTAAAACCCCTGATCCCAGCCGATGTTCGGCAGCAGTTCCAGACGCTCGATGGGGCGTGTGGCGATTTTTCCAGGCAGGGGGGGGAGTTTCCCGGGAGCGCCGGTAGGACGATCCTGGAGAAAGCCGTGAGCCTGCATGGCCTTCCAGAACGGAGTGAATACCCGGTACGGGGTGCCGCCACCGGTCATCAGTGGTGCGCCTTCGACCAGTCGGTCAGCCTCATGCTCTTCGACCGTGATCCCCAGCCGGGTCAGCGTCTCCCGTAGGGTTCGGTCGCGCCGCCGGCTGACGGGTTCCGGGAGACGGTTCCAGCAGATACGGGAGACTCCGGCCTGTTGGGCGATCTGCTTGAGGATCGTCAGACTGTCGCCCTGGGCGAGGATCAGTTTCGAACCTCTTTTATGCAGGGATTCATCCAGTGCGGACAGGCTGTGATGCAACCACCAGCGAGTTGCGGCTCCAGGCTGCCAGGGCGCCTCCTCGTCGGGTGCATGGATATACAGGGGGATCAGCTGGTTGGCATCCTGGATCGCCGCCTGCAGGGCCGGGTTGTCTGACAGGCGGAGATCGCGTCTGAACCAGAGCAGGGTAGTGATCATCGGGCCTTCCACAAAGGCATGGGTTGACGAGTGACGGTGGGGGACGTCCCGTACAGACTTACACACCTACACTAACACAGGATCAGGACGGCATCCGCTTGGGTGTTCTGGGGGAATTCACTGGCCGGACCGGGATGCTTTGTCCCGGGGGCGGGTGCCGGATCAGTTGAGCCAGACGCCTTTTGCGGCAAACCACTCCTTGTCGATACGCCAGCTGACCTTCTCGATATCCGGGCGATCCAGGATCAGCTTGCGGACCTTGCCCTGTATCTCGCCCAGTTCCTTCTGTGCCTCGATCACTTGCGGATCCTGGTCGCTCTTGGTGCTCAGAGAAGGTTTGATCATGCCGAGGAACTGGATCGCGGGCACCGCATTGGTCCTAGGGGTCGAGACGTAGGCGGTGGTGCCCACGATCTGCATGACGTGAAAAGGGTAGGGATAGGCGGAGATCTGCGGGTCCCTGCTGAGTGTGTCGTTGATCTCGCCGATGCGGAAATCCAGGGACATCAGCCAGGCAATCAGGCCCAGCAGCAGGATACCGCCCAGTATCCCCGCATAGATTTTGGTGCCTCGGTCCAGACTCATCACTGTTTCTCCCACAGGAATCGGGTGGCTGTTGTTGTCCCTTCAAACTAGAGGAACCGTTGGAGGGTCTCAATGACAATCCTCAGCCGGACTCCCTATCCGGGTGTTATGCTCTGCTACAGAGGCCGGAAAAGGCCTGCTGAGTTTTTAAGTTTTAAGTTTTGAGTCGCGGTGTTCGCTGCGCTCACGGTTTTTTGCTTTCCCCCTCTCCCGCAAGGGGAGAGGGGATGCAACAAACAGACGTTCAGGTCTATGGGATGTTTTGAATTCACAAACGGATGTGAGCGATTCTGTAGCCCGGGTGAAGCAACGCGTAACCCGGGAAGGCCCGAAGCGCAAACCCCTGGCATGCACTGCATCCAGTCAACCGGTTCATGGCCGTTGCTGCGCTGATGTGTTTATCCCCCTCTCCCCTTGTGGGAGAGACCCCTGTAGCCCGGGTGAAGCAACGCGTAACCCGGGATCCGGCAGATCACGAAGCGCCGCGTGACAATACAAAACTCGCCAGGCGTTTCTCTTCGACCCTCTCGCGGAGATCGATCCGGCATGGCGGGGCTGATTTTTTCGCTAACCATTGATTTATTGAATCAATAACTTGGAGGAGGTTCCTGGTTAAGGGCAGAGATAGGAAGGGGGATAACCCGTGAACGCAGCGAACACCCAAACCGATCACCCGGCGCTTTGCGACGGCTGCCGCGAACCGAGTTTTTTGACGGAACGTCGTGGGTAATCGAGTATAGTTTTTACAGGCCAGCCGCTCATCAAATCCGGTCAGAACACTGATCATCATTCTCAAGGCCCCGGCACATTACCCGAGGCGGTAACAGGCATGACCCGTCAACCCATTGAAACCGTTGTTCAGTTCCGTAGATATCCAATGGCGGATACGGAATCATGAAGATCCCAAGCAGGATAACGCGGCTGGGGTTCGTGTTGGGTGGCCTATGGCTCGTCGCCGATGCAGTGATTCCCGCGCAACCCGAGCTGTCGCTCTCACTGGAGAGCCTCTCCTCGGAGAGCTGGACGGCGGAGGGTATCGACGTGGCGCTTTCGACCACCCCATCGGGGTTGAGCGCCCGGCTCACGATGAAGCGCTTCATACACCCCGCATTTCAGGGGGATCTGCAGGGTGTGGTTCTGGATTGTCCTGAACTGATCGAGGATGAGCAGGGTTTCCGCTGTTCCGGCGGACACCTGACAGTGCGGGAATCAGCCTACGGTCCCCAGTCCCTGGACATCAACGGAACCTATTCACGCGCCGGTGCCTACGCCCTGAAAGCGCGATCTCTGAAGCTGCTCGGCGGAGTGGTAGCCCTCGACATGCAGGGTTCCGGGGGTGATTGGAGCCTGAATGTGCAGGCCAAACAACTCGCACTGGGCACGCTGCCTGCGGTTTATTCCGGATTGCTGCCCGGGGATACCAGCCTGTCCGGACGTTCCGGGCTCACTCTGCGGGTGCGGGGCGATGCCCAGGGGGTGGCTTCACTCAAAGGGGATGGCCGACTCGAGGGGTTGAACTTCTCGGATGGCACCGGGCTGCATGTTGCCGAGGGTGGTGCGGGTCGATGGACGCTTGACGCACAGCGCCGGGACAGCACCTGGGAGGGCCGGGTCGAACTGCAGGTTGATTCGGGGATGTTCTATTCAGATCCGTTCTACCTGGAGGTTGCTCAGACGCCGGTGAAGCTGCATCTGCAGGGGGCATGGATACCCGCTGCGCAGCGCCTGCGGCTGACTGATGCGGGATTGGTATTCGCACCCTTGATTCAGGCACAACTACAGGGAAGCATCGACCTGACGCAACCACGGATTGATGAGGCCCGGATTCACATGAGCAGTGCCGGCTTGCAGGCCTTCTACAAGACCCTGCTGCAGCCCTTGCTGATCGGTTCCCCCCTGGACGAACTGGAGCTGTCCGGGGACTTGGAGGCGGATCTGCGGATCGTGGGAAATCAGCTGAACACCCTGGAAGCCCGCCTGTCCGGCGTGTCGATGAACGATCGCAAGGGTCTGTTTTCAGCCCGGGATCTGCGGGGGCGTCTGACCTGGCCGCATAACGAAGAGACACTACCGAGTGAACTGAAACTGGCGGGGGGCGCCTTTTATGGCATCGCCCTGGGACCCATGCAGGTCCGTTTCACTATGGATGAGTCGAGCTTTCGCATGCTGGAGCCACTCGCGATACCGCTGCTGCAGGGACGTCTCAGTATCGACCGTTTCGAGGCCCGGGATCCCTTCGGCGAATCCCCCGTCTGGCAGACCGGGGCGAAACTGGCGGATCTTTCCCTGACGGAACTGGCCCAGGCCTTCGGTTGGCCGACGATGAGCGGGACACTGAACGGATCCCTTCCGGCCATGAGCTACCGGGATCACACCCTGACTCTGGATGGCGCCCTGGAGGTGAATGTCTTCGGCGGGCATGTCAGGGTGGATGACCTGGTAATCAGAAACCCCCTCGGGCGGGTGCCGGAACTGTTCGCCGATGCGGAATTCGGACATCTGGATCTGGCGCCGATCACCCAGACCTTCTCCTTCGGACACATGGAAGGGGGACTCGAAGGCTGGGTGCGGAATCTGCATCTGATGAGCTGGGAACCGGTGGCCTTCCAGGCCCTGTTGCAGACTCCCCGGAACGATCCTCTGGCGCATCGCATCAGTCAGCGGGCGATCGATGACCTGACCGCGCTTGGAAACGGGGTCGGTTCCGGTCTGTCCAAAACCTTCATGGGGATTTTCAAGGAGTTTCGCTACAATCGGATGATGTTGCGGGTGAGCCTGTCCGGCGATCAGGCGCAACTTGACGGCATCCCCCATGCGGACGGCGGTTACTACCTGGTGGAAGGCGCCGGACTGCCCCGGATCGATGTGATTGCCCGCAACCGGAATGTGGCCTGGAAAACCCTTCTGGCACGTTTGCAAAATATCCGTGTCGAAGGGGTTCAGGTCGAGTAAAACTGAACATAGCTGCCCCAAAGGGAAGGAAATCAAAATGATGCGACGTCTGACGGGTTACCTGGTGCTGGCATTGAGTCTCGCCGCCTGTGTCACAATCAATATCTACTTCCCGGCCGCCGCCGCTGAGGAGGCTGCCCGAACCATCGTCCGGGATGTTCTGAACGAGGGTGGCGATGGGACCCCCGCTGAACCGCAGGCACCGGCCCCCGCGACACCGGATGACAAGCAGGGCCGACTCGAATCGGGTCCATCGGTCTGGGTGATCGCCCTGGAATCGGTTGTGAACGTGCTTGTCCCCCCGGCCCAGGCCGCACCCCCCAACATCGCCATCGATTCTCCGGCGATCCGCGGGTTACGGGCTACCATGACGAATCGCCAGGCGGACCTGGCCCCCTATTACCGCTCGGGAGCACTGGGCTTTACCCACACAGGCACGGTGGCGGTGCGTGATTTGAAAAGCGTTCCATTACCGGAACGCAACAAGGTGAAGAAGCTGGTGGCCGATGAGAACGGGGATCGCCAGGCCCTCTATGCGGAGATCGCACGGGCCAATGGCCACCCCGAGTGGACGGAACAGATTCGACAGATTTTCGCCAAGGTCTGGGTGGAGGAAGCGCCCAAGGGGTACTGGCACCAGGATGCCCAGGGAGGCTGGCAGCAGAAATAGCGGCGGAACATGCGTGCCTGGACAGTGCCCGTTCAACCCGAGGGGCTGGGACTGATGTTGCGCCCTGCGGCGTTATCAATCGCTCATGTAGCGGGGCTACACCGAGCTCGCTCTGCCTCGCCGGGGACAACCTCAGCCCCATTGACTTCGTGTTAACAGGCCCTAGGTGCGGTGGTGTATCAGGAGGGCGGTTTTCAGACCGCCTGACCGTTTCGGGTGCGGCTCAGCTCAGCAGGTAGATCTCCTCGAACATCTGGCTGACCCCCCGGTCGCCATAGCGTTGGGTGTCCTTCAGCAGGTCCAGGGTGTGCAGCAGACGGACATCGAAACGCCCTTCGAACAGATGCCTGACTTCCTCCTGTGGCACGCTGTAGGGCGGTCCGTCCATCTCTTGCTGCGGGTAGCTCATGGTGACCAGAAGGATTTTGATGCTGTTCGGCAGACTGTCCATGAGCATCTGGGAAAACTGCTTGCGTTGCGTGGGATTAAGGGCCACCAGGGAAGCCCGGTCATAGACCGCGTGCAGATCCTGAACCGGCAGATCCCGCAGGTCGAAGATATCGCCGCAATAGAGTTCGAAGGGACCTGACGACCAGCGTTCGTAGGCGCCCGCGGGAGTGACCTCCGGGGTCAGATCGTGCTCCGCGAAGAAGGTCTCCACCGCGATCCGGCTCAACTCCACCCCACGGATGCGATACCCCTGCTCGGCCAGCCAGATCATGTCCCGGCTCTTGCCGCACAGCGGTGCGAGCACCGTCGAACCCCTCGGCAGCGCCAGGTGGTGCCAATGGTTGAGCAGATGGGCATTGAATTCCACATGGTGCCAACCGATCTTGTTGTCCCGCCATCGCTGGATCCAGTGCTCATTGGGTTCGCGCAGGTGTTGGGGTATTTCGCTCATGCTCGATGTCTCAGGTACGCTTCGGATGTTCACGGCAGTATGTTGTGCCGGGAGGGTGAGCGCAAGCAATTGCCTGTTGATGAGGTGGTTTATATAATCACAGGCCATACATCTGATTCGCGACGCAAATGGGTGTGAATCGGTTCTTTGAATGGGCTAATAGGGACATTGGCATGAGCACAGACAACACCTACACAGTGATGGCAACGAATATCGGTCAAGACCCCTCTGTCCCCAACTGGAGCTCGATTGAAGTTCCGGATGCCTGGCCCGATCAGCTGGCCCTGAACCGTCCCGCGGTACTGTGGCGTTTTCTCAAGCAGGTGGTTGCCCGAAAACGACCCACCGTGCAATTACCGGATGGCATGCCCGGACGGGAGATGATCCCCAAGTACATCCTTCGGGAATTTCATAATTTCCCCAACGGCAATTACTCCAAGATGATGGCTCAGCGGTACGTTAGAAACTTTGACCGCTTCATGTTGGGTGAAATCAAGATTTTGCGCAAACGCATGGCCGAGGCCTGCCGAGGCTGCAAACGGGTGCTTGATGTAGGCTGCTCCGGTGGCGGTGTTTCGGCGGAACTGGTATCAGCCGGTGTCGAGGATGTCTGGGGGATCGATCCCTCGCCCTATCTGCTCAAGCTCGCCGCAGCAGCCTATCCTCAGGTGAAGTTCGTGCAGGGCATTGCCGAAGAGACCGGTTTCCCTGATCGGCGCTTCGACGGGGCAACCGCCTGTTTTCTATTTCACGAGATGCCCATCAAGTATGTCGAGTTGAGTCTGAATGAGCTTTACCGCATTCTTGAACCCGGAGCGCTGTTGATAATCGGCGAACCCTCACCGTTACAGGCCCGCCGCAGTCGTTGGGAGATGTTCCGTCGCTATGGCATCCGGGGCCTCTATTTTCACTGGTTCGCCCACACCATCCACGAACCCTTCCTGGACACTTGGCACGATTGCGATCTTGAGAAGCTGTTCGATCGGCATGGATTCGATCTGGTCGAGGATGATGTGGGGATGCCCATTCGCTATGTTGTAGCGCGCAAGCGCAATGAGTCCTCTTGACGCCGCATCGAGGAGCGTCGGGACAGGTTCGCCTGTCACTGTGTGGATTTCACCGGCTCTGATAGCGCATCATGGACGATACGGAATCCGCGCATGTCTTCGCCCAGCTGACCCCGGACAGGATGCTGGATGCCATCGAGTCCACCGGTGTGGCGTGCAGCGGGCAGTTTCTAGCGCTCAACAGCTATGAAAACCGGGTCTATCAGGTGGGACTCGAAGACGCACCGCCCCTGGTCGCCAAGTTCTATCGTCCGGGGCGCTGGAGTGACGAAACGATCCTCGAAGAGCACGCCTATACCCAGGCGCTTGCGGACCAGGAGATACCGGTAATCGCCCCCCGGGCGGATGCCTCGGGTCAAACCCTCATCCATTTCGCAAATCTGCGCTTTTCACTCTACCCCTGCGAGGGCGGACGGGCTCCGGAACTGGACAATCCCCAGCAGTTGGAACAATTGGGGCGATTTCTCGGGCGCATGCACATGCTCGGCCGAGCGGGCCGTTTTCATCATCGGCCCGATATCGATGTGAAATCCTACCTGCAGGATCCCAGCCGCTATCTTCTGCAGCAGGGGTTCATTCCCATGCATCTCGAAACGGCCTACGAGAGTCTGCTGAAAGACCTGGAGCTTCGCATTCACGCCTGTTACGAGCGCGCCGGGCATGTGCGCGTGATTCGCCTGCACGGGGATTGCCATCCGGGGAATATCCTGTGGCGAGCATCCGGACCCCGGATCGTGGATTTCGACGATGCGCGAAACGGTCCCGCAATCCAGGATCTGTGGATGTTCCTCTCCGGTGATCGGGAGTATATGACCGCAAGGCTTGAAAACCTGTTGGAGGGATATACCCGATTCTGCGATTTCAACCCTTCCGAGTTGCATCTGCTGGAAGCGCTGCGCAGTCTGCGACTGGTGCACTACGCCGGTTGGCTGGCTCAGCGCTGGGAGGATCCGGCCTTTCCCGCCGCGTTCCCCTGGTTCGATTCCGTCCGCTTCTGGGAGGAACACATCCTCACCCTGCGCGAGCAGCTGGCTAAGATGGACGAACCGCCCCTGGTGTGTCCTTTCTGACCCGTCGCGTAGAGCCTCTTGTATTCCGCTGCGCCGCATTTCCCGGGTTACGCGTTGCTTCACCCGGGCTACAAGCACGGTTATACCTGCGTAGCCCGGGTGCAGCGCAGCGGAACCCGGGATAATCATAACCAGAAATCCATGAATTGCTGCGATGCGAAACAGAACTCCTGTTGCAGAGTTTGAGTATCCTACAGGTTAATGAAACACTGATCGGATAGATTTCAGGGGTTCTCCCTATCGGGCGATTTGAAGGTTATCCGTGACCGTCTGCATAACGGATTTCGGTAATCCAATAACGGGTCATACCCGCCGGTGTTTCCACGTCGATCTGGTCGTCCAGCGTCTTCTTCAGCATTGCCTGGGCCAAAGGTGAATCGAGGCTGATGTAACCGGAGTGCTGATCGATCTCATCCGGTCCCACGATGCGGTATTCGTGGGTGTCTCCGGTGTCGTCTTCAAGGGTCACCCATGCGGCAAAGAACACCTGTTGCCGATTGTCCGGTGGCTTTGCAACCACTTTCAGAACAGGTAACCGCGTCTGCAGGTAGCGGATCCGCCGGTCGATCTCACGCAGTTCTTTCTTGCGGTAGATGTACTCGGCGTTTTCTGACCGATCGCCTTCCGCCGCTGCGGCTGCGAGCGCCTGGGTCACATCGCGCCGCCGTACCCACAACGCCTGCTGCTCCGTGCGCAGGCGTTCGTAGCCGGCTGTGGTGATGTACGGTGATTTGGCGGGCGCAGGAGGGCGGTAACGTCCCATGACATGTCGTTCCTGATTTTGATTTCGCCATTATTACGGGAATCCTACTATCTAGCCAGCGAACAGAAGCGCATTTGTGTGCGCTAGGTCAAGAGTGAAATTCACCATTGAAAGCAGGATCGGTTACACTACAATCCATTGGGATCACCTAGAAAAAAGACATAAGGGGCTGCCGTGGTGAAGACAAGAATATCCTCCCGATTGATCGCTAAACTCCTCCTCACAACCTTGGTGGCGCTGATCATAGCAGCCTGCGGCGGCGGCGGTGGCGGCGGCGGAGATGACGGAGACGACGGTGGTGGCGATCCCGGCGATTCGACAGGAACCGGGAGCATCAGCGGTCGTTTGCTCGTGCCTTCTTATGTGGTGACTGACAGTGACGTGAATGATGTAGAGACGAACTGGGTTCCCAATCATCCTGCGGGTAACGCGCAAAGCGTCCCCAACCCGGTTAACATCGGTGGCTATGTGAATGTAGAGAATACCGGCGTTGCAGGAAATTCCTTCTCCAGTGGTGATCGTGACGATTACTACCTGGCCAGTCTGACCGCGGGTCAGACCCTGTTGCTGAACATTGGAGATCTGGACAGCGCCGATCTGGATCTGTTCCTCTACGACAGCAATGGCAATCAGGTCGATGCCTCCATTGGTACTGATAAATTCGAGTCTATCGTGGTCCCCGCGGATGGCCAGTACTACATCAATGTCTATGCCTACAGCGGTGCATCGAACTACCTGCTCTCAGTGGGTTTGACCCCGGCCTCGGCACTGCCTCCGGGTGCATTGAGATTGTCCGACGATTTCGTGCCCGGCGATGTGCTGGCGAAGTTCAATGACAATACCACGCTGCAGGCCCGCGCCGTCGATCCCGCCATGAGCCAGTTCAATTTCCCTCAGGGCGGCGGTAACAGCCTCGGGGTGCAGAAGCTGACCCTGAACAACAACCGGGTCTCTGTGGCGGCCAAGTCGGTCAGCGGATCGGGTCTGAATGAAAAGAACCAGCTGAAGTACGACACCTTGATGGCGATCAAGCAATTGAGAGGGCGGGGCGATGTGGCGTTCGCCGAGCCCAACTACATGCTGCAGCCCAGCGCAGTGCCGAACGACGAGTACTACAACCTGCAATGGCACTATAACCAGATCAATCTGCCACAGACCTGGGATATCACGACCGGCAGCAGTAACGTGATCGTGGCGGTCATCGATACCGGTATCCTGTTCAATCATCCCGATACCCCCGCACGTCTGGTCTATGGTTACGATTTCATTTCCACCACGGACATTTCCGGGGATGGCGACGGTATCGATAACAATCCGGAGGACGTGGGTGATTCGGTGCAGGCGGGCAATGCCTCTTCCTTCCATGGCACCCATGTCGCAGGTACCGTCGCGGCCAACACCAACAACTCCATCGGTGTGGCCGGTGTGGCCTGGAATGTCAGTGTGATGCCGATTCGTGTTCTTGGCGTGGGGGGTGGTTCGACCTACGATGTGGCGCAGGGCATCCTCTACGCTGCGGGCCTGTCGAATGATTCGGGTACCGTGCCGGCCCAGCGTGCGGATATCATCAACATGAGTCTCGGCGGCGGTTCCGCGAACGAGACCTCGCAAAACGCCATTGCGGCCGCACGCAATGCGGGTGTGATCATTATTGCCGCGGCAGGTAACGAAAACACCTCCCAGTTGAGTTACCCCGCCTCTTATCCCGGTGTGGTTTCGGTGAGCGCCGTCGATCAGAATCGTCAGCGCGCGCCATACTCGAACTACGGTACCGAGGTGGATATCGCGGCACCCGGTGGCGATACCCAGGCGGATCTCAATGGTGACGGATATGCGGACGGTGTGCTCAGCATCATCGCCGATGATTCCCAAAATCCAAAACAGTATGTCTATTCGTTCTACCAGGGTACCTCCATGGCGTCACCCCATGTGGCGGGTGTCGTGGCGCTCATGAAATCCGTCTACTCAGGGCTTACTCCGGCCATATTCGACAGTATGCTGAGCGGTGGCGAACTGACCACGGATATCGGCAATGCCGGGCGTGACGACCTCTACGGTTACGGACTGATCGATGCTTTCAAGGCGGTGCAGGCCGCACAACAGCGTAACGGCGGCGGCACGACGCCCACCGATCCGACCCTGAGTGTGAATCCCAGGACTCTGAACTTCGCAAGTACCCTGCAGAGCAACACCCTCTACATAGAGGCCCTGGGCGGTGATGTGGGCACTGTGACGGTTTCGGAGAACATCGCCTGGTTGTCGGTCAGCCCCGGCCAGGTTGACGCTTCCGGTCTGGGCACCTACACCCTTACGGTCAATCGCAGTGGTCTTGCGCCTGCGACCTATTCCGGTGTGGTTCGGGTGGTGTCCGGCGTTTCGACCGTGGATGTGGATGTCATCATGCAGGTCTCGGATACCACCATTTCCGGCGACGCGGGGCGGCATTACATCCTGCTGATCAACAATGCAACCAACGTTCCGGTAATGCAGGCCGAGGTGGAAGCAGAGGGGAGTACGGCAAACTACAGCTTCTCCGGGGTGCCTGCGGGCAACTACGTCCTGGTTGCGGGTTCTGATATGGACATGGATAACCTCATCTGTGATGCGGGTGAGTCCTGTGGCGCCTACCCGACCCTTTCGCAACCGAGCGTGATCACCATTGGTTCCGCCAGTCTCAGCAATCTCGACTTTACGACCTCCTTCGAGTACCAGTCGCCGACCGGCGCGAGTGTTACTGAAACGGGGCCGGCCGTGATGATCTATCCGCGAAAGAGTACGGAGTAAGTGCCGATGCCAATGGTTAACAACGTTCTGAAATGGCTCGCGATCACGACTCTGGTGGGAACCATGAGCGGCTGTAACACGCTGACGAAAACTGTTTCCGTTATGGAGGATGGGGCGGTTTGCCGCCAGGTACAGTCACCCGGGATGGCGCTGGTCACAGGCCCGATCATCCGCAGCACAGGCGCCGGCGTGGTACTGAGCAACAAATCCTTGAACCCGGCTGATGAGTCGTCCCAGGAAGATGACGGTTTCTGGACGGTGCGGGTGGATATGGGATCCAAGCCCTCGGCGGGATACGGGCTGAAACTGGTATCGGACAAGCTGGTCATTTCGGATCAAACCGCCCGTTTCGCACTGCAGTGGATCGAACCTGCACCAGGCAGTGTGCAGGCGCAGATGATCAGCTATCCCTGCCTCTATCTTAAGGTTGAGAAAGGGGACTATAAGCGACTGGAAGCCGTTGATGAGTCCGGAGTTGTGGTCCACAGCCTGGATCTTCCCTGAGGCGTTGAGCCGCCTGCGATGAAGTTACCTCTATTGCCGGGTTTCTCTTGGGACGACAAATACGTCCCGGGGGGATCCCGGTTATCTGCAGATTCCTTTCCTGTTTCGGGATTCACCCTGCGGGTCCGCCATGCGTATTACCCTGGCTCGCTAGGGAAGTGTGGCCATGCCTGAAGCGTATGTCCTCAGAACCGCCCAGGCCGGGGATCTCGATGGCATGATCCGCCTGCTGACCCAATTGTTCGCCCTGGAGCGGGATTTCGACGTCGATCCCAAACGGCAACGTGCCGGACTGGAACTGTTGCTCGCATCAGAATCCGCGCAGGTCTTCGTGGCGGTAATCGAGGACAGGGTGGTAGCGATGGCGACCGTGCAGCGGGTGATCTCCACCGCGGAGGGTGGCGTTGTTGCCTGGGTGGAGGACGTGGTGGTGGATGCGGCATACCGTGGTCAGGGCATTGGCAGAACGCTCCTCGGGCATTTGCAGGATTGGTGCGCGGCCAGTAATATTTCCAGACTGCAGTTAGTGGCTGACCGGGACAACCGTGCGGCTCTTGATTTTTATCGGCGAGAGGGCTGGCTTGAAATGAACCTGAACGTGTTGCGGCACGTGCAGTCATAGAGTTGAGCCGCTTTCTGTTGCCACAGCAGGGTTCCGACAGGAATCGGAATGACCCCCTTGAGGCGTCGATTGGACGTCTTCTAACTAAAGGACTAATTAGCAGGCTGTTGTAATTCGCTCAGATGTGTACGAGGCAAGGCGGAATTCGCCGAACAGGCGCAGTTTACCCGGTTAATGTGCATTTTGAGACGACTTCAATGCTGAGTCGTACCATCTGAGTGGCATCTCAACAGTCTGTTAAGGGATGGATATGACCATGTTAGCGAAACATACCGGCACCCCATTGGACGCACCTCATCCGGCCGCCGTCGGTATCGAAAAAGTGGTACTCGATCCGATACAGATTGACTGTGTAACGGCAACCATGCTGGCGATCCTGGATAATCAGTGCAAACTGGACCTGGAAGAGCAGTTGGCCTGGATGGCGATCTATTCAGTGGTCCGTGATCGTGGCGGCAGGATCTTCGATGAAACCGTGCATCAGACTATCGACCGGGTTCGGGAGCAGGACGATCCGCTGATGAACGCCCGGGTGCATGAACTGCATGAATATGCTGAAAAGCATATACCCAAGCCGGTGATGAACCACTTCAAGCGATTCCTCGCGGAGTCCTTTCATGGTTTTAGTATGGTATCCGGCACAAACTCATGGCATTGAAGCCGACCTTCGGAACGCCCCAGGTTTTTTCTCGTTCTCGTTCCCACGCTCTGCGTGGGAATGCAGACTGCGGCTTATGGGCCGCTCACTGAGATCGATCCACACAACACAAGGTGAGTGTATGCATTCCCTCGCGGAGCGTGGGAACGAGAGTAGAGAGAGAATGGCGTGGTGTATGGCGTTGGTTCAGGGCGCTGAGGCCCTGTAAGGCAGCCACAACAGAGCGGGCTCTTCAGCCTCTTTCAAGATCTGTTTGAGTAGTACGTTACCCCGGCTGGTATCCCAGCGCAGGATCACTTCCCGGTCGCCCCCCGGGGTGTCTGCGTTTTCCCGCACCGGTTGCCCCATCTGCTGCAGAAGTTGCTGAATCAACTGGTCATGGTAGATGCGGCGATAGCCGATCCGTGCTCCATTGATCCACTCATCGCGAAAGTAGACCGCGATGAAATGCGCCGGTACTCCGTTGAAAATGCCAATCTTCGCCGCGCACAGACGGTTGCCGAAGTCGGTAGGGGTATCCTGACACTTCCAATCGATGTCGGGGAAAACCTGATGCAGTTCCTGTTCGGTGAATCGGTCATCCAATGCCTGCAGATTGAACTTGATCTCATCTTCTCCCCAGAGGAACAGCACCACCGAGTCGGTGCGGCGTTGACCGTCTTCGGTAAAGATCAGCCAGTAGATGGGGGCGATGACGATGATGAAGGCCATCAGGCGTTTGTAGAGCGGGTTTAACTTCATGCTTATTCGAATTTTTAATTATGAATTATGAATTTTGAATTGATGTGTGCGCGGGGCGCACGCTGAATTGAATTAGAATTTGTCATCAAACAAAGCGCGCGAAGCGCACCACAATTAAAAATTCACAATTCACAATTCAAAATTATCGACACAGGGGGCCGGGCCATCTGTGTCGATGGCCCGTTTATTTGTTTTCCCGGTTATCGATCAGGTGGTCGACCACACTGGGATCGGCCAGTGTGGACGTATCGCCGAGACTCTCCAGCTCGTTGGCCGCGATCTTGCGCAGGATACGGCGCATGATCTTGCCGGAACGGGTCTTGGGCAGACCCGGCGCCCATTGGATGATGTTGACCTTGGCGATGGGACCGATTTCCTTGCGCACCAGATTCACCAGGTCCGCCTTCAACTCATCGGTGCCCTGCACACCGGTCATCAGGGTGACATAGGCGTAGATACCCTGACCGGTCAGGTCATGGGGGTAACCGACGACTGCCGCTTCAGCAACTGAGTCATGCAGCACCAGGGCCGATTCGATCTCGGCGGTGCCCAAACGGTGACCGGAGACATTGAGTACGTCGTCGACTCGGCCGGTGATCCAGTAGTAGCCGTCCTCGTCGCGACGGGCGCCGTCACCCGTAAAATAGTAACCCGGGTACATGGCGAAATAGGTTTCGTAGAAGCGTTTGTGGTCGCCATAGACCGTGCGCATCATGGAAGGCCAGGGATGTTTGATCGCCAGATTACCTTCAGCCGGGTTACCCGAGATCTCTTCGCCCTGATCATTCAGCAGTACCGGAAGTACGCCGAAGAAGGGGCGGGTGGCGGAGCCCGGTTTGAGCGGAGTTGCGCCGGGCAGCGGCGTCAGCATGTGTGCGCCGGTCTCGGTTTGCCACCAGGTATCGACAATGGGACAACGCTCTTCACCCACCACACGGTAGTACCACTCCCAGGCCTCGGGATTGATCGGTTCACCCACCGTGCCGAGCAGGCGCAGGCTCTTGCGGCTGGTCTTCTTTACCGGCTCTTCACCGGCGCCCATGAGGGAGCGGATCGCGGTCGGTGCGGTGTAGAAGGTGGCCACGTTGTGCTTGTCGCATACGTCCCAGAAACGGGAGATGCTGGGGTAGGTTGGGATGCCTTCGAACATCACGCTGATGGCGCCGTTGGTCAGCGGGCCATAGACGATGTAGGTGTGGCCGGTAACCCAGCCCACGTCAGCGGTGCACCAGTAGACCTCCCCATCCTTGTAGTCGAACACCAGCTTGTGGGTCATGGCTGCCTGCAGCAGGTAGCCGCCGGTGGTGTGCAGCACGCCCTTGGGCTTGCCGGTGGAACCGGAGGTGTAGAGGATGAACAAAGGATCATCAGCATCCATCTCCTCGGCCGGGCAGTCGGCGGAGACTTCGGCCATCGCTTCGTGATACCACACATCGCGTTGGTCGTTCCATTCCACGGGATCGCCGCCACGCTGAACCACCAGGCAGGTATGCACATTGGGACACTGGGCGATGGCCTTGTCGGCGTTGGCTTTCAACGGAACTTTCTTGCCGCCGCGCATGGACTGGTCGGAGGTGATCACCACTTTGCAGTCGGAGTCGAGGATACGGTCGCGCAGAGCATCGGGTGAGAAGCCGCCGAAGACGATGGAGTGGACCGCACCGATACGGGTGCAGGCCAGCATGGCGACCGCGGCCTCAGGGATCATCGGCAGATAGAGGGAGACCCGATCGCCTTTGTTCACGCCGCGAGCCTTCAGTACGTTGGCGAACCTGTTGACCTCTTCGTGCAGTTCACGGTAGGTGATCTTGCGGTCCTCTTGCGGGTTGTCGCCTTCCCAGATGATGGCCACCTGATCACCCCGGGTTTCCAGGTGGCGGTCCAGACAGTTGTAGGAGACATTCAGTTTGGCGCCCTTGAACCAGTTGATGTGCAGATCGTCTTTGTTGAAACTCCAGTCCAACACTTTGTCCCATTTTTTGAACCAGGTAAGGTACTTGTCCGCTTGTTCGGCCCAAAAGCCCTCCGGGTCCGATACGGATTGTTGGTACATGGCCTGGTATTGTTCGTCGTTGACATTGGCCTGGGCGGCAAAGTCGGCGGGGACGGGATAGACCTTGATATCTGACATGGGTTGCTCCTCAACGAAGTTGTAGATGCTTATTTATAGGGGTGCGGGAACACGCGCTTACCGCGCTGTGCGACCGTCCCTTGTAGTAATGCTGCAGGACTCGGGTGGTACGAGTCCTGTCGCTGTGTTCTGGTTATTTTCAGTCTCGAATTGACCATTCTATTGCCTGTCAACGGGTAAGGAAACGGCTAAGCTGACATTGTTTCGGCTGGGGGACCATTTCAGAGGCCATGGCAAGAAACAGTTCCGCGGTGGCCAACGCATCGCTCAGGGCATTGTGAGCCTTGTAATTCGGCAGGTTGTAACGGGGTCGCAGGTTGAACAGGCGCAGATCGCCGGTTTGGATGGTGTGGTTGCGTCGCTCGAACAGGCGTTGCGCCAGCACCAGGGTGTCGATGGTGCGGATCATGAACGGAGCGCCGTAGAGCTTGCGGCAGGCGGCATCGATGAAATTCTGCTCGATCGAGGCGTAGTGTACCAACATGACCTTGCCCGCCAGACGTCCCAGCAGTTCCGGCATGGCCTCCTCGAGGCGGATACCGGTGGCCGCCTGATCATCGGTGATCTGGTGGATTACCGCTGATTCTTCCGGGATCTGTCCTTCAATGGAGATCAATTGGTGACGGGAAGTCGCCAATTTGATGTTCATGTGGTGTATCTCGACCAGGCCGTAGCTGAGGATCTTGTCCTTGCGCGGATCAAGTCCGGTAGTCTCAAGATCCAGAGCCACGATCACCAGGTCTTCGCACTGGGTGTTTTTCGCAGTCAACGGGGTCGAGAGATAATCGTACAGAGCCCCCGGCATGCTCTTCGAAAGCGCACGCTTGCGCAGGGTCTCAAGGCTGAGAAATCGCTGCAGCATCAGCGGAATCGTCCACCCTGGTAACGGTTTTCAAGGGTTTCCTGCATGTCCTGAATGACCCGGAAGGCATCCTTGAGGTGACGACGCTCCAGATCCGAGAGTTCGGATGGCGCCAGGTAGTTGTCGGCGCGCTTGCCGATGCGGATCTGTTCGGCCTGATGGTTGATGCGCATGCTGGCGATGAATTCCAGGGCGTCGACCAGATTTTCCCCCATCTCCCGGCTCACTATGGTGGTTTCGGAGGCGGCCTCGAGTCGCTCGGTGGTGTTCACCGGCTTCAGGCCCTGGGAGAGGGCGAACACCCGGGCTACGTCGGTGATCGGCACGATGCCTCGGTGCTTGATGTCGAAGGTATCGTCATGTTCCCCATCGTGGATCAGCACGAAATTGCGGAAGAATCCCAGGGGCGGGCGGTGCTGCAGGGCGTTCGCGGCCATATAGGCGGTGAAGATGCCATTGCCACGGGTCTTGTTGAGGATTTCGTCCTGCAGTTCATTGAACAGCTCCTTTTCCCCGCAGACCGGACGCAGGTCAAACCAGATACTCGAGAGCATTAGCGCCATCGGGTCGGGTTTGTTGATCCAGGTGTTGAAATACTTGCGCCATACCGCGAGGGGCTGGCGCCATTTCGGATTCGACGCCATGGCGTCACCGGGACAATAGATGAAATGACAGGCGTTGAGACCGTCGGTGACCCGCTTGGCCAGGGTTTCGAAATAGGCCCCATGTTCCGGTTTCATCTCGTCGGAGATGAGTAGGGCGTTGTCCTGGTCCGAATGAGAGGTCTGTTCCCGGCGCGCCTGGGAGCCGCCACACATCCATACGTAGGGCACCGGTGGAGGACCCAGCTCCGCCTCCGCCATCTCGATCAGGCGGGTGGTCAGGGAGTCGGTGATGCTGGAAATGGCATCACCGATATGCAATGCGGAGGCGCTGGAATTGGCCAGTTGGAACTGCAATTCAGGCAGGCGTTCGCTTACCGCAGCCAGATCCTCGATGGTCTCGGCTTTGCGGACGTCGGTGGCGAGATAGGCCGAGTTGGTGGTCTGGTGGCGGGCCAGATCGGTGGCGGTCAACATGCCCACCACCTTGCGGTTACGCAGTACCGGCAGATGGTGCACATGCAGCCGGGTCATGGTCATCAGGGCCTGAATCGCCAGGGTGTTCTCCTGGATGGTCTCAAGATCGGTGGTCATTATGCGATTGACCGGTTCTTCGGGAGACAGACCCACCGCGACGCAGCGTTTGCGCAGATCCCGGTCGGTGATCATACCGACCAGTGTCTCCCCATCCATCAGCATCACCGAGGAGACGTTCTTTTCACTCATCAGGGCAGCGGCCTCTCGGATTGAACAACCGGCATCGATGACGATCGGGGTCTTTTTGATCAGGTGGGAAACCTCTACGGTCATCTGCGCGATGCTGCTGGTGTCGTTGTTGTCCTGCAGGGTGCGTACCGCCTGTTTCAACCGGTCGCGGATCGATTCGGTAAAGTGCCGGTCGAAGGCGGGTACCGACTGACGCAGTCCTCTGAGGTGTTTGCAGGCCAGCTGGTAAAGCAGCGTGTCCTCGGTGGCGACTCCCCGGGTTGCGCGACCGAAATCGATCAGCTGGCAATCGGTGGTGTAGATATCCCCTTCGCCCAGCTTCTCCACCAGATTGCCGTCTTCATCCAGGAGTTCCACGGCGCCGCTGCGCAGGATGTAGATGTAGGTGCGTTCAGCGTCGGCCGGGGGAAAACGGCTGGTACGTCGCAGGTAGCGGATTTCGAGCATCTTCGGCAGTTCATTCTGCTGCTCTTCCGGGAGCATGTCGAAGGGGGGGCGCTGCGCCAGAAAATCACGAATCTCGACCAGTTCGATTTCCATAGGTTCGCTCGAATGATGCGGTTGCTTGATTGCTGAGGTGGCGGGTCCTGCGGTCGGATGTTTTCAGGATGCTGCTGAGGGGGTTACCCGCGACCCTGGGTGTGAGGCTTCCGTTGCAGGCAACACAACAATACGGACAGCCCGGGCGGGTCTCTGAAATACTCGAACCGTTTGAAACACTCCACCGGGAAGCTGAAAAATCCCAACGGATTGATCGGAAAAACGTCTCGCCGGTCAATGCGTGGAGACTCTTCGGAGTCCAGGAAAAAGGCCCCGCCGAAGCGGGGCACCCATTACTGCTTTATTTATTGTTTTCGAATCAATGATCGGTCGCGGCGCCGGCACCCTTCGGTACACGAATGTCCTCAACCAGGTGCTGGATGTGATCCGGCGGCGGAGCGGTCATCTTGGAGACCACGATGGCCACCACGAAGTTGACCAGGGCGCCGACAGCACCGAAGGCGTTCGGCGAGATGCCGAAGAACCAGTCGGGTTTCATGTCACCCAGGAAGGCAGTGCCCGGGATGAACATGATGCCCTTGTGCTGAAACACGTAGAGCATGGTCACGCTGATGCCTGCGATCATACCCCAGATAGCGCCGGCACGGTTCATACGCTTGTTGAAGATACCCATCATCAGCACCGGGAAGATGGAGGACGCGGCCAGACCGAAGGCGATTGCCACGGTACCGGCTGCGAAATCCGGCGGATGCAGACCGAAGTAACCGGCCAGGGCGATGGCGCCCACCATGGCGAAGCGTCCCGCCATCAGCTCGTTCTTCTCCGAGATGTCGGGCATGAACACGCCTTTCAGCAGGTCATGGGAGATCGAGGAGGAGATGGCCAGCAGCAGACCGGCTGCGGTCGACAGCGCGGCGGCCAGACCACCGGCAACCACCAGCGCGATGACCCAGTTGGGCAGACGGGCGATTTCCGGGTTGGCCAGTACCATGATGTCACGGTCGACCTTGGTCATCTCGTTGCCTTTCCAACCGAAGGACTCGGCCTTGGCGGCGAACTCGGCGTTCTTGTCGTTGTAGTACTGGATACGGCCGTCGCCGTTCTTGTCTTCCCACTCCAACAGGCCGGTCTTCTGCCAGTTGGTCATCCATTGCGGCACCTTGGCAATCTCGATATTGCCTGTGGGAGAACCGATCTCACCGGTCTGGATGGTGTTCATCAGGTTCAATCGAGCCATGGAACCCACAGCCGGAGCGGTGGTGTAGAGGATCGCGATGAACACCAGCGCCCAACCCGCGGAGGAGCGGGCGTCCTTCACCTTGGGTACGGTGAAGAAACGGATGATGACGTGGGGCAGACCCGCGGTACCGATCATCAGGGACAGGGTATAGACGAACATATTGAGCTTGCTGCCCATGACCTGAGTGGTGTACTGGGCGAAGCCAAGGTCGGTCACCACCTGGTCAAGACGATCCAGCATATAGGTGCCGGTGGCAGGGCCTTCGGCCATGGTGCCGGCGATACCCAGCTGCGGGATCGGGTTGCCGGTCAGGTGCAGGGAGATGAATACGGCCGGTACGGTGTAGGCGAAGATCAGGACCACGTACTGGGCGATCTGGGTGTAGGTGATGCCTTTCATGCCGCCCATTACCGCGTAGACGAACACAATGCCCATGCCGATATAAAGGCCGGTATCGTAGTCGATCTGGAGGAAGCGTGAGAAGGCTACGCCGATACCCTTCATCTGGCCGATAACGTAAGTCACGGAAGCCAGGATGAGACAGATGACTGCCACGATACGGGCTGTGCGCGAGTAGAAGCGGTCACCGATGAACTCAGGCACGGTGAACTTGCCGAACTTACGCAGGTAAGGCGCCAGCAGCAGGGCCAGCAGCACGTAACCACCGGTCCAACCCATCAGGAATACGGATGCGCCGTAGCCGTTGAAGGCGATCAGGCCCGCCATGGAGATGAAGGAGGCGGCGGACATCCAGTCGGCGGCGGTGGCCATGCCGTTGGCGACCGGGTGGACGCCACGGCCGGCGGCGTAGAATTCGCCCGTGGTCCCAGCGCGGGCCCAGAAGGCGATACCGATGTAGAGGGCGAAGGTCGCGCCCACCACAATGTATGTCAGAGTTTGCAGATCCATGAGTCGTTATCCCCCATTAATCCTCATGGACGTCGAATTCGACATCCAGAGCGTTCATGCGTTTTGCGTAGACATAGATCAGCACCAGGAAGGTGTAGATCGAGCCGTTCTGGGCAAACCAGAAGCCGAGACCCACACCACCGATCTTGATGGAGTTGAGCGGCTCCACCAGGATGATGCCGAAGAGGTAAGAGCAGATGAACCAAATCACCAGTAGTATGCTGACTAGGCGAATATTGGCTTTCCAATACTGTTCAGCAGTTTTGTTCATATCATGATCACTCCGCCGTAATAGAACTTGAGGTTTCGTCGAGAGAAGTATCTGCCCCAGGGAAATATCCTTTCCGGATTATTCTGTGGTGTCGGAACTCGCAGCGGCAGACACTGATGGTTGTGTCACTGCACAAAAACAGGGTGACACACCGCACTATTCTGTTGCACGGGTGTCCATAAAGTCAAACAAAACAATAAGTTAAGGTATGCCCTGTTATGTTGCATGGCAGCAAATATGTTACGATAGGTATCACATTCCATGGTGATGCGTTACCTTAGGAACCGGGGTGCGTTTCCAAAGGTAAGAAAAATTTTTTTGGGATGAATCATGTTTAAATCGATTTTTGACTATTTCACCACCCATCTGATGCCGGATTCCGACGCCAGTCCCGGGGAGTTGGAGCAACAACTCAACACCGCGGTGGCCGCGCTGCTGTTCGAGATTGCGGCGTCGGATTTTGAACAGGCGCCGGAGGAGAAGGCTGAGATCCTCTCGTCGATCGAGCAGCATTTCCACCTGGATGAGCAAGCCGCCCGGGAGTTGATGCGCCTGGGAGAGCGGGAGCACGCCGAGTCAACGGATTACTTTCAGTTCACCTCGCTGATCAACAAGCACTACTCGGCGGAGCAGAAGGTCCGGCTCATCGAATCCTTGTGGCGGGTGGCCTTCGCGGATCAGAAGCTGCATGATTACGAGGAGCATGTGATCCGGCGGTTGTCGGAACTGCTGTATGTGCCGCATAGTGATTTTATTGCGGCGAAACTTAGGGTGCAGGAGTCTTGAGAGTTTTGAGTTGTTAGTTTTGAGTTTTTAGTTGAATGAGTTCGCTTCGCTCACGCTATTCATGAATTATTTTATGTGGTCTTTCGAGACGGTGAGCGAAGACATAATTCATCACTGTTCATATTGCTCCGTATGCTCAAATAGAGCCGTGAGCGAAGCGAACTCATTCAACTCATAACTCATAACTATCAATTCTTGCCTTTCTTCCCCCGCTTGTCCCGCGGAATCCCAAAGCGCTGCCGACGTTCCCACAACGCCTTGCGGCTGATCCCCAATTGCCGGGCGAGTTCCGTCTCGGTCATGTGGTCCTGGTTCTCCAGCACGAAATGGCGGAAATACTCCTCCAGTGACAGATTGTCCTGACTGGTTTCTCGCTGCGAGCGGGAGGGGGAGATGTGGTGATCAATGGCCAGCAGCTCCGGAGTGATGTGCTCGCCCTCGCACAGGATCACCGCGCGCTCGATGGTATTGCCCAACTCGCGCACGTTGCCCGGCCAGTGGTAGCGGCGGATCGCTTCCAGGGCGCTGCGGCTCAGGGTAAGTGGCGCCCGGTTGAGCTGACTGCAGGACTTGTGCAGCAGGTGATTGGCCAGGGCCTTGATATCCGTGCCCCGTTCCCGCAGGGGCGGGAGGGTCATCTCGACGACTCTCAGGCGAAAGTAGAGGTCGCTGCGAAAGGTCTGCTGCTGAACCAGCTTGCGCACGTCCTGGTGAGTCGCCGCAATGATCCGGATATCCGAAACGCCCGGGTCGCGCCCGGGTGTGGCGGTGTATTCATCCCCCTGCAGAACCCGCAACAGGCGAGCCTGAGCCGCCATGGAGAGTTCCCCCACCTCGTCCATGAAGAGGGTGCCGCCATGGGCCTTGGCGAGTAAACCGCCGCGTCCCGGCGCCCCGTCATCCTGGGAGCCGAACAGCTGGGTCTCGACCTGATTTTCCGGCACCGCGGCGCAGTTGAAGACAATGAACGGGGCGTTGCTGCGCTGACTTTTCTCATGCAGGGCGCGGGCTACCAGCTCCTTGCCGGTTCCCGATTCACCGAGTATCAACACCGTGGCATCGGTAGGTGCGACCTTCTCGATGCGGTGAAAAACCTCCACCATGGCCGGGCACTCGCCGATCATGCCGCTGACCGGGTAGCTTTTCTCCACCTCGGATTTGAGAATCTGCTGCTGACGCTGTTGCTGATCCTGATGGATGATGCGCTTGACCAGCATTAGCAGTTCGTCGTGATCGAAGGGCTTCGCGATATAGTCGACAGCGCCCAGCTTCATTGCGTCCACCGCGGAGCGGATGCTCGCATAGCTGGTCATGATCAGCACCGGCACCGACGGTGCGTGATCGATGATCTCCGTACCCGGTGCGCCAGGCAGCCGCACATCGCTGATGATCAGGTCGAAAGCCTGCAGGGGCAGCTGTTTCGCCTCTTCCACCGAACCCGCCTCCTGGACCCGGTAGTCGTTGCGCTCCAGCAGGCGTTTGACGGCGCGGCGAATGACGGTTTCGTCTTCGATGATGAGTATCTGGTTCATGTGATCGGATTATAGTGTCTGGGGATGTCCATGGTGACCCGGGTACCGCGGCCGCGTTCCGATTCAATGCTGATCGAGCCGTGGTGGTCGGAGACGATCTTGTAGGCAATGGCGAGTCCCAGACCGGTGCCTTCACCGGGGGACTTGGTGGTGAAGAAAGGTTCGAAGATGTAGCTGATGTGCTCATCGGGGATGCCTTCGCCCTGATCCTCGACTTCGATCCGCAACAAATCCTCGATGTTGCTGGCCAGCACCCTGACCTGAGCGTCGGGCTGCGAAGCGTCACAGGCATTGCTGAGAATGTTGACCAGCACCTGAGAGATGGCCTGGCGATCCGCCTCGAGGGTCAATCCGGGATCGCACTGGTTGCAGCAATCGATCTGGCGGCCGTGCTGGGTAAGCTTCACCAGACGGATCGCTTCATCCACCACATCGCGAACACTGAAACTCTGGGTATCCACACCGATGCGTCCGCTGCGGCTGAAGTTCATCAGTGTCTTGACGATGCTGGTGATGCGCTGGGTCTGGTTAAGGATCTCCTCGATGCTTTCGCGGATGATCTCAGGATCGTCCTCGACACGCAGGTTCTGCGCCAGGGAGGCGATGCCGGTAACCGGGTTGCCGATTTCGTGGGCCACGCCGGCAGCCAGTCGACCGATCGAGGCGAGACGTTCACTGTGGGCCAGTTCCGCTTCCAGGGTTTCCAGATCGGTCAGGTCCTCCATCAGCATGACCTGACTGGTGCGGGCCTCCTCCACGGGGTGGTCCATGGGCAGCGGGGCGGGGATCGCTGCCTTGTGCAGGTTGAACCAGCGACTGGTTCCATGATGGGTGACCTCGAGGTGGTGGATGTGTTCGTCGGAGGCCGAGGCGAATCCCGCCAGCAGATGGCCCCAGGGCGCGGGCAGCCGGTGCAGGGACACTCCGATGGCGTCCCGGGCGGACACATTGGTCATGACCTCCATGGCCAGGTTCCAGATGGTCACGGTACGCAAACGATCGATGGTGCAGACCCCAAGGGGTAGATCCAGAAGGATCTGGCGGTGGTAGCGCCGCAGGTTGTCCAGGTCGGCGCTCAAGCCGCGCAGGCGGGTGCGGGAATGCTCCAACTGGTCTTCGATAAAGCGCATCGAATCGGCCAGCGCGGTCTGGGTGTGTGCATCCAGTTGCAGGCGGCGGTTGATGATCATATGCGCGAGTTGCGGGCCGAGCAGGCCGGAGAGGTTGCGTTCGATGCGCTCTCGCAGACGCCGCAACTGCGAGGGGCGGGTCTCTGTGGGTGAGAGCCCCAGGTCCCTCAGCGCCAGGGCCACTTCCCTTTGACCGGCCTCGCGTCCCAGCATCTGGGAGAGCTGCTTGGTGAACTGGGCGGTGGATCCGGCATTGACCATACCGCCCAAGGGCATCAGGGATTCGCTGCAGCAGGCGTTGGCGGCTTCCTTTTCCCCCATGCTCTGGGCGCTGACCAGGGAACCGAAGACGAACAGCAGGGCATTCAGGGCCAGGGACCAGAAGGTGGCGAACTGCCACTGATCCATACCGGAGGCGATGCGCAGGGCGGGGATGTCGAACTCGGTGCGCACGAAACCGGAGCTTTCCAGCAGGGGCAGCAACAGGGTGGCGGACCAGATGATGATCCCGGCCAGCAGGCCCATGATGAAACCGGTTCGGGTGGCGCGCCGCCAGTAGAGCAGACCGACCACCCCCGGCAGGAACTGGGCGACCGCGACAAACGAAATCAGCCCCAGCTGTACCAGACCTTCGTGTTTTTCCAGCAGAATGTAGAAACCGTAACCGGCCATGATGATGATGCCGATCAACAGGCGCCGTCCGAGCAGTAGCCAGCGGTAGAGATTGACCGCGGGATCCGGGAAGTTGGTGGGCAGCAGGATGTGGTTCAGGGTCATCGAGGAGAGGGCCAGGGTGGTGATGATCATCATTGCGCTGGCGGATGACACGCCGCCGATAAAGGTCAGGACCGGGACCCATGAGGGGCCGAGTTCAAGTCCGATGCCTAGGGCGAAAAAGTCGGGTTCCATGGTCAGGTCCAGGGCCTTGCCTGACCACAGAATCAGCGGAATCGGCAGATTGATCAGCAGCAGGAACAGAGGAAAGGCCCAGCTTGCGGTGCGCAGGGCTCGCGGTTCGAGATTTTCGGCAAACAGCATGTGAAACTGGCGTGGCAACAGAAAGGCCGCGGCAAATGCCAGCAGCAACAGGGTGGTCCAGGGTCCTTCGCGGACCGGAGTGACCAACCGCATCTGCTCTTCCGGGTGGCTGGCGAGCCATGCGTTCAAACCGTCGAAGCCGTCGAACACGCCATACAGGGCGGTCAGTCCGATCGCCAGCAGGGCCGCCAGCTTGACCAGCGACTCGAATGCGATCGCCACCACCAGGCCGCGGTGCCGCTCGCGGCTGGTGCTGTGCCGGGCGCCGAAAAGGATCGCGAAGACCACCAGGGTGACACAGAAACTCAGGGCCAGGATGCGCGGGGGCACATCCTGGGTCATCACCTGCAGCGAGTCGGTGACCGCGCGGATCTGCAGGGCGATATAGGGCAGGGTGCCCACCAGCATGAACAGGGTCACCAGGATGCCCGCCAGCTGGCTGCGGTAACGGAAGGCGAACAGGTCCGCCAGTGAAGTCAGCTGGTACTCCCGGGTCAGTCTTAAGATGGGTTGAAACAGGATCGGCGTGAGGGCGAATGCCAGGGTCACCCCGAGGTAAATGGTGAGAAACAGGTAGCCCTGATCCTGGGCAAAGCCGACGCTGCCGTAATAGGTCCAGGTTGTGGCGTACACACCGAGCGACAGCACATAGGTCAGAGGATGCCGGATCAGGCGTTCCGGGATGCGGCCGCTGTCAGCGGCGAAAGCGATCAGGAACAGCAGTGCCAGATAGCCGAAGCTGATACCGAAGAGATGCCAGAGGTCAAGCGTCATCGTGTCGGTGATTGACCCAGGCGATGGCCATGATGACCACCAGCCAGAGCAGGTAGGGAAGTAACCAGAAACGGCCTGGTGAAGTCCACCACATCATCACCGGGGGCGAGAGTATCAGTACCACCAGCAGGCTGAGTGCAAGGGTCCGGTCAATCAGTCGATCGGGAGGCGGGGATTCGCGCATGGGGATACACTAGCAGTTGTTACCAAGGGTAACAACTGCCGGGTGATCCGAGGTTCTGCGGGGGGCCGCAACGTGCGGGCGGTTACTTGTGCGAGTATCTCTCGCGGATGATCTCGTGCAGTTTGGCCGACAGCTCGGTTGGTTCGAATTTGGGAACGTAGGCATCCGCGCCCATACCCTTGCCCAGCGCCATGTTCGCATCGGCGGACAGGGACGAGTGCATGATGATGGGGATGTCACTGAAACGGGCGTCTTCCTTGAGTTTTTTGGTCAGTACGTAGCCATCCATCTCCGGCATTTCAACGTCGGTCAGCACGATTTGTACAAAATCGCTCGCCTTGTGTCCGGTGGCGGATGCCCGCTCTGCGATCTCGCGCATCTTGTTGAGCGCTTCCGAACCGTTGGTGGTGGCGATGTATTTCATGCCCATGTGATTCATGGTGCGGATAATCTGGTCGCGAGCCACCGCGGAGTCGTCCGCGAACAGCAGGGTGATTTCACTGTTCTCCACCCGTGCAATGCCTTCGAAAAGGTCCGCGCTCTGTCCGAATCCGGAGGTCTGGCTGAGTACCATCTCCACATCCATGATCATGACCAGACGTTTGTCTTTCAATTCGGTGACCGCAGTGACCAGGCCGCCGTGCTGCTGGGCCATCATCGCCGGCGGCACCTTCACGTCTTCCCAGGCCAGGCGTTCGATGGTGTCCACCGCGTGCACCAGGAAGCCCTGGACGTGCTTGTTGTACTCGGTGACGATCAGAATGCCCGGTTTCTCCTCGGTTCTGACCCCGCAGAAGTCCGGCAGATTAATCACCGGGATCATGTTGCCACGCAGGCTGACCATGCCTTCCACCGATGCGGGCATATCCGGTGCGTGGGTGATTTCAGGCACCAGCATGACCTCGCGTACCTTGAACACATTCACTCCGTAGGTCTCTTCCCGGCCGGTGTTGATATCCTTACCCAGGCTGAACAAAAGCACCTCGAGACGGTTTGTACCAGCCAATCGAGTGCGGTCATCCACGGATTTGATGAAGTTTGTCATTTCGGTTCACTCAACATGAATTCAGGAGGTCGTTCTGAAGGCGCAGACTGCGACAGGGCAGATGCGCTCTATCATGCAAATTGTAGCGGTCATACGGGCAAAAGCTTTAACCGCGACCATCATTCAAGCCGGGTGAAGCCATGTTTTGTATTCCCGGTACACTGTCCCGCAAGGGACTGGACCAGCGGGGGGGGCGGGCATGCGCAGGGCAGGACCGGTGGTGCGGGTCGCAGGCGTGACAGAGGTTTGTCTCTTCCGAGACTGGAAAATATCGAGATTTTGTCTCAAGATCTCGTGATAACGGTTTGAAGTGCAAGCCTGCGACCCGTGTCGGTCAATGCGATGTATTGCCGATCACGCTCGGCACGGATGGCCGGGTTCGTTTATTCGAGGAGGGGAGTTGTGAATCCTGAAAAGGTTCTATTTGGTTTTTTCATTGTTCTGGCGCTGACGCTCAACTTTGGATTTTTCGTCGGTGAACTGGATAACCCGGCCCATCATCACGAGTACGAGCTGTTCGCGGTGATCGTGGTGAATCTGATCGCCACGGTGCTCAAATTCGGTGACCGCACCCAAATGGGCGCAGTGCTTCTCGCCACCAGTCTGGTGGCGTTGCTGCAACTGTTCGCGGCGGCCATGGTCTGGGGGGTGGCGGCGCATGTCACTGAGACCGGCCTGACCCCCGGCGCCATGGCGAGTATCGTCTCACTGTCGGGAGGCGCCATGCTGGCCAATGTGGTCTCCGTGGTCCTATTGATCATCGAGACCGTGATGCTGCGGCGCTGATCGAGCGGTTCGGGATGAACAGGATAACCCGCACACTTCGGCTGGGACGCGGTGAATAACATCATCTTTCTGATCTTCCGGCGCATGCGGGCCCCCCTGCTGACGCTGATTCTGACCTATTCCATCGCCATGCTCGGTCTGGTCCTGATACCCGGCAAGGATCCCGACGGGAATGTGTGGCACATGGATTTCCTGCATGCCTTCTATTTCGTCAGCTATATGTCCAGCACCATAGGTTTCGGTGAACTGCCCTATCCGTTCACCCCCGGACAGCGCCTGTGGGTGAGCTTTTCCATCTTCTTCACCGTCGTGGTGTGGCTCTATTCCATCGGTACGGTGCTCGCACTGCTCAAGGACGAGACCTTCCAAAGAGCTTTAACTGAACGAAGATTTGCTAGAAAAATCAGTAAAATGAGAGACTCTTTTTATCTGATTTGCGGGTATGGCCAAACGGGGGAGGCGTTGGTCAAATCGCTGACCGAGCGTAATCAGCACGCGGTGGTCATCGACATCCTTCAGGACCGGGTCAACCTGTTGCAGCTGGAGAATCTGCGCGAGTACGTCCCGGGGCTGTGCGGCGATGCCCGTTACCCGGATCATCTGCTCGAGGCGGGGCTCAAACACCCCATGTGCCAGGGTGTGGTGGCGTTGACCGATTCCAATGAGGCCAATCTGAAGGTTGCGATCACCTCAAAGCTCCTGCACCCTGACATCCGGGTGATTTGCCGGGCCGACTCCCATGACATCGAAGACAACATGGCCTCTTTCGGTACCGACTACATCATCGACCCCTTTGACGCGTTCGCCCTGTACCTTGCCACCGCGATTCAGGCGCCCTGCATCAGTCTGCTGCAGGATTGGCTCTCGCTGGGAAAGCGGGCCATGCTCAATGAGCCCGTCTACCCGCCGAACAAGGGGCTTTGGGTGATCTGCGGTTTCGGTCGTTTCGGCAAGGCGGTATATGACAAGCTGGTCAAAGAGAATCTCGATGTGGTGGTGATCGAGGCCAATCCGGACCGGACGGGGATGCCGCATACCCCCCTGGTGACCGGTCGGGGTACGGAGGCCAAAACCCTGCTGGAGGCGAATATCGAGCGGGCCGTGGGGCTGGTGGCCGGCACGGACAACGATGCGAACAATCTGTCGATCATCATGACCGCCCGGGAGTTGAACTCAGATCTGTTCATCATCCTGAGGCAGAACAATAAATATAATGATGCGGTGATCGAGGCGGTTGGGGCGGATATGGTGATGTTGCCCAGTGAGATCATCGCCAACCGTATCCGGGTTCTGCTGGGTTCCCCGCTGCAACATCAGTTTGTCAAACTGGTGATGCATCAGGAGGAGGGCTGGGCCTGCGAACTGATCAGCCGTATCTCGGCCCTGGTCAGCCAGCACGCTCCGGAGGTCTGGGAGGTGTCATTCACCGAAACTGAGACCCATGCGGTGTGCCGGCATGTGAAAGAGGGCCACGGCCTACCCTTGCAGGCGTTGATCACGGATCCCCGGGATCGGGAGAAGTCGCTGCCCTGTATCCCGCTGCTGCTGCTGCGCCACCATGACTACTCCTTATTGCCTGATGCCAAAACCAAGATTCAGAAGGACGACCGGTTGCTGTTTTGCGGGTCCGTTTCAGCCCGATACCGGATGGAGTGGACCCTGCAAAACGAAAACGCGCTAAGCTATATTCTTACGGGTGAGACGGGGCCGCAGGGCTGGATCTGGCGCCGATACAGAAAAAGAGAGGTGACATGAAACCACTGCTGGACAAATTACACCGCGATCACATCAACCTGAGCCGCCTGCTCGATCTGATGTCCGCGGAACTCGATGCCCTGTCCGCGGGGCATGAGTCGGACTTCGATCTGAAGATCGAAATGCTCGATTACGTGGAGCACTATGCGGAGCAGGTGCATCACCCGACCGAGGACCAGATCAATAAGGTTGCGTTTCGCAAGAAGGCGATGCGCGACCACAAACCCCTCCACGAGCGGGTCAGTCGGGAGCATGGGGTGCTGCTCGGTCTGGCGAACCGTTTCCGCACCACCCTGGAAGGGGCCATGCAGGGCGAAGTGCTGCTGCGCGATGAGGTGGAAACCCAGGGGCGGGAGTTCGTTGCGCTGCAGCGGCAACATATCGACCTGGAAGAGCAGGAACTGTTTCCCCTGATCGATGAGGTGCTGACCGACAAGGATTGGGCCAAGCTCGAGGAGGAGATCACCGTTGCCGAGGATCCGGTGTTCCAGCGCCAGGATTACAACCGGTTTCGCAGCCTGATCGACTATCTCAAGGCCCACGAGGACGATTGACGAGATAGGCTGGGTTCACGCCCCGCGTACCTGGAATCGTTCATCCGAAGCGGGCGGCATCGCCTCTCCTCGCGATTAAGGAGAGGCGTCCGGGTCGGTTAGTGCAACAGATTAAAGAGTCGTTTACGGTACTGCTTGACCAGATCGCCCTGGCCACCGAGCAGTTCGAATATCTTCAGAATCTCTTTCTGCGCGAGGTTGTCAGCGAAGCCCCGGTCTTTCTGCAGCAGAGTCATCAGCAGCTCGAGCGCCCCCTGGTAATCGTTCTGCATGATCCGGTGGGCGGACAGTTGATGCAACGCCTCGCTGTCCGACGGATTTTCCTCGAGACGTTTCTCCAATTCTTCCACCGGTGGGCTGTCCGCGGTGGCGCGATCGAATTGCAGGCGCGCGAGCAGGGAGACCACTTCCGGCTTGTCCCGCTCCTCGGGAGGCAGTGCCTGCAGGATGTTTTCCGCTTCGTCGAACTTTCCCAGAGTTGCCAGATAACGGGCATAGGAGAGCCGCATGCGGGGGTTTTCCGGGTCCATGTCGCTGGCTTGTCTGAGCAGGGCGCCGGCCTCGGCGGTGTTTCCCTGTAGCAGCAAGGCCTCGGCCTGGGCAAGCAGCCTGTCCGATTCCCGGGGAATGTGTTTATCGAGAATTTTACGGATCTCCCCCTCGGACAACGCACCCATGAATTCGTCGACCACCTGGCCCTGGGAGAAAATTTTCACGCTTGGGATACTGCGAATCTGGAAATGCGCGGCCAGGGGTTGCTGTTCCTCGGTATTCACTTTCGCGAGCAGGAACTTGCCACGGTAATCGTCAGCCAGTTTGGCCAGGATCGGCATCAGCAGCTTGCAGGGCTGGCACCAATCGGCCCAGAAGTCCACCACCACAGGACGTTCCAGGGAGGCGGCCAGCACCTGCTGCTGGAAGTTTTCCGCCGTTGCATCGAAGATGTAGGGTGAATCCGCCATATTCCGCTCCTCTTACAGTGAATCCGCGGCCAGTACCATTGAAAAGGCCGCCATTATACTGAAAGCCGGGAAAAGTGTGCCTTGAAAACCGTGATCTTTCGCCCCATCTGTAGGGGAAAGGCCTCGCAAGGCGTGTCTTTATGAGTTGTCGGAAGTGATCCCATGAGCGAATCCATTCATGTCGTGTGTCCCCATTGTGACGGTATCAATCGCCTGCCGGTCGATCGACCGGGGGGTGAGGCTCAGTGCGGTAAATGCCATCAGCCCCTGTTCACCCGGCATCCGCTGGCCCTGGATCCGGCCCGTTTTGCGCGACATGCACAAAAAAGCGATCTGCCCCTGCTGATCGATTTCTGGGCGCCCTGGTGCGGTCCCTGCCGGATGATGGCGCCTGCATTCGAACAGGCCGCGGCAGAACTCGAACCGCACTTTCGCCTGGTCAAGGTCAACACGGAAGAGGCACAGTCGCTGGCTGCCCAATTCGGCATCCGCAGCATACCCACCCTGATGATTATGCGGAACGGGCGGGAAGTGGCCCGCCAGGCAGGCGCCATGGACAAGGGCATGATTGTGCAGTGGGCGCGTCAGAATCGGGGTCGTTGATGCGTCTGCCATGGGCCATTTCCCGGTCAGAAACCGTCGATAATGGGAAGCCCTCGTCGAAGCGGCTGAAGTGACTGCGGATTTGGGGTGTCGGATGGACAGTCCCGGCATCGGACAGTACAATTCAAATCACTATCAGGTCGGGAAGATTTAATACCAAATCGTACCGAAACCCTGTTCCAATTTCCGGGGCGGGCACTTCGTGCCTGCCCCTTTTTGCACGCCTGAACGGAGAGAGTTTTGAGAAAACCTGCAGTTCTGGTCCTTGAGGATGGCAGTCAGTTTCAGGGCGAATCCATCGGGGCAGAGGGATTCACCGTCGGTGAGGTGGTCTTCAATACCGCCATGACCGGTTATCAGGAAATCCTCACCGATCCCTCCTACTGCCAGCAGATCGTCACCCTGACCTATCCGCACATCGGCAACACCGGCGTCAACCTGGAAGACGAGGAGTCGGCTCAGGTGTATGCCGCCGGTCTGGTGATCCGGGATCTGCCTATGATCCACAGCAACTGGCGTTCCCAGGAGTCCCTCGAGGAATATCTGGTGCGCCACGGCATCGTGGCGATAGCCGGCATCGATACCCGTCGTCTGACCCGGATCCTGCGGGAGAAGGGTGCGCAGAACGGCTGCATCGTCGCCGGGGATGCCCCGGATGTGGCGGATGCCCTGGTGCGTGCCAAGGCCTTTCCCGGTCTTAAAGGTATGGATCTGGCCAAGCAGGTCACCACCGCCTCCTCATACGAATGGCGTCAGGGTACCTGGGCCCTGGAATCGGGCTTACCCGAAAATCGGGACGCCGATTCTCTGTCTTACCATGTGGTGGCCTACGATTACGGCGTCAAGCGCAATATCCTGCGCATGCTCACCGACCGCGGCTGTCGCCTCACCGTGGTGCCGGCGCAAACCCCGGCGGACGAGGTGTTGGCCCTGCGGCCCGATGGGGTGTTCCTCTCCAACGGTCCGGGCGATCCCGAACCCTGCGATTATGCCATCGAGGCTATCGCCGCGATTGTCGATACGGGATTGCCGGTATTCGGTATCTGTCTCGGGCACCAGTTGCTGGCCCTTGCGTCCGGGGCCAAAACCGTGAAAATGAAATTCGGCCATCACGGGGCGAACCACCCGGTGCAGGACTTGGTGAAGAAAACCGTGATGATCACCAGTCAGAATCATGGTTTCGCCGTGGATGAAGCGAGCCTGCCGGATTGCCTGACCCCTATACACCGCTCCCTGTTCGACGGCACCCTGCAGGGCATTCACCGCACGGACAAACCCGCATTCAGTTTTCAGGGGCACCCGGAAGCCAGTCCCGGTCCCCATGATGTGGCGCCGGTGTTCGATCATTTCATCGATCTGATGAAAGCCCGCAGCTAACCGATCACAGTCTCAACAGCGACTCGATGTAACATGCCAAAACGTACAGATATCCAAAGCATTATGATCATAGGCGCCGGACCGATCGTCATCGGCCAGGCCTGTGAATTCGACTACTCCGGGGCACAGGCATGTAAGGCGCTGCGGGAGGAGGGCTTCCGGGTCATTCTGGTGAACTCCAATCCGGCCACGATCATGACCGATCCGGACATGGCCGATGCCATCTACATCGAACCGATCACCTGGCGCACTCTGGAACGGATCATCGAGAAAGAGCGTCCTGATGCTCTGCTGCCTACCATGGGCGGACAGACGGCGCTGAATTCCGCCCTGGATCTGGTGCGGGAAGGGGTGTTGGAGAAATACGGCGTTGAGATGATCGGCGCCTCCCGGGAGGCGATCGACAAGGCCGAGGATCGTGACCTGTTTCGCAAGGCGATGCGCAAGATCGGCCTGGACATGCCCAGGTCCGCGGTGGCCCACAGCCTGGAAGAGGCGATCCAGGTTCAGGTGCAGATCGGCTATCCCACCATCATCCGGCCTTCGTTCACCATGGGCGGCAGTGGTGGCGGTATCGCCTACAACCCGGACGAGTTCGTGGAGATCTGCGAGCGCGGCCTGGATCTCTCCCCGACCAGCGAACTGCTGATCGAAGAGTCGATCCTTGGCTGGAAAGAGTATGAGATGGAGGTGGTGCGGGACCGCAACGACAACTGCATCATCATCTGTTCCATCGAAAACCTGGACCCCATGGGTGTGCACACCGGCGACTCGATCACCGTGGCCCCGGCCCAGACTCTGACCGACAAGGAATATCAGATCATGCGCGACGCCTCCCTGGCGGTATTGCGCGAGATCGGAGTGGAGACCGGCGGCTCGAACGTGCAGTTCGCCATCAATCCGGAAAACGGGCGCATGATCATCATCGAGATGAATCCCCGGGTGTCCCGCTCCTCGGCGCTGGCCTCCAAGGCCACCGGTTTTCCGATTGCCAAGGTCGCGGCCAAACTGGCGGTGGGTTACACCCTGGATGAACTGCAGAATGAGATCACCGGGGGCGCCACACCCGCGTCCTTCGAGCCGAGTATCGACTACGTGGTGACCAAGGTACCCCGGTTTGCGTTCGAAAAGTTTCCCCAGGCCGATGACCGCCTGACCACCCAGATGAAATCGGTGGGCGAGGTGATGGCCATCGGGCGCACCTTTCAGGAATCCCTGCAAAAGGCCCTGCGAGGTCTGGAAACCGGTATGTACGGGCTGGACGAGGTTCTCGATCTCAACGAGGAGAACGTCAAGGACACCCTGGTGCGTGAGATCCGTCTGCCGGGTCCCGAACGTATCTGGTACGTGGCAGAGTGTTTCCGCTATGGCATGACCCTCGAAGAGATCCATGAGATCTGCGCCATCGACCCCTGGTTTCTGATTCAGATCGAGGAACTGGTCAATCTGGAGCGTGAAATGTCCGGCCAGGGGCTGGAAGGTCTCGACGCGGCACGTCTGCGCTATCTGAAACGCAAGGGATTCGCCGACCGGCGCATCGCCGAACTGGTCGGCAGCAGCGAGGCGGAGATCCGCCGCCTTCGTCATGAAGCGGGTATCCGTCCGGTCTACAAGCGGGTCGATACCTGTGCGGCGGAATTCGCCACCAGTACCGCTTATATGTATTCCACCTATGAGGAGGAGTGCGAGGCCCAGCCGTCAGGACGCAAGAAGATCATGGTCCTGGGCGGCGGTCCGAACCGCATCGGTCAGGGTATCGAGTTCGACTATTGCTGCGTGCATGCCGCCTTCGCCATGCGCGAGGATGGCTATGAGACCATCATGGTCAACTGCAATCCCGAAACCGTCTCCACCGACTACGACACCTCGGACCGTCTCTACTTCGAGCCGCTGACCCTGGAAGACGTCCTGGAGGTGATTCACAAGGAGCAGCCCACCGGCGTGATCGTCCAGTATGGCGGTCAGACCCCCCTGAAACTGGCGAACGACCTGGAGGCGGCGGGGGCGCCGATCATCGGCACCAGTCCCGACTCCATCGATCTGGCGGAGGATCGGGAACGCTTTCAGCAACTGGTCAACAAGCTCAATCTGAAACAGCCGCCGAACCGCACCGCGCGGGATCCCGAGAGCGCCGTCAAACTGGCTGAAGAGATCGGTTACCCCCTGGTGGTGCGTCCCTCTTATGTGCTGGGTGGACGGGCCATGGAGATTGTGTACCAGGAGAACGAGCTGCGCCGCTACATGCGCGAGGCGGTGAGCGTTTCCAATGATTCACCGGTGCTGCTGGATCGTTTCCTCGACGACGCCATCGAGGTGGATATCGATGCCATCTGCGACGGCAAAGACGTACTCATCGGCGGCATCATGGAGCATATCGAGCAGGCGGGGGTGCACTCCGGTGACTCGGCCTGTTCGCTGCCGCCGTATACCCTCTCGGCGGCGATCCAGGATCGCATGCGCGAGCAGATGCGCAAGATGGCCCTGGAGCTGAAAGTCGTGGGTTTGATGAATGCCCAGTTCGCCATCAAGGATGAGCAGATCTATCTGCTTGAGGTCAATCCCCGGGCCTCCCGTACGGTACCCTTCGTCTCCAAGGCGACCGGGTTGCAGCTTGCCAAGATCGCGGCCCGCTGCATGGCCGGAACCAGCCTGCAGGAACAGGGCATCACCAAAGAGGTGATTCCGGAGAACTATTTCGTCAAAGAGGCGGTCTTTCCCTTCGTCAAGTTCCCCGGTGTGGACACCGTGCTCGGACCCGAGATGAAGTCGACCGGTGAGGTGATGGGTGTCGGCGTCACCTTTGGTGAGGCCTACAACAAGTCCATCATGGGTGCGGGTTATCAGCTGCCCAAGGGTGGTCGGGCCCTGCTCAGCGTGCGCAACGCGGACAAACGCCGCGCCGTTCAGGTGGCTCAGGACCTGGTTGATCTCGGTTTCACCCTCAGCGCCACCGGCGGCACCTGCCAGGCGCTGCGCGATGCGGGTCTGTCCTGCGAGCGGGTCAATAAGGTGATGGAAGGACGTCCCCACATCGTCGATTCCATCAAGAACCGGGAAGTCAGTTTCATCATCAATACCACGGAAGGGGCGCAGGCCATCGCTGATTCCGCCGAGATCCGCCGCACGGCCCTGCAATACAAGGTGGGTTACACCACGACGATTTCCGGTGCCGAGGCAACCTGCCTGGCTTTAAAGCAGCTGGATGAGTTGAAGGTCAACCGGTTACAGGATCTGCACGCATCCCGCTGATCGGGATGTGACGATGCGGATCAAGGCATCAAACCGGAAGGGCCCGTCCAATCACGGGTCCATAGAAACCGTTTTGTCCGGGCCAAGTCGCCCGGTTTGAAAGAGGAATATTCCGATGAACAAGGTACCGCTGACAGCCCGGGGTGCGGCCGCTCTGCAGGAAGAGTTGAAACAGCTCAAAAGCGTGGAGCGACCCAAGGTCATACAGGCGATCGCTGAGGCCAGAGAGCATGGCGATCTTAAGGAAAATGCCGAATATCATGCCGCCCGGGAGCAGCAGAGTTTCATCGAGGGACGGATCAAGGATATTGAGGGCAAGCTCTCCCATGCCCAGATCATCGACGTAACCCAGTTGAATGCCGGCGGCAAGGTGGTGTTCGGCGCTACCGTGGTGGTGCTGGAACTCGACAATGATGAGGAATTCACCTACCAGATCGTGGGTGACGATGAAGCGGACATCAAGAATGGACTGATCTCGGTGAGCTCACCGATCGCCCGCGCCCTGATCGGCAAGCAGGAGGGGGATGATGTGTTTCTCAATACCCCGGGTGGCTCGCGAGAGTTCGAAATCCTGGAAGTGCGCTACGAATAAACCCATCCGGGTTCCATCCAGGAAGCCAGGAAGCTCTCGTTCCCCCACGCTCTGCGTGGGAATGCATACCCAGGCCAGGCAGGTGGTGCAGATTAAGACTTGATTTGTCCCGGGACCAGAGTCTGTGTTCCCACGCAGAGCGTTGGAACAAGTCGAATCTCGGTGAGCTTACCGATCGCCCGCGCCCTGATCGGCAAGCAGGAGGGGGATGATGTGTTTCTCAACACCCCGGGTGGCTCGCGAGAGTTCGAAATCCTGGAAGTGCGCTACGAATAAACCCATCCGGATTCCGTCCAGGAAGCCAGGAAGCTCTCGTTCCCACGCTCTGCGTGGGAATGCATACCCCGGCCAGGCAGGTGGTGCAGATTAAGACTTGATTTGTCCCCGAACCAGAGTCTGAATTCCCACGCAGAGCGTGGGAACAAGTCGATATGAAAAGGCTTGCGCGCGCAGCGCGCTCAACCATTCACAATTCAACATTCAAAATTAAACAACAATCCGGTTTTTCTTCTTCTTGGGATTCGCCCGGTAGAATACCGCCACCCGCCCGATCACCTGGACACATTCCGTGGAGAGGTTCTGCGCGATGGCCTGGCTGAGTTCCTCGCGATCCTCCTTGTCCGCGCCGGCCATCTTTACCTTGATCAGTTCATGATGCTCAAGGGAGCTGTCGATCTCCTGGAGCACGCCTTCGCTGAGGCCGTGTTGACCGATGATCACCACCGGTTTCAATGGGTGGGCAAGCTTTTTCAGGTTACGAATCTGTTGCGAGGTCAGGGGCATGAGGGTAGGCCCGGTAGTCAATAGGGAGGCGGATTCTAGCTCGAATACCGTTGATTTTGAATCTTGAATCTGCATTGTGTGCACAGAGCCGGGCATTTTGCCCGGGGAAATGGCGCTGGGGCCGGGTGGACCTGCCGCGCGTCTGCGCCGGGATGGGTTGATCTGCCTGTCGTAAATCACAGATTGAGAGCTATGCCACACAGATCCCCGACAAAATGCTAGGATGACACCCCCTCGCTCGGAAATTCGGAAAATCAGAACCGTGAAGCGCAGTAAAAGCAGTCGGCAATGGCTCGACCGACACTTCAATGATACCTATGTGAAACAGGCCCAGAAGGCGGGTTACCGTTCGCGTGCCGCTTACAAGCTGCTGGAAATCCAGGAAAAAGATAAAATCATCAAACCGGGAATGCGGGTCGTCGACCTGGGCGCCGCCCCCGGTGGCTGGAGTCAGATTGCCCGGGATCTGGCCGGTGACAAGGGTCAGGTGGTGGCATTGGATATCCTGCCGATGGATCCGATTGCCGGTGTTGAATTCATTGAAGGGGATTTTCGCGAGCCGGGACCGCTGGAGGCATTGCGAAAATGCATTGCCGGTGAGCCCGTGGACCTTGTAATTTCCGACATGGCACCCAATGTTACCGGTATTGCCAGCGTGGATCAGCCCAGGGCCATGTATCTCTGCGAACTGGCCCTGGATTTTGCCCGGGAGGTACTCGGTCCCGGCGGCGGATTCGTGATAAAAGTCTTCCAGGGTGCGGGATTCGATGAATTCCTCAAGGAGGTTCGTCAGTCCTTCGGTCGGGTGGTGAGCCGCAAACCGGGCGCCTCCCGGGCGAAAAGTCGGGAAATCTATCTGGTAGCAGGGAACTTAAAGATGTAGTACCGTACCAATCAGTAAGTCCCGAAAATCAGGTGTTTGCATACATTCAATCGGGTTATTGCACGGTTCGGGCAGATACCGGTCAGCGGCCGCGGGAGTTGCGGATTCCGCTTCTGACAGCGCCACTAGGGAATGACAGTTACCGGCCTTGGCCGGAGTGAGATCGAGAGGTTCTTACGTTTTGAACGATATGGCAAAAAATTTGATTCTGTGGGTGGTGATCGCCATCGTCCTGATGACGGTCTTCAACAATTTTTCGACCACCCAGCCGAAAGCCCAGAAGATGAGCTATTCCGAGTTCGTCAGCAATGTGAAGTCTGGGCAGGTCAAAGAGGTTGAGTTTGGAGGCAATGGCCGGGATATCAGCGGCACACTGACCTCCGGGCAGCGTTTCTCCTCCTACAGTCCCGGCGATGACATGCTGGTCAGCGATCTGCTGAACAACAATGTGGAGATCATCGCCAATCCTCCGGAAAAGCCTTCGCTGTTGATGAACATCCTCATCAACTGGTTTCCCCTGTTCGTGCTGATCGGCCTGTGGAGCTTCTTCATGCGCCAGATGCAGGGCGGCGGAGCCGGTCGCGGCGCCATGTCCTTCGGTAAGAGCAAGGCGCGTATGCTCAGCGAAGACCAGGTCAAGGTCACATTCAACGATGTGGCGGGAGTGGAAGAGGCCAAGGAGGAGGTGACCGAGATGGTCGACTTCCTGCGTGACCCGTCCAAGTTCCAGAAACTCGGCGGCAAGATTCCCAAGGGCGTGTTGATGGTGGGTTCCCCGGGTACCGGTAAAACCCTGCTGGCCAAGGCCATCGCGGGCGAGGCCAAGGTGCCGTTCTTCACCATCTCAGGTTCCGACTTCGTCGAAATGTTCGTCGGCGTGGGCGCCTCCCGGGTGCGCGACATGTTCGATCAAGCCAAGAAACACGCCCCCTGCATCATCTTCATCGACGAGATCGACGCAGTGGGCCGTCACCGGGGCGCCGGTCTTGGCGGCGGGCATGACGAACGCGAGCAGACTCTCAACCAGCTTCTGGTGGAGATGGACGGTTTCGAGGGTAACGAGGGCGTCATCGTGATTGCCGCGACCAACCGTCCCGATGTGCTGGACCCGGCCCTGCTGCGTCCCGGCCGTTTCGACCGCCAGGTCGTGGTGCCTCTGCCCGATGTGAGGGGCCGTGAACAGATTCTCAAGGTTCACCTGCGCAAGGTGGCCGCGGCGGATGATGTCAAACCCGCAATCATCGCCCGGGGCACACCGGGATTCTCCGGCGCCGATCTGGCCAATCTGGTGAATGAGGCCGCCCTGTTCGCCGCCCGCGCCAACAAATCCCTGGTGGGCATGATCGAGCTCGAGAAGGCCAAGGACAAGATCATGATGGGCACCGAACGGCGTACCATGGTAATGAGTGAGGACGAGAAGAAACTCACCGCCTACCATGAGTCCGGTCACGCCATCGTGGGTCGTATGGTGCCGTCCCACGACCCGGTCTACAAGGTGAGCATCATTCCGCGCGGCCGAGCCCTGGGCGTCACCATGTTCCTACCCGAGGCGGACCGCTACAGCTACAGCAAGGAGCACCTGGAAAGCCAGATCTCAAGCCTGTTCGGTGGACATATTACCGAGGAACTGATCTTCGGCATCGACAAGGTGACCACCGGCGCCTCCAACGACATCAAACGGGCCACGGAACTGGCGCGCAACATGGTCACCAAGTGGGGCCTGTCGGAGCGTCTGGGACCCCTGATGTACAGCGAAGAGGAGGAAGAGGTCTTCCTCGGGCGTTCGGTGACCCAGCACAAGAATGTCTCCGACGACACGGCGCATACCATCGATGAAGAGATTCGCAGTGTGATCGACCGCAACTACGAGCGTTCGGTGAATATTCTCAAGGATAATCTCGATAAGCTGCACCTGATGGCCGACGCGCTGATGAAGTACGAGACTATCGACACGCAGCAGATCAACGACATCCTGGAGGGCAAACCGCCTCGTCCACCCAAAGACTGGGTTGAAAGCGATGCGGGCTCGGATGACGGTCCCACCTCGCCGGACAAGTCCCGATCCTCGGATGACGTTTCCGGTACCATCGGCGGACCTGCCGGGCAGCACTGAAACAGCCGACGCCCACACCATGGCTGACCTGCAATGCAGGTTTCGGAGATGGTGTGGGCGTTGTGTTTTGTCTCCGGCGATTCGCATTCGCGGTTTCTGAGCCGGCCTCCATAGCAAACAGCCTAACGGGTCAGTATTCACACAGACCCGTGATCTTAAACGACCATTGTCCCGTCAGGATGACCACTGATTCATTTATCCGGACCTCCTATGACAAACGCTCCCCGCTTGCTCCAATGTGCGGGTCACACCCTCGATCTCAGCCAGCCCCAGGTGATGGGTATTCTCAATGTGACCCCCGATTCATTCTCCGATGGCGGCAACTATTTCGATCCGGACCGGGCACTCCGGCAGGCATTGAATATGGTGTCGCAGGGTGCGGCGATCATCGATATCGGTGGCGAGTCGACTCGTCCCGGAGCGGATCCCGTAAGTGTCGAGGAGGAATTGCATCGGGTGGTGCCCCTGGTGGAGGCTCTGGCGAAAGAGCTGCCGGTGCCCATCTCCGTGGATACCACCAAACCGGAGGTGATGCGTGAAGCGGTCGCCGCCGGTGCCGGAATGATCAACGATGTCATGGCCCTGCGACAGCCAGGTGCCCTGGAGACGGTTACGCAGTTGCAGGTGCCGGTATGCCTGATGCACATGCAGGGGCAGCCGCGTACCATGCAAAGCGACCCACACTACGAGCATGTGGTGGAAGACGTGATGGGCTTTCTGAATGACCGGGTGACGGCCTGTGAGTTGGCGGGTATCCCCCGTGATCGTATCCTGCTGGATCCCGGTTTTGGATTTGGCAAGACGCTGCAACACAATCTGGAGCTGCTCAATTCGCTGAATCGGTTTCAGAGATTGGGTCTGCCGCTGTTGGTAGGGATCTCAAGGAAGTCTATGATAGGGACACTGCTGGGTGACCGGCCGGTGAATGGACGACTATACGGCAGCCTGGCGGCCGCAGTGATCGCCGCCATGAAAGGGGCTGCGGTCGTTCGGGTTCATGACGTGGCCGAGACGGTTGATACGCTGAAAATCGTCGCTGCGCTGAGTTCCGGGAACAGGGGTTCCGACTGAGTGCCGAAGAGCGGGCGTCGGCTGTTTAATCAAAGAATGCACCGGTTTCGCACTGTCTAACCGGGCTCATCATTTACGAGGAATTCATTCGTGAGTCGAAAGTATTTTGGTACCGACGGAGTGCGAGGGCGTTTTGGCGAAGGTGCGATTACTCCGGAGTTTGTGCTGAAGTTGGGATGGGCCGTGGGACGGGTGCTCGGTACCGAGTCCAAGAGCCGGGTCCTGATCGGCAAGGATACCCGCATCTCCGGCTACCTGTTGGAATCGGCTCTGGAGGCAGGGCTTACCGCCGCGGGTGTCAACATTACCCTGCTCGGACCCATGCCTACCCCCAGTGTGGCCTATCTGACCCGTACCCTGCACGCTCAGGCGGGCATCGTGATCAGCGCCTCCCACAATCCCTACCAGGACAACGGCATCAAATTCTTTTCCGCGGATGGTTTCAAGCTGCCCGACCGGGTGGAACTGGAGATCGAGGCGGAGATGGACAAACCTCTGGTCACAGTGGATTCCTCGAACCTGGGCCGCGCCGAAAAGATGGCCGCGGAGGGGCGTTACATCGAGTTCTGTAAGAGCACCATTCCCCTCAAGACCCGCTTCAAGGGTATGAAAATCGTGGTGGACTGCGCCAATGGGGCCACTTACAACATCGCTCCCTTCGTGTTCGACGAAATGGGCGCGGACGTGGTTGCGATCGGCAACCGCCCGAACGGCTTCAATATCAACGATGGAGTGGGCTCCACCCACCCGGAACACCTGAAGAAGGCCGTGCTCGAGCACGGCGCCGATGTGGGTATCGCCCTGGACGGAGACGGGGACCGGCTGATCATGATCGACGATCAGGGTAACGAAGTGGATGGGGATCAGATCCTCTACATCATCGCCCGTTCGCGCATGCGCCAGGGCGATCTCAAGGGTGCCGTGGTGGGCACCCTGATGAGCAACCTGGGACTGGAACATGCCCTGAGAGAGCACGGGGTGGTGTTCGAGCGCACCAATGTGGGTGACCGCTACATCATGGAGCGTCTGGCTGCGAAGGGCTGGGTGCTGGGTGGTGAGCAGTCCGGCCACATCATCTGCCTGGACCGTACCACCACTGGGGACGGCATCATCTCGGCCCTGCAGGTGCTGGCGGAGATGCATGCGACCGGCCACAGCTTGCAGGAACTCAGCGCGGGGATGAGCAAGTACCCGCAAAAGCTCACCAATGTGCGGTTGGGGAGCTTTTCACCGCAGGAGGTCATGGCCAATGATGCGGTGAAACGGGCCGTACGCGAGGCAGAGGTGGAAATGGGCAGTGCCGGTCGGGTGTTGCTGCGGCCTTCCGGGACCGAACCCCTGATCCGGGTAATGGTGGAAGGGGCGGATGGCGCTTTGGTCGAACAGCTGACCCGGCAGATCGCCGATGTGGTGGCGGAAGCGGTCGGCGCCGAGGCCTGATCCGGGATATCCGCCAAGGTCTGCGTACATCCCGGAAGATCATCCCAAAATTTGTTCGAATGTGATCGTTTTGATTGATTTCAAACGCGTAGCTGGTTAAGCTACCGCGCTTTCTTCAAGTCGCAGGAGTGAGGGCATGCGTAGACCCCTGGTTGCCGGAAATTGGAAGATGAACGGTTCGCTCGAGAGCGTCCGCAGTTTATTGGACGGAATCAAGAACGGTATCGGAGCGGTCAATAATGCGGAGGTGGCGGTTTGCCCCCCCTATGTGTACATACCCGAAGCCCAGAAGAAACTGAGCGGTACTGAGATCGGCTGGGGCGGTCAGGATCTGTCCATTGAGGCCTCCGGGGCCTTCACCGGTGAGGTGGCCGCCTCCATGTTGAATGATTTCGGCTGCAAGTATGTGATCGTGGGGCACTCCGAGCGTCGCACCTACCACGCTGAAAGCGATGAGTTGGTGGCGAAGAAGTTCGCCGTGGCGAGGGATGCCGGTCTGACTCCCATACTCTGTGTCGGTGAAACTCTGGAGCAGCGTGAATCGGGAATCACCAACGATGTGGTGGCCCGGCAGATGAATGCGGTGATTGACCTGGTGGGGATCGATGCCCTGTCCGACGGGGTGATCGCCTACGAACCGGTTTGGGCGATCGGAACCGGTGTGACGGCTTCTCCGGAACAGGCTCAGGAGGTTCATGCCTTCATTCGTGGCCTGGTGGCTGATAAGAGCGCCGAGGTGGCTGAAGTCATCCGTATTCTCTACGGCGGCTCGATGAAGCCGGATAATGCCAAGGAATTGATCGAGAAGCCGGATATCGACGGTGGACTGATCGGTGGTGCGGCCCTGAAAGCGGAAGATTTCCTGGGCATCTGCACTGCGGCTAACTGAATAACGATTTTTTCAGCGCGACCCTTGTCCGATCAAGGATGACGCCTGACAGGTTTAACTGATTATGCAGACTATACTGACCGTGTTTCACATCCTCCTGGCCGTGGGCCTCGTGGGTCTGATCCTGATACAGCACGGCAAGGGTGCGGACATGGGCGCCGCCTTCGGCAGCGGTGCATCCGGCACGGTGTTCGGCGCCAAAGGATCGGGCTCGTTCCTGACCCGCACCACGGCCATTCTGGCCACCCTGTTTTTCGTCACCAGTATTGCCATGGGTTACTATGCGACCCAGGGTGAAGCGCCCAAAGGCGTGATGGAAGGTTTTAAAGACGTTCCTGAAATGCCTGCCGCGGAGCCCCGCACCAGCGATATCCCGCCGGTCCCGGCAGAAGGGCAGAGCAGCGATGTACCGGCCCCGGCCTCAAACGAAGCGGCGCCGGCCGAAGCGCAGGAGGCTGCCACCACCGACAGTGGTGTGCCCGGCGTGGAGGTTACCGCGGAGTCGCAAGCACAAGCATCAGACAATGTGTCCCAGGATGGGGGCGCCAGCACCACTTCGGAAGAAAAGCCTGCCGTAGAGGTCAATCAGCAATAAGGAGAACAGAGTTTAAGCCGATGTGGTGGAATTGGTAGACACGCTATCTTGAGGGGGTAGTGGCGCAAGCCGTGCCGGTTCAAATCCGGCCATCGGTACCATACATGAAAACGGTAGTATGCATTTCGCGTAATACCGTTTTTTTATGCCTGCAAAAGTATTGTAACCTGTTGATTTAAATAAAAAATACGATCAAGTGTCAACTTGACATGATCGCAGCGCAAAGGATAGACTGCGAAACTTCCCTGAACATTTAAAAAAGTCATAATGATTATTGGAAAGGGGGCGGCATACCGATGCTCGAAAATTATTTACCCATTGTGATCTTCCTGGTTGTGGCGTTCGTGATGGGTGGTGTAGTCATTGGCTTGGGATTCCTGCTGGGAACACGCAAGCCGGACAGTGAAAAACTCTCTCCCTATGAATGCGGCTTCGAGGCGTTCGAAGATTCCCGCATGAAATTCGACGTTCGCTACTACCTGGTGGCCATTCTCTTTATTATCTTTGATTTGGAGATCGCCTTTCTGTTTCCCTGGGCGGTGGTGCTGGACCAGATCGGGCTAGTCGGTTTCATCGCCATGATGGTGTTCCTGGGTATCCTGGTGATCGGCTTCATCTACGAATGGAAAAAGGGAGCCTTGGAGTGGGAGTAGCCATGAACAGAAACGGGTTGGCGACGCACGAGGAGGCAAGTCATGGGTATTGAGGGGATCCTCGAAAAGGGCGTGATCACCACTTCGGCGGATAAGCTGATCAACTGGGCGCGCACCGGATCCATGTGGCCCATGACCTTCGGTCTGGCCTGCTGCGCTGTTGAGATGATGCAGGCGGCCGCTGCCCGCTATGACATGGATCGTTTTGGCATTATCTTTCGTCCCAGTCCGCGTCAGTCCGACGTGATGATCGTGGCGGGGACCCTGGTGAACAAGATGGCGCCGGCCTTGCGCAAGGTCTATGACCAGATGGCGGAGCCCCGCTGGGTGATCTCCATGGGATCCTGTGCTAACGGTGGCGGTTATTACCACTATTCCTATGCCGTGGTGCGCGGTTGCGACCGGGTGGTTCCGGTCGATATCTATGTACCGGGCTGTCCGCCCACCGCGGAAGCTCTGCTGTACGGAGTGCTGCAACTGCAGGACAAGATCCGTCGCACCAGCACGATAGCCCGCCAAAGCGGTGAGAAATAGATGAGTAGCGCAAATCCGAACGGCATGCAGGCGCGGCTGGACAAACTGGCCGATGAATTGAGCCGACGTTTCAGCGAACTGGAATGCACGGTGGAACGCAGTTGCGGAGAGGTGACCCTGGTGGTCCCCACCACTCGGTTGATCGAGGTCACCGAACAGCTGAGGGATGACGAGACGCTTGCGTTTCAGGAGCTGATCGACGTGTGCGGCGTCGACTACTCCGATTACGGACGTTCCGAGTGGCAGACGGACGCGGCGCCGAACACCGGCTTTGGTCGGGGTGTTGAGCCCCTGGGTAAACTCGAATCGATGGAGGAGAACCGCTTTGCCGCGGTCTACCATCTGCTGTCGGTAGAGCACAATGTGCGCCTGCGGCTGCGCGTCTTCGTCGACACCCAACATCCCATCGTGCCATCCCTGGTGCCGGTCTGGGCCAGCGCCAACTGGTTCGAGCGTGAGGCCTTCGACCTGTTCGGCATCCTCTTCGACGGTCATCCGGATCTCAGACGCATCCTTACCGATTACGGCTTCATCGGACATCCCTTCCGTAAGGACTTCCCGCTGATTGGCCAGGTGGAGATGCGCTACGACCCGGAACTTGCCCGGGTCATCTACGAGCCTGTGAGTATCGATCCGCGAACCCTGGTGCCGAAGGTCACCCGTGAAGACAACCGTTATCTGAGTGAGGATGACGCAACCCAGGACGCCGCCGATGCCTGAGATTCGCAACTACACCCTGAATTTCGGTCCCCAGCATCCCGCCGCGCACGGTGTGCTGCGACTGGTTCTGGAGATGGACGGCGAGGTGATCGAACGCGCCGATCCGCATATCGGTCTGCTGCACCGGGCCACGGAAAAGCTGGCGGAAAGCAAGCCGTACAATCAAAGCATTCCCTACATGGACCGGCTCGACTACGTCTCCATGATGTGTAACGAACACGGCTATGTACGCGCCATCGAAAAACTGCTGGGTATCGAGGCGCCGATCCGCGCCCAGTACATCCGCACCCTGTTCGATGAGATCACCCGAATTCTCAACCACCTGATGTGGCTGGGCACCCACGCCCTCGACGTCGGTGCGATGACCGTGTTTCTGTATGCCTTCCGCGAGCGCGAGGATCTGATGGACTGCTACGAAGCCGTCTCCGGGGCGCGCATGCATGCCGCCTACTACCGTCCGGGCGGAGTCTATCGCGATCTGCCGGACAAGATGCCCCAGTATCAGGCCAGCCAGTGGGTCACCGGACGGGACGTATCGCTGAAGAACGAGGCCCGTCAGGGTTCCCTGCTCGATTTCATCGAGGATTTCACCAACCGCTTTCCGACTCTGGTGGATGAATACGAAACCCTGCTGACCGACAATCGCATCTGGAAACAGCGTACCGTGGGTATCGGGGTGATCTCTCCGGAACGGGCGCTGCAGCTCGGATATACCGGCCCCATGCTGCGGGGCTCCGGTGTGGCCTGGGATCTGCGCAAGAAACAATCCTATGCCGCTTACGACAAGGTGGCATTCGATATTCCAGTAGGTACAAACGGCGACTGCTATGACCGTTACCTGGTGCGTATCGAGGAGATGCGTCAGTCCAACCGCATCGTCAAACAGTGCATTCACTGGCTGCGCCACCATCCGGGACCGGTGATGCTGGACGATCACAAGGTCACCGCGCCGATGCGCAACGACATGAAAAACGACATGGAGGGTCTGATTCACCACTTCAAGCTGTTCACCGAAGGCTACTGTCCGCCGGTGGGCGAGGCCTATGCCGCGGTTGAAGCTCCCAAGGGGGAGTTCGGCTGTTACATCATTTCCGATGGCGCCAACAAACCCTACCGTTTGAAGATTCGCGCGCCTGGATTTGCTCATCTGGCTTCCATGGACGAGATGGTCAAGGGCCATATGCTCGCCGATGTGGTGGCGGTGATCGGAACCATGGATGTGGTGTTTGGTGAGATCGACCGCTAGAGCAAGCAATATGACAGTATCAGCAAAAGACAAGGTTTCTTTCTCTCCCGAAGTCTGTGCGGAGATCGATCGCTGGATCGCCAAATATCCTCCAGAGTGGAAACAGTCCGCCGTGATGGGCGCCCTGATGGTAGTTCAGGATGACAATGGCGGATGGCTCACCACCGAACTGATGGACCAGGTGGCCGCCTATCTGGATATGCCGCCGATCGCGGTCTATGAGGTGGCGACCTTCTACTCCATGTACGAGCTCAAGCCGGTGGGCAAGCACAAGATCTGTGTCTGCACCAACGTCTCCTGCATGACCAACAAGGCGGATGTCATCGTCGAGCACCTGGAAAAACGCCTCGGCATCGGCTTCGGCGAGGTGACCGAAGACGGTCTTTTCTCCCTCAAAGAGGTAGAGTGCCTGGGCGCCTGTGGCGGAGCCCCGATGATGCAGATCGGCAAACAGTATTATGAAAACCTGACTCCGGAAATCGTCGACGCGATTCTGGACGGGCTGGAGTAAACCCCATGGTCAACGAAGTCTGTCTGCGTACCCTGGATCTGGAACGTCCCTGGCTGCTGGAACAGTATGAAAGCCGGGGCGGTTATCAGATGCTCAAGCAGGTGTTGAGCGAAAGGCGCTCGCCCGATGCGATCATCGAAGAGGTGAAGAAGTCCGGGCTGCGCGGTCGCGGCGGGGCGGGATTCCCCACCGGGTTGAAGTGGAGTTTCATTTCCCGCAATGCGCCGGGCCAGAAGTACGTGGTGTGCAACTCGGACGAGGGCGAGCCGGGCACCTTCAAGGACCGGGATATCCTGCGCTACAACCCCCATCAACTGATCGAGGGCATGATCCTGGCGGGTTATGCGATCGGCGCGACCCGGGGTTACAACTACATCCGCGGTGAATTCTGGGAACCTTATGAACGTTTCGAGCATGCCCTGAAAGAGGCCCGTGAAGCGGGTTACCTGGGGGAGAATCTGCTGGGTTCCGGATTCGATTTCGAACTCCATGCCCATCTGGGTGCCGGGGCCTATATCTGTGGTGAAGAGACTGCGTTGCTCGAGTCCATCGAAGGCAAGAAAGGCCAGCCCCGCTATAAGCCGCCGTTTCCCGCCCACTTCGGACTGTATGGCCGTCCCACGATCATCAACAACACCGAGAGTCTCGCTTCCATACCGGTAATCCTGGAGAAGGGCGGCGAGTGGTTCGCCAATCTGGGGGTGAAGAACAGCGGTGGTTCGAAACTCTTTTCCATCTCCGGGAACATCAACAACCCGGGGGTGTTCGAGATTCCCATGGGTACGCCTTTCTCCACCCTGCTGGAGATGGCCGGTGGCATGAAAGACGGCCGCAAGATCAAGGCGGTGATCCCGGGTGGTTCCTCTGCTCCGATCATTCCCGGCGAGCAGATGATGACCCTCAACATGGATTACGACTCGATCGCCGGGGCTGGTTCCATGCTCGGATCCGGTGCGGTCATCGTGCTCGACGACAGCAACTGCATGGTGAAGATTCTGGAGCGCATGTCCTACTTCTATCATGAAGAGTCCTGCGGTCAGTGCACTCCCTGCCGGGAAGGCACCGGCTGGCTCTACCGGATCGTTCACCGGATCGAGACCGGCCAGGGCCGCCAGGAGGATCTGGACCTGCTCGACGACATTGCGGACAAGATCAGTGGGAAGACCATCTGTGCGCTGGGCGATGCCGCCGCCATGCCGGTACAGGGCATGCTGCGCCACTACCGGGATGAGTTCCAATATCACATCGACCACAAGCGCTGCATGGTCGGGGTTGGCTAGAGACACGAACCACGATGACAGATAACACAGTCACCATCGAAGTAAACGGGCAGGTGCTGCAGGCCAAGGCAGGGACCATGCTGATCGAAGTCACCGACGCGGCCGGCATCAAGATTCCCCGTTTCTGTTATCACAAGAAGCTCTCGGTGGCCGCCAACTGCCGCATGTGCCTGGTGGAAGTGGAGAAGGCGCCCAAGCCACTGCCGGCCTGTGCGACCCCCGTGACCGATGGCATGAAGGTCCATACCCGTTCCCCCAAAGCCCTGGCGGCACAGAAGGGGACCATGGAGTTCCTGCTGATCAACCATCCTCTGGATTGTCCCATCTGCGATCAGGGCGGCGAGTGCGAACTGCAGGACGTGGCCATGGGTTACGGCCGGGACGTGACCCGTTACGGCGAAGGCAAGCGGGTGGTGGCCGACAAGAACCTGGGACCGCTGATCGCCACCGACATGACCCGCTGCATCCACTGTACCCGCTGCGTGCGCTTCGGCGAGGAGATCGCTGGCCTGCGGGAACTCGGCGCGACCGGTCGCGGCGAACACACCCTGATCGGCACCTATGTGGAGAAGAGCGTCGGCTCGGAACTCTCGGGCAATGTGATCGATCTCTGCCCGGTGGGGGCCCTGACCTCCAAACCCTATCGTTTCAGCGCCCGCGCCTGGGAACTGACCCAGGTCGATTCGGTGGCGCCTCATGACAGCCTGGGATCCAATCTGAATCTGCATCTGCGCGGCAATACGGTGATGCGCGTGCATCCCCGGGACAACGAGTCGATCAACGAGACCTGGATCTCGGACCGGGACCGTTTCAGCTATGAGGGGCTCTACAGTGAAGAGCGCCTGACCCGTCCGATGATCAAGCAGGGCGGCAGTTGGAAAACCGTAGCCTGGGACCAGGCTCTCGAAGCGGTCGCCAGGAAGCTTAGGGAGATCGGCGACGGGGAACAGCTCGGCGCCCTTGCGTCACCCACCGCAACCCTGGAAGAACTCTACCTGATGCAGAAACTGATGCGCGGTATGGGTTGTTCGAATATCGACACCCGCACCCGACAGGGGGATTTCCGGCTGGATGAGACCCAGCAGGGTGTTCACTGGCTGGGTCTTAACCTGAGCGATATCGATCAGCTGCAGTCCATCCTGGTGATCGGCGGCAACCTGCGCAAGGAGCAGCCGATTCTTGCCCATCGGGTGCGTAAGGCCGCTCTGGCCGGTGCATCGGTGCATTACCTGAATCCTTTGCAGGTACCCTTGAATCATGCGGCTTCCCAATCCGCCTGCCTCTCCAGCGAGTGGGTCTCCCGGCTGGCCGGGGTGGCCAAGGCAGCGGGGGTCAAGGCCAGCGGCGCGGCCGCCGCATGGCTGAAATCCGCCAAGCCGGACGAGTTCGCCAAGCAGGCCGCGGAGCGTCTGAAAAACTCGGACAAGGCGATGATCATGCTGGGCGGCCTGGCCCAGGCACATCCCGACTTTGCCGTCCTGGCGGTGCTTGGGGCGAAACTCGCGGAGGCCACCGGCGCGGTGTTCTCCATCCTGCCTGGGGCGGCCAACAGTGTGGGTGCCCAGCTGGCCGGAGCGGTGCCCCACCTGGCCTGTGGCGGTACACCCGCCGGGGAGGGTGGGCGCGGGCTCAATGCGCTGAGCATGCTCAAGCTGCCGCGCAGGGGTTACCTGCTGATGGGGGTCGAGCCGGGTGTCGATTTCTGGAACGCTGCCCTGTCCACCAGCGCCCTGCAGAGTGCTGATCTGGTGGTGGCGCTGAGCGCCTTCCGCAGCCCAGAGCTCGAGACGTGCGCCGATATCCTGCTGCCCATGGCGAGCTTTGCCGAAACCTCAGGGTCCTATGTCAACGCCGAGGGGCGGTGGCAACAGAGCCGGGGTGCGGTGCGTCCCCAGGGTGAGAGCCGTCCCGCCTGGAAAATCCTGCGGGTGCTGGGCAATCTGCTTGACCAGCCCGGTTTCGACTATACCGATTCGACCCAGATCCTCGACGAGGTCCGCGGGTTGTGTGAGTCGGCCAAACTGGATAACCATGTGGCCGAACTGGAGGGACTGGAACAACAACTGGTTTCCGGCACGCTGCAACGGGGCGGCGATGTTCCCCTGTATGCCAGCGATGCCCTGGTGCGCCGGGCTCATGCCCTGCAGCAGACCCGGGATGCGGGGCGGGAGACGATCCGCCTGCACCCGGACGAGGCGCGAAAACAGGGGCTCGAGGGGATCGGCCAGGTTCGGGTGCAACAGAACGGCAATCAGGTGGATCTGCCCCTCGAGCTGGATGAGCGCATCCCCGAAGGGTGTGCCTGGATCTCGTCCGGCCTCAAGCGCACCGCCTTGCTGGGTCAGCCGTATGGTGAAGTGACCGTGGAGAAAGCATAACCGATGGAACTCTTCAGCAGCCTTTGGGAAGCGCTTCCCTCCGAACTTCAGTATCTGATCTGGACCCTGATCAAGATCATCGTGATCGTGGCTCCGATGATGTTGGTGGTGGCCTATTTCACCTATGCCGAGCGCAAGATCATCGGCTACATGCAGGTGCGTATCGGACCCAACCGGGTGGGTCCCAAGGGCTGGCTGCAGCCCATCGCGGATGCGCTGAAGCTGATGTTCAAGGAGATTGTCATCCCGACCCGGGCCAACAAATTCCTGTTTCTCATGGCTCCGGCGATCACCCTGGGACCGGCCCTGGCCGCCTGGGCGGTGTTCCCGTTCAATGAAAAGCTGGTGCTGGCGGACATCAATGCCGGGCTGCTCTACATCCTGGCGTTGACCTCGGTGGGGGTCTACGGGGTGATCATCGGCGGCTGGGCCTCCAACTCCAAATATGCCTTTCTCGGCGCCATGCGCTCCGCCGCGCAAATCGTGGCCTACGAGATCGCCATGGGCTTCGCCCTGGTGGGCGTGCTGGTCGCTGCCGGCAGCCTCAATCTGGGGGAGATCATCAAGGCCCAGGAGGGGGGACTCTTCTCCTGGTTCTGGCTGCCCCTGCTGCCCCTGTTCGTGGTCTATGTGATCTCCGGCGTGGCGGAAACCAACCGCGCTCCATTCGATGTGGCCGAGGGTGAATCGGAAATCGTCGCCGGTTTCCACGTGGAATACTCCGGCATGACTTTCGCCGTGTTCTTCCTCGCGGAATACGCCAACATGATCCTGATCTCCGCGCTCACCGCGGTGATGTTTTTCGGCGGTTGGCTTTCGCCCTTCCAGGGCTGGTCGGTGCTCGGCGCCTTGACCGACTGGGTGCCCGGCTTCATCTGGCTGGTGATCAAGACCGCCTTTTTCATGTTCCTGTTCCTCTGGCTGCGCGCCACCTTCCCCCGTTATCGCTATGACCAGATCATGCGCCTGGGCTGGAAGGTCTTTATCCCGATCACCATCGTCTGGATCGCGGTCGTCGGACTTGCCGTGGTCTATAAGATGCCCTGGTGGTTCGATTGAGGTCACCCATGAACGTATTCGTCAATTACTTCAAGAGTCTTTTCCTGCTGGAGCTGTTCCGTGGCCTGAGCGTCACCGGCCGTTACCTGTTCCGCAAGAAGTTCACCATCATGTACCCGGAGGAGAAGGCTCCGGTATCGCCCCGCTTTCGTGGGCTGCATGCACTGCGCCGCTATCCGAACGGTGAGGAGCGCTGCATCGCCTGTAAGCTTTGTGAGGCCACCTGTCCGGCCCTGGCGATCACCATCGAGGCGGAGCCCCGGGCGGATGGTTCACGCCGTACCACCCGCTACGACATCGATCTGTTCAAATGCATCTATTGCGGCTACTGCCAGGAGGCTTGCCCGGTGGATGCCATCGTCGAGACCCGGGTCTACGAATACCACTTCGAAAACCGGGGCGAGAACATCATGACCAAAGAGAAGCTGCTGGCGGTGGGGGACAAGTATGAGTCCCAGCTGGCGGCGGATATCGAGGCGCAGGCGAATGTACGCTGATCATCGGCCAACCATGAGTAACCCAGGCAATCCTCTATGACACTTGAAAAGCTGATCTTCTACGTGCTCGCAGCGGTGATCGTGGTTGCCGCAACCATGGTGGTGACCCGGCGCAACCCGGTGCACTCGGCGCTGTTCCTGATCCTCACCTTTGTCGCCAGCAGCGGCGTGTGGCTGCTCGCCGAGGCGGAATTCCTCGCCATTGCCCTGGTACTGGTGTATGTCGGCGCGGTCATGGTGCTGTTCCTGTTCGTGTTGATGATGCTGGACATCGATCTGGCGGTGCTGCGCGCCGGGTTCATCAAGATGCTGCCCCTGGGCATCGTCATGGCGCTGGCCATGGCGGCGGAACTCATCCTGGTGGTGGGGCCGAAAAACTTCGGCCTGGACGTGTACGCGGCGCCCGCCCGGCAGGCTGCGGATTACAGCAATACCGAGGCGCTCGGCAGCGTGCTCTACACCGTCTACATGTATCCCTTCGAGGTGGCCGCGGTGATTCTGCTGGTCGCCATCATCGCCGCCATCGGCTTGACCATGCGCCGGCGCACGGATACCAAATACCTCGACCCCTCCAAGCAGGTGCTGGTGAAACGCAATGACCGGGTTCGCCTCGTCTCCATGGACGCGGACAAAGGATAAGCAACGCTATGATCGCACTTTCGGATTACCTGACCCTGGGCGCCATCCTCTTCGCCATCAGTGTCGCGGGCATCTTCATCAACCGCAAGAACGTCATCATTCTGTTGATGTGCGTGGAGTTGATGCTGCTGGCAGTGAACATCAATTTCATCGCCTTCTCCCATTTTCTCGGGGATACGGCGGGACAGGTGTTCGTGTTTTTCATCCTCACCGTTGCGGCGGCTGAGGCGGCCATCGGCCTGGCGATCCTGGTGGTGCTGTTCCGCAGCAAGCGCAGTATCAACGTCCAGGACATGGATGCGCTGAAAGGGTAGGGTCAAACAGTTCGCAAATCATCGCCAGTGACCCGTGTGGTTTTCTGCGCGCTGCGTTTGCGGAACTCGGAATTAACTGAGACTTCGGTAAACCGGGTCGCTGAAAAGGGCTGGAGCGCATGCCTCAGAATAGCGTTCACGGGCTTTGAACAGCTGGCCAAATAAAAGAAAACGGTTATGGAAAATATCTATCTGACAATTGTACTGGCACCGTTGGTCGGGGCGATTCTGGCCGGCTTTTTCGGCGCGAAACTGGGTCGCAAGGGCGCGCACTGGGTGACCAGTACGGGTGTCGGTGTCTCGGCGTTGCTCTCCCTCTATGTGCTGTACCGATTTATCACCGGCAGCCTGGCGGTGTTTAACGGTCCCGTCTACACCTGGATGGTCAGTGACGGCCTGCACATGGAGGTGGGATTTCTGGTTGATCAGCTCACCGCGGTGATGATCAGCGTGGTCACCTTCGTCTCCTTCTGCGTACATATCTACACCATCGGTTACATGGCCGATGACGAGCACAACTGGCCGAAGACCAGCCTGGCCGGGGTCAACTCCTACCAGCGTTTCTTCAGCTACATCTCCCTGTTCACCTTTTCCATGCTGATGCTGGTCATGTCCAACAACTTCCTGCAGCTGTTCTTCGGCTGGGAGGCGGTGGGCCTGGTCTCCTATCTGCTGATCGGTTTCTGGTCGGTGCGTCCCACCGCGATCTTCGCCAACCTGAAGGCCTTCCTGGTCAACCGGGTGGGGGACTTCGGTTTCATTCTCGGCATCGCCGCGGTGGCCATGTACACCAACAGCCTGGATTATGCCGAGGTGTTCGCCATGGCCCCGTCCCTGGCCGATACCCAGATCCAGATCTGGGGCGATTCCAGCTGGTCGCTGATGTCGGTGATCGGCATCCTGCTGTTCATCGGCGCGATGGGCAAGTCGGCCCAGGTGCCGCTGCATGTGTGGCTGCCGGACTCCATGGAGGGCCCGACCCCGATCTCCGCACTGATCCACGCCGCCACCATGGTCACCGCCGGTATCTTCATGGTGGCGCGTATGTCGCCCCTGTATGAACTCTCCGAGACCGCACTCAGCTTCGTCCTGGTGATCGGCGCCACCACCGCCTTCTTCACCGGCCTGATCGGTATCGTGCAGAACGATATCAAGCGGGTGGTCGCTTACTCGACCCTCTCGCAGCTTGGCTACATGATGGTGGCCCTGGGCGCCTCGGCCTACGCCGCCGGCATCTTCCACCTGATGACCCACGCCTTCTTCAAGGCGCTGCTGTTCCTCGCCGCCGGTTCGGTGATCATCGGCATGCACCACGATCAGGACATCCGC
>JBNLFS010000121.1:0-19177 GCA_050305635.1 Candidatus Thiodiazotropha sp. | reverse complement strand
ATAAATGTCTCAGTGACTCCAGCACGATGTCTACCGTTGATGGGCGTGTGAAAACCGGGATCCAGTGGAGTACGGTGCAGGTTATGAAATGTGGATGATCGGGGTGAGTGATGGTGTAGCGGGTCCTTCCCATGATGCCTTCCTTGCATTGATCGTCTGGTGTGTTGGATGGGTGATGTTAACCCTGATGATTTGCTAGTGGTATGCATTCCCACGCAGAGCGTGGGAACGAGGGCGGGGGGGCCGGCCCAGACGTGCTTTGCCTCCCGTACATCCTGGTTCCCACGCTCTGCGTGGGAATCCATACCGCGACATCATCTATCCCGCACTGGCTAGCGCGTCAGGCGATGCCGCTTTTCTGGTCGGAACGGGTCTGTCAGGCGACCTGATCCGCCCGCCAGTTCAGTGACTCGGCCTTGGCCCGGGCCTGGGCCGGTATGTCGCTGGCGATGAAGTGACGATGCAGTATCTGTACCCCGAGCATGTGGTTGATCAGAGCGTCGAGACGGTTCTGGGTGGCGGCGGTGAGCGTCTTGTCATCGTGCAGGGCGAACAGGTCATGCACTCCTTGAGCGGACAGTACTCCGGCATCCTGGATGCTTGATGGGTCGAGGTACTCATCCGCGAGGACGCGCATGGCGCCCCATTTTTGCGGATCGGTATGCGCCGGCGGAGCCATGAAGGCGAACTTCTCCCGTTTGTAGAGCACCTCGGGCAGCAGGCCCTTCATCGCTTCGCGCAGGACGTACTTTTCCGTGCGGCCCTTGATCCGAAGTGAGGGGGGCAGGCGGGTGGCGAGTTCCGCCAGATGGTGGTCGAGGAAGGGGGGGCGTGCCTCCATGGAGTTGGCCATGTCGACCCGGTCGCCGCCCCAGGTGAGGATCTGTCCCTCCAGCATGGTCTTGATCCACACGTACTGGGCCTTGTCCAGGGGATGGCGTCCTTGCAGCATGGCTGCGTCGAGCTGTTCGGCGATGGCCGCGCCGGGATCGTAACCCCGCAGCTGTGCGCCCAGTTCCGGGGCCAGCAGGCCCGGCACGCGCTCGGCGCTGGCCAGCCAGGGTTGCAGGCAGCTGGGGGTGAAGCCGACCCGGGCATCCAGCGCCGGGTTGCGCACCTCGTCCTCGGCCAGCATGGCGCCCTTGAACAGCTTGTTCTGCTCCGCGAGCAGCTGTTCCCACTCCTGACGCTCCGCCGGGGAGAGGTGGTCCAGGCCATGCAGGAACATGTCCCGGCGAAACGCCGGGTAGCCGCCGAACAGTTCGTCGGATCCCTCGCCGGTGAGTACCACCTTGTAGTTCACGTTGCGCACATGCCGGCTCATCAGCAGCTTGGCCACCCCGAGGGTGTTGTAGATGGTGCGTTCGGTGTGCCACAGGGTCTCTACGAAGTTGTCGTAGAGATGGCCGGCGTCGAGCATCATCACATCCTGGTCGGCACCGGTGCTGGCGGCCATCTCGGCGGCGATGGGGGATTCGTCGTAGTCCTTGTTGTCGAAGCCGATGGTGAAGGCCTTGACCGGGTTCTGCCGCGCGGCGGCGGCCAGGCCGAGGATCGAGCAGGAGTCGATTCCGCCGGAGAGATAGCAGCCGACCGGGACGTCCGCCTCCAGGCGCAGTTGCACCGCTTCGAGCAACTGGGCGCGGACCGCCTCGATCCACTCGGCCTCGTCGTATTCCTGTGGACGGTCGCGCTCCTGCGGGAAATCCATGTCCCAGTAGCGGCGCTGGGTGATGTGCAATTTGCCGTCCTTGCGGCGGATATCCAACAGGTGCCCCGGGGGGACCTGGTGAATGCCGGCGAAGGCGGTGGTGCCGGGCACGATGGTCTGCATCAGCTGGTGATAGACCCCCTGGGGATCGAACTGCCGCGGCACCTCCGGGTGGGCGAACAGCACCTTCAGTTCGGAGCCGAACACCAGGGCGTCGCCGGTGTCGGTCCAGTAGAGGGGTTTGATGCCGAAACGGTCGCGCACCAGGATCAGCCGATCCTCCTCCCGGTCGTACAGGCCGAAGGCGAACTCGCCCCGCAGGTGGGGCAGCATGGCGTCAAGGCCGACCCGGGGGTAGAGGTGAAGAATCAGCTCGGAATCGCTTTTGGTCTGAAAGCGCGCCCCTCGGGCGGTGAGGTCGGCGCGAATGCGCGGGTAATCGTAGAGTTCGCCGTTTTTGGTCAGCATCAACCGGCCGTCGGCGCTCTCGAAGGGCTGGCGGCCCCGGCTTTCATGCAGATCGACGATGGAGAGCCGGGCATGACTGAAGCCGACGCCGGGCATGCGCCGGATGCCGAAGCCGTCCGGGCCGCGATGGTGTTGAATGGCGGCCATGGCTACCAGGGTTTCCGGGTCGACCGGGCGAGCCCGGTCCGTGTAGATGAATCCAGCAATGCCACACATAGTTCTTTCAGCTATAACTTTTGAGGATCGCAGACAGCAGCGCCATGCGAATGAAAACCGCGCCCCTTGCCTGGGCGAAGTACCAGTTGAACGGAGTATTGTCGAGGCTGCGATCCAGTTCGCTGCCCCGAGCCAGGGGATGCATCACCACCGCGCCGGGTTTCAACGGGGAGTCGGCGTCGAGCCGGTAAGCCTGACCATAGGCCTCGTGGGAGCCGTCGATCCAGGCGATGGCGTTGATGTAGACGATATCCAGGCCGGGCAGAACCGTGAGCATGTCCGAGGTGGTGCGCAGTTTCAGTCCCGCCTCGTCGAGTTCCCGGTACTGCCCCTCGTCGAAGGGGTCGGAGTCCTCGCTGATGATCACCACCTCCTCGATACCCTGGGAGAAACAGGCGAGAAACAGCAACAGGCTGCGGATGGTGCGCATGGTCTTCGGAACGCCGATGATGCCGACGCGGATCTTTTCCGCATCGCCGATCGGCTCATGGGTCATCAGGTGGGGAAAGGCCTTGAGGATAGTGTAGATGTCGGCCATCGCCTGGGTGGGGTGTTCATCGATTCCGTTGCCCGCGTTGATGATCGGGATGCGCAGGGCTTCGAGCATCTCGTAGACCGCCCGGTCGTCATTGTCGCGCAGCACCACCAGATCACCGTAGTGGTTGAGCATTTCACCGACATCGTGCAGGGACTCCCCCTTGGCGATCCCGGTGGTGGCCGGATCGGTGATCGACATGATGTCGCCGCCGAGACGGTGCCAGGCGCTCTCGAAGGAGAGCCGGGTGCGGGTGCTCGGTTCGTAAAAGGCGGAGATCAGGATCTTGCCGGTGAGTGGACGGGTGATGCGTTGCGGCTCGGTTTCGTATTTCGCCGCCAGCCGGCTCAGTTGCACCAGTTGGGCGCGGTTGAACTGGCGCGCGGAGATGACCGGGCGGTGGGCCAGGTCGAGCAGGGGCACCAGGTCCTCCGGAGTGGCCTCCATGAGTGCCCGGGGCCGCTCGAAGCCCTGGATATCCAGCGGTGTCTCTTCCAGGGGTTTGCTGAGTTGTGCGTCTAAGTGGTTCACCAGAGCTTGCCTCCTTTTTTGTCGTGCACCCACAGCGCCAGCAGAATAAGCGGTGCGGCGGCCACCATCAGGGTGGCCGTGACGATGAGAATTTCGAGAGCGGTGACGGAGATGATCATGCTGCGAGGCGCCTCATGCCGCCGGTTGCGGATTGAGCCGGGCCCACTCGAAGGGGCGCGGGGCCAGCCAGGTGGAGAGCAACACGATCAGCATCGAGACCGCGGCGGATATCAGGGCCGCCACGTAGAAACCGATCAGGAAGTATCCGCTCAGACCGACGGCGGTGCCGGCCAGCATCGCCAGGCTGGCGCCCCGGGGGTTGATGTTGCGCCAGTAGAGTCCCGCCGCGACCGGCCAGATGGTGCTGGCGACGAAGGCGCCGGTGAAGTAGAGCAGCTCCGCCAGTGTGGTGAGTCTCGGCCAGCACAGCAGCCAGGTCATCAGGCCCAGTCCCAGCACCACCCAGCGGGCGGCACGGGCCAGCTCCGCCGAGTCGGCGTGGGGGCGGATGTGACCTTTGTAGATATCGGTAAGGATCAGGTCCGAGGTGGCGGCCAGCAGGGAGTCGAGACTCGAGGCCAGGGCGGAGAAGATCACAATGAACACCAGGATGGCGCCCCCTTCACCCAGCAGCGCACCCGCCACCAGAGGGCCGACCATGTCCGCCGCCGGGACGTTGAGCTGCAACGCCGGCACCGTCAGGGCGAGGAAACCGGCGACGATGGGCACCGGAGCCCAGAAGATACCGGCGATCAGGTAGGCCTTGAATCCCACCCCCTCTCGAAATGCGAAGGCCCGGCTCCACCAGACATTGGAGTGGAAGATCTCGCCGATGCCGAACAACAGGTTGTTGAACAGAAACATGATCGCGGCGGGAAACAGCAGGTTGAGCAGTTCCGGACGGGTCTCAAGCACCCGGGCGTGCATCTCCTCGACGCCCACCCGGTCGAGGGCGAGGAAGGCCAGAATCACCACCCCGGTGAGGATGATCAGGGATTGCAGGAAATCGGTGCCGATCACCGCCCGCAGGCCCCCCAGCAGGGTATAGGCCACGCACACCCAGAGGATCACGCTCATCCCCAGGTGATAGTCGATGCCGGTCAGGGCATTGATCAGCACGCCGCCGGCCATGCCCAGGCTGACCAGCCAGCCGAAGGCGTAGAACAGGGAGATACCGAGGAATACCCGCCAGGCGGTGCGGCCATAGCGCAGGCGGATGAAATCCCCGCTGGTGAAACCGTTGGGCATCAGGGCGCGGATGCGTTGAGCCAGGGGGGCGAACAGGATCAGTCCGACGGCCCCGAGGGAGTAACCCACCATGCCCCAGATCCCCATCTGCAGGGCCAGCTGGGGTGCGGCCATGGTGGTGTTGCTGGTGACCCAGGTGGCCATTGCGGTGGCGGTGCCCAGGGCCAGCCCCACCTTGCGCCCGGCCAGCATGAAGCCTTCCAGCCCGGCGGCCCGGCGCCCCAGCCACCAGCCGAGACCGATCCACAGGACGCTGAACAGGGCGAGGATCAGCCCGCCCACGCCCGCGTCGAGTATCGCGGTGTCTCCGGTCACAGAAACACCCCTTCGATCTCCGCCAGGGCCTCGTCGGTGGACATCAGCCGGGCATAGCGGTCTTTCATGGTGGTGTAGGTGGCCTGTTGCAGCTCGGGGGTTACGGTGGCGATGGCGTCGGAGATCAAGGTGACGTAGAAACCCAGGTCACAGGCGTCGCGCACCGCGGTGCTGACGCATTCGTTGGAGTAGACCCCGACGATGAACAGACCGGTGATGCCGAGATTGCGCAGCACGTACTCCAGGTTGGTGGAGGTGAACACCCCGGAAGCGGTCTTGTTGATGATGATCTCATCCCCGTGAGGGGCGATCTGGGGCAGGAATTCCGCCTCCTTGGAACCCGGCGGGGCGTGCAGGTTGAGGCGCTTGTGACCGGGGCCGCGATCGCGTCCGTCCTGGGTGAGGGACTGGATGCGGGTGTGGATCACCTCCAGGCGGTTGGCGCGGAAGGTGTCCTGCAGGCGCCGCACGTTCGGCAGGACGTATTCGTCCAGGCGGTCGAAGTAGTAGTCCTGGGCCTCCGCCGGCAGGCCGGATGATTCGGCATCGGCGAACACCCCGTGACCCCGCGCGGCATCCAGGTACTGCAGGTCGATGCACAGCAGCGCGGTGTTGTGGCGCTCCAGGGACTGGGTGCGCCCCGCGGCCTCGGCGATGTGCTCCCGGTAGGTATCCTGCAGCGGGTCGATATTCAGGTAGGGATCGTCCGGTGATTTGTCTTTGGATTCACTCATTCGGGGGTCTCGTTGGCCAATTGGTACAGGGTGTTGAGCAGCACATTGGCGCCGGCATGGATGTCCGACCAGGCGGTCCACTCCGCGGCGGAGTGACTGCGGCCCGCCTTGCTGGGGACGAAGATCATGCCGGTGCGGGCGATGCGGGCGATCTGCTGACTGTCGTGGGCCGCCCCGCTGGGCAGGCGCTCGGAGAGATAGCCGAAATCCCGAGCGTGGGTCTCGAGTCGCTGCATAATTCCGGCGTCGCAGTTGACCGGCGAGAGGTCGCTCAGCACTTCGTAGTTGAACATCAGGTCGCGGCGTCGGGCGATGGCGAACAGGGTGCGCTGGAAGGCGTCCGCAAGATCCTCCAGGACCGTGGGATCCACATCCCGGAACTCCAGGCTGAAGGTGGCTTCACCGGGCACCACGTTGGCGGCGCCGGGAGACAAGCTGACCCGCCCGATGGTGGCGACACTGGTGGGGCCGCCGTGCTCCTCGAGCACCCGGTCGATTTCGCTGGAGAATTCGGCCAATCCCTGAAAGGCGTCCTGACGCATCTTCATGGGGGTGGTGCCGGCGTGGTTGGCGATGCCGGTCAATCGCACCTCCCAGCGGCGCAGTCCGCAGATGCCCTCGACGATGCCGATGGCGGCCCCGCACGCGTCCAGTACCGGCCCCTGCTCGATGTGCAGTTCGACGAAAGCATGCAGGCTTTGCGGCGGGCGTGCCGCGCTGAGGGCGTCCATGGCCTCGAGGCCATGTTCCGCCATCGCCTGGGTCAGGCTGTTGCCGGAAAGATCCCGGGCGTTGTGGATCCACTCCGGCGAGAGTTGGCCGCTCAGGGCCTGGGAGCCGAACATGCCGCCGAAGCGGCCCTCCTCATCGGAGAACGCGGCCACTTCCAGGGGGCGCTTCAGGGGCAGTCCCTGCTCCTGTATCACCCGCAGGGCCTCCAGGCCGCACAACACGCCGAGAGCCCCATCCAGGTGTCCGGCGCCCGGCACGGTGTCGATGTGCGACCCGGTCATCACCGCCGCGCCGTCCGTCGCCCGGTCGAGCCGACCGAACAGGTTGGCGGCACCGTCTTGATGGACCTCCAGGCGGGCTTCGGAAATGCGGGATTTGAGCCATTCCCGGGCCGCCATGTCGGCTTCGATGAAGGCCATGCGATAGATGCCGTGATCCTTCGCGCGGCCGATGGCCGCCAGGGATTCGATATCCGACTTGAGGCGCGCGAAGTCGACTTGCAATGCGGGTTCACTCACCGGAGGCTCCCGTACGTCGATTGCCGATCAGGATCAGCGCCGTGGTGGCAAGAAAAACCAGAGCCCCGACAGAGAAGAAAAACGCGGCCCTGGCCAGGGTGTGGTGTTTCACCTCCAGGGTAACCGGCTCACTCCAGGCTGAGGTGCTGCCATCCGGGTACATGCGGCGTCCCCGGTAGTGATATGCTCCATCCGGCAGTCCGGTGATCACACTGGCCCGGTCGCTGCCCTGATAGAGGCTGCGGGGTTCCGCGAACCCGGGATCGAGGTCCTGTTCGATCTGGACTTTGGCGCCCTCCTCGAGCGACCAGGAGAGACGCGCCATGCCGTCGTTGCTCCGATTCGGGGTCAGATCAATCCTGAAGGGGGCTCGATCTTCCGCCAGGGAGGTTGCTGCCGGGAAAAGCAACATCAGGCAGATCAGCAGATGGACGGGTCGATGGTGCATGAGGTATGGGTCGATTTGAGCGCTGTTCAGACCCGTTTTCCTGTATGAAATCCATAATTCAGGTCGGCGAATTGCTTAGTATACTAAATAATCTAATCCCAAATATCACCCTTGAAACGGGAAATAACCCGGTTTTTTGCAATGATTACCAATGTGAAATATTTAGAGGACTGAACAGACGTGTCGGGTAATACCTCGATCAGTGAAGAGATCTTGATCGCCCTGCGCCGGGTCATTCGCGCCATCGATCAGCACTCCCGGAACCTGGTTCAGAGCCATGGCCTGACCGGTCCCCAGGCGTTGCTGTTGACCGAGATCGTGCGCAGCGGCGGACTCACCGGCAGCGCATTGGCGAAGCGGGTCAGTCTCAGCCAGGCCACCGTCACCGATGTGGTCAAACGGCTCGAGGCGAGGCAGCTGCTGGTGCGCATCCGTGACGAAGTGGACCGGCGCAAGGTGATCCTGCAGGCCAGCGAATCAGGGGAGCAACTGGTCCGCCAATCGGTGCCCCTGCTGCAGGAGCGTTTCCAGAGCCGCCTGGATGAACTTCAGGATTGGGAGCAGAACCAACTGCTTTCGTCACTGCAAAGGATCGCGGAGATGATGAACGCCCAGGATCTGGATGCCTCGCCGATGCTGATCAGCGGTTCGATTACAGCATCCCCGAGCGCGGTGGAGGAGGTCATTACCCCACGGGAAACATCCGGCTCGGAGGATTAACAGCCTGTTAGCGCCAACCTTCGCTTCGGCTGATCGTTTCGGTAAATTCGGGAAGTCATGTAACGAAATTGGGTGGGCATGCCTCACGGTATTGAAATATGGAATCGGTAGGATTGGGAAAATATGAGGGGAAATGACATGTTGTTCAGTGATCGGGTACTTAGTTCCAAAGGGCTTTTGCGGATTCTGACACTGGGTCTGCTCACGCTGCTCTCCGCCTGCGGGGGCGGAGGCGGCGGTGGGGGTGCGGATCCGGTGGATGAAGGTGGTTCAGATAGTGTTGATGACGGTTCCACTTCGGGAGATACGGATCCCGGGGCGACGAATCGCAGGGTATCGCGGGTGCGCTACGATTACGACAACAACGGCGTTTTCGAGGGAACCCGGGAGTATATGTACGCATCCGATGGGCGAATCGCGCAGGAACGCTACACCTACAGCGACGACGGCGCGGAGGATATCTATCTCGCAGGCACACTGTCTAACATCATGGGCTTGGATCATTTGGACGAGACCATAAGCTACACCTACGATGCGGACGGGAGACTGCAGACCTGGGTGGGATACACCAGCGAAAGTCGAGAAACCAACACCTACACCTACAACGATCAAAACCTGATCACAAGGATCGATGTTACGATCGAAGATGGCAGCGGCGCGGTGATATCCCAGTACCGTCACGCATTGACCTACGCGGGACAAAGACTCGTCGGTCATACCATGGTTCTTGAAGGCGAGGTCACTCCCGTGCTCGAGAATACGATCGAATATGACATCGCCGGTTTTGTGATCATTAACAGTCAAATCACCACCCAGTCGAGCCTGGAGTCTCGTTACGACTATACCTATTTGACCAATGGGCGTCCCGATACGATTGTCGAAACCGTTTCCGCAATACCCAGTTATCGCATGACGTTTGAGTTTGGTTATACCGCGGACAATCAACCGGCCTATCTGAACTTCATTACCCAGGGCATCAACAGCAATCGCTACAGTTTTGAAGAGCAATACGATGCCGGCGGCCGGCATATCACACGTCAGGTCGACGACTTGATCGACGGCACCATTGACGCGGTCGCCGAGATCGAGTGGGAAGAGGGGGTTTGCACGCCGGTTCTGCAGTGGTATCCGCGCACCATCACCGCCGATACGGTGGATACGACATCACCGTACATTCCAGGCACCGGTTATGTCTGGCTGTCTCACTGTACCGACGGTATTTGAAGTCGCATCAACCGTCGCCACAGGGCGGAACTCGGGCTCCGGTAAAAAATAAAAATGGAGTGTGGTTCGGCGCAAGCCTCTCCAGGTAATCGTCCTCTCCCCTTGGGGGAGAGATCCCTGCGCACAAAAACCGGCGGGGCTGGAATTCGCTATGCTCAAACAGCCAGCTCCGGAACTCCAGCGGGTTGTTCCCGGGTTCCGCTTCGCTGCACCCGGGCTACGCCGTTCGGGACACACGGGAATCTCAAGAGGCGCAAGCATCACTCGTAGCCCGGGTGAAACAAAGTGGAACCCGGGATCCGGCAGAATGAGAGAAACTGCGGAATCACTGTTACCTCACAAAGCAACCCTCTCTCCCCTCGCGGGAGAGATGATTACAACCTGTTCCCCTTCGGTTATCCGGTTGAAGCGTTGGCGACAGTTTCCCGGCCCGTTTTCTGAAGGTGATTGCCTCTCTCTGGACTTGGGTGGAGGCGCTTTCTCTTATGGACGGTTAACCTCCGCCAATGAGTGACCTTGCTTCATGCATTCACATTTTGATCGGCAGTCCGAGAACGAAAGTCGTGCCTTGTCCGGCCTGGGATTCGAACGTCAGCGTGCCCTGATGTTTGCGCACTATGATGTCGTGACTGAGGGTCAGACCTTGACCACTGCCCTGTCCGACCTCCCGGGTTGTGAAAAACGGGTTGAATATATGCGCCTTGGCCTCTTCGGCGATGCCCTGGCCGTTATCGCTGATCTCGACCTCCACCCGGTCACCATTGCGACGGGTTGCGATTCGGATGAGTCCCGGTGGGGTCGCGCCGCGCGCCTCAATGGCCTGCACCGCATTCATCAACAGATTCAGCAGGGCTTGGTGCAACTCACCGGGGAATACCTCTACCCGGGGCAATGAGCCATCCAGTTCGGTGTCCAGGCGGGCGATCGGATGCCAGTGAAAACGACTCACCGACACGACATCCTCGATCAGTTTGTTCAGGTCATAGGATTCCGGTGTGGGATTGTCCGGGGTCGCGAATACCCGCATGGAGCGAATGATACGACTGATCTGTTGCGCCCCATCCCGGGATTGGGACAGGGTTTGCGCGACTTCCTGCTCAACGAACGGCAGATCGATCTCTTCGGCGAGCTTATCGCAAGCGGCGATCGGGGCAAGAAGTGGCGGCTCCTTCCGTGCCGCTTCGACCAGTTCCTGCTGGACGTGAATCAGATCTAGGGCATCATCGAAGACTTCCTGCAGAAAATCCAGATTGTTCAATAGGGCCTGGACCGGGGTGTTGATCTCATGGGCCATGCCGCTGGCCAGTTGGGACAGGGCGGTCATTTTGTGATGCTGACTCAGCTGTTGCTCGACCTGCTGGCGCTCCAGCTCCAGGAGTTTGCGGTGAGTGATGTCGCGGATCAGGCAGATGACATGCCAGCCCTGGTTGATTTTGACCGATGAGGCGGCCACCTCGACAGGAAAGGTTTCCCCCGATTTGCGGGTTGAAGTCAGTTCCAGCGTGGTGCCGGGCAGGGGGCTTTCGCTGTTGCCGATATAGCGCAGAATACAATTCGGATCCTCGGCTTCAGTGCCTTCGTGAGCCTCTGAGCAGGAGAGCCAGGTCTCGGGTTTGAGTAGGCGGATCTCTTCGAAACTGTAGCCGAAGATTTTCACCGCGGCGGAGTTCCAGAACGACACCTGACCCTGCGGGTCCAGCATGACGATCGCGTCCAGCGCCGCTTCCGCGAGTTTGGAAAAGGTCTCTTCGCTTTGTCTCAATTTGTCCAGATTCTGGGTGAGTTCCCGGGCGGTCAGCGCCTGCTTTTCGACCGCCTGAGTCAGATGCTGGCGTGCGTGTTTCAAGCGGCGGTTGTACACGATCAGGACCGCGAGCGACAGCCCCAGAAGAATGCCCGCGACGACAATCAGGGTTGTGGCGAGGGGATTGTGTTGTGTCCAGTCGCGTATCGTGGGCGCAGGGCGCTGATGGGGTGGCAGGTTGAGTGTTTTGTAGAGTTCATGAACGGGTTGATAGTTGGCCGGCACCGTCCAGCCCTGAATATGGCTGCTGCGGATGGCCGGGGCGTCTTCGGTCAGTTCCAGCAGCGCTGTGGCCACTTGTGAAACCAGATGTCTCGGCGTATGCGGCAGAGCGGCCATGGGCCACTCCGGGTAGAGCGCGGTGCTCAAGCGAAACGGGAATCCGGGCGCTTCGCGGGGATTGAGCACGCGGATCTTGTGCGGATCGACCAACCCGGACTCGGACATATGTTCCAGGGTGTCGGTGCGCACGGTGCCCGCGTCCACCTGGCCCGCGAGAACGGCCTTGACGACCGCGTCATGGGTGTGGAAAAACTCAAGTTGCAGATCCCGTTCCGCGTCGATGCCCTGATTCAGAAGCTCCAGACGGGCCATCAGATACCCCCCCAGAGAAGTCGGGTCGACGGCCCCGAAACGCTTGCCTTTCAAGTCCTTCAGATCGTCGAATCGAGCATCATCGGAGCGGGTGAAAATGACTCCGCCAAACTGGATCTGGGATTTGTCCCCTCTGTGGTTAATCACGGTGGCGATACGAAAGGCGCCAAATCCCTGTTCGGCCTGGATATAGAGGCCGGAATTGGCCAGCAGGAAGTCGATTTTGCGCTCCTGAAGGGCTGGGGTGATCTCGTCAAAGGTCAGCGGCGCCAGGAGGAAGCGGGCGCCCTCGATCCGCTGTGTGAGATAGTCTACGGTGGGTTGCCAGCGCGCATGGGCGATGGCCTCGCCACGCTTGGCCAAAACTCCGACACGGTACGTGGTGTCGCTGTTGGCCACTGCGTTCGACAGAGGAACCATTTGCACAAGGCAGATAACAATTACAGCCTGTGTCCATCGTACAATTCGGTGGTTTATACGCATCGCTAGCCTGTCTGGCGAGAATGCTATGGTTGTCGGCAGGCTTGCGTTGAGATTGATATGCCTCCGCTCTTTGTGGGCGTTTTATTCCTAATCCCCCTGCTTCCCTCACTACATATGGGCATGCCTTCTCAGTGTGGTAGCCCGGGTGGAGCGTAGCGCAACCCGGATATTCGGAGCCCCGAGGGTTGTTCCCGGGTTCCACTGCGTTTCACCCGGGCTACGGGGTGGAGCATGGTGCAACCCGGATATTCTGAGTCCCGAGGGTTGTTCCCGGGTTCCACTGCGTTTCACCCGGGCTACGGGGTGGAGCATGGTGCAACCCGGGATATGCGGAGCACCGAGGTTGTTCCCGGGTTCCACTGCGTTTCACCCGGGCTACGGGGTGGAGCATGGTGCAACCCGGGATATGCGGAGCACCGAGGCTGTTCCCGGGTTCCACTGCGTTTCACCCGGGCTACGGGAGATTCTTGCGCCTCTTGAATTCGCGTAGGTCTCCCGCGCGGAGGATAGGAACGATCATTCGGTCTGAAGTTCGATTTGACCGTCGATGCCTACCTGCACCGTCTGCGTCCCCCCTTCCAGAGTAGGCGCGGGAACACTGGATTCCAGCGCCATCATGCGGGCTCGCATGGGGCTGGGCTCGGGAGACTGTCCGCCGGTATGGATGGTCATTTCAACCACCCGGTAATGCGTCCGACCCATCTGCCGGGTGATCTGCTCGGCACGATGGCGAAAGGCGTCTATGGCTTGCAGGATGAGCTGCTCTTCCAGGATGTCGCGCTTTTCATTCGACAAGGTGTAGTGGATCGAATCGAGCGCGAGTGTGGATTGCAGCTTACCCAGAAGATCACTCAGGGCGTTGCTGTGTCGGCTTTCAAGTCGGATCGACTGGCGTACCCGCCAGCCGCTCAGCGTCTGTTGCTGATAGATGGGATAGGTCTGATAGCCCAGGGTGGTGACCGTCACGGCCGGTATCTGTTTGGCCTGTTCCACCGCCTCGCGGATCATTCGGTTCACCTGCGCCGTGGCGGGAGCCAGTTCGGGACCCTCCTTTTGAACATACAGCACCGCGATCTGGGTGTCGGTTTCAACCTCCCGAGTGGCCTGGGTCTGGAGTGCGATGCGGTCATAGTGGTTGCCCGTCTCCTGAGCGTTCAGGGGAGCGGAGGTGGTGAGCACCAGAGTGATCAGCGTGGATACAACAAGATTTCGCCATGTTTGACTCATGCAGATGCCCTCCTAGGGCCTGGCAGATAGGGGTTATTGACCCGGTACCCTCGTAGGCCCTGCTAAGGCCGAGGTAATGTTTTGCGCAATTGACGCATGCCGATCGAAATTGCCAGCCGCTGCAGGGGATGTCGGTTTCCCCCGGGACGCCAGGTGCGCCGCAGGCGGTTGCGGTAGGCATCGAACTGCAAGCCCCAGGGGGCGGCCAGGACCCGGCCGCGCCCGAGCAGCAGTTTCAGCACCTGGGTGGCGGCAAACCCGGCGCACAGTTCACAGCCCATAGCGGTGCTGGGGCCTTTGCGATTCACCAAGTCGATGCGATCCGGCAGCACCAGATAGCCGGCGTGCAGCCGCGCCGGGGCGAGTCCCACCAGGAAGCGCAGGTACTGTGCGTATTCATCCTGACCCTCGAGTTGAAAATAGGACTCGAAACTCATCCGCCCCGGGAGGAAATTCAACAGTGCGGATCCCATTCCCAGGGGCGCGGCGGTGACCGCGGGTATGCCCATGCGGTGCGATGCGGCGAACACCGCCCTGCGTGCCGCGAGGGCGAAAAAATCCAGTCCGTCCAGGTAGACATCGCAATCCTCCAGGAACCGGTGCGCCTGTTCCGGCGCCACTCCCTCGGGGAAAGCCTGGATATCCAGTTCGGGATTGATGGCCCGGGCCGACTCGATCAGGCACTCGAGTTTCGGTCGGCCGATACTGTGCAGATTGGCGCCGGTCTGGCGGTTGAAGTTCTCCAGCTCGAACTGATCGAAATCGGCCAGGTTGAAGCCCCCCACACCGAGCCGGGTCAGGGTCAGCAGATGGCTGCCGCCGACACCGCCCATGCCGGCGATTGCGACCCGGGCGTTGCGCAGGCGTGTCTGTTCCTGATTGGTGACCCAGCCGATGTTCCGGGAAAAGGCTCTGAAGTAATCAAATCGGCTCATGCTGAACTACTCGAGGGGGGGCGCTCGAGCGTTGCTTGCCAGGGCTGATCCCGCAGGCTGTCACGGATGCGCTCATACAGGGCCTGGATTTCGCTCGACATGTGGCGGGTCAATTGATCCCGTGGCAATGCGAACAGGGCGCGCTGTCCCCGTAGCTCGAAGGGTTCGCTGATGGGTTGGAAATGCAGGCCGAAGCGTTGCAGGTGACGCTGTAGCCTGGGCTCCATCACCACCACCGCCAGTTGCAGATCGCACAGATCGACCAGGGCGATCGCGGACAGGTAGAGGCCAATGGCGATGTTGGGGAAATTGCGCAGTTCCTCCTGGGAATAGGCCTCGGCGGCGCTGCTTTCATCGAGTACGAACGGTTTGCCGGACTCGTTGCGTCTGCGGCGGAACAGGCTCGGCACCGCAAGCCGGGAAATCTCACCCACCTGCGAGGGATGGCTGAGGGCCGGATGACGGGTGTCGATACCCGCGATGTGATGCCGTTGAAATGGAAGATAGGCTTGCGGATGACCGGACTGCGGTACCACCAGCCTGACACAGCCGGCCATCTCTCCGGTGCGCTTGTGTTTCAGCAAGCAGGGGTGTGCGTAGGCGTCGCAGGGATCGGTCTCCAGGCGAGTTGGGTTTGGCGCTTCCCAGCCCAGTTCCTCCACATAGACCCGGTAGCGGATGTCGTAACCGCTGCGCTTGTGTTCCGGTGATGCGGCGTAGAGTGGCTGGAAGTAGCGGAAGAAATTGTCCGCCAGGCTGTCCATCAGTCCTCCAGTGTCCTGGATTGCATCCATTGCGGGGGCCGGTTTCCGCTCCCATGCATGGGCATTCCTTGTAATCATTGCGGTTTCGCATCCGGTGCAGGCCTGGCAGGGTTGGGTGATAACTGCAGTGGCCTGACCGGGAGGCGCGCCGGATTTTCCCGTGGGTGTGCGGCGGGTGTTGTTTTGCCAAACCCGGGACAGACCTCCTGCGCAGGGTTCAGAGTGCACACTATCTAACCGAGAATAGTGCAAAATCGAGGTCATCACCCGAAACATATTCTGCTCAGATGTTGCGGTTATTGATCTCGATCATTATTAAACGCATTTTAGATCAAGTATTCATTAGAGTGAGCGATAATCTCGTAGAATTGGGGCCTTCCAGAAAGGCCCCAAACCAGTTCCAGAAACAGCGACAAGAAAAATACTGCTTTCCTGGGAGGGAACTGATGAACCTGGCAGGATGTTGTGGTGTGAAGGCATGGCCATTACCAACCTATTGAAAAATATGTATATATCCGTCAGTGAGTCGTTGGGTATTTATACGCGTGATCAGCTGTACGAGTTGTTTACGACGAAAAATCACGGCCTACCCATCTCCCGACACCGGGCCGCCATCATCCAAAGCCGGGTGTTTTTCTTCTGTGCGGTGTTCGCCGTGCTGGTGCCCGCCTGGTCGGTGATCGATCTGCTGTTCCTGCCCAGTGCGTTATGGGGGGAGTTGATTTCAATCCGCCTGGTTTCCGGTGGGATCTTCGCCCTGCTGGCCTGGCGGGCGGGGAAAGAGGCCAATCTGGTTCAGGCGCGCCTGCTGCTGGCGGGGATGCTGGCGGTCACGCCCCTGTTCTACCTCGCCTCGGATCACTGGATTCAAGGTTATGATCTGAGCGGAACGGAGCAGGTCATTGCCGGACTGTACGGATTGCTGCCTTTCGTCATGGTCGCCGGATTGACCCTGTTCCCGTTGACTCTGAGCGAGTTTCTCGCCTATGCGGTGCCCATGTTTCTGCTCACCCTGATCGCCTCCATTCCCCGGGGTGCGGAGGAGATTCCCCAGGCGGTATCGACGATCTGGCTGCTGATCCTGATTCTCGGTGTGGCCCTGTTTTCGGCGCTCAATCAACTGCGCTACATGCTCTCCCAGGTAAGCCGTACCAGTTACGACGTCCTCACCGGGGTGCTGAGCCGGCGTGCCGGTATCGAGATGCTCGATCTGCAGTTCCGCCTGGCGCAGATGAATGAAGGCGAGCTGTCCGTGCTCTATCTGGATCTGGACCATTTCAAGTCGATCAACGATACCTTTGGCCATGAACAGGGCGACATGACCCTGAAAACCGCGGCGCAGATGATCAACAAGACAGTCCGCAAAGGGGACAGTGTGATCCGTTGGGGGGGAGAAGAGTTTATTGTGATCCTGCCGACCGCCGGACCCGAGGTGGCGAATGAGGTGGTACAGCGGATCATGCGCGCCGGCGTCGGTGTGCGGCCTGATGGTGGTCCGGTGACTGCCAGTATCGGCATTGCGGGGAACCGCTTCGATGATGCGAAGGATTGGAAATCCCTGGTCGAACTGGCCGACCACCGGATGTACGTGGCAAAGAACAGCGGCCGCGCCCGCAGTATCGGCGTTGACGGTAAGATCCTCATGTGGCTCACGCCGGAATTGAACACGGTTGCCGAAGTCGGATAGTCCGCAAACCCCGGTTCTCAGAATCTTTCCGCACGGGTCTCCCTACCCGATTGTCCCATACCGCCTGTCCCGGTCTGGCTCGACAGGCTTTTCTCCTGCTGCATCGCCTTCAGCGACAAGCGTTCGGCTGAATCCTCGGATTCGGTCGTCTCATTTGCGTTAGAATCAACCCAATCCTGCGCAACCGGGGGTTCCCCTGATGCTGATCAAAGAACGCGAGGCGCCACCCCCGGCCTTTGCCCTGTTCGAACTCGGCTTTCGCCCGTTTTTCGCGGCGGCGGCCCTGTTCGCCGTGCTGGCGATGGGCGTCTGGATGTCGTTGTACCTGCACTCGGCCGACTGGATAGCTCCGCCCTTCGGCATCATCTACTGGCATGCCCATGAGATGATCTTCGGCTACACCCTGGCCGTGATTGCCGGGTTTCTGCTCACGGCGGTGACCAATTGGACTGGGCAGCCGGGGATCCGCGGCGGGCGGCTTGCCGGACTGTTCCTGACCTGGTTGGCGGCACGGGTGTTGTTCGGCATGGCGTCGGAAACCACCCTCATGTGGGCCGCTTACGCAGACACCCTGTTTCTGTTGGGTCTGATCCTCGGCGTCGCGCATCCCGTGCTGAAAGTCCGTCAATGGCAGCAGATGGGCATTATCGGCAAACTCGTTCTGCTGTTGCTGGCCAACCTGGTGTTTTACCTGGGAGCCCTGGGGGGTCTCGCCAACGGCGTGGCGACAGGCCTCTACATGGGCCTGTATCTGGTGCTGGCGTTGCTGTTTGAAATGGCGCGGCGGGTCATGCCTTTTTTCATCGAGAAGGGGGTATCCGAAACCTTCAAGCCCCGGAATCGTAAATGGGTGGATTGGGGAAGCCTGTTGCTGTTACTGATCTGGGCGGTACTCGATCTGTTTTTCTCTGCCCCCGGGGCGGTGGGAGTGCTCTCGCTGCTGCTGGTGGCGGTGCACGCGCGACGCCTGGCGGACTGGTACACCCCCGGCATCTTCAAGGTGCCTTTGCTCTGGTCACTCTATATCGGTTACGCCTTTCTGGTGTTGGGTTTTCTGTTCAAGGCGGGCGCGATCTGGGCGGGGCTGCCCCCATCCCTGGCAGTGCATGCGTTCACCGTCGGCGGGATCGGGCTGGTGACCCTGGGCATGATGTCCCGGGTGGGATTGGCGCATACCGGCAGAAACATCTTCGATGCCCCCGGCTTTCTTCGGCTGATCTTCGGACTGATGCTGTTCGCCGCCCTGGTGCGGGTGTTACTGCCGATTGTGGATCTGTCCCACTACACCCTGTGGATCGGCCTGTCCCAGGTTGCCTGGATGGTGTGCTTCGGCTGGTTCACCGCCCTCTACCTGCCTTTTCTGCTAACCCCGAGAACGGACGGGAGACGGGGTTGAGCGCTGGACCTGTTAATTAGCATGCGATCACGTTTAACTTATTGTATGTAATAAGTAATATTGATTCGTGCATGGTAAAAAATATCTGGCTTAAATACTCACAACACAGCCGTATTGAATTACGAACGCCCGGCATGAGTGTTACCCCAATCGATCTGTCCTCCTCAATTCCCCCTGTTTACTCACCGATCGATCTCACCACGAAGAACACGAAGCGCACGAAGGATTATGCAGACGAGGCGCTTTAGCGCAGCGCTAACGTTCCCACGCAAAGAGTGGGAATGTTAGGCGGAATTCATGAGCAAGTCAGCCTTACACTGGATAGTTTCATGTCAGTAAACGATCGCGCTTCGTGACCTTCGTGTACTTCGTGGTAAAACAATTAGTGTCGGCCACTGCCCCGTATAACCGCAGCCTACGTCTGTGGCCCTTCGCGCTGCGCGTAGAGCATTTGTGATACGGTTGTCAATTCGGATTTAACCCGTTCTGAACTCCGAAACTTGAGTTACGAAGACATCTCAGAGAAGACTCTCGCGGACATGATTTTACTCCTGACTTACATCGCCATCGCCCTGGGTTTTTCGTTTCTCTGCTCGATTGCCGAGGCGGTGATCCTGAGCGTGACCCACCCCTATATTTCGGTGCTGGAGCAGCAGGGTCATGGGGCCGCAGGACGGCTCAGGCAACTCAAACACAACATCAACGACTCCCTGGCGGCGATCCTGACCCTGAACACCACGGCGCATACCCTCGGCGCCGCGGGTGCCGGCGCCCAGGCGGCCGCGGTGTTCGGGGATGCCTCTCTGGGGGTGATCTCTGCGATTCTGACCCTGTTGATCCTGGTGTTCTCGGAGATCATTCCGAAGACCATCGGGGCGGTCTACTGG
>JBNLFS010000120.1:0-17518 GCA_050305635.1 Candidatus Thiodiazotropha sp. | reverse complement strand
TGCGGGTAAAAACCGGCGGGGCAGGAACTTGCTATGCTCAGACAGCCCGCCCTGGAGTTCCGGAGGGCTGTTCCCGGGTTCCGCTTCGCTGCACCCGGGCTACGTTGTTCGAGCCATACTTGTAGCCCGGGTGAAACGAAGTGGAACCCGGGATCCGGCAGAATACGAAGCACTGCGGGATAACTCAAAACCCTCCAGACGTCTCCCTTCGCCCTGGGGGCAGAGATCCATGCAGCATGGCGATGCTGACATGACTCCACTCACTGGGGTGCATAAAATCCATCATTTGGATGAGGTTCCTGGGTAGGGGGCGGGAGAGGGGGCAATGCCGAGGCGCGCAATGAACACCTTCAACGCTAGCTTCAGGAAGCGGGGCCCTTGAAGTAGGCCCGTTGCAGATGCCTGTTCAGTCCCAACCGCCCGGGTCGTCGCACCAGTCCTTGGGTCCTGAACACTCATAGCCACCGCTGGCGGGGGGCAGGGGGCCGCCGGCCGCGGGGGGAAGCGGCCCACCGGGTTCTTCGCGGGACGGGGGTGGATGACCGGGAGTCGGAGCGGTTTCCGTGGACCCGCCGGGCGTCATGCCGCCGGGGACTGGCGAATGGGGCGCCTGGATCGAACTGTTGTTGCTCTCCTGCCATCGCCGCATCTGATCGCCATGTTTGCGCTCGTTTTCCCGCACCAGGTGATCGACGATGTCCTCGTCATTGTGAGCACCGCCGCTGCGCGCCGCATCCCGCCGGTTGGAGAGGTCGATGGCCCCCATGATGCCGGTCAGAATGGTCTGCATGCTGGCTTCGGTGCGGCGGCGTTCGGCCTCCCTCTGCTGGTGGCGTGTGCGCGCCTCGGAGCGTTGACGCGTGTCGATCCGGCTCTCCTCCCGGGCCTGTTCAATCACCGACTGGCGCTCCAGTTCCACCAGTTTTTGCGCCTGTTCACGCAGCGAAATCAGGGTTCGGTCCTGGCCGCACTGGGTCGAGGCGTTGTGCATGGCGAGATCGATCGCCGCCAGGGTGCTGTCGGCATTCCCCTGTTGCAGATGCTGTACCGCTTCCTCCAGGGCACTGTGATACCGCTCGTTGCGTGCCTGCCAGGTTTGCAGCTCAGCGTAGTTCTGATTCACCCAGGCGTTGTTCGGATCCTGCGCCAGCACCGCGTCCGCCAGTTGCAGGGCGCGTTGATAGTCGCAGGCCTGGGCGGATGCGTGGATCTGTTCGATCATCCCGTCAAAACGGTTCTCGGTGTCGTACCCCCCCTCGGACCAGCCCTCATCCGTACTGCTCCGTTTTGCCTGTGCGGTGCAGGTCTGGGCTGCGCTCAGACTGGCCCCGGCCTGGGCCAGGGTGTTGTGCACCCGCTCAATACCGAATTCCCCCTCCTGGCGCAGACGTGCGATATCCGGAATCTCATCCAGACAACGTCGCGCCTGGGACTGGTAAGCGGTGCGTTCCCCGAGAAAGGAATCGGCTTCATTGATGCGCCGTACCAGGTCGTTGACTGCGTTGCCCGGCGAGGTTTGATAGCGGTTCAGGTTCTCCTGCAAGTGTTTCAGGCGCGCCGAGACATCGGCATGCTTGCGGGTGAAGTAGAGGTCCTGTTTGTCCAGTTGCGCGGCCGCTTCGTTCAGCTGCGCCGGCGCAGGACAGGGTTTCAGAAGCCGCTCCACGTCCCCTGCAATTTTTTCGGCCTTGTGGAATGCATCGTCGGAACGCACCTGTTCGACTTTCAGCTGCATGGCTTGCTGTTTCCAGCCGCTGAGTCTCGAGGCGAAGGATGAAAAGTCGATTTCCGCCGGCGCCTCACCCTTTCTGGCACTGCGTTCTAGGGACTGGGCCTCGTCCGAGAGTCTGCGCAGGGTCTGGTAATCCGCTTCCAGATCGGCCAGCTGTTGTGCGTCAGTCCCAGAGGGGGTCGATGCGCAGATGCGGGTTTTCTGCTGTTCCATGCGCAGGGCGCGTTCATCGATCTGCGCGGCAAGGCTGCGGAACCGGTCCAGACGATTGCTCAGACCCTCCCAGGCATCTTTCTGATCGCGACACAGCCGTTCGATGCTCACGGCATGGATTTCCAGTTCTCCGGCCAGACGGTCGATCTGCCGATCCCAGTCATCCAGGGACTGGGACAGGGATGCGGTACTGTCGATGGCCAGGACGAATGGCATCCCCTCGGCCACCGGCAGGCGCTTGAGGGACTCCTTGATGCCGTCGATGCAGGCTATCAAGGTGTCGTTGAACAGGCCATCGGTACAGGTCACGCCTTTGAGCAGTGAGTACCAATACTGGAATTTCTCGAAGATCGCCAGGTCTTCCTTCAGCCCGGGCAGTTGGCGCTGCAGTTCCCGTTGCTGGCGTTTGACCTCGGCGATGGCGCTGGCGTCCTTCATCATCAGCTGCGCCGCCACCCGCAACGGGTTGCGGTACTTGGGTTGCTGCCAATCCAGCACACGGGGGAAATCCGCCTGCCCGAGGATGATGTGGGCGTAGTCGATCAGCGCATTACGCTGTTTCCGCACATTGTCCCCGATCGCGACATGCACCTCCGTGGATTGCCACTCGAGGTATTCTTCAAGAAAAATGTCACCCCCGTTCTTACCCGCGAGGCGCGGGTCTCGATCAACATAGTTGGCGAAAGTGTCGAGGTTCAGGCTGAGGAGTTCCTTGTTCAGATCCGCGGCATAGGTGGAGAGGGTTTTCATCGTGCCCCACACCGCGGCGCCCTGGGGGCCGGCGGCCATTGCGGCATAGTAGTCAATGCCCCACTCACTGGCCTTCTTCAGCGCCAGTTTCGCATCCCCATTGGCCACCTCATCGGCGACCGCGACAAAGGTCAGCAGATCGCCCAGGCTGTTGAGGGCCTGCTCCACTTGACCGTTGCTGAGGATGGCGTACACCCGGTCCTTGCTCACATCCGCATAGGTCATGTTGTTGACCCCGACCACATTGTCCGCCCACACGGCCATGGCCTTGGAGAGCGGCGCCATGAGCAGGGCCTGGGTCTTGCCGCAGCCGTAGGATTTAACGAATTGACTGAGGGCGTCATCACCGGGGGCGACCCCGGGCAGTACCGCGGAGGGAAACAACAGCACAAACACCAGCCCGCTCAGCCATGGGGATGAAGCTATCGCGAACGGGCGTCTGGAGTGACGGGGCATGTTCGGGTTCCGGTATTAGGGCCTATTGGATTCGTGTTAACAGGCTCAAGGGTTGCTGGGCCTCATGCATATCCGAATCATACACGGGCGGATTTCACGCGAGACTGGCCTGCATCAATGAAACGACGGGAGTTCCGAGATCCACCAAAGTGGTTGTCGCACGGGGTATTGCCTGAAAACAGAATGCGAGCCGGCGAGTGCCCCCTCTTGATTTGAGCGGGTCTTGGTCTCCACCCATGCATGGCATGGTTTTTGTTGGTGAACCGGTCATGTCAATCCGTAAACAGACCAAACCCCTGCGCGTGATGCTTGTCGACGACAAGTCGGATCGGCGCGAAATGCTCGACCTCGCCCTGCGTGACGTGGACTGCGTGCTGGTGGCCTGTGTGCCGGGGGATAGCGACCTGCTGTCGGCGGTGAAACGCTGTAATCCGGATGTGATCCTCATCGATATCGAGGCCCCGGGCCGGGATACCCTGGAGAGCCTGGAGTCGGTCCAGTCCACGGTACCCCGCCCGATGGTGATGTTCTCCCAGGACGACAACAACGCCACCATACGCCGCGCCACACAGGCCGGAGTGAGCGCCTATGTGGTTGACGGCCTGCAGGCCCACCGGGTGCGGCCGATCATCGACGCGGCGGTGGCGCGTTTTCAGCACTTCAACTTCCTGGAGTCGGAACTCAAGAAGGCCCACCGCCAGCTCAATGAACGCAAGGTCATCGACAAAGCCAAGGGCATCATCATGAAACAGCGGGGACTGAGTGAGGAGCAGGCCTATCAGGCGATGCGCAAGCTCGCCATGGACACTGGCCGTAAGCTGGCCGAGGTGGCCCAGAACATCATTGAGGCCGCGACGATCCTGGCCGGTTGAATGCACCAGGATGTAACAGGTCTACCACTAAGTAGGTAGCGGGTCTGGTGTATATCGGTGCGGGTCAGTAAAGCCCGTTCAAAAGGCTTGGTCGTTGCGTGGGCATGCACAAAAACGTGTGGGAAACATGGGGAATAGTCCAACGCATTGAATCGCGGTTGGTAAATGTACGATTCCTGAGGCCCGGGCCGTGTCGGATGCGTAACTGGCACAGGGTTTGCAAAATCACTCGCAAGGAAGATCCCGGTTCAACGGCGAACCGGCCCACCAGGCGGGCCGCGTGGAGCTTCCCAGAGAGATAGTATTTTCGGTCGACGTTGACCGGCAAAGGACAAAGGCGTCCATCCCTTCACGATCCTGTGATCGTGTCCGGGGGTGGGCGCTTTTTTTTTGCCGACGGGGACCTGACGACGCATCACTAATTCAGACATGAGGAGTTTATTCATGAGCAGTAAGCGCAACGATCCAAGCCGCAGGGCTTTCATCAAGCGGGCCGCCCTCGCCGTCGGCTTGGCCGCGGGACTCGGCTTGACTGCCGGCAGCGCCCGGGCCGAGCTCGGTTACCCGGAAAAAGAGGACCTGAAGTTCGGATTCATCAAGCTCACCGACATGGCGCCGCTGGCCATCGCATACGAAAAGGGTTACCTCGAGGATGAAGGCCTCTACGTGACCCTGGAAGCCCAGGCCAACTGGAAGGTACTGCTCGATGGGGTTATCGATGGACAGCTCGATGGAGCCCATATGCTGGCCGGTCAGCCCCTGGCCGCGACCATCGGCTTCGGCACCAAGGCGCACATCGTCACCCCCTTCAGCATGGACCTCAACGGCAACGGCATCACCGTCTCCAACGAGGTATGGGAACTGATGAAACCCCATGTGGCCAAGCAGGCGGACGGTAAGCCGGTCCACCCGATCAAAGCCGATGCGCTCAAGCCGGTGGTCGAGCAGTACAAGAAGGATGGCAAGCCGTTCAAGATGGGTATGGTCTTCCCGGTCTCCACCCACAACTACGAGCTGCGCTATTGGCTGGCGGCCGGTGGCATCAACCCCGGTTACTACGCTCCCGAGAAGGGCGATATCACCGGCCAGTTGAAGGCCGATGCGTTGCTCTCCGTGACCCCGCCGCCGCAGATGCCCGCAACCCTGGAGGCCGGCACTATCTACGGCTACTGCGTGGGCGAGCCCTGGAACCAGCAGGCGGTGTTCAAGGGCATCGGCGTGCCGGTCATCACCGACTACGAGATCTGGAAGGACAATCCGGAGAAGGTCTTCGGCATGACCAAGGCGTTCACCGAGCAGTATCCCAACACCACGATTCGCGTGGTCAAGGCGCTGATCCGTGCCGGCAAGTGGTTGGACGAGAACGACAACGCCAACCGTCCCGAGGCGGTGAAGATCCTCTCCCAGCCCAACTATGTGGGCGCCGACTATGAGGTCATCGCCAACTCCATGACCGGTACCTTCGAATATGAGAAGGGTGATAAGCGTTCGGTACCCGACTTCAATGTCTTCTTCCGCTACAACGCCACCTATCCCTACTACTCGGATGCGGTCTGGTATCTGACCCAGATGCGTCGCTGGGGGCAGATCAGCGAGCAGAAACCCGACCGCTGGTACGACCGGATCGCCAAGAGTGTCTATCGTCCCGACATCTACCGTAAGGCGGCTGAGGCGCTGATCGCCGAGGGCAAACTGTCGGCCGGTGAATTCCCGGACTTCGCCACCGAAACCGGTTACCGCGACCCGCAGACCGAGTTCATCGACGGTGTCACCTTCGATGGTACGAAGCCCAACGCCTACATCGACAGCTTCCCGATCGGTCTGAAGGGTGCGGAGAAAATCTGAGGGTCGCTATGAAACCGCGCAGTCCGCTCCGCACCGTTTTTTGCGGAGTGGGATTGCCGGTGGATCGAAACCTTAAACATTCCCTCGGTCCGGAATGACCGGTTGGCAAGAACGTATTAAGCAGGAACAGAAACATGGCAACAGAGATGACGTCCAAAACCTTCAACCTTCCCAGGTTCGACAGACTGCTCGAACGTTTGGCCAGCGACCAGGTTGGCAAAATGTTCGCTCGCACGATTCACCAGCTGCTGGTGCCGCTGATCGCGCTGGTGGTGTTCCTGGGCCTGTGGAGTGTGGGCGCGAAGAACGTGCAGACCTCCCTGGGAGTGTTGCCCGGTCCGGCCAAGGTCTGGGAACAGACCCAGGCCCTCTATGGTGAACACAAGGCGGAGCGGTCCAAGGCGGATGACTTCTATCAGCGCATGGACGAGCGTGTGGAAAAGGCGATCGCGGCGGGTCAGCCCCAGGACCGTATCGATCGCATGCGTGAGCGCAAATACACCGGCAAGGAGACCTTCATCGATCAGATCGTCACCAGCCTGCTGACGGTGATGGCCGGTTTCCTGGTCGCCTCGCTGATCGCTATCCCCATCGGCATCGTCTGCGGCATGAGTGCAACCCTGTATACCGCGATCAACCCGCTGATCCAGATCTTCAAGCCGGTCTCGCCCCTGGCCTGGCTGCCGCTGGTGACCATGGTGGTCTCAGCCCTGTATGTGAGTGACACGCCGATGTTCTCCAAGTCGTTTCTCAACTCGGCCATCACCGTCACCCTGTGCTGTCTGTGGCCCACCATCATCAACACCACGGTGGGGGTCTCCGGAGTGGACAAGGACCTGATCAACGTCAGCCGCGTGCTGCGACTCAATCCGCTCACCAAGACCATGAAGATCGTCCTGCCCTCGGCGATCCCGATGATCTTCACCGGCCTGCGCTTGTCCCTGGGTATCGGCTGGATGGTGCTGATCGCCGCCGAGATGCTGGCGCAGAACCCGGGCCTGGGCAAGTTCGTCTGGGACGAGTTCCAGAACGGCAGCTCCGATTCACTGGCGCGCATCATGGTGGCGGTGCTGGTGATCGGGCTGATCGGTTTCCTGCTCGACCGGGGCATGTTGATGATGCAGCGGGCGTTCAGCTGGGACAAGAATGCGGTGCTGCGCTAGCGCTGCTGCACAGCGCTATGAGTTTTGAGTTTTTAGTGTTGAGTTTTGAGTTGATGAGTTCGCTTTGCTCACGGTTTATTTCTCCCCCTCTCCCTGGCCCTCTCCCGCTGTATAGACCGGAGTCAAGGGTAACGGGTGTTCGGAGACATAGGTAACACATTTTGACTTCATCGACATGGATTCCTTAAATCAATTTCAGCAACCTGGGTATGGCAGAAATGTACGGTAAAGACCCCGTCCTCAGGCGTGGGCCGGACGGCTACAGGGTAGCCGCGCAACGCCTTGCTGATGCGAAACACATAGCCTTTGAAACAGACTTCGCCTTTAGCCTGAACTCTGCGTACGGCCTCAGCCGGGCCATATTCAATCGCAGGCAGGGTTTCAGGGAAAATCTGTTGACTCGGCTGATAATGTTGAGCTGGCACATCCATACTCAGCGATTCATGCGGGCGCTCCAGATTGTAGCAATCACGCCAACGATCAAAGCGCCGCTGACACGCGGCCAAGTCCTCAAAACGATGCCGGCTGAGCAGTTCCACATTGAGCGTACGATGAAACCGTTCATCTTTACCCTGGGTTTGGGGGTGATACGGTCGGCTGTGACTGACACCCACGCCCAATCGAATCAACCACACCGTCAGCGGTGTGAGGGGATGGTTTGCGTCACTGCCCCAGGGAGCCCCGTTATCCATCAGCATACGCTCGGGCAGTCCATAGCGGCGAAAGGTCTGGGTGAGCACGCCTTGGACCGTGACACCTTGCTCATCAGGGCAGGCGTGCAACGTCAGGTTGAACCGCGAGTGATCGTCGAGCACGGTCAAGGGGTGGCAGCGCCCTGTGGTCATCGCGAAGTGCCCCTTGAAATCCATCTGCCAGAGCTGATTCGCTGCCTCGTGTTCAAAGCGCACAAAGGGTTGTGCCTTTTGCGAGGCCTCCGGTTCAATCAGCCCGTGACGGTGCAGTATCGCAGTGATCGTGCTGGGGCTGGGAAGGGCTCGATGGCCCAGGCGGCTCAAGCGCCGCTGCAGCTTGCGCCCGCCCCAAGCCGGGTGCGCCTGACGCAGTTCAACGACCGCGCGCTCCAGCGCCGGCTCAGTCGCATTGGGCGAGCGTTTGGGCCGACGCGAGCGATCCGCCAAGGCCGCTGGACCCTCACTCATGTAGCGATTCAGCCACTTGTAACCGGTCTTTGGACTGATTCCAAAGCGCAGGCACAGTTCTCGGCGGTTAGCGCCATCTTGAAGTGCTAGCATGACAAACTCTTTTCGTAGCGACATGGTTGAAACCTCTTCCCACGGCATGACTCTTCTCCCCTTGAGAACTCGTCATACAGTTTATCCGAGGTGTTACCCCTGTCTCCGAACATGTGTTACCTATGTCCCCGGTCTATACAGCGGGTGAGGGCCAGGGAGAGGGGGATCAAAAACCATGAGCGCAGCGAATACCTCAACTAAAAACTTAAAACTCAAAACTAAAAACTTTTTAAAAAGCTAGTCAGGTGTGTCAGGACGCACCAAATCAATTCAGGCGAAAGACAATGAACAGTTACTTAAACATCGACCATGTCAGCATCACCTTCCCGACCGACAACGGTCCGCTGAACGTGCTCAAGCACGTGGATCTGAAAGTCGCCCAGGGTGAGTTCATCTCGCTGATCGGTCACTCGGGCTGCGGCAAGTCCACCGTGCTCAACATCGTCGCCGGTCTGCTCAATGCCACCGAAGGCGGTGTGATCCTCGAAGAGAAAGAGGTCACCGAGCCGGGTCCCGACCGGGCGGTGGTGTTTCAGAACCACTCCCTGCTGCCTTGGCTGACGGTCTATGACAACGTGCGCCTGGCGGTGGATCAGGTGTTCAAGAAGACCAAGTCGAAAGAGGAGCGTCATCGCTGGACCCTGCACAATCTCGAGCTGGTGCACATGTCCCATGCGCTGGACCGCAAGCCTGACGAAATCTCCGGTGGCATGAAACAGCGTGTCGGTATTGCCCGCGCCCTGGCCATGGAACCCAAGGTGCTGCTGATGGATGAGCCCTTTGGCGCCCTCGACTCGCTGACCCGCACCCACATGCAGGACTCCCTGATGGAGATCCAGGCGCGGCTCAACAACACCGTCATCATGATTACCCACGATGTGGACGAGGCCGTGCTGCTTTCTGATCGCATCATCATGATGACCAACGGCCCCTCGGCCACGGTGGGGGAGATTCTCAATATCGATCTGCCGAAGCCGCGCAACCGGCTCGCGTTGGCCGAGAACCCGGTCTACAACCACTACCGGGCCGAGGTGGTGCGCTTCCTTCATGAACGGCATCAGAAGCCGGAGGACGAACAGCCCAAGACCCTGCCGGAGCCTGAGAGTGAAACCGTGGTCGATCTCTCGGCCTGGCTCAAGTCGGCCCAGTCCGCCAGCGGCAAGACCCTGGAGAAGACCCAGCTCAATCTCGGCTTCATTCCGCTGACCGATTGCGCGCCTCTGGTGGTGGCCAAGGAGAAGGGTTTCTTCCGTCAGCAGGGACTCGAGGTGGCGCTGTCCCGGGAGAACTCCTGGGCCAACATTCGGGACAAGGTCTCCATCGGCATGCTCGATGGGGCGCAGATGCTGGCGGCCATGCCCCTGGCCAGCGCTGTGGGAATCAGTGGAACCGTGCCGATGATTACGGCCATGAGTCTGGATCTGAATGGCAACGGCATTACCGTATCGAAAGCCCTCTACGAACGGATGGCGGCCACCGGCGAGATGGAGCTCGATACGCCGGTGGGCAGCGGCCGCGCCCTGAAGAAAGTCATCGAGGCGGACAGGGCGGCGGGGGAGAGGCCCCTGATGTTCGCCACCGTGTTTCCCTATTCGACCCATAACTACCTGCTGCGCTACTGGCTGGCGGCCTCGGGCATCGATCCGGACAAGGACATTCAGCTCTCGGTGGTGCCGCCGCCGCAGATGGTCAACTACCTGCAGGCGGGGGTGATCTCCGGCTTCTGCGTCGGCGAACCCTGGAACACCCTGGCGGTGTGCAACGGGCTCGGCCACACCCTGGCCGCGAGTTATGACATCTGGAACAACCATCCGGAGAAGGTCTTTGGCGTCGCGGGCAGCTGGGCGGCGGCCAATCCGAATACCCATCAGGCAGTGCTCACCGCCCTGATCAAGGCCTGTGAGTGGATCGACCAGCCGGAGAACAGGGAAGAGGTCTGCGAACTGCTGAGTAAGGGACGTTACGTCAATGCGCCTCAGGAGATTCTGGAGAAATCGATGCTCGGCACCTTCCAGTTCTCCCGGGACGCGGATGCCGTGGAACGGGCGGACTTCAATGTCTTCAGCCGCTATAGCGCCAACTTCCCCTGGCAGTCCCATGCTCTCTGGTTCCTGACCCAGATGGCCCGCTGGGGCCAATTGCGTGAACCGGTCGATCTGAAAAAGATTGCCCGTCAGGTCTATCGACCCGAGCTCTACCGCAAGGCCGCCACCGCATTGGGTATGGAAATCCCGGGCAAAGAAATGAAGACCGAAGGCAAGCATGCGGAGGCCTGGACGATGGCGGGTGAACAGGGTGAGCTGACCCTGGGCGCAGACCGTTTCTTCGACGGCGTCAGCTTCGACCCGGATGACCCGATCGGCTACTTGGAGCAGACCCCCGTCGCCAGTCTCTCGTTTACCCTGAACGCACTGCGTGAAGTCAACCCGTTGAACGCGGTGGGGCTTCCGGCGAACCCTGTCAAAGCAAGCCTGAGCGAAGAGGCAAGTCAATGAACAAGCAGAAACTGATCCTGGTCGGCAACGGCATGGCCGGTGTGCGCACCCTCGAAGAGCTGTTGAAACTCGAGCCGGAGATGTACGAGATCACCGTGTTCGGCGCCGAGCCCCATCCCAACTACAACCGCATCATGCTCTCGCCGGTGTTGGCCGGTGAGAAGACCGTGGACGACATCGTGCTCAACAGCCGCGAGTGGTATGCGGAGCATGGCATTACCCTGCACACCGGTGATCCGGTGGTGGCGATCGACCGCAAGGCGCGCCAGGTGAAGACTGCTTCAGGGCTGAGCGCGGACTACGATCGCCTGCTGCTGGCCACCGGCTCCAACCCCTTCATCATCCCGGTGCCGGGCCACGACCTGGACGGTGTGATCGGTTTTCGCGACATCCGCGACGTGGAGCTGATGCTGGAGAGCGCCCGCAAATATAAAAAGGCGGTGGTGATCGGCGGCGGCCTGCTGGGCTTGGAAGCGGCCAACGGCCTGAAGAAGAACGGCATGGACGTGACCGTGGTGCACCTGATGGACATCCTCATGGAGCGCCAGCTCGACAAGCCGGCGGCCAACCTGCTCAAGGCTTCGCTGGAGGAGAGCGGGCTTGAGTTCCTGATGCAGGCCCAGACCGAGGCGGTCATCGGCGATGAGCGCGTGACCGGCGTGCGTTTCAAGGACGGCAGCGAGATTCCCGCCGACCTGGTGGTGATGGCGGTGGGTATCCGGCCGAGTACGGAACTGGCCAAATCAGCCGGCCTGCACTGCGAGCGCGGCATCGTGGTCAACGACACCCTGCAGACCTTCGACCCTCGCATCTATGCGGTGGGCGAGTGCGTGCAGCACCGCAACAACTGCTACGGTCTGGTGGCGCCCCTGTTCGATCAGGCCAAGGTCTGCGCCAACCACCTGGCCCAGCTCGGCTTCGGTCGTTACGAAGGTTCGGTGACCTCCACCAAGCTGAAGGTCACCGGCATCGATCTCTTCTCCGCCGGTGAGTTCAACGAAAGCGAAGGCGACGAGACCCTGGTGCTGCAGGACCCGGCCCAGGGGGTCTACAAGAAGCTGGTGATCCGCGACAACCGCATCAAGGGCGCGGTGATGTACGGCGACACCATGGACGGCACCTGGTACTTCCAGCTGCTGCGCGAAGGCACCGACATCTCCAGCTTCCGCAACACCATCCTGTTCGGTCAGCACGATCTGGGTGACGCCGGTCACGGCGAGGAGACCCGGGTGGTCAAGCTCTCCGACGACGCCGAGATCTGCGGCTGCAACGGCGTGTGCAAGGGCGACATCGTCAAGGCGATCAGCAGCAAGGGGCTGTTCACCCTGGACGAAGTGCGGGCGCACACCAAGGCCTCCGCCTCCTGCGGCTCCTGCACCGGCATGGTGGAAGCCCTGCTCGCCTCCACCGTGGGCGAGGGTTATGCCGCCGCGCCGAGCAAGAAGGCGATGTGCAGCTGCACCGAGCGCAGTCACGACGAAGTGCGCCGGGCGATCCGCGAGGACGGATTGAAGAGCATGCGCGGGGTGTTCGATACCCTGGGCTGGAAGACCCCGGACGGCTGCACCAGCTGCCGCCCGGCCCTCAACTACTACCTGCTGGCCGCCTGGCCCGGGGAGTATGAGGACGACGCCCAGTCCCGTTTCATCAACGAGCGGGCCCACGGCAACATCCAGAAGGACGGCACCTACTCGGTGGTGCCGCGCATGTTCGGCGGACTCTGCACCGCCAACGACCTGCGCGCCATCGCCGATGTCTCTGACAAATATCAGGTGCCGGAGATGAAAGTCACCGGCGGTCAGCGCATCGACCTGTTCGGGGTGAAGAAGGAAGACCTGCCGTCGATGTGGAAGGATCTTTCCGCAGCCGGTTTTGTTTCCGGTCACGCCTACGGCAAGGCGCTGCGCACGGTGAAGACCTGTGCCGGTAAGAACTGGTGCCGCTTCGGCACCCAGGACTCCACCGGTCTCGGTGTGCAGCTCGAAGAGCTCACCTGGGGCTCGTGGATGCCGCACAAATTCAAGCTGGCGGTCTCCGGCTGTCCGCGCAACTGCGCCGAGGCGACCATCAAGGATCTGGGCGTGGTCTGCGTCGACTCCGGCTACGAGCTGCACGTGGGCGGCAACGGCGGCATCAAGGTGCGCATCACCGACCTGCTGTGCAAGGTTGCGAGCGAGGCCGAGGTATTGGAATACACCGGCGCCTTCGTCCAGCTCTACCGGGAAGAGGGGCACTACCTGGAGCGCACCGCGCCCTGGGTGGAGCGGGTCAGCCTGGGTTACGTGAAACAGCGCATCGTCGATGATGCGGCCGGCCGCATGGAACTTTACGAGCGGTTCAAATACAGCCAGCAGTTTGCCCAAGTCGATCCCTGGCGCGAACGGGCCGAGGGGGCCGAGGCCCATGAATTCACACCATTGCGTATCGACCGCATGAGGGCAGCATCATGAGTGACTGGATCGCCATCGCGCAACTTGAAGATATTCCGCAGCTGGGTGCGCGCAAGCTGCAGACCGAAAGCCTGAATATCGCCCTCTTCCGGACCGGCAATGACCAGGTGTTCGCCCTGCGCGACCGCTGCCCCCATCGGGGTGGACCCCTCTCCCAGGGGATCGTCCACGGCCAGGCGGTGAGCTGCCCTCTGCACAACTGGAAGATCGACTTGCAAAGCGGTCAGGTGCAGGGACCGGACGAGGGGTGTGTGCATACCTATGCGGTGAAGGTGGAGGACGGGGTGATATACCTCAGTCTTGCCTCGGCGGAGTCGGCGGCCTGAGTCTCAACAACCTTGGGTGAACGGGCGCCTATCGTCCCAATACGCTCGGACGGATGCACGCGGCGTCCGCATAACCCTGTCCACAGAAGGTTGTCTCAGCTGGAGACCCCGGTCATTAATTGAACAACAAATGAGTGATGTCCCGATGAGTCAGGCGAACAACCCACAGCAACCCGTCAAAAGCACCTGCCCCTACTGCGGGGTGGGGTGCGGTCTGCTGATGGAGCCGGATGCGCAGGGCGGCTGGCGGGTCATGGGCGACCCGGATCATCCCTCCAACCAGGGCCGGCTCTGCTCCAAAGGCACGGCACTGAACGAGACCCTCGACCTGGACGGCCGCCTGCTGACCCCCCGGGTCGATGGGGCCGTCGCCGACTGGGAGTCCGCGCTTGATCGAGTGGCAAACCGTTTCCGGGCAGTAATCGATACACACGGTCCTGACGCGGTGGCCTTCTATGTTTCAGGTCAGCTGCTCACCGAGGATTACTACGTCGCCAACAAGCTGATGAAGGGGTTCATCGGTTCGGGCAACATCGACACCAATTCGCGGCTCTGTATGTCCTCATCGGTGGCGGGGCACAAGCGGGCGTTCGGTTCCGACACGGTGCCCGGCTGTTACGAGGACTTCGAACAGGCGGGGCTGATCCTGCTGACCGGCTCCAACACCGCCTGGTGCCATCCGGTGCTCTACCGGCGCATCGTGCGCGCCAAGGAGCGTAATCCGGAGTTGCGGGTGGTGGTCATCGATCCCCGGGAGACCGCCACCTGTGAAGTCGCCGATCTGCATCTGGGATTGCGCCCGGGTACGGATGCCATCCTGTTCAACGGTCTGCTGAGTTTTCTTGCGGATAACCGGGCCATCGACGAGGCTTTCGTCCGCCGGCATACCGAGGGACTGGAAGCCGCGCTTCAGGCGGCCCGCTGGTATGCCCCCTCGGTGACCGCGGTCGCCGAGCATTGTGGCCTGCCGGTGGAGGACCTTCTCGCCCTGTACCGCTGGTTCCTGATGAGCGAACGCACGGTGACCCTCTACTCCCAGGGCATCAACCAGACCTCCAGCGGTACCGACAAGGTCAACGCCATCATCAACTGTCACCTCTACACCGGGCGGATCGGGCGGCCCGGGATGGGGCCGTTCTCCATCACCGGTCAGCCCAATGCGATGGGTGGCCGCGAGGTGGGGGCCTTGTCCAATCAGCTGGCCTGTCATATGGATATTGAAAACCCGGCTCACCGGAATCTGGTCGGGCGCTTCTGGCAGACCGACCGGCTGGTCAGCCAGCCCGGGCTCAAGGCGGTGGACCTGTTTCATGCCGTGGAGGCGGGTCAGGTGAAGGCTCTGTGGGTCATGGCGACCAATCCGGCGGTGAGTGTCCCGGATGCCAATCAGGTGCGCCGCGCCCTGGCGAATTGCGAGTTCCTGGTGGTCTCCGACTGCATGCGCGACACCGACACCAGCCGTTATGCGGATGTGCTGCTGCCCGCCCGTGGCTGGGGCGAGAAAGACGGCACGGTGACCAGCTCGGAGCGCACCATCAGCCGTCAGCATCGCTTTCTCGAACCCGCCGGGGAGAGCCGTCCCGATTGGTGGATCCTCAGCCAGGTGGCGAAGCGGATGGGTTACTCCGGGTTCGACTACGCATCACCTGCTGAGATTTTTCACGAGCACGCGGAACTGTCCGGTTTCGAAAACCAGGGTAGCCGGGATTTCGATATCTCAGGTCTGGCGGGTCTCGATGCGCAGCGCTACGACGCGCTGACGCCGGTGCAGTGGCCGGTCCCCGCCGGGCAGGCGACGGGGACTTCGCGCCTGTTTGCCGACGGGGGCTTTTTCAGGCCCTCAGGACGGGCTCTGTTCGTGCCGGTTTCGCCACGGCCGCCGGGTACGCCTGTGAATTCGGACTACCCGTTGGTGCTGAATACCGGGCGGGTGCGGGACCAGTGGCACACCATGACCCGTACCGGCAAATCCGGCCGTCTGTTCGGCCATGACCACGAACCCTTCGCCGAGATCCATCCCGAGGATGCGCAACACTACGCCCTTGAGGCGGGTGAGCTGGTGAAGATCAGCAGTCGCTGGGGCGAGGTGGTGGTGCGTGCCCGGATCACTGAGAGTCAACGGCCGGGTGAACTCTTTATCCCCATGCACTGGAACGATCAATTCGCCAGCAATGCGGCGGTGGACCGGCTGGTGAACCCGGTGACCGATCCGATATCCGGGCAGCCCGAATTCAAACATACGCCGGTAACTCTCCAGGCCTACCGTCCCGCCTGGCAGGGTTTTCTGTTGACCCGGGAACGGGTCACCCTGGAGCAGGCCGGTTACTGGGCCAAGGCGAAACGGGACGGGCTGTGGCACTACGAGCTGGCCGGTGAGTCCACCGCGGACGATTGGTCGGCGGTGGCCCGGGGCCTGCTCGGCTCCGCCAGCGATGTCAGCCAGTGGGCTGAGATGATGGACCCCGGCGGGGGACAGTATCGCGGGGTCAGTGTGGCGGATGAACAGCTGCAGAGCTGCCTGTTCATCGGTCCGGATCATCATCTGCCCAAGCGGGACTGGCTGGTGCAGCTGTTCGGCAAACCCGAACTGACCCGCCAGGAGCGTCTGCGGCTGCTGGCCGGTGCGCCGGGCAGCGCCGCCGAGGATGCGGGCAAGACCGTGTGCGCCTGCTTCGGGGTGGGGGAGAACACCCTGATCCAGGCGATTCGTGAACAGGGATTGATCACCCCCGAGGCGATCGGCGCAGCGCTCAAGGCCGGGACCAACTGCGGGTCCTGTCTGTCCGAGATCAAGCACCTGATCCATCAGCACCAGCCGCAGACCGCCTGAACAGAGCCAATTTTAGATCACGCTTACGAGAGGTAAACAAGCATGACCCCCAACACCATTCAACTCATGAAAACCAGCTGGGCCCAGGTGGCGCCCATCGCGGACCAGGCCGCGGCCCTGTTTTACGGCCGGTTGTTTCAGGTCTACCCGGAAGTGAAACCCTATTTCAAGGGCGACATGGCCGAGCAGGGACGCAAGTTGATGGCGATGATCGGCATGGCTGTCGACAGCCTTGATAACCTGGATCCCCTGCTGCCGGTGATTCGGGAATCCGGCAAGCGTCATGCGACTTATGGAGTGTTGGAAGCGGATTACGACAAGGTGGCGGATGCCCTGCTTTGGACCCTGGCGGAGGGACTGGGCGAGGCGTTTACCGATGAGGTTAAAGCGGCCTGGGTCACCACCTACGGAGCCCTTTCCGAAGTGATGAAAGAGGGGGCGAGGGAAGCGGCTTGATTTCAGACATCGCAGCGCGTCTGAGTGGATTTTCATACGACGGCAAGACTCAGGTACTGAGTTTTTAGCGCCGTGAGTTACGCGCTTTGAGGTGAAGGATATTTTTAGTTTGATCGGGATGGTTGGATAGCCTGGCCACCGTGGCGATGGCGCTACATTGTTCGTCGTTCTATGGCCAGGCCCACTTCAACGTGCGCCTTGAGTTCAAGGTTAAAAATTGATCTTAGCCAGTAGCGGTTTTGAGTGGTGGGTTAGAGAGTTCTCCGCACTCATTGGTATTGGGTCCCCTTCTCCCCTTGCGGGAGAGGGGGTATGGCATCCGTGAACGCAGCGAACACATAGACTCAACATTCATCCCTAACAACTCAATACTTTCATATCACTACCCATTTCTCGAATAGCCCGAGTAGCCCGGGTGAAGCAGCGCGGAACCCGGGATCCGGCAGAATGAGAAGAACTGTGGGATACACAAACTCTCCAAGCATTTCCCTTCTCCTCTCGCGCAAAGATCAATGCAGTTTTTTCCTCGTTCCCACGCGGAGCATGGGAACGAGAGAAAGAATAGGCGACTGACTGCCCCGCCCCTTCGGGGACCTCTGCGATGCTCACAAAAAACCGGCGGGGTTGGAACTCGCTACGCTCAAACAGCCAGCCCCGGAAGGACGGGGGGGGGTCCC
>JBNLFS010000119.1:0-22525 GCA_050305635.1 Candidatus Thiodiazotropha sp. | reverse complement strand
TGGGAGCGGGTGAGCAGCTCCTCGGCCTCTTTCAGGGGGGTGATATCCGTCAGGTGGACAAAGAAATGGGTCAACCGACCCCGGTGATCGCGAATCACGTGGGTGGTGTCCTGCACCCATTTGTGTTGCTGGTAGTGGTCGATCACCTGGTAAGGTGCGCGTTTGTAGGATGTCAGGCGCTGATGATCCATCTCCCGGGTTTCCCGGGTGAACTGTTCCAGATAGCGGGGATCGATCAGGCTCGAATAGGAGCGTTTGTTGTGCCTGAATTGCTCCGGCGTAAAGCCCAGTAGATCCTCGGCGTTGTCAGAGATGAACTCGATCGGCCAGCCCAGTTCATTGCGCAGTTTTGCAATCACCCCCGGTCCGCTGATGAACAGCTCGTGTTCATTGGAGATTTTTCGGTTGAGATTGAGAATCTGGTGCTCATTGAGCCGGCGTTTTTCCCGGTGCCAAAGGGCAATCCCGGTCAGAATCAGCAGCGTCAGCGTGCCGAACACCAGCAGGGGCATGGCCTGGGCCAGGTTACGCCAGAGCTGGGTTTGGATGACCTGCCGAGGTGTGAACAGCACAATTCTCAAACAGCCCTTACAGCTGTCATCAAAGCGGTTCTGACTGGAGGGGTCGATGTTTTCGAAGGTGTAGATACCCTGGGCATTGTGAAACTGCCCCCGTGGTTGACTGGCGATGATCTGCCAGGCCTCACGGTGGTTCACATCGATGGTGCTCTGGGGGCTGTTCGGAAACATGAATCCCCAGTTCTGTGATATATCCTGGCTGTAGAGACTGTATCCTTTCCAGTTCAACAGCATCACTTCGCTGGAGTATCCGGCGGACACGCTCATGAAATCATCGAGCAGGTTTTTCGCCAGGTAGTTGAGGATCACCACGCCAAGCACGGCACCGTCCGTGGCGACCACCTTGGTGGAGAAGCGCAGCGTCGGTTTCAGCGGAAGCTCAATCTGTCCGTGCTCGATGTTGAGATCCAGTTGTGATGCTGTGATGGTGCCGGCTTCGGCCTGCATGGCGTCGACAAAGTAGTATCGATTGCGCTTCGACTGCAACTGCTCCTGAGGCACCGAGACGGGAGCGCCGTCGTTGTAGTTGATGCGAATCACCTCCTGACCCTGTGGGTCGAGAAAGCGGATCTGGTCGTAGCGTTTGCGTTGTGTTGCAAACGAGATCCACAGCTGTTCCAGAGTCCTGTTGACCACCGGATCCTCTCGACTGTGCCGGTGCTCCCGTGAGTACTGCTCCGCAATCAGGCGTATATCCGAATGGATTTCCCGGATCCCGAGATTCATCTGGCTGGTCAGCTGATTGATGAGTCGATTGGATTCGAGTCTAAGTTCCCTGTCGATACCATTCAGCGTCTGGGCGTGCAGAATCCAGAACAGTCCTCCCCCCAGGATGGCAAGTGCCAGTGAAGCGCTGAGGTAGTTGCGGAATAACCGGCTGATCTTCATGACAGCAGGGGATTATGAGTGGCTTCCGTCTGGTCCGGGTTCGAGAGTGGATGCAGTACCACCACGGCGCCGGTGACCTTCTGGTCCTGCAGAATGGGGGTGCTGATGTATTCGACTTCGATGGGTGAGCCGTTCTTGTGCCAGATCGTCTCCCTTTCCCCGCGACGGATCTGGCCGTCCTTCAGGACATCCGTGATGGGGCAATCCATTTGTGGATAACTTTTTCCGTCTTCATGGGCGTAATGCCAGAGTTCATGGCTGTCGCGGTCGAGCATCTCATCGATGGTATAGCCCAGCATCTCGGCTGCGGCAGGGTTGACGAACATGTGTTTCCCCGTGGCATCCAGGCCGATGATGCCGTCACCCGCAATATTCAGAATGAGTTCTTTTTGGTGTTGGGTGAGACGATTCTGCTCCTCGAGACTCTTGTAGCTGTCGATATCATCGATGACTGCAATGTAGTAGTCATCCTGATTCACCTCACCGGCGTTTTTCGCGGATAGGGACAACTGGATCCACTTGCTCAGGCCGTTAGCGCAGAGCATGCGCAGCTGAATCGACACACTGGTCTGCTGATTTTCCCGCAACTGGTCGAATGCTTTGATACAGGTGGGCAGATCCTCATCGTGGAGGATGTCCATGAGGTTGACCGACGCCATCTTCTCGGGGGGCAGGGCGAGCAGTTCGCAGAGTTTTCGGTTGGTCTGCAGGAACTCACCGGTTGGTGTGATATGGGCCAGTCCCACCGCTGCGAGTTCAAAAGTGGCGAGCTGGGCCTGACAACTGCTTTCCAGGTTCGTTTGCTGCTCAAACAGGGCTCGCTTGAGGCGGATCAGATGGGTGCCCAGGTAGAAGAGGATGCCCAGCAGTGCCAGGGACGCCAGATACCAGGGCCAGGAGCGGCTCAGGGATTGACTGAATTTCTGCGATACTGATTTGTCATAGGGGGCCAGCTCCAGGCTCCGAAGCAGGTCATAGACCGATTGGTAGGCCTCGGGAATGGTCCAACCGTAGATATGGGCCTCTTTCGCCGCCGGATGATCTGCGGGCAGTTTCAACAGGGCGATCGCGACCTGTTTGGCGAGTTCCGGCGAGGTATGCGGCAGGATCGAGAAGGGCCACTCAGGATACAGTGGGGTACTGATCAAGTAGGGGAATTGCTCGTAGTGGTCTGGCGACAGAATCCGGTAATCCTCGAGTTGGATCAATCCTTCCATGGCCATGCGCTCCAGGGTGTCGGTGCGCACAACCCCGGCTTCCGCTTTGCGGTGAGTCACCGCATCCACGACCGCATCGTGGGTGTTCAAGAACAGCAGCGAGGCAAAGTCCCAGCGATCGATGCCCTCGTCCTTGAACTCCCTCAGCGCCATGATCCATCCGCCCAGGGAGGTGCTGTGGACCGCGGCAATGCGCTGATTCTTCAAACCCTTCAGATCGACGATATCCGTGTTGCTCTTTAGGGTGAAAATGACACTGCCAAAGCGGGATACCGGATAGCCCGGACTCAGTTCATTGATCAGCGTGAGGATTCTGCGAACGCCGTAGGTTTCCGCCAGGTTGACATAAATTCCGGGATTGACCACCACGAAGTCGACCAGACGGTTTTTCACAATGACCGGGATATCGCCAAAGGTCATGGGTACGATCTTGAACCGATATCCGGGTACGCTGGCGCTCAGATACTCCGCGGTGGCTTGCCATCTTTCCTGGCTTTTCGCGTAACCTCTTTTGGCGAGAACGCCGATGTTCACCTCGATGGGATCCGCCCAGGCCTGAGCCAGCCAAAGACACAGCAGAACGGTCAGAGATCGGAGGAGGGTTTTCATCACATATCAGTATGCTGGGGTGGTGTCATCCGGGCAAGCACAGGGTCTGGAAAAAAATACAGGTTCTATACGTTGGGCCTCAGTATAGGGTATGTGTTGAATCGGCCGTTCATACAGGAGCTTTAGTCGCAAAACCTCCGGGCCTCAACGATCGATCCGTGGATTTTTGTCAAATCCTGAATCCCGGGTCCCGCTTCATCGCGGGGTGGCCGTTTGCAAAAGCAGTTTGCCGGCCTGTTCATGGACCGCCAGCCCACTCAGAGCGGTGAGATCCCGAAGCAACTCAGCCACTGGCTGAGTGTCGTCGTGCAGGGTTACGGGCAGGACGAAAAGTTCGAGTACGACCTCCTTGCTTTGCCGGGAGACATGACCCACATACAACGGCCGAACGGAGTCCACGAGCAGCGGTGTGGCCCAGAGTCTCAATACCAGGCGACTGTCCAAGGAGAGGGTTTTGATCATGACCAGGCTTTCGTGGCGGGCGTCATGCACCTGGGGCAGAACCGGCAAGGCGGTCAGAGGTGTGTTGGGGGACAGGAGGTGCAGCAGGTTGTGCCAGGAGAGCATTTGCGCGGGCTTCCAGCCCTGCCGGGCGAGTTGCCGCGCCAGTTGTTCAGGGTTTCCCGCCCATTGCAGTTCCAGAGGCTGGGCATCGTCGCCACTCAGATCCTGACGCTGATCGGGCAGTTCTGCAGCGCCGGCCAACCAGTCGCGCTCGGATATGGCGTGACTTCGGGCCGCTGTCTGGTATTGCAGCTGACGCTGCTCCACATTCAGACCCTGCAGCACCAAGCCGAGGACAAGCATCAGGAGCGCGCCGGCGAACAGGATATGAGGTTGAGTCTCCGCCGTGACATGGCGGTAGTAGGCAATGCCCAGCAATGCCACCCAGAACATCCCCAGGGTCAGGCTGCCCAACACGTCGGTGCCCCAATGCACACCCAGATAGAGCCGGGACAGGGCCACGGCCGCCACGAACAGGGCAGCCAGGCTGTAGGGCAGCCAACGCCACTCCCGTTGGAGGATCCGCGCCAGCATCACGGAGTAGAAGCCATACACGGTCATGCTCTGCAGCACATGCGCACTGGGATAGGACCAGGGGCCGAGACTCTCGGGACTGGTCGGCGGGCGGGGAATCTGCAGTCCGACCTTGAGCAACAGAGGTGCGATCACGCCGAAAGCGGTGGCGGCCAGCAGGTAGTAGGCGGCCCGGGTGTGTTGCTGCCAGAGCAGCAGTCCGGTGGTCACACCGCTGAACACCAGGATAGTGGAGAGGTCACCCAGGCTGGTGATCAGAACCATCACCCGGTCGCCCCAGGGGGTGCGCAGGCTTTGCAGGGCCGAATGGAGCCACAGGTCGAACCGGCTCGCGGCGCCTCCATCGATCATCAGTCCGGTCAGCAGGGCAAAAAAGCTTGAGGCCAAAATCAGCAGGGTCGCCAGAGTGGCCAGTCCCTTCGCCTCTGGATGATGCGGATCGGCCAGGGCGGCGGATATGCTGCGAAAGCCCCGATGCAACTGACCCCATTCGAAAATATGCTGTACCAGGAAGGTAGCATGGGGCTGGATCAGGCGAAATGCCAGGCGGGCCAGCATGAACACTCCCCAACCCAGGGCCAATACCAGCAACATCAGCACCACCAGCCGGAAAGCGACCTCTGAGGCCAGTTTCAGTGAGGCGCCGAAGACAATCCCAGGTAACAGATAGGCGGGTGCCCAGAGCAGCGCCGAGCTCACATTAGCGATGAAAAACCGTCCCGGGGACATGCCCATCATACCCGCCACCAGGGGGATGATGGCGCGAACAGGACCGAAAAAACGCCCGATGGCGACGCTTTTGCCCCCATATTTCTCGAAAAACGCAACACCTCGCTGCAACGTGGCGGGATAACGGGAGAACGGCCAGATGCCACGGAGCTGGTCCTGGTAGTGGCGGCCAAACCAGTAGCTGATCCCATCGCCGGTTACCGCGCCGGCTACCGCCCAGACAAAAACCGGCCAGAATTCCAGGGCGCCGGTAGCGATGAGGGCGCCAAAACCGAACATCGCCACCACCCCGGGGACCAGCAGTCCAAACAAAGCGACGGATTCCGAGAAGGCCACCAGGAAAACCAGCAGCCCTGCCCACAGGGTATGTTCCCCCACCCAGTCGAGCATTGCGGTGATCAGCTCATTCATCCATCAGTGCCCTGGACTACGGGGCGTCACCTCAGATTGTTGGTGGTCAATTCAAATCAGGTTATTGAAAGCTTCCCTGGCCGCCTTGAGGGTGTTCTGGATATCCTCAACGGTGTGCGCAGCCGAGACGAATCCGGCTTCAAACGCAGAGGGCGCCAGGTAGATGCCCCGCGCCAGCATGGCGTGATAAAACGCCTTGAAGCGCTCCTGATCACAGGCCGTGGCCCCCGCGTAATCCGTGACCCGGTCCCGGTCGGTGAAGAACAGCCCGAACATGCCGCCGACATGATTCTCCGCCAGCCCGATCCCGGCATTGCGGGCCGCATCAGCAAAGCCCACCGCCAGGGTTTCGACCCGTTGTGACAGGCGTTCATAGAAACCGGGCTCGGATATCAGCCCCAGGGTCTTCAGCCCGGCGGACATGGCCACCGGGTTACCCGACAGGGTGCCCGCCTGGTAAACCGGCCCAAGCGGTGCAATTTTCTCCATGATGTCCCGCCGTCCACCGAATGCACCGACCGGCATACCCCCGCCGATGACCTTGCCTAGTGTGGTCAGGTCAGGGGTTATGCCATAGAGGGCCTGAGCCCCTCCCAACGCAACCCGGAACCCGGTCATCACCTCGTCGAAAATCAGCACCGAGCCGTGCTGGTCACACACCTCGCGCAGGGTTTCGAGAAACCCCGGCTGCGGGGGAATGCAGTTCATGTTGCCGGCCACCGGCTCGACGATGATCGCGGCAATCTGATCGCCCATCTGTGAGAACAGATCCCGTACCTGTTCAGCGTCGTTATAGTTGAGGGTCAGGGTATGCTCCGCCAGGCTCGCAGGCACACCGGGCGAGGAGGGTTCGCCCAGGGTCAGCATGCCGGACCCCGCCTTGACCAGCAGAGAGTCTGAATGGCCGTGGTAACAGCCCTCGAACTTGACGATCTTGTCCCGGCCGGTGAAGCCCCGCGCCAGGCGAATCGCCGACATGGTCGCTTCAGTCCCGGAACTGACCATGCGCACCATGTCCATGCTCGGCACCAGTTCGCACACCTTGTCCGCCATCAGGGTTTCGAGCTCGGTCGGTGCGCCGAAACTCAGGCCCTTGTTGATCACGGAGGCCACAGCTTCGATCACCTCGTGATGGGAATGGCCCAGGATCATCGGCCCCCAGGAGCCGACATAGTCGATATAGCGCGTTCCTTCCGGATCATAGATGTAGGGGCCTGCGGCGCAATCGATGAAGACCGGGTCGCCACCGACACCGCGAAAGGCTCTGACTGGAGAGTTGACCCCCCCCGGAATGTGCTGCTGGGCCTGTTGGAAGAGTTCCTGGGAACGACTCATTGTTTTACTCCTAGGCGAGAACTGGGGGCGAGAAAAGGGCGGCCAGTCTACGACTGGCGGCCTGGATGTTGGGTTGGCCGAAGATAGCGTGGACCACGGCCAGCATATCGGCGCCTGCTTCGATCAATGGGGCGCCATTTTCCGGCGTTATGCCGCCGATGGCAACCAGCGGCCGTTTAAGTTCTGCCCGGGCGGCTGTTAGAAGGGCGGGGTCCGCATTGACCGCTTCCGGTTTTGTGGTGGATGGGAAAAACCGCCCGAACGCCAGGTAGTCCGCTCCGGCCTGCGCGGCTTCCCGGGCAATCTCCAGGCTGTTGTAGCAGGAGATGCCGATCACCGAGTCGGGCCCGAGTATATTCCGTGCATGTTCCAGGGCTGGGTCATCACGTCCAAGGTGGACCCCATGGGCTCGCACCTGACGGGCGAGGGCCACATCATCGTTGATGATGAGCAGTGCCTGATGGGCTTCACACAGGTCCTTGAGCATCCGCGCCTCGCAAAGCCGACGAGTCGGGTCCCGGCTCTTGTCCCGGTACTGCACGATGCGGGCACCCCCGAGCAGCGCCTGAGTCACCTGATCCAGGAGTCGCTCAGTGGGGCAGAGCCCGCTGTCGGTGATGGCGTAGAGACCCCACAGACGGGTTGGATCAATCATGTCCCGGTGCTCCGGTCTGGGTCAGGGACAGGTATCGATAGGGAATCCGCTGACAGTGGCCCGCGGCGAATCCGGCTTTGAGACACGACCAGGTATAGGCCAATCCAGCCTGTGCCGCTTCGATCAGCGGTAAATTCCGGCCCAGTCCGGCAGCGATGGCTGAGGCCAGGGTGCAACCGGAACCGTGAAATTCTCCCGCCAGACGTGGCCACCGGGAAAGCCAATCCGGTTCGTTGGGACGATAGAGCCGGTGAGTCACCTGCTGGAGATCGCTCATGTCGTGGGTGCCGGTGAGGAGGATCGCTCGGGCACCGGTGCCGAGCAGGACTCGGGCGCAATCGTCCAGACTCGCCGTCTGATCGAGACCGCTGAGTCTCAGGGCTTCGTGGGTGTTGGGTGTCAGTAGATGGCACAGGGGCAGCAGTTCATCCCGAATCACCGCCAAAAGACGTTCGTTCGTCAGGTCACTGCCTCCGCCGGCCGCCAGCACCGGATCGAATACCACAGGAATCTGTGGATGCGTTTTCAGCAGTTCGGCCACCGCCGATGTGGCATCAGCATGACCCAGCAGACCGATCTTGATTGCGGATACGTGGCAATCTGCGAGCACTGCAAGCACCTGATCCTGCAGTGTTTGTGTCGATATTGGGATCAATTTTCGGACATTGCAGGTGTCCTGAACCGTGAGACAGGTGATCGCGGTCGTCGCATGACACCCGTTCGAGCCTATCGATTCGATGTCCGCCTGTATTCCCGCTCCGCCGACCGGATCATGTCCGCCGATGGCCAGAATGACCGGCCGATTTTCACTCGTTTCATGCATCTGACGATTGTATCCCGATTCCGTAATCCGTGGGCATGGGGTGGTTTGCCTTGGAGACATGAACTGGTTAGATTTCGCCTTACTGTGACGAATTTTGAAACCGACCCATCAGTTTTGTTAGGGGTTTGCGGGATATATTTTGTTTATCGGAAGACCGAAGTGTATTAAGGGTTTTTCCTAGGATTGACCGACATCGCTGCTAGACTCTGGTATGTACATCGATCATTTACTGAAGCGTACAGCCATCATGGGGATCGCGACCGATCCGGTGTATTGCACGCAGGACAGCGTTGGATGGCTGTGAGGGATGAGACTATGAGTCCACAAGAACAAAAGCTCGAAGCGTTGGCCAGAGACTACTGCCAACTGGTCGAGTCACTCAGTGACGGTAACACCCTGTGGCTGCAGGAGATAGCAGACCTGCTGCCGCGTCTGCATGAGGCCGTCAATGCACTCAATCTGCCAACCCCCCACAACACGCACCACACGGCCGCGGATCTGGACGCCCGGTTTGAGCTCTATACCTTTCTGCGATCGCTTCTCGGTGAGCGCGATGGCTACTGGATGGAGTTCGATGTGGCCGGGGACGGACAAAGCATGAGCGGAAGCCTGGCGGACGATCTGACGGACATCTACTGTGAACTCAAGACCGGTCTGATGTTGCTGGATGGCGAGCCGCAACAGGCCGTCGAGGGATGGCATAAGGGTTTTCACCTGCACTGGGGGCAGCATCTGCTGGATGCCGAACGCCATCTTTTCGACCTGAATGTGCGCAACCAGCTGGCTTTCTGAGTAAACTACAAACCGCCGGGATCCGCGGAATTCCTGCGCCGCTGGGCATTTCAGGAAAAAACCAACTTTTATTCTATGTTAATTGGTACACCCGACCGATTTCTTGCTACCATTGAACCATTCAGTGATTTTTCAGGAGATATGGCATGAATCCGAATGCCCTGAGCGAAAGTGACCTGACCCTGACCGGAATGGCACAGACCAAAATGAACGAACTGTTTCAACAGGTTGACAGCAGCATTGAGGGCGTGCGGGTTTTCGCCACCCCAGGCGGTTGCAGCGGGATCAGCTTTGGAATGACCTTCAGCGATGTCATCAATGACAACGACGGTGTGCTGCAATGCGAAGGCTTCAAGGTGATCGTGGATGACGGTACCCTCCAATACCTGCGTGGCGTGGAGATCGATTTCATCGATCAGGGCGATGGAAATGCCAGCTTCGTGTTCAATAATCTTCAGCCGGTTGGCGGGGGCGGTTGCGGCACCTGCGGTTCAGGTGGCGGCTGCGGATGAGGTGTTTACCCCCCGGTGAATGACAGATCGGGTGGAGACATCACAAAGACAAAAAACCGCGTCGGATTGATCCGGCGCGGTTTTTTTGTACCAGGTGATTTTTCCCGCTTCAGCACATGACAGAGGCTTCCCAAGGATTCCTTGAGTGTTGCCCACTCGTGAAGCGAATGAATTACAATCTAGGCCTGTAATGGTTCCGGCCATGCCGGAAGCGACCCTCGTGTAACCCAAGATTGGAATAAGGTGGCAAGTTTGGAATCAATGGATCTCCTGGTGGTAGGTGCGGGTATCAGCGGTCTGGGGTTCGCGAGGATGTCCAAAAGACTGGGCTACCGCCCGTGTATCCTGGAGGCCTCGGAGCATGTTGGAGGCGCCATCCATACCGCCCGTTTCGACACGGGACAGGGTGAGTACTGGGCGGAACTGGGGGCGCACACCTGTTACAACAGTTATGGCCATTTCCTGGCAATGCTCGAGGAGAGCGACCAGTTGAGCCGCCTGGTGGCAAAGCAGAAGCTGCGTTATCAGATGCTGGTCGATGGTCAGCTGTGCTCTATTCCCTCTCGTCTGAATTTCATTGAGCTGCTGGGTGTGTTGCCCAGGCTCTGGTTGAGCAGGAAAACGGGCCGTACCGCAGAGGAGTATTTTGGGCAGGTCCTGGGACGGCGCAACTTTCGTGATGTGCTCGGACCGGCGCTGGATGCGGTGGTGTGTCAACCCGCGGGGGAGTTTCCTGCGGATGCCCTGTTCCGCAAGAAGCCGCGTCGCAAAGAGATCCTACGCAGCTATACCGGTCCCCTGGGCCTGCAATCCTTTATCGAGGGGATGGTCGGCGACCTGGATATCCGGGTGAATACACCGGTCCTGCGGGTGGCGCGTCAGGAGAACGGTTTCGACGTCTACACGGGCGAAGATCAGGTCATCCATGCCCGTATACTGGTAATGGCCGTTGCCCCGGACGTGGTCGCCCGGCTGTTGGCCCAGTCCCTGCCTGAGCTTGCGGCCGTTCTGGCTGAAATCGAGATGGTGGAGATCGAGAGCCACTCGGTCCGGGTGAACGCCGATGGGGTGACCCTGCCTCCCCTGGCTGGGATCATCGCGCCGAATGACGATTTTTATTCCGTGGTGTCACGGGATCTGGTGCCGAATGATCGGTATCGGGGGTTCACCTTCCACTTTCGCCCGCAAAGACTGGATGAGACAGGCCGGCTGAGACGCATTTCGGAAGTGTTGGGTATCACTCCGGACCAGATTCTGGACAGTCGCTACCAGGTCAACCGGCTGCCTGCTCTGCGTCTGGGGCAGGATGCGCGGGTCGCCTGGATCGACCGGAACCTGAAAGACCTGTCACTGGGTTTGACCGGAAACTGGTTCTCGGGGGTCTCCATTGAGGATAGCCTGATTCGTTCCCACCAGGAGTGTCAGCGTCTGCTGGCTGGTTGAGCGGCAGCCGACCTGAGGTCATTTATCAGAAGGTGGTGGCGGATCCGGATTGTTCGCGTTATGGAACAGAGATCTCAGGGTATCGGATTGATCCTTTCCGGGAACCGGCTGTTGAAGGGGCGATGTTTTCTCCCCACTGAAAAAGGCGGCAATCCTTTGAAACAGGGCCTTGATGGCTCGCCAGATTTTCGGTAGTAACCAGACGACCAGGGCGGCGAAAATCATCAGTAGAACCAGGAACAACACCGGATAGTTCAGCGCGGTCCATAACCCGCCGATAACCGCCAGGTCCTCGGCCAGAGAAGCTGTCCAATTGGAGATCGGTTCCGGTGAGGTGTTGATCATAACCCGGGAACCGGCTTTCGTAAGATGCGTGCCTGCCGCCAAGGTCCCGCCAACCAGTGCGGCGGCTAGTTCGGCAGCCTGATTAACTTCAAAACCACTTGCCGCTCCTGCGGCGAGAAGGGCGCCGGCAGGAATCCGGATAAAGGTGTGAATGGCGTCCCATCCGGTGTCGACCCCAGGTGTCTTGTCCGCGAAGAATTCGATGAAGTACATCAGTCCGGCAATGCCCATGACCAGGGGATCGCTTAAAACTTCCAGGCCGGGGGGTAAGACCACATGACCGGTCATACTCAGGTAACCCAGTACGAGTATCGTGGCATACAGGTTGATACCTGCTGCCCAGCCGGCGCCAAGGGTCAAGGCCAGTGTATTGATGGTTTCCATTGGGAGACTCTCTGTTTACCGGATCATTCCACTAATGTGGTATCTGCAAGGCTGAAATACCACCCGTATCGTCTTTAAGACTCACTTTTCATGTTTTAATTAACATAATTTAACCATTTTACCCGGTTCGCTTTTTCTCAGCGCCATCAGGGCTTATGATAGAAAAGCGACTATCCCGGGTATTTGCGGGCTGCAGGCTTTCGCAACCGGATCCGTTTCTTCTAGTCCCATTTTACTGCAGGGTCAAACCGGTTTATCCGATATTGGCTCAGATGTCAGTATTGGAATATCAATTCCAGGCTATCTGTTCACGAGCCTGAAAGTGACGTGTTGCGCGGAACCATGACCCCATCGGGATGTTTAAGCTCGAATTTCAGCCCTATATATAAGGTAACAGGTTAAAAAGCATATGATCAGTGTGGGAATTGTCGGTGGTACCGGCTATACCGGCGTAGAACTCCTGAGATTGCTGGGTGCGCATCCTGATTGTGAGCTGCGTGTCATTACTTCCCGTTCCGAAGCCGGAAAGCCGGTGGCTGACCTGTTTCCCAATCTCCGGGGGTTGACCGATCTGGCTTATGTCGAGCCGGACCATGCGTCCCTCGAAGAGTGCGATCTGATCTTTTTCGCCACCCCCAACGGGGTGGCCATGACCCAAGTGCCTGATTTGTTGAAATCGGGCACCCGGATCATAGATCTGGCAGCCGACTTCAGGATTCACAACGTTTCGGTCTGGGAAAAATGGTACGGCATGACCCACGCCTGCCCGGAGTTGCTGGATGAGGCGGTCTACGGATTACCGGAATTGAATCGGGCGGCAATCAAAGAGGCCCGCCTGGTAGCGAATCCCGGGTGTTACCCCACCGCCGTTACGCTCGGCTTTCTGCCCTTGCTGAAACAGGGTTTGATCGATCCCGGCTACCTGATCGCAGATGCGAAATCCGGTGTCAGTGGCGCAGGCCGGTCGGCCAGTGTCGGCATGCTGATGGGCGAAACGGGGGAGAGCTTCAAGGCCTATGCCATCCCGGGCCATCGCCATCAGCCCGAGATTCGTCAAACTCTGAGCCTGATCTCCGATTCGGATGTAGGCCTCACCTTCGTACCGCATCTGGTGCCGATGATTCGGGGTATCGAAGCGACCCTATATGCCCGGTTGACCGGTGATGTGGAGGATCTTCAATCACTGTTCGAGGACCAGTATCGGGACGAGCCGTTTGTCGACGTGATGTCACCGGGGTCCCATCCGGAAACCCGCAGTGTACGGGGATCCAACCATTGCCGGATCGCGGTACACCGTCCTCAGAGCGAATCGGTCGTGGTCGTGACTTCCGTAATCGACAACCTGGTGAAAGGGGCTGCCGGTCAGGCCGTGCAGAACATGAACCTAATGTTCGGTTTGGCGGAAAACAGCGGCCTGGAACAGGTGGCGCTACTGCCGTGATTGCATGGGTATAGATAAGAAATACCGGGTACCGAAGATTGTCGCCGCGCATGAGCGGTCTCCGGTATGGCTGCGCGTCAGCCTGTTGACTCTGATACTGGGGGGGGTGGCCTGGCTGGCCTACCAGCAGGGGGGCAATGGAATCCGCGAAGGCTTGGCGCGACTGCAACCGGGGGGGCAGAGCCGGGTCCAGCTACTGGAGCAGGAGCGTAATGAACTCAAGCGCGAGTTGGCCATGGTGAAACAGGCGGCCGAGGTTGACCGGGAGGCTCTGCTGGCGGTTCGTGACAAAATAAAAACCATGCAGAGCGAGCGGCTGAAACTTGAAGAGGAGTTGGCTTTTCTCAAAGGTATTGTCTCCACCTCGACCAAAAAGCAGGTAATCAAGGTACAGAATTTCAAGCTGGAGCCCGGACTCGAGGATCAGCAGTACGTCTATAAGTACACGGTCAGTCAGGTGATCAACAGCGGCTCGGTGGTGAGTGGCAAAATTGAAATGACCGTAACGGGGCTGATGGAGGGTAAAACCGCCCAGTTGACCCTGGAACAGCTTACCGATGAGAAGGAGCCGAGCCAGAAAATGCGCTTTCGCTACTTTCAGAATCTGGAGGGTAAAATTCATATACCCTCCGGTTTCGAGCCCGCGACGATAACGATCGATGTGAAACCATCAGGAGGCAAGCTCGCCCCGGTGAGTGAGACTTACGATTGGTCGCCGGTTTCATGATCTAACACAGGAATTACAGCATGTTTGGTAGCAGCAAGAAAAAATTCCGTACTCCCCGAATCACCACGGTGATCGGTTCCGGTTCCGAAATCCGGGGCGATATCACTTTTCGCGACGGTCTGCATGTGGACGGGGTGATCAAAGGGGATGTGATATCGGATCCCGAAGATCCGTTTGCCACTCTAACCCTGAGTGAATCGGGCACCATCGACGGCAATGTACGGGTGGGAAACGTGATGCTCAATGGCACGGTTATCGGAGATGTCGTCGCCAGTAATCGGGTCGAACTGGCACCGAAGGCCCGAATTAAGGGGACCCTGACCTATGCGATGCTGGAGATGGCCATGGGGGCGGAGGTCAACGGTAAGCTCGTGCATGCCAACGAGTCTGAACCGCTCAAACTGTCCCATGAGAAGAATACCTCGTCTGTGATTTCCACACTGGAATCAGGGGATGAAGTTGCAGAGCAGTCCTGAATCAGATGATGGGTATTGCCCGGTCTGATAGGGGTACCTACTGAGAGTTCGGGGCAATACTTGACTGAATTAATCGGAAATTGCATACTGAGATCATATAACCATTCAGTCACTTGGGGCTTTGCCCAGTGAAGTTACAGCAGGATTCCAGATCATGAGCACTGTAGAAGAGTACAACGACACCATTGTGTTTACCGAAGCAGCCGCAAGCAAAGTGGCCTCATTGATTGCAGAGGAGGGTAACCCGGATCTGATGTTACGCGTCTACATTCAAGGTGGCGGTTGCTCCGGATTTCAGTATGGCTTTTCCTTCGATGAGAATGAATCCGACGGAGATACCAAAGTCACCACCAATGGCGTGACGCTGCTGGTGGATCCCATGAGCATGCAGTATCTGATGGGGGCTGAAGTCGACTATACGGAAGGACTTCAAGGTGCCCAGTTCGTCATTCGTAATCCCAATGCCACCACAACCTGCGGTTGCGGCTCCTCTTTCTCGGTATAACATACGGACGGGCTGCGCGCTTGGTCAGAGGGGGTAGCCTCTGACCAAGGCATCTGAGCTGAGTTCTACCTTTCCTGATTTTCCACATAGGGCAACAGCGTCAATTCAACCCGACGATTCTGTTGCCGGCCCTGCTCGGTATTGTTGCTTGCGATGGGACGGGTTTCCCCATAGCCCACGGTATCGATTCTCACGGCAGCGATGCCATCACGTATCAGCACATTGGTGACTGCCTGAGCACGTTGCTGCGAAAGCAACTGATTGTAAGAGTCCGAGCCTGTGCTGTCGGTGTGGCCGGCTACTTCGATCATGGTGGAGGAATATTCCTTCAATACCAGCGCCACGGAGCCAAGAATCTCTACAAAGTCGGGTTTCAGCTCTGTTTTGTTGACTCCGAAGGTAATATTTCCCGGCAGATTGAGAATGATGTTGTCGCCGTTACGGGTCACGCTGACCCCGGTATTCTGCAGACGCTGGCGTAGCTTCGCTTCCTGTACATCCATGTAGTATCCAACGCCGCCTCCTGCAATTGCACCGATACCGGCCCCTTTGAGTGCCCGTTCCTTACGTTTTTTCTTGTCTTTCGAGGTGGCGATACCCAAGACAGCACCTGCGACCGCGCCAATTACAGCGCCCGTGGTGGCTTTTGAAGTCTCTTCCTCCCGGGTGTAGGGGTCCACGGTGGTACACGCCTGAAGCGTGACCAACCCTGCAATGACACAACAGATGACGGGTATGTGTTTCATAGATGCTCCTGAGCAGTAAACTTTAATAGGGATGATGATCAGTAAAGGGTCAGCCTGGCAAGCTGTTGAAATTCTACTCGGACGATACGATCCTCTGTTGAAATCCGCCTTAAAATGCAGATTTACTCCAGTAGATTGCATTTTTTCGGTGAATGCCGCCTTGTCTCATATGCGTCTGATCGAATTTCAAAAGCCTACAAGATTATATATCCGACAAGATTACTCAGGTCTGGCTGAGAATGGTCGCTACGTGTCTGTGTTCACAATAGACACCAAATTCTCCTGTTGATTCGGTCACTTTGGACTACCCGGGGGAGAAAAATGTGAACTATGGCAGTTCATGGCGAGCCACTGAAACGTTACGTATCGCAAAGATACACTACACTAAAAATTTAAGGATGTTGAATCTGAACTTACGGAATCCCGCTGTCAAAGGAACCTGTGCGTATACGGTCTATGAAATCACTCCCTGTATGAGGATCTATGTATAAGAAAAGCATCGGCATTAAGATTTTGCTGGTGATCGGTACCGCAGCAACCGCTTTTCTTGTGGGACTGGTTTTGTTCTACACGCAAAGCCAATACAAGGTTGTTCTGGAAGAGCATCAGCAGGTCACTCTGCGCATGATCACCACGGTGGTCGCAGGTCTTGAGGCGATCATGGAAACTGGCACTGCGATAACGGCTAAGCGGTATGCGAACGAAGTGAAATCGGTCCTGGAGCTTGAAGATTTTCGCTTTGTTCGCATTGATGGCCTGGAAGCTTTTCTTGACAATCAAACTATAGAGGCAGTGAATCAGCATCTAGGTCGACAGGCCTACCCTCCCAGGAACGTAATTAAGAGGATTCGTCTCTACGATAGGGAAGACCCGAAACTGGAAAGGGTCGTGTCTACCGGAAAAGCGGATACATTCCTGGATGAGGAACGTCATTTATTTACCGTACTGATGCCGATAGAGAATTCCCGAATGTGTTGGCGTTGTCACGGCAATGAGACAACAGTCCTCGGCTTTGCAAGAGTCGTGACTTCACTGCAGAAAGCGGAACAGGCGATCGCGCATAACCGAAACTGGGCAATAGTTGTGCTGAGTGTTGTGCTGTTACTATACCTTATATTCACCTATCTATTTTTACACAGCATGGTCATTGCACCGATCCGGCGGGTGACTGGCGCAATGCATCAGGTTGCGCAAGGTGATTTGGAACAGCGTGTACCGGAACTGGGTGAGGATGAGCTGGGCAGGATGGCGCGGTCCTTTAATACAATGACGGTAAAACTTCGCGAAACCTACACCGGACTGGAATTGGAACAGGATAAGCTCACGACCATAATTCTGAATGCCGGTGAGGGAATCGTCGTGACAGATCGCAACGGCGATATCGTTTTAGTTAATCAGGTCGCAGAGACCCTATTGGGGCGCTCATCGGGTGAAATCAAGAAGCTTGGATTTACACGTTTGGTTGATGATCATCAGGTTATCAGCAGGCTTCTCGAACATAACGATCCGCATTTTCATGAAACCGTACAGTATGGCGACCGCTATATCGGACTCATGGCCTCTCGGATTCCCACTAAAAAAGGGGAAGTCCTGGGTATGGTGGCATTGATGCGGGATGTGACGGTGCAAAAGCGTCGCGAGTCCTATCTGGAAGCGATGTCATTCGTGGATGAGTTGACCGGACTGTTGAATCGTCGCTCTTTGGCGGATGTTCTGGCGCAATCGGTATCAGAGGCACAAGCGAACAATACTTCTTTGGCCCTGTTGATGCTCGATTTCGATCATTTCAAACAGCTGAATGACACGCATGGTCATGTGATGGGTGACCGGCTATTACGCGCTTTCGGTGAGCTGCTGAAGACTCGTCTGCGTAAAACCGATCATGCATTTCGATACGGGGGGGAGGAATTTACCGTCTTACTAAAGGATACCGGTATCGAGGATGGCCGCTATCTCGCGGAGAATATTCGTCAAGCAGTGACGAATCTTCTGATAGAAAACATCATGGTTACCGTAAGTATCGGTTTGGCTTGCCTGGATCAATGCGCCCGAACCACGCCGGAATGTCTGCTGGAGTCGGCGGATAGAGCGCTGTATCGCGCTAAACAACTGGGTCGTAATCGGACGATCGCATTCGAGGCATCGATGCTGACGGACGAATGGAATGTTAAGCGCCCTGTCGATAAGTTAAGTACGGATCAGACTTGAATGCGGATACTCGGACATACTCAACTATGTATAGGGGTCTGGGAGTGGTGCCTTATTCTGTATAGCCCAGCAAATCCAGTCCTGAGGCGTCAGGTGAAGTAATGATGGCCTGCTGAGATGGCTTTAAAGCGTGGTTTGATTCTGACGGCTAAGATACCTGGTTGAGCAATCTACACTGTTTTGGATGCTGGATAGATCCCACCCAGGATCAGGTCCTTTGATGCGCCTGTTACCGATGGCAAGTTACCACTCAAACCGGACAATGTGCGTTTGGCCAGCCAGGCAAAAGTAATCGCTTCGACCCAATCGGGTTCTACCCCGAATGATTGCGTCGAGAAGAGTCTGCATCCAGGCAGTCGACAGCTTAAACGCTCCAACAGATAGTCGTTGTGAACACCACCGCCGCAAATCAGTAACTCAGCAGATCCATACCCCTCCCGCTCAATGGCTTCTGCGACTGTCTGAGCCGTCAATTCCACTAGGGTTGCCTGAATATCTACAGGTGATATTTCGAAATCAGAAAGCTTCGAGTGGAGCCAGTTAAGGTTAAAGGTTTCAGTGCCTGTGCTTTTCGGTGCGGCAAGCGTGAAATAGGGTTCATCCAGCAATGCGTCCAACAACTGCGGGTGGATGTTCCCGCTGCGTGCCCAAGAGCCTTGATCATCAAAGCAGGTGCCGATATGCCTTTCAGCCCAGCTATCAAGCAGGGTGTTGGCCGGTCCCGTGTCGTAACCGATAACTGGTTGGGAAACATCCCCGGGAAGGCAGGTGATGTTGGCGATGCCACCCAGATTCAGGACGATACGGGATTGCCCCGCTTGTTGAAATACAACTTTATGATAAGCCGGAACCAGGGGGGCTCCCTGTCCGCCGGCAGCCATATCGCGTCGACGGAAGTCTGCAACGGTGGTGACGCCGGTCAGTTCCGATAAAGTATTCGGATCGCAAATCTGGAGCGTGAAAGCAGGTGACATTTCAGGGCGGTGACGAATGGTCTGTCCATGACTGCCGATGGCGGTGACGTCAGTGCGACTCAATCCTCCTTTGCCCAGAACGCGGAATACAGCCCGGGAAAAAATCTCAGCAACCGAACGGTCCAATGATCCCATACGATCGATTTCATTGCTCCCAGGCAGGCAGAGATCACGAATGGATTGTTTGATATTCGGTGGGTACGGTTCATGGTGGGAGGCCAGCAGATTGGGCTGGTCATCCTCGAAACTTACCAGGGCCGCATCAACACCGTCCAGGGATGTGCCGGATATCAAACCGATAAATATCTGCCTATTGGGCATCTGCTACGATTGTGCGGTTGATCAGCTCGAGTTGAGAGATCAATGGTTGCGATTTCATCAGGAAATCTTCCCGATATTTTTTCGAGATGGGCTCTGCAGCAGGCAGTTTGACAGTTAAGGGATTACGATGCACGCCATTGACACGGAATTCGTAGTGCAGATGCGGACCGGTAGCCAGTCCCGTCTGACCCACATATCCGATGATTTGTCCCTGTTTGACCTTGCTGCCCTTTTGGGATGATTTATTGAACTTGGACAGATGCCCGTACAAGGTGGTGTAGGTTTGGCCATGCTGGATGATGATCGCGTTGCCATAACCGCCCTTCTTACCGCGGAAGATCACTTTGCCGTCACCGGCAGCTTTGATCGGCGTACCGGTTTGGGCTGCGTAATCAACGCCCATGTGAGGGCGCTTTTTACCTAACACCGGATGCCATCGCTCCTGTGTAAACTTGGAGGAGATCCTTCTGAAATCGACCGGGGCTCTCAGGAAGGCTTTACGCATGCTGCGGCCTTCCGGTGTGTAATAATCTGCGCGACCTGTATCGTCTACATAACGAATTGCGCGGTATGTTCTACCCTGGTTTACGAATTCCGCAGCCAGAATAGGTCCGTCGTGGAGTTTTTCTCCATCCAGATAATCTTCCTGAAATATGACCGTGAAACGGTCGCCAGAACGGATCTCGAGCGCGAAATCCACGTCCCATCCAAAGATGTCCGCCAACTGCATAATGAGTTTTTCGGACAGCCCCACTTTTTTTGCGGCCAGGTAGAGTGAATTCTCGATTGTTCCGCTGACATGATTGCTGCGAATTTCCACTTCCCGGTTATGCTGAGTAGCCACAAAACTGTCATCGGTCTGGGTGATTTCCAGACTGCTGATTTTGTTGTGAACAAGTCGGAGGCTCATAAGATTCGATGCATCGTCGAGTGCGATATGGAGCTCCTCGCCTGGGCGGATGTCCGTCAGTTGCTTTGCCGTGTCGCTCGAATGCACTATGCGATGCAGCAGATTGGCGCTCAATCCCTGCTGCTTGAAGATGCTGGCTAAAGAATCACCGCTTTTGATCTTATGGGTAATCACCTGAGTGGGCTTACGGATCTGGTTGTGAGGCTCTAGGGAAGGGGCTTCAGCGATTGGGATTTCCGGTTCGATCGGTTCCGCTGCTTGCGCTTCCCTTAGGAATCCCCCTGAATGCAACGTCGGCACCGGAAAGATCTCACTCGATTGATCACTGTTGCCGGGTAGGCTCAACGGTAGGATCAGTTTGTCGTCGGCTCTGTCGGTTGCATCCTGCGCTGGGAGAGGCTCTTTCGGATGGGTATCATTGGGCGTGGAATTCAGGTAGAGATAGCCGGCAGACAACAGGATCAGAAATACCACTACCAGAATAAGTCGTCTGGTGAGACGGCCACTCGCGGGTCGTTTATCCAATGTGTAGGACTTAAAATCTTGCATGACATATAAACCGCAATAAACGCTGTTTAAACAAGTACCTGCTTGAAACCGTGATTCCAGAATACTACTTCAGGTGTCTGAGAAAGGTATCGCTCAATGGTTAATTTTATCAGATGCTTCTAGTAGAGTGTGCAACCATTGTCTTAATTTTAGAGATTTGATAAATGATCGATGTCATGGGATCCCTGGATCTAATTAAACGCGGCACGGAAGAAGTCCTGCCGGAGGCGTTGCTGATAAAGAAACTCGAGAGAGGACAGCCACTTAAGATAAAGGCAGGGTTCGATCCCACAGCCCCTGATCTGCATATCGGGCACACCGTACTGATCAATAAGTTGCGTCAGTTCCAGGAGTTAGGCCACGAGGTGATCTTCCTGATCGGTGATTTCACCGGAATGATTGGGGATCCGACGGGTAAAAGCGTAACCCGACCTCCATTGACCCGGGAGGAGGTACTGGAAAACGCGAAAACCTATGAGCATCAAATCTTCAAAATCCTGGATCCTGCCAGAACCACAGTGCTGTTCAATTCCTCCTGGATGGGAGAGATGTCGGCGGTTGATCTGATTCAGCTTGCAGCTAAGCATACGGTAGCCCGGATGCTGGAGCGTGACGATTTCAACAAGCGTTACACGGGCGGGCAGCCGATCGCGATCCATGAATTCCTCTATCCGTTGGTTCAGGGCTACGACTCGGTTGCACTCAAGGCGGATGTGGAACTGGGGGGGACTGACCAGAAATTCAATCTGTTGGTCGGTCGGCAACTTCAGGAAGCCTACGGGCAGGAACCGCAGGTGGTGATCACCTTGCCGATCCTAGAAGGTCTAGACGGTGTTCAGAAGATGTCGAAGTCTTTGAATAACTATATAGCCATCACCGATCCCCCAGATGAAATGTTCGGAAAGATCATGTCAATTTCCGATGATCTCATGTGGCGATACTTCGAACTTCTGAGTTTCAGGCCTATGGATGAAATCGAATCCTGGCGTACGCAGGTGAGTGAAGGCGCCAATCCAAGAGACATGAAGGTGCGTCTGGCTGAGGAATTGGTGGCTCGCTTCCATGATCAGGATTTGGCGAAAAAGGCGCATGAAACCTTCGTGGCACGATTTCAGAAGGGGCAGATTCCTGATGAAATGCCCGAGTTCCGCCTGAAAACAGAGGATGCGGGCTATCCGATCGCCAATCTTCTTAAAGATGCCGGTCTGGTTGCCAGTACATCCGAGGCCAACCGAATGATAAAACAGGGGGCGGTTCGGGTAGACGGTGAAAAAGTGACGGATTCCTCTGCGAGCATCGTTTCCGGGGCGACATCGGTTTATCAGGTGGGTAAGAGGAAATTCGCACGTATTACGGTCGTGTGAAGAATTCGTGAAATAGTGCTTGACCCTCTGCGCGCCATCGCTATAATGCGCGCCTGCATTGAGGTCGCGGCGGTGGAAACTGCCGAAGAAATAGGATTTCGAAGACCTGAAATCAGCAAAAATTCAGTAACGAATATTTGTTGACGAACGGAAGGATCGACGTATAATGCGCCACTCTTTCACGGACACCTCAGGGCGTTTATGAAAGAGTAGAGAGACGGAAAAATAGTTTGAAATTTGTTGTTGACAACGGATAAACGAACTGTAGAATACGCGCTCTCGATGGCCGGGACGACCGACCAGCTTGAAGAAAGTGAAAAATTTTACTTGACACAAGCTCCTGGCGCTGTAAAATAGGCGGTCTTTCCCGGGCGAAAATTCGGGAAGCTCTTTAACAATTAGGTTAGGTAATTTGTGTGGGTGCTCCGTTGATTTTGGGTAACCAAAGATCGACAGAGAGCATTCGAAAGATAGTAATTCTATCCGAGAATCTCGAGTCAAAAAGATTGACTGCCATAAGCAGTTATCAAACTTAAACTGAAGAG
>JBNLFS010000118.1:0-4035 GCA_050305635.1 Candidatus Thiodiazotropha sp. | reverse complement strand
CGTGAATGCCGCCGGAAGCGACCGGCATGACACCGGGCATGGCGCCCCAGTCCTGATCGAAGAAGATGCCGCGTGAACGGTCTTCCTTGATGTAGGAGTCGCGCATGATGTCGATCCAGCCCAGGGTTGCGTCACGGTCGCCTTCCAGCTTACCTACGACTGTACCTGAGTGCAGGTGGTCACCACCAGACAGACGCAGGATCTTGGTCAGTACGCGGAAGTGGATACCGTGGTGCGGGTTGCGGTCGAGTACGGCGTGCATCGCACGATGGATGTGCAGCAGCATGCCGTTGTTCTGACACCACTGGGCCAGCTGGGTGTTGGCGGCCCAGCCGCCGGTGATGTAGTCGTGCATGATGATCGGCGCGCCGATCTCTTTGGCGTACTCGGCACGCTTGAACATCTCGTCCGGGGTCGGAGCGGTCACGTTCAGGTAGTGACCCTTGCGCTCGCCGGTCTCGTGTTCCGCCTTGTGAATGGCTTCCATGACGAAGTCGAAGCGCTGACGCCAGCGCATGAACGGCTGGGAGTTGACGTTCTCGTCGTCCTTGGTGAAGTCCAGACCGCCGCGCAGGCCTTCGTACACGGCGCGGCCGTAGTTCTTCGCGGACAGACCCAGTTTGGGTTTGATGGTGCAACCCAGCAGTGGACGACCATACTTGTTCATGATGTCGCGCTCGACCTGAATACCCATGGGCGGACCGTTACAGGTCATGACATAGGCGATCGGGAAGCGCACGTCTTCCAGACGCAGGGCGCGAACGGCCTTGAAGCCGAACACGTTACCCACCAGGGAGGTGAACACGTTGACCACGGAACCCTCTTCGAACAGGTCGATCGGGTAGGCGATGAAAGCGTAGAAGCAGGTGTCGTCACCCGGTACGTCTTCGATCGCGTAAGCACGGCCTTTGTAGTAGTCCAGGTCGGTCAATAGGTCGGTCCAAACGGTGGTCCAGGTGCCGGTGGAGGACTCAGCGGCGACGGCGGCTGCAGCCTCTTCCCGCGGCACGCCGGCCTGCGGGGTGATCTTGAAGCACGCCAGGATGTCGGTGTCCTTCGGGGTGTAATCGGGCATCCAATATGTTTCGCGGTACTCTTTTACGCCCGCGTCGTATTTCTTGGCCATGTTTGCGATTCCTCCACTTTTTTAGGATTGCGTTGCCTTGAAATACAGCTTTTGGAAAATGTATTCCATGCTGTTTGTCTGTTTAGATATCTCTGTAATGCCACTTACAAAGTGGCTTTAGTATAGGAGGCTGTGCGGCCAGTGGAACTCAAATGTTTTGATCTAAATGATAAATGATTGCTTATGCTTTATTTGTTAAGTGTTATATTTATCTATGGGTTTGCGGAAATTATGGCGTTATAGCAGGCTGTTAGTGCTTATTCTCGATACAGTGTGACGCGGATGATTCAATCTACTTATAGGAACTGACGGGTTATGCATACAACCCTTCGCCAACTGAGGGTATTTCAGGTTGTCGCAGAGCAGCTGAACTACACGAGGGCGGCAAAAACCCTTCACTTGACGCAACCGGCGGTTTCGATGCAGGTGAAACAGCTCGAGGAGGCGGTGGGGCTGCCCCTGTTCGAACAGGCGGGTAAAAAAATCCTCCTCTCCGAGGCGGGACGGGAAATCTATCAGTACGCGCGCACCATATTTCAGACCTTTGAAGAGATGGAGGAGGTGATCGCAGCCTTGAAGGGCCTTGGCACCGGTCACCTCAACATCGCAGTGGCCAGTACCGTCAATTACTTCGCCCCGCGGTTGCTGGCCGCTTTCAGCCGCAGTTATCCCGGTATCGATCTGCACCTGGATGTGACTAATCGGCAACGCCTGATGGGTCTGCTCAAGAGCAACGAGATCGATATCGTGTTGATGGGCTTGCCCCCGGAAGACATCGAACTCGAATACGAACCCTTCATGGAGAATCCTCTGGTGGTGATCGCCCCACCCGGCCATCCCCTGGAGAAGGAGACACAGATTCCGATCCAGCGATTGAAGGATGAGGTGTTCATCATGCGTGAGGAGGGCTCGGGCACCCGTCTGGCCATGGAACGCTTCTTTGCCGAGCAGCATATGGAGATCAGCGCCGGCATGCAGATGACCCGCAACGAGGCGATCAAGCAGGCGGTTCGCGCCGGGATGGGACTGGGTGTGGTCTCCACCCATACCATTGAACTGGAGTTGGAAACCGGGCGTCTGGTGGTGCTGGATGTGGCGGGTTTTCCGTTACAGCGTCACTGGTATCTGGTGTATCGGAAAAACAAACGGCTATCCCCTTCCGCGCGGGCCTTCGTAGACTTTGTGCTGGCCGAGGCGCACCACATCAAAGAGGCGCCGGTTTGAATGCAGCCTGCGGTGTGATGGAGTAAACTAGTAACCCACTGGACTGATCAGGCGTATTTCGCCGGGCTCGTCCGGAGGTAGGATACGCATCGGAGTGGGTAGGATCGAACCCGGGTCCGCGCCATCTCCAATTCTAATGCGCCAACATGAACGCATCCATTCCAGACCGGATTGTCATGATGACTTCATTGGCGCATGCCCACTAGGGGCAGTTACGGTGTCAACACGATGAACAGCCATGAATATCACCTGCTGAACCAGATCACCGTACCGGGCGACCTGCGGCAGTTCGAAACCCACAAGTTGCGCGCCCTGGCCAATGAGATGCGCCACTTCCTGATCAACAGCGTGGCCCGCACCGGTGGCCATCTGGCCGCGGGCCTGGGGGTGGTGGAACTGACCATTGCCCTGCACTACGTGTTCAACACCCCCTATGACCGACTGGTCTGGGACGTGGGTCATCAGGCCTATCCCCACAAGATTCTCACCGGACGTCGGGAGCGCATGGGCAGTTTGCGCAAGAAAGGCGGCCTGTCCGGTTTTCCCAAACGCAGCGAAAGCGAATACGACACCTTCGGTACGGGGCATTCGAGCACCTCGATCGGCGCAGCCCTGGGCATGGCGGTAGCCGCCCGGCAGAAGGGTGAAAACCGCAAGGTGGTGGCGGTCATCGGCGACGGGGCCATGGGGGGCGGGATGGCCTTCGAAGCCCTCAACCAGGCCGGAGCCCTGGATCAGGACCTGCTGGTGATCCTCAACGATAATGACATGTCGATTTCCAAACCGGTGGGCGGTTTCAGCAATCATCTGGCGAGACTGCTCTCGGGCAAGGTCTACACCAGCATGCGAGAAGGTGGAAAGTCGGCGCTCAGCCATCTCCCGCACCAGCTCAGTGATCTGGTGGGCAAGTGGGAGGAGCATATGAAGGGCATGGTCATGCCCGGTACCCTGTTCGAGGAGATGGGCTTCAACTACATCGGTCCCATCGATGGCCATGATTTCGATACCCTGATCGCGACCCTGCACAACATGCGCCACATGCGCGGCCCCCGACTGCTCCACGTGGTCACCCAGAAGGGACGGGGCTACGTCCCGGCGGAGGAGGACCCCTGTGTCTATCATGGCGTCACCCCCTTCGATCCTAATACGGGTGAAATGAAAAAGGGCGGTGGGCAAAAAACCTACACTCAGGTGTTCGGCGCCTGGCTCTGCAGCGCCGCGGAGCAGGATGAAAAGCTGGTGGCGATCACCCCGGCGATGTGTGAGGGGTCCGGCATGGTGGAGTACTCGCGGCGCTTCCCGCAACGCTATTTCGATGTGGGTATCGCCGAGCAGCACGCCCTGACTTTCGCCGCGGGCCTGGCCTGCGAGGGGCTCAAGCCGGTAGTGGCCATCTACTCGACCTTTCTGCAGCGGGGCTACGATCAGCTGATTCACGATGTGGCGCTACAGAATCTCGATGTGACCCTGGCGGTGGACCGGGCCGGTCAGGTCGGTGCGGACGGCGCCACCCATGCGGGCAGTTTCGATCTCAGCTTTGTTCGTCCGATCCCCAACCTGATCGTGATGGCGCCCGGCGACGAGAACGAATGCGCCCGATTGCTGCAGACCGGCTATGCCTATGAAGGACCGGCGATGATCCGCTATCCCCGGGGCACCGGTCCCGGGGTGGCCGTCGAGGCGAA
>JBNLFS010000117.1:0-10412 GCA_050305635.1 Candidatus Thiodiazotropha sp. | reverse complement strand
TCCTTTACGACACCCTCCCTTGCGGGAGAGGGCCAGAGAGAGGGGGGCGAACGCCGTGCGCAAAGCGCACTCAACAACTCAAAACTCATCACTAAAAACTCAAAACTTCTTTCATCGTCTTTTATCGATCGGCACGAACTGCCGATTCTCCGGCCCGGTGTAGTTAGCCGAGGGACGGATGATCTTGCCGTCCTCACGCTGTTCGATGACATGCGCGCCCCAGCCGGAGACCCGGGATATGACGAACAAGGGGGTGAACATGTCGGTGGGTACGTTCATCTGGTTGTAGGAGACGGCGGAGAACCAGTCCAGGTTGGGGAACATCTTCTTGATCTCCCACATCACCGCTTCGAGACGGTCGGCGACGTTGAACATGGTCATGTTGCCGGCCTCTTCCGAGAGTCCCTTGGCGACCCGTTTGATCACCTCGTTACGAGGATCGCCCACGGTGTAGACCGGGTGGCCGAAACCGATCACGATCTCCTTGCGTCCGACCCGCTCGCGGATGTCGGCCTCCGCCTCATCGGCGCCGCGGTAGCGGCTCTGGATGCGGAACGCCTCCTCGTTGGCGCCACCGTGCTTGGGACCTCGTAGGGCGCCGATGGCGGCGGTGATGGCGGAGTACATGTCGGAGTTGGTGCCGGCCACCACCCGGGCGGTGAAGGTGGAGGCGTTGAACTCGTGTTCGGCATAGAGCACCAGGGAGGTGTGCATGGCGCGCACCCAGGACTCCTTGGGTTTCTCACCATGCAGCAAGTGCAGGAAGTGACCACCGATGGAGTCGTCGTCGGTCTCCACATCGATGCGCTTGCCGTTGAAGGCGTAGTGGTACCAGTAGAGCAGGGCGGAGCCGAAGCTGGCCATCAGGCGGTCGATGATCTCCCGAGCCTCGGAGGCGGGGTGGGTCTCTTTCTCCGGAATGCAGCTGCCCATCACCGAGCAGGCGGTGCGCATCACATCCATCGGGTGGGCGGAGGCGGGGATCGCCTCGAGCGCCTGTTTCACCGCCTGGGGCAGGCCGCGCATGGACTTGAGCTTGGTCTTGTAGGCCTTGAGTTCGGCCTGTGTCGGCAGCTCGCCATGGATCAGCAGGTAGGCGATCTCCTCGAACTCGGCGGTTTCGGCGAAGTCGAGAATGTCGTAGCCGCGGTAGTGCAGGTCGTTGCCGGTGCGGCCGACGGTGCAGATGGCGGTGTTACCGGCGGCGGTACCGGAGAGGGCGACCGACTTCTTCGCCTTGGGCAGAACTTGGTTGGGCTCGCTCATGGATATCCTCCTATGTCGCGATGGTTGATTGTTAGTTTTGAATTTTTAATTTTGAATTATGAATTGTGGTGTTCGCTACGCTCACTGATTGTTGATCCAGTCACTCTGACGCTCTTCCAGAGGGAGAGTGGATAGAAAACCGTGAGCAAAGCGAACACATCAATTCAAAACTAAAAATTCACAATTCAAAATTCCTAATCCTGTTCCTCCGAAGCAAACAGCGAATCCAGCTTCTGTTCGAAGTCGTGATAACCGAGATAGTCATACAGATCCATACGGCTCTGCATGGTATCGATGACGTTCTTCTGGGTGCCTTCGGTGCGCAGGGTCTGGTAGACGTTCAACGCGGCGGCATTGGCGGCGCGGAATGCGCTCAGTGGGTATAGGGCGATACTTACGCCGGCGCCCGCCAGTTCGTCCACGGTGAACAGCGGGGTGGAGCCGAACTCAGTGATGTTGGCCAGCACCGGCACCTTCACCGCGGCGACGAACTCACGGTACTGATCGAGCTCGGTCATTGCCTCGGGAAAGATCATGTCCGCACCCGCCTCGACGCAGGCGCAGGCCCGGTCGATAGCCGACTGCATGCCTTCCACGGCCAGCGCATCGGTGCGCGCCATGACCACGAAATCGTCGTCCAGTTTGGCGTCCACCGCCGCCTTGATACGGTCGACCATCTCGAGCTGGGAGACGATCGCCTTGTTGGGCCGGTGGCCGCAGCGTTTCTGTTGCACCTGGTCCTCGATGTGCACCGCGGCGGCACCAAACTTGTTCATACTGCGGATGGCCCGCGCAATGTTGAAAGCGCCACCCCAGCCGGTATCGATGTCGACCAGCACCGGCAGTTCCGTGACATCGGTGATGCGTCGCAGATCCGTCAGCACGTCTTCCATGGTGGTGATGCCCAGATCCGGAATGCCGCAGGAACCCGCGGCCACCCCGCCCCCCGAGATATACAGGGAACGGTAACCGGAAGCTTCCGCAAGCCGGGCATGGTAGGCGTTGATCGCGCCCACGCACTGCAGGGGCTTTTCTTGCTCGATGGCGGCGCGGAAGCGGGCGCCTGGGTTTTGATGGTTGGTCATTTCATATCCTCGTATCGATGTGAATCAGTTTTGAGTTTTTAGTGATGAGTTTTGAGTTGATGTGTTCGCTACGCTCACGGTTTTCTATACCCTCACCCTGGCCCAGAGGGAGAGGGAACTTACTTTTCGAGTGTGGTGCCGGTTTGACGACACAAGCTCTCTAACGTGACTGACCTTGCTCAGTGCCTCCCTCTTTCCCAGGTTGAGGGAAGTAAAAGGTCGTGAGCGTAGCGAACACATCAACTCAAAACTAAAAACTCATAACTCAAAACTTGTATCTCATTGCTTCTCCAACAACAGTTCTTCCACATTGCGCCGCGACGAGCGGATATGCTGCCGCATCAAAAGCTCCGCCATCTCCGCATCATGCGCAGCCAGTGCGTTGAGTAGATAGTGGTGCTCATCGTAGGCCTGCTGGGAGCGCTTGCTGCGCATGCCGAACTGGTAGCGGTACATGCGTAACAGGTGGTACAGGTCGTCACACAACAGGCTGATCAACTGCCGGTTCTTGCTGCCCTGGACAATGCGGTAATGGAAATCCAGATCACCCTGTTTCTGGAAATAGGCCTGGCCATGCTGCTCGGCGATCTGCTCACCGTGTTGATCGAGCAGTACCCGCAATTCCTCAATCTCCTGCTCGGACATGTTTTGTGCCGCCAGACGGGCGGCCATGCCCTCCAGCGCCTCGCGCAACTGAAAGATCTCGATCAGCTGTTCATAGGAGAGGGTCACCACCCGCGCCCCCAGGTTGGGTTTGCGTTCCACCAGTTTGCGAGCTTCCAGACGGGCGATGGCCTCGCGCAGGGAGCCGCGGCTGACCCCGTGCTGACGCGCCAGTTCCGGCTCGCTGATCTTGCTGCCCTGGGGGATCTCGCCTTCGACGATGGCCCGTTGCAGGGCATCGAAAAGGCGATCGGTCAGGGTGATGCTGATCGGCTCGGCAGTGTTGATGGTTGAGCTGTTTTGCATTTGTATAAAAACGCCATGAAGAAGTTTTGAGTTTTTAGTGATGAGTTTTGAGTTGTGGTGATCGCTGCGCTCACGGTTTTTGTTCCCCTTCTCCCCGGCCCGCAAGGGAGGTTGTCGCGAAAGTCCGATTCGTAGGTCGGGTTAGCGCAGCGTAACCCGACGAACGGCAGGAAAATGTCCATTTTTGTCGGGTTACGCTGCGCTAACCCGACCTACGGTTCTTTCACAAAACCCCTTTTACAACACCCTCCCTTGCGGGAGAGGGCCTGGGAGAGGGGGAACAAAAACCGTGAGCGCAGCGAACACCCTCAACTCAAAATTAAAAACTCACCACTCAAAACTCTTTCAGTTATTCGCGTATCCGATCTCTTTCAGCGAGGTCGAGATCTCATCCAGGATCGAAGGATCGTCGATGGTCGCCGGCATCTTCCACTCGTTCCCGTCGGCGATCTTCACCATGGTGCCCCGCAGGATCTTGCCCGAGCGGGTCTTGGGCAGGCGTTTGACAATGGAGATGTGCTTGAACGCGGCCACCGGACCGATCTGCTCCCGCACTCGTCTGACCAGTTCTCTGGCGAGTTCGTCCGCCGGACGATCAACCCCCGACTTCAGCACCACCAATCCCAGCGGCAGTTGGCCCTTGAGGTCGTCGTGGACGCCGATCACGGCACACTCCGCTACATCGGGATGGCCCGCCAGCACCTCCTCCATCTGCCCGGTGGAGAGCCGGTGCCCGGCCACGTTGATCACGTCGTCGGTGCGGCTCATGATCCACAGGTAGCCGTCCTCGTCTTTGTAACCTGCGTCACCGGTCAGGTAGTAGCCGGGATGAACGCGCAGATAGGCGTCGACGAAACGCTGTTCATTGTTCCACAGGGTCGGCAGGCAGGAGGGGGGCAGCGGCAGCTTGATGACGATGTCGCCCATCTCTCCGGGCGCTCTCTCATTTCCCTGATCGTCCAGAATGCGCACGTCATAACCGACCATGGCCACGGTGGGCGAGCCCGCCTTTACCGGCATCGGTTCTATGCCCATGGGGTTGGCGGCGATGCCCCAGCCGGTCTCGGTCTGCCACCAGTGGTCGATGACCGGTTTCTGCAGCATGGTCTCGGCCCAGTGCAGGGTGTCGGGATCGCAGCGCTCGCCGGCGAGGAACAGGGTGGTCATCCCGCTCAGGTCGTAACGCGACATGTAGGCGCCCTGGGGATCTTCCTTCTTGATGGCGCGGAATGCGGTGGGGGCGGTGAACAGTACCTTCACGCCATACTCGCTGATCACCCGCCAGAAGGCGCCCGGATCGGGGGTGCCCACCGGTTTGCCTTCATAGATCACGGTGGTGCAGCCGGCCAGCAGGGGGCCGTAGATGATGTAGCTGTGGCCCACCACCCAGCCCACGTCGGAGGCGGCCCAGTAGACATCCCCGGGTTCCACATTGTAGATGTGCTTCATCGACCAGAGGATGGCGGTGGCATGGCCGCCATTATCCCGCACCACCCCCTTGGGCTGGCCGGTGGTGCCCGAGGTGTAGAGGATGTAGAGCGGGTCCGTGGAGGCTACCGGTACGCATTCACTGGGGATTGCGACTTCAAGTACCGCGTCCCAGTCCAGGTCGCGGCCCTGTTGCAGTTCCGCGGTGAGTTGGGGGCGTTGTTTGATGATGCAGGTTTCAGGTTTGTGGCGGGCCAGTTCGATGGCCTCATCGAGCAGGGGCTTGTAGGCTACCTGGCGGCTCGGCTCGATGCCGCAGGAGGCGGAAAGCACCATCTTCGGCTGACAGTCGTCGATCCGCGTGGCCAGTTCCTTGGCCGCGAAGCCGCCAAATACCACGGAGTGGATCGCGCCGATGCGGGCGCAGGCGAGCATGGCGATGGCGGCCTCAGGGATCATCGGCATATAGACGATGACCCGGTCGCCCTTGCCAACCCCGTTGGCGGCGATGGCTCCGGCCAATCGGGCCACGGTGTCGCGCATCTCCTGGTAGGTGTATTGCTGTTTCTGGCCGGTGACCGGGCTGTCGTAGATCAGAGCCAGACGATCACCGTGTCCGGCCTCCACATGGCGGTCAAGGGCGTTGTAACAGGTGTTGAACTCACCGCCGGGAAACCAGCGGGGGGTCGGTTTGGACTGCAGGTCCAGGACCTTGTCCCAGGGTTTGTGCCAATGGAGGGCCTGGGCGGCTTCTCCCCAGAATGAATCGGGGTCTTCGAGCGAGCGTCGATAGATCTCGGCATAGTGACTCATGGGAAAGGCTCCTTTGGGTTTGGCGTTAATGTGTCGACATATTGTGGTTTTAATGGGGTGTCGATCGGTTATTTATAGACTCATTTTCAAAATATGTCGACACTTTTTGCGCTGATACGCTCGGCACACCTGTGAGTATGGCTGTTTTACGAGCAGTTTCCGTCATTAAATTCTGATGAAACCTCTGTGACCGCCCCTTTCCGCTCTTGAACAATGGCAATGGGGTATTTATGATCCCTATAAAATGCGCGTGATTCTCATCATGACCGAAGATGGGAAATGCCTGAACCAACAACGATTAAGGGTTACCGCTCATTTATCTGGATGTGAGGAAGTCGGTTACGACAAGTCTTTTACGGACGAAACATCTGCTCATATAAAATGGAATGGGGATAGATCGATGAAAATTCGAAGTCTGCTTTTTTTGATTGCTATGTTGGTATCGGCCTCGTCGTCCGCGGCACTGGTCAGTTATAACTACTCGGCCTCAGACGGTTTTGACTCAACGATAGTCGGAACCTTTGGTTGGAATACAAGTACATCGCCGAGCGGTAGTTTTCCGGGTTCCTTCCCCGACGCCGGGTTTTTAAGTGGCGTGGTTTCCGGGGGGGTCTATGATGGCTTAGCGTTCAATTTTACGAGCGCTCTTGTCGAAATTTCAGACAATATTCAGTTCAATGCCTCGCTGCTCGGTGATGAGTTGTACATCAACCCTTCAAGCACCTACTCGGGTACCTACCTGGACATCATTGCTAACGATAGCTGGTTTAGTGGTAACGCTGCACTCCCTGTTGCGCCGCTTACCTTTTCCGGCACTCTTGCTCTCGATTTAACGTTGGATACGGATGCGACAGGAGGTGGTGCTGCGTACTACACCCTCACTGATATCTCCGCCGTCCCTGTCCCACCCGCCATCTGGCTGTTCGGTTCCGCGCTGGCTGGTTTCGTCAGCTGGTCGCGTCGCAGACAGAAGGCTTGATGCGCATCCTGTAATCTGACAGGTAAAAAAAAGCCCGGCACTGCCGGGCTTTTTTTTGTGGCCGGGGCGATCTGTTTCGACCCGGGTTGAATCCTCAACGCACCAGCTGTGAGATCTCCTTGAATTTGGGGTGATTGGCGTCACCCATCCATTCGAAGATGATCGACTCCATGTTGGTGATCTGAACGCCGCCCTGACGCATGCGGTTGATCGCGTTGTCCCGGTGGGCCGGTTTGCGCGAGGCGATGGCGTCTTCCACGACGAAAACCTGGTAACCCCACTGTTGCAGACCGGCGGCGGTTTGCAGGATACAGATGTGGGCTTCCAGACCGGCGATCACGATCTGCCGACGCTCCTGGTGTTCCGAGAGTTCCTCCTCGAAACCGGGGGCGGTGCAACAGGAGAAGGTGAGTTTGTCCTTGGCCCGGGTGTGGGGGGGCAGATGCGCGGCAATCTCAGACAAGGTGTTGCCGAGGCCTTTGCCATAGTGTTCGGAAAGGATGATGGGAACACCCAGCAGACCGGCCGCCTTGCTGAGCTGGATGATGTTGGGAACCATTTTTTCCATGTCCTCGGGGGGCATGGCTTTGGTGAGTTTTTCCTGCGTGTTGATGATCAGGAACTGACTGGTTGCCGCATGAGTCAGCGGTAGTGTGCTTTTGTTCACGCTCATGATCTCCCTCTCTATATCTTTTGTTGTGTTATCCCCTGTGCTGCCGACTCCTCTGTAATGCAACAACCGGGGGTTAGAATTCAAACGCCACTGGAGTGATGACATGCTCCAGGGGGGACAGCTCGGTTTCGAAAAGAGGCTCCTCTTGAAGGTTGTTGGCACGATCCCGTGTGATCAGCAGGCTTTCCATGACAGGGGCGCTGCCGGTGACCACGAACAGCCGGCCCCCGGGGGCGAGTTGCCGGCAGAAGATGTCCGCCTGTTCCCGGGTCGGCAGGGACCCGGTGATCGCGATGATGTCGAACGGCGCATCCGCGATGGGCTCCGCAAGGGCATCCCCGGTGCGCAGATCGACGTTCTTGATTTGTTGCTGAGCCAGTTTTTCCGCAGCGCTTTCAGTGAACGCCGGGTGCAGATCAATGGAGACGACCTGACGGGCAAGGTGCGCCAGGCAGGCGGTCAGATAGCCACTGCCCGTGCCCACTTCCAGGACCCGCTCATCGGGTTGAGGGTCGAGTGCCTGCAGCAGCCGGGCTTCGATGCGTGGAAACATCATGCGCTGGCCCTGGCCGATCGGGATCTCGATATCCGCATAAGCAAGATCCGTGTATTCCCCGGGGACGAATGCCTCCCTGGGGAGGGTTTCCATGAGTGACAGTACCCGGGGATTGATGACTTCCCAGGGGCGGATCTGTTGTTCCACCATGTTGAATCGGGCGATTTCAGAGCGGCTGGCCATCATGCGAAATTTCCTGGATCTTATAGGGGTCTTAAAAGGCAGAAGGCCTAGACTACGGATTTTGCAGGCGTCGGGCAAGATTTTCGGAATCGCAACGGGTACACCGATCGGACATGGAGTCATCCGCCGGATTTTTATCCTGTGGCTAATCCGCCTCTGTTTAACCATCTGATTTGTAGTTGTTTGTTGGGTTTACCGATGATGCAAATCATACTGAATTGATCGGACATGGGCCGTTAAATTGGTTATACTTCGGCGATATCACTGGCTGGGGGTGTCTGCACAGAGTTTGTGTGGACTGAGAAAGACCCTTATATACCTGATCCGGATCATGCCGGCGGAGGGAAGCTGAACCCCGATGGGTCCCTGGCGCTCTTCGTCCCAACGAGGTTTATCCCATGAGCGCCATTCCAGAAGATTTCATCCAGAAGACCGCCAGCCTCTCCGAGGAGGTGACGCGTCCCTTCTACAAGTCCCGTAAGATCTACGTGGAAGGCTCCCGCCCCGATATCCGGGTGCCGATGCGCGAGATCAGCCAGGAGGCCACCGCCGCCAGCTTCGGCGCCGAGGAGAATCCGCCGATTCCGGTCTATGACACCTCCGGTCCCTTCACCGACCCGGAGCAGAAGATCGATCTGCTGAGAGGCATGCCTGAACTGCGCACCCCCTGGATCGAGGGGCGGGGCGACACCGAGCCGCTGGATGGCCCGACCTCCGAGTACGGCCGCGCGCGTCAGGACGACCCGAAACTGGCGCACCTGCGTTTCGAGCACATCCGCGCCCCCCGCCGGGCCAAACCGGGTCGTAACCTGACCCAGATGCACTACGCCCGCCAGGGCCTCATCACCCCGGAGATGGAGTTCGTCGCGATCCGCGAAAACTGCCAGCTGCAGGCCCTGCGGGAGGATCCCCGCTACGCCAAGCTGCTGCGCCAGCACGCCGGCCAGGCCTTCGGCGCCAATATCCCCGACGAGATCACCCCCGAGTTCGTCCGCCAGGAGCTGGCCGCCGGCCGCGCCATCATTCCGGCCAACATCAACCATCCGGAGCTGGAGCCGATGATCATCGGGCGCAACTTCCGGGTGAAGATCAACACCAACATCGGCAACAGCGCCATCACTTCGTCCATCCAGGAAGAGGTGGAGAAGATGGCCTGGTCGGCCCGCTGGGGCGGCGATACCCTGATGGACCTCTCCACCGGCGACAACATCCACGAGACCCGAGAGTGGATTTTGCGCAATGCCCCCATGCCCATTGGCACCGTGCCCATCTACCAGGCCCTGGAGAAGGTCAACGGCAAGGCCGAGGAGCTGACCTGGGAGATCATGCGCGACACCCTGATCGAGCAGGCCGAGCAGGGGGTCGACTACTTCACCATCCACGCCGGCGTGCTACTGCGCTACGTGCCGCTGACCGCCGAGCGGGTTACCGGCATCGTCTCCCGGGGCGGCTCGATCCTCGCCAAATGGTGCCTGGCGCACCACCAGGAGAACTTCCTCTATACCCACGTCGAGGAGATCGGCGAGATCATGAAGGCCTACGACGTGGCCTTCTCCCTCGGCGACGGGCTGCGACCCGGCTGCCTGGCCGACGCCAACGACGCGGCCCAGTTCGGCGAGCTGGAGACCCTGGGCGAGCTGACCAAGATCGCCTGGGAACACGACGTGCAGGTGATGATCGAGGGTCCCGGCCACGTACCGATGCAGATGATCAAGGAGAACATGGACAAGGAGCTGAGCGACTGCTTCGAGGCGCCCTTCTACACCCTGGGACCCCTGGTGACCGACATCTCTCCCGGCTACGACCATTTCAGTTCCGGCATCGGCGCGGCGCAGATCGGCTGGTACGGCACCGCCATGCTCTGCTACGTCACCCCCAAGGAGCACCTGGGCCTGCCCAACAAGGCCGACGTGCGCGAAGGCATTATCACCTACAAGATCGCCGCCCACGCGGCCGATCTGGCGAAGGGCTTTCCGGGGGCGCAACTGCAGGACAACGCCATGTCCAAGGCGCGCTTCGAGTTCCGCTGGGACGACCAGTTCGCCCTCGGCCTCGATCCTGAGCGGGCCATGGAGTTCCACGACGAGACCCTGCCTCATCAGGCCCACAAGGTGGCTCACTTCTGCTCCATGTGCGGTCCCCACTTCTGCTCCATGAAGATCACCCAGGACGTACGCGACTACGCCCGTTCCCACGGGGTGGCTGAGGAGCAGGCGCTTCAGCAGGGCATGGAGGAGAAGGCGGTGGAGTTCAAGCGGCAGGGGGCGGAGATCTATAAGGAATTGTGAATTTTGAATTTTGAATTGAGGTGTGCGGCGCGGCCGCGCCGCCTGGCTTCAATCCCCCTCTCCCGCGAGGGGAGAGGGAATGCGCGGAACAAATTCAGTGGGTGACAACCGCTTGTTCCTGCAACCAATCATTAAGCATTCACTGCACTAGATCGTAGGTCGGGTTAGCGCA
>JBNLFS010000116.1:0-43775 GCA_050305635.1 Candidatus Thiodiazotropha sp. | reverse complement strand
CGGCTCTTGAAAGTGCAATCCGTGACTACCTGGAGCTTCACAATGAAGAACCGAAACCCTTTCGATGGACGAAGTCAGCTGACGAGATCATTGAATCCGTAAGCAGCGTACTTAAACGAATTAATCGGACAGGACACTAGCTACTTAGCTGCTCACCCCCAGGCCGGCGTGATCATGTAAGGCACCGGAGGCGTCCGAAAATTCAGATGGGCATCTGGCAACAAAGGGAAGAGTGATGGTGTACGCGTCATATACTATTACCACAACGAATCAATTCCGCTGTTCCTATTAACTGTGTTCGGTAAAAGCGAAAAGGCAAATCTCTCAAAGGCTGAACAGAATGAATTGGCCAAATTAACAAGCATCTTGGCCAAGAATTATGGTGAAAGAAATGTCTGAAATATTTAATAGCATCAAGAAAGGGTTGGAAGAGGCTGTAGCCTACTCCGAAGGCAAACACCCCGAGGCCGTAGTGCATGAGTTTTCGCCAATCGATGTCAAAAATGTCCGAACTAAAATGGGGATGAGTCAGAATGAATTTGCCTCTGCATTTGGTATTAGCGTTAGTACACTGCGCCACTGGGAACGAGGGGATCGTGTCCCACATGGTCCAGCACTAGTTCTACTCAACGTAGTTGAAAAAGAACCGCAGGCCGTCCTGAAAGCCCTGGCAGGCTGATCAACTTAGAGACACCTGTCTAAAGTGATGCGCCATCTCAATGGTGCTAACCGAACACCCATCATAAGACCCCAGGACACAGCAAATCAGGACACCCATCAATTATTTGTTGTAGTGGCCGTAGTGCCCTGCCATACATAGCCTGAAAGGTTGTGTATGGCAGCCTCCCCCAGCACAGATCCGTACGTGCGCTGCTAACGCATTCGGTTCCTACATCGACGCCAAACACCAAAGCGCACTTATGCCGGATATGGCTGGAGTTTTCTGGAACTGTGTATGAAATTGCACTGCTCATCAAAATTAGCAGTTCAGCAAAAGTAATACTATAGTTGTATTACTTTTCGCAGGAGTCAGATTACATGCGCGTTACAACAAAAGGGCAGGTGACTATCCCAAGAGACGTCAGAGAAGCTCTTGGGATATCTCCCGAAACTGAAATTGAATTTGTTGAAGAAGCAGGTCGGTTTTATATCGTAAAAACGGACAACCCTTCAATAAGTGGAAAATTCAAAAAACTCAGAGGTATTGCCTCGGCTAATATGTCTACCGATGAGATAATGAAACTAACCAGAGAATCATAGTGAAGGGTATTCTTGTTGATTCATGTGTTTTGTTGGATTTATTTACAGATGATGAAAATTGGGCAAACTGGTCAGAATATACGCTAGAAATATTCAGCCGAACAAATACTTTATATATTAATTCAGTTATATACACTGAAGTCTCTATCGGATTCAACAAAATTGAAGAAGTTGAGGCGGCGCTTGGCAACCTAGAGATCAAAGTATTAGAAATGCCAAGAGAGGCACTATTTCTTACAGGGAAAGTTTTTTTAAATTACGCAAAGAATAAAGGCACCAAGAACTCTCCGTTACCTGATCTTTTTATTGGAGCACATGCTTCAGTTTCTCAGTTCGGTTTAATAACCAGAGACATTGAAAAGTACAAAACTTATTACCCAAATGTAAAGCTCATCCATCCAGACAAATCTCTTATTTCCGAATGATCAAGGCGATATGGAGACTATCTTATTTCTGCCGCTTTCTTTTGCCTGATACAACGCTCGGTCTACCCGTTCGAAAACTTCTTCCTGACTCTCATGATCCTTGTGCTCGGTCACTCCGGCGCTGATGGTGATTCGAATCTGTTCTCCCTGAAACGACGTTGGATTGTTCAATGCAGAGAGGCGCAACTCTTCAGCAATATTTTCCGCTTGTTGAAGCGTACAGTTTTTCGCCAGAACGACAAACTCTTCTCCACCCCATCGACATATGATATCGGACTCTCGTAAACGGGAACTGCATATTTTGGCAAGATGCTGTAATACGACATCTCCCGCCAAATGCCCCATCGTGTCGTTGATCCACTTAAATTTATCGATATCAAAGAGGATCACAGACAGCGTGCCGGGACTGCGTTTCAACTCCCGTGTTATCTGGCTGTACATAATTTCCATCGCCTGCCTGTTAAGCAGTCCGGTCAATTTGTCATAGGTGGCCAACCGCTCGACTTCGACCTGATAACTGGAGATGGTTTTGTTTATGATGAAAAGCACGATGATAAGAACAATAACGCACGCACCAAAGCTGATCCACAGGCTGTCCAATAGTTCGTTATGACCCACAATTTCATTATTCACGACGAGCAGGTACCAGTTGAACTCGTCTATGTAGCGTACATTGACGATCAGATTCTTACCGTCAATTGCGAGCGGCAAGGTGCCTGCCTCAGCATCAGCGATTGTATGGAGTATCCGCTGCCCAATGTCCTGTAGATAGGCCGCATCTACCTGGGTCGCCCCACTGGCGATCTTGACCTTTCCCTTGTGATCGATGAAGAAGATATCTCTATGATAGGTGGATTGATATCGGTTTATGCTCTTTACGACCGAATCCACAGTCAGACCGATCCCCGTGGCGCCTAAAAACCGACCTTCATAGTCAAAGACACGATAATTAACGAATACGGTCAATGCGTCGTCGTTGGCCATATCCACATCAACATTGATCTCATAGTCACTATCGAGATCTCGCACACGAAAATACCAATCATCACGCGCATTTTGCGGATTAACTTTCTTTAACAGCCCATTTGTATGGTAGTAGTTGTGTGTCCGATCGGAAACGAAGAACGCCGTAACGGCATTGTACTTATTTTGTATTTCACTGAGATATCGAGTGATCTCAGACTGGTCCTGCTCCCCACGAATGACCCAGTCGCGTAGAAAGGTATCGGAAGCCATGAGTGAAGAGACGAAAATAGGCTGAAGTAGATCCCGCTGTATCTCTGAGTAGATGTTGTCACTGGTCAGTGGCAATTCGGCATCCACAACATGGCGTCGCAGCGATTCGAGCGATATCAGGTAACCGGCAAAACTGGTAATAAAAAATCCAGCGATCAACAGCACACTGATGATAATCAATAGGCGACGTTTATGTTCAAACATACCACTACAGTCCGTCTATAAGAGCAGGCCGAAGCATACGCAGATATTGGAGCGTTTACCACAATAATACAGGGTGAGTGGACAGTACCCTTTAACCGCTGAAACTACTCTAATGTCCCCGCTTGGCGGTTAACATTGACTGTCCATTGGGCGACAGCGGCGTTCAACCCAGCATATGGCACAACGCAAATGATTGCCAGACCGTTATCGGAGAGCCCATAATTTTTCAGCTCTGATATTCAGTTCACCTTTTACCTATGATTTCGCCGATTTCAACATGGATTTTTTCAAGAATACCCATCGGTGATCGCAGTCGTATAGTACGAAAGCATCTCTTTTCAAGATTCTTTAATCACAATCGGAGGAGCTTATGGATACGGCTTATCTCAACAGCACCGTTGATTCCAAGCGCGTGATTGAGGTACGAACCCTGGATGCTGAAGCCCCATACCGATGGCTTCGCAGAGGCTGGCTCGATTTTCGTCACAGCCTCTGTCAGCCGTTTCTCACCTCATACTCGTCGATCACAACCGGGAGGTTGATGAGTTCGAGAAAGAGTTTCTGCGCCTGTCGCATCCTCATACCATGGATCACCGGTACACCGCTGCGCCCGAATCGCCCTGAGGCGCCATTGATCAACCATCCGCCACGTGCGGGTTTATAGAGTAATTCCCCCCCATAGAGGGCATTGCCACCGCCTGTCAGGGTCGGGTGTCCGTATCCCTGACGACTGGGATCGGTCACTTCACGGGTGTGCTCGGATGCCACCTGGGTTTCAATACCGATACACAGGTCGTCCTGGTTCGGCATTGCCCACAGATAGCTCACATAAGGTTGCGGACGCCATTCGGGATGCGCTCTCAGCAACACCAGGTTAGGGTTGCTGATTACAACCCCGCCCTGAGCCTCCCAGGTCTTAACGTATTTTGGAGGATTGGAACCATATTGGGTCATGTTAATGCCCTCCTGATAAGTTACAGGATTTATCCCTAGGGCTGATCAAGATTCAAAGGCAGCGGATCGGGTTAGCCGCTTCGTCTCTCTCGATGAACATCATACTTCCAATATATGTTCTGTGCGGTTTTTTCACCAATCAGTGACATTTATGACACACAGGCACTACCTATGAACCATCACTTCATCCGGACATCCAGAAGAACGGAAACCACACCTCACACATATCGATCATCCCTGATCATGGCGCATCGGCACGCCGACATTGGGTCCGATGTTAAGAATTTTGCGCCAACGACTCCCTGAGGAACGTTTTCCAACGATCGATCCGTTTCTGTATCAACAGCATCCCGTCGAAATAGGGAACAACTCGGTTCTTGCGAATCACATCTCTTCCATCCGGCCCCAGGGCAAACTGAATGAAGCGGCTGGATTCTTCGCTATTCACCGAACTCTTGTTATGCACCAGATAGAGAGGGCGGTATAAGATGTAATTACCCGTGCGGATGTTCTCAAAGCTGGGTTCCAGTCCTTCCAGCTTGAGAATCTTGAAGTCCCGTTTGTGGGCGCTCGCAATCCCGGTCACCGCAATCGCATTGGCATTCTTCTCAACATCCTTCTCCAAGGGGCCTGAAGATGGGAACACATGCTTGCTCTTGAACTCGACCTCGGGATCATCGAAAAGATGCTGTCTCAGGGTATAACCAACTCCGGATATCTTGCCCTCTCGAACCAGTAAATCCACGGGTTGGTTATTACCCCCGAGTTGTTTCCAGTTGTTGATTTTACCCAGATAGAGATTTCTCAGCTGCTTCAGGCTGATTGAATCCACCGGATTGGATTTGTGTACGACCACAACCAGGGCATCCCAGGCCACGGGAATCATGTTGGCGCCCGCCTCTTCACGACTCCCATCAAGTCGAAATCGACAAGCGCCACCGATATCCGCCTGCTTGCTTGTGACATTACGGATGCCCTTGGTTGCCCCACCACCGGAAATCGAGATATCGACTCCGGTTTTCTGTTTGTAGGCTTCGGCCAGATCCGCCATGAAGGCGTTGCGGGTGATACCGCAGCCGACCCAGGACAGCTCCATGGCCTGTGAAGCGATGGGCAGGAGCAACAGAATGAGACATTGAATAACGATTCGAGCGTTCAAGGTTAACCACCCTTTTCAGTAGGACATATTGCGTTCAATATAGACAATTCTTATCAAACTTCGTAGATAAAGAGAATTGCGTTCTTGTCCCGCTGTGCCATATTCCAAAAATATGACCAACCGCTCAATGCTGTTACGCTGGCTCTACAGCTATAACCTTGCGTGCCGACAACGAAAAATGATCCAGACCCATATACAAATACTATGCTAAAGGTATGCCTGATAATTTTAGGATTTATTTTCTTCTCGCAGGCCGCCACCTCAGGTGAAAGTCTGATCACCATTCCCCCGCCCGATCTCGATCAGGCATTTCTCGGTGGAGAATTTCATCTACATTCCAGCCAGGGTGACTTCAGCCTCAGTCAGTTGAAAGGCAAAGTGGTCGTGCTCTATTTCGGCTATACGCAATGTCCGGACGTCTGCCCGACATCACTCTCCATCATAACCCAGGCTCTTAATGGACTCGAGTCTAAGGAATTAGCTTCCGTGCGGGGGGTGTTTATCAGTGTCGATCCCAAACGGGACAGTTACCAGGGATTGGATGAATATGTTCAATACTTTCATCCCAACCTGATCGGCGTGACGGGTAGCGATGAAGAGATTGCCACAGTGGCGAAACAGTATGGCGCCCAGTACCGGGTAGTTCCCCTGCAAGGCTCGGGCCTAGGATATGCGGTGGATCACTCTGCGGTGACCTACCTGATCACCCAGTCCGGTGAGCTTCGCTTCGCCTTCCCCCACGAAACGCCTGCATTCGTGATTCTGGAAGCCATCCGGTATCTGCTATCCGACGTAGAACAATCAAGCTCAACCGGGTTGACCCGCTGACCGGGTCAACCCAGTGCTCTGACTACGGTTTTATATAGGTGTAACCCTGCGCCTGAAGATTCGCCAGCTCCGCGACACCACTGGGGACGATATCCTCTGAGTCCACATCATAGAGGTCGGTAGAAACATCCACATTGCGGCCCTTCACGGTGTTGTTGCAAACCTCGAATGAAACACCCTGATTTTTCAATCCATCGATACGCGCGGTCATTTCATCGGTGGCATTGGCGCGTGCGAACTTTGTCAGCTTACTCAGAGAGTCGGGGTAGATCAGCAGAGAAAGCCCGTCACCGTGCAGCACCACTTTCAGATCCAGATTTTCGGCACCGACCGCGTTGATGTGATTCTGAATATTGCCCATGGCCGACTTTTGCAGTTTTGGATCATCAGAATTGATATGGTAAACCACTTTCTGCTTGCCGTAACCGGCCGCAAAAGTCGCCAGGGGCATTACCAGGAACAACCCTACAAAGAGCGTGGTAAGGTACCGATTAATAAAGGTTTTCACAGTCTCATCCTCCAAAAAAACCCCGGGTTTTGAAATCGTATAAGGTGGGGGCATAACCTTGCACAGAGCATAGACCTGTGTTTGTGGAGGGAAAATGGGATAAACAATGGAATAAGCGGGGTTAAATTCCGCCGCCAAAACACTCGTTGATTGATCGGGTGTTCGATACAATCCCGAGCATGAGGAGACTGTTGGAATCCCACTCACTGACCTATGGAACTGCTTGACCTTCACTGATAAACATCGTTTACGGGTAAATGAGCAGCATGAGTCGGACTTTAAGAGCGAAATGCGCCGTCAGCATTGATTTCGACAGCCTGCCAGGATGACACCCTTACCCTTTTAACCCGTGAGTCTTTTCGATGGAAGCTTCCCCATTTATTGCCCTTTCCCTGATTCTGATGCTCGTTGTTGCGGTTGCCGCCCTTTTTATGGCGGGCAAATCGAGCAAATCCGCCAACTGTGACGATCCAAAATCACCCGGAGAGAAACGGGAGGATCACAAACTGTTTTAATGGTCCTTTTGCTAAGCGCTGTTTTTTTCTACACAGCCAGCCTTGGAATTCGCTCTTGCCTTTAGGCGGGCTCCTTCAGTCGGCACTGCCTGCCTGGAAATCACGCATTGAAACCCTAGATCGCTCATGCCATCGGAGTTCACGTTATTGATCTCGATGACGATTCGTCATTTGATCGAGAGATCAGAACAGGCTCTTCTTCTCAGAACGATTTTTTGCCTTGACATCATTACTCGGCCACCCTTTGCAACAACTGACTCATGTTATCCGCCATTGCATAGAGATCCCGTAACGCGCGCTCAGCCTGAGTACGATCACCTGAATCCACGAGTTTGATGATCCGTCTTGCGATTTGGTGAACGGCATGATGAGCTTGGGCGATATGTTCATAGCAGGGATTATCTCCATAGCGTATCTGACCAATCCCGGCATACCACTGTGCAAACCGGCATTCATTGTCACCCAAAGGGGGCGGAGTGGCATCCGAGTCATTTCGTACATAACTCACAACACCTTCAAGCCATAGTTTATGACTGATTATTGCGACATTGGTGTGATAATGACCCGGGTCATCCTGGAACTCTGACATGAGTTCCCGCCAGGGATTGGCACTATGCCATTGACTCAGCCAAGGCCCCACATCAGCAGCACCCATAGGACGCGCGATACCGAAGCCCTGCGCATAGTGACAACCCAAAGTCAGAAGGATCATTCCAATCTCAATCGATTCCACACCTTCGGCTACCACGGGACGCTTCAGGACATCGGCGAGTCGCAATACACCCTCCACAATATCGAGATCTCCCATATCGGTGAGTATGTCCCTGACAAAATGCTGATCGATTTTGACGATATCAAACGGCAGGCGATGAAAGTAGGTCAGGGATGAATACCCGGTGCCGAAATCATCGAGTGAAAAACGAATACCCAGTTTGGCGCAGGCATTCATGACCGCAATCGCCTTTTCGATGTCCCCGATGGCCGCTATCTCCAACATTTCGATTTCCAGGTTGTCGGCGGTACCTTCCGGGTAACGTTTCAACAACTCAGCAAGAAAATTCGCAAACTCGATCTTTTGCATCTGACGTGGACTGATATTGATGCTGATGCTCAACGGCATGCCGGCCGCCCGCCATTCGACGTGCTGGTCAAGCGCGTTACGCGCAACCCACTCACCTAAGGCAAGTTCCTGCGGCGTATCCTCGATTGCGGGCAGAAAATCAGCCGGGTAGAGAACCCCCCGCTTGGGATGATTCCACCGAATCAGCGCCTCCATACCCATAACCGTTCCAGTTCGCAGATCGATCTTTGGTTGATAGTGCAATAACAGTTGTCCGTTTTGCAGTGCGGACTCGAATTCCACCAGTAACTGCCGCAATGCAAGCGCATTCTGATCCTTGATCGGATCATAGATACGATATTTGGATTTTCCGGTCGCTTTGGCCTCGTACATGGCCTGGTCTGCATGACGCAGCAAGGTTTCCGCATCCACAGCATCCGTGGGATACAGGGTAATGCCGATACTGGCGGAGAGGTGCACCCGATGCGGATCAATCTGTATCGGCACCTGAATGGTCGCGAGAATTCGCTCGACCACATCGTCACATTCATAGGCTGATTTCAAGCCTGTGAGCAGTATCACGAACTCGTCACCACCCATGCGCGCCAAAGTGTCTCCCTCGCGGAGACACTGCATCACATTTGCCGCCATCCTCACCAGCAGTTTGTCTCCGACCTCATGTCCATAGCGGTCATTAACCGGGGTGAAACCATCCAGATCCAGATAACAGATTCCCACCAATTGACCTGAACGATGTGCTTGCGCCATGGCTTGACGCAATCGATCGGATAGAAGCGTTCGATTGGGTAACCGGGTGAGCACATCGTAGTACGCCATGAACTCAATCTGGTCCTCTGCTCGCTTGCGCTCCCTAAAGTCGTGGGCAATACTTGCGATCTCTCGAACCAGACTCAGGTCTTGTTCTGAGTACGACCGGCATTTTCCGAAAACACACAGCGCCGCGACCACGTGACCATCGCGTATCACCGGCGCGATAAGCGCACGTGGGCATGCAGACTGCCAAACACGTTCATCCCCGGTCGCCAAGCGATCATTATCGTTATGAATCACCGCGTCATGCGTGTTCAGACATTCTGAAAGCACGGCCTCCTGCTTATTCTGTAATTGACCGCCCTCCAGAAAACGTTCATTGGTGAGTGCACGAGTGGACCATACCCGCTGCGAAACACCATTCCGATAGTCGTCGATGATATGAAAGCAGCTCACATCGCTACCAGTCCCCGACTCCGCGGCATCGAGCGCGTATCGTATGAGTGACTCCTGACTGTAATCCTTGAGGTGATCCGTAAGCATCTGACGGAGCGCCACCAAAGTCTGTTCGCGCTTACGGATCGTGATATCACGAAAGAAGCAAAAGAAACGTCCACCCTGGATCGGCGCGTAGCTGACCACCACCTCAACATCCCAGGTCTCACCATCTTTACGGCGATGTTGCGTTTCGAAGATGATGCTCTTCTCATGCATGATACGTTGCAGACTGGCATTGTAGTCCTGCTTGGATTGCAGTACATCGAGATCCCAGACCGACATCGTCAGCAATTCTTCCAGTGTATAACCGGACATCCCACAGTATGCGGCATTGGCCTCCATGAGACGGCCCTTGTCATCGAGCACCCAGTACCCATCAAGGGATGTCTGAATCACCGAACGGTATCGCTCTGCGGCCTCATGGAGTGCATCCTGGGTGCGACGGCTTTCCGTGATATCCTCTATGTTAGCTGCTCGAAACAACGGCTTACCCATTTTGTCCGTATACACAGTAACATCAATACGGCATGGAAAAGACCCTCCATCCTTGCGCACGTGTAGCGTCTCTACCAGCAAGTGCCCGTTCTCATGTGCCTGTTCGATATAGTGGGGGACCTGATCCCGCACCTCAGGAGCATACATCATGCGCACTGGCTGCCCGATCAGTTCATCGGCGAGGTATCCATGCATCGCTGCAAATGCGGGATTCACATGAGTGATACATTCGGTTTTGGCATCCACAATGACCATGCCCCAGGCCGCATGCTCGAAGACAGTGGCGAAGCGCTGAATTTTTTCCTCATCCTGCTTTCTTCGCGTAATGTCCTGCACCGTACCCCTGACGCCACTGATACGATGGCGCTCATCATAGATGGCCTGACCACGCGCGGTTACCCAGCGACTACCGCCTTCGGCTAACGGTACCCGGAGATCCAACTCATAGGATGCTCCGGATTCGCTGCAGTGCTGGATTGCCCATGACAGACGCTGCCAACTCTCTGCATCGAAATGTTTGTTTGCCTCCGGCACCCTGGTGGGATCCACCGATGGATCGCATTGCAGAATTTCATACATCTCGGGTGACCAGTAGACGGATCCGGTCGCAACATCCATTTCCCAGTGCGCGATACCCGCCAACTGGTTGGCATCCCTAAGTTTACGACTTTCGTTACGCAGCGCATCCTCGATCAACTTACGCTCTACAATATCCCGCATGAAGACAAAATACTGTCCACTCTGAATCGGTGAGTAACTGACCGAAACCTCAACAGCCCAAGTCGTGCCGTCTTTACACCAGTGCCTTGCCTCAAAAATCGCATTACCCGTACTTTCAAAATACTTGAGGCGTCGCGCAACACTCTCGGGCGTCTCATCAACATCAATCTCCCAAATGGCTTTTTTCAGCAATTCTTCCCGCGAATATCCTGTGTACTGGCAATACATGTCATTGACTTCGACCAGTCGCGCATCGCTGTCTACCAGCCAGAAACCATCCTTGGTCGTCGACAGAACGGCATCATAACGTTGACTGCTTTCACGCAGCGCCTGCTCGATGCGCTTCCTATCCGTAATGTCGTGTCCTACACCCAAAACACCCACGATCCGGCCAGTGTCATCGAGCATGCGGATCTTAGTGATCTCCATCAATGCTCTGCGGCCATCGTCAGCGAAGCTAATCCATTCTTCGTTCTTCGTCGGCGCCTCTACAGCCAGATCCTCAAGATCGCGTTCCCTGAAGTAATCGGCCAACGCCGGGTCAACGAAATCGTAATCGGTCTTACCCACGATCTCCTCCTCGCGGGCGCCGAAGAACCGTTCAAATTCAGAATTACAGGCCAGGTACACTCCATTCGTATCCTTGAGCCAGACCAAGTCCGGAAGTGTGCGTATCAACAATTTCAGATTTTGCTGATCACGGGCAAAATCCCCCTCCGCGAGACCAACCAATCCCACGGCGACGCCGGATGACGAAATCTCAGTCATTAGTGTTGTGAACCGGTCTCGTTGCGTTGAAAACACTAAAACGGTAAATCGTTTGACCTCCTTGTGATGAGTGATCTCGAACCGTTGTTCCTCACCGGATATTACAGCCCGATGGTATATATCCAGATTGGGCGGCGGAGACTCACCATACACCTCACTAGCAAGATGCCCGACTAGTGCGTCCTTCGACCGCCCAAGGATTTCAAAGTAGCCTGAATTGCCTCCAAGAATGCGGTAATCGACCGCCTCCCCTGTCTCGTCATAGACCAATTCGTGCCAGGCGATACCTTCGTTCTTCGCATTATTCAGTACGTGTGATCGACCATCGCCGCCATGCAGCACCGGTTCTACGTGCTTCCGATACGGCAACTCTTCAAGGACCGTGACGATGAAGTCAGGCTGACGATCCGCACTTCTGACCAGGGTAAGACTGATCCTAATCCATCGGCTACGACCATCCTTATTCAGAAGGCGCGCTTCACAGGAGTAGCTGTCGAGCGCTCCAGCCAGCAGTTTTCGAACCTGAATCGGGTCGGTGCCTGTATCTTCCGGGTGGATCAGATCCTGGAAACTCAGGTTCCGTAGTTCGGTCTGTGAATAACCGACGATATGACGAAATTTGCGATTGGCGCTCTGCCATCGCCCATTCGGTAAGAGATGGGCCAAACCGACCGCCGCCTGTTCGAATGTGGCGATTAACTGGCGCTCTGATTCCAACACTTCGCTGTTACCTGATCGTTTGGAAACATATACAGTTCAGTTTATCACCATTGGAATCAAGATCTGCCCATCGCGACACTGTTAATCAGAAAATGCGAATATACTTCCCGATCTTGGCTCTAGTGGGCCGCTCGGTTACCCAACGAAATGAGCCTCATGAGGCGGATTTCAACGCAGTACGCTAACGCTTGAGTCTAGAAATTACCCGGCCTGCCACAAAGCGCTCATAGCGACTTGCATCCGTTCATGCAGTGACCCTGCGCGGAGAATTCCATCGGCATGCCGCTCAAGGGCAGATAGACCGGGACATGAACCGTTTCGGTAAATTCCGCGGTTCGGCTCCCCGGCAGCAGTTTGCCTCCATGACTGGCGGCTTCGTTGGCGTGGGAAGCGATCACCGAAACCGGTTTGATCAGCTCATTGATCACATAGGCCGCCTCGGCAGGCCCCGTGGTGAAGGTGTCTCCGATATTCATGACCACCAGCCTGGCGTGGTAGTAATCCCGCACCACCTTTTCCTGTTCCGCTGTGATGCCGGTATCCCCCGACAGGTAGACGGTCAGGCCGTTGGAGAAGGTCAGAACATACCCGGTGGGCGGTCCGGCATAGGCGGTGAGTCCCGAGGCTTCAAGCAGTTCTCCCAGCTGTCCGCCGACCATGGATCCGGCGATGCCATTGGAGTGAACCGCCGGTACCGTGGTCAGGGTGACGCCACCCACTTTTTTTGAGCCGCCAAAGCGAACCCCCTGGGATTGCTGCGGATCGCCGCCCAGGGATGCGAGTTTACTGGAGAAGAATTTCATCATCTCGCTGCCGGTCAGGATCACCGCCTTGTGGGCCAGGGCGATCTCCACACTGTTGGTATTGGGTAGCACGGAGACCGGCAGTTGCGGATTCTCACAACTCCCCGCATTGGTCTTTGCAATACGTTTGTCCCCCACATGGTCCCCATGCATGTGGCTGACCAGCACCAGATCGATCTTACCCAGGCGAGGATCATCGGCACCGGCGACGGTGCGGCCGGCATCGTAGAGTATTCGCGTACCATCCGGGTCTTCCAGCACCAGGGCCCGGTCAAATCGGCAGAACTCACCGTCATGGCTCCCCAGCGGTGTGATCCTGACGCCTTCCGCCAACACGGATGTCGCCGACAACCCCGACATCAGGCTGACCCAGATCACCATAAGCACGAGTATGTTTCGCGACCGATACATGGAACGCCCTCCTTGTTGCTGAAATAGAAGCTTATGTCATCACGCCCCACAATCCAGTGATCCCCTGTTATCTGCTGGTGATTTTCAGAGTGATCCCTCAGCCGGACGCCGCGCAATAAAGCAGATAATTGCTTTGTCCGTCGAACTTCAGGCCAGTTGCTGACGAATGATATCCGCCACCCGGAAGGCATTGGCATAGATCGTCCAGGTGTAGGGGACACTACCGCCGGTGGGCATGAAAGAGGCATCGGACACGAACAGGTTGTCCGCACCCCAGACCCGACAGTCGGGATCCAGTACCGAAGCTTGCGGATCCCTGCCGAAGCGGCAGCCGCCGGCCACCAGATTGGGCGGCGGAGCGGCGCTGACACGGGCGCCGACCCAGTCGAGTCTCATCGCGCGCAGCACTTCCTGCCCCCGCTCCACCAGGTATCGGCCCACCTTGAGATCGTGGGGATGGCTGCCCAGCCGCACCCTGGCCACCGGCGAACCCCATTTGTCCCTGACCCGGGGATCCAGGGTGACGAAGCAATCGTCATTGGGCAGCCAGTCGCAAAACACCTCGAACAGCAGCTTACGGTCCTCGGTGAACCAACGCTCCAGTTTACGCTTCAGCGGCTTGCCCCAGAGCAGCTCGCCGTCACGCCAGCGTAGCCCGCTGGCCAGGGGCATCGGGTTGGGGTGGGCGAAGAGAAAATCGATGGTACCGCCCTTTGCCGGACTAGAAGCGAATCGCGAATCGTTGATCACATACCAGTCCTGCAAGGCCCGGTTGACGAAGGGACCCAGGGTACGTACCTGGTCCTGCTGTTCCGGGGTCAGCTTGGCGTAAGTGAAATACCCGCTGCCGCTGCCCCCGGCGGAGAAGATCAGGTTGCGTCCCAACTGCCCGGACCGATTGCCCAGACCGTCGGGGTGGGCGGGACCGGGACTGGCGAGCAGCAGGCGCGCGCTCTCAATCGCCTGGCAGGCGACGACAAAGATCCGCGCCGAGACGCTGCGTGACGCGCCCTGCGCATCGTAGTAGTGCGCCTGAACCACCCGCCCCCTGGAGTCGCTCTCCAGGCGATACACCTTGCTATGGGGTCGCAGATCACAGTGTCCGGTGGCCAGCGCGGGTTCGATCAGGGCAGCCCGGGCGCTGCCCTTGGCGTTGGTTGAGCAGCCATAGCTGCCGCAGTATCCGGAATAGGAGCAAACATCCCGCGCCCCCTCCTGCTGCGACAGGATGGCCCGCGCCACCCGTAAGGGGTGGTGACCCAGGTCCCGGCAGGCCCGATCGATCCAGGCAGAGACCGGGTGCTCAGCGGTCGGTGGATACGGAAAATCCGGGTTGGAGCGGGGCTCCAGATGCGGATGCGGGGTGACGCTGCCAGACACACCCACTACCCGCTCCACCAGGGTGTAGTAGGGTTCCAGATCAGCGTAGCCGATGGGCCAGTCGGTCAGGTTGGCCCCCGGGATGGGACCGTACTCACTGAGCAGGCGGAAGTCCTGGGGTTTGAGCCGGTGAAAGTAACCCGACATCAGGTTACTGGATCCGCCCACCATGTTGCCGTTCCAGAAATCCCGCTTTGACTCATAGGTCGGTGTGGCCTGCCACTCGCCCGCGCCTATGGCCTCCTCCAGCACATGCTGCTCATCCCGCAGATTGGGGGTGTAGTGGCTGCGTCGGCAGCAGGCCAGTTCGTCCTTGCTGAAGTCCTCGCGTTTGAACCAGGGTCCCTTCTCCAGCACCACCACGGAATAGCCGGAGCGGGCCAGGCGCCAGATTACCGGCCCCGCCCCCGCGCCGCTGCCGATCACACAAACGTCGAAATCTCCCGCCATCAGCCGGCCCGGTAGCGGTTGTGTTCGTCGGGACGGGGAAAACCGGGGCGGTGCTGCAGCCAGCGCCAACCGATCGCTTGCGGATTGCCTCCGTATACGGGATCACTGAGCAGGGCTTCGAGCAGATACAGCAACAGGGTGGCGAGCCAGTTCTCACCGGCCTCGCTGCGGGCAACCTGCTCCAGCATCGCCTCCTGAGGTTCCGCGTCGAGGACTGTGAATCCCTGCCCGTGGCGCTCCCGGCTGAGGGATTCCAGCCAGTCGCAACCCTGCAGAATGAAGGCCCGCTCCTGGGCATCGATATTGCGGTCGCCGACCACCCACTGCAGGTAGGCCAGCGCATTGAGTTCCCGGGCGCCGGGGGCCTCGGGTTCGCTGGGGAACAGCCTGTCCTGGACATCGGCGATGAGACGCCAACGGCCCGCTTCATCAAGGGTCTTCGCCTCCGCACCCGCCGACAGGGGCAACAGCAAGGATAGGGATCCGCCGGCGAGTCCGAGCAGGAAACGGCGCCGGTCCAGCAACTGCTCCCGCCAGGAGGCCAGGGCGGGAACGTCCCCACGATTTGTGATGTTGCGGCGCAGTGTCATGAAAAATAGACTACGATCTGGCATTCCGGTTCGCAACCGGGTAATAATCCCTGTATCTATTCGGCAGCCGGTGGTGAGCAGTTGACCGGGTTGTCACTTCTTCGGAGCTTCGATCATGATCCCATTCCTGTCCAAAAAAGTTCTCACCGCCGCCCTGCTCGGTTCCCTGTTCGTCGGCACGGCCCAGGCCTCCAGCAATCCCTTTGCCGATGCCCGCCCGGGTAGCCGCCTGCCGACCATCGTCGCGGAGAACAGCGCCAGCGACAAATGCGGCGGCAGTGGCGCGGTCACCGAGAAGGACACCAGCATGCCCTGCGGCGCGGCCGACAAATGCGATGGCAGCATGCAGCAGACCGCCAAGCCTGACGAGGCCCCCGCGGAGGGCAACAAATGCGGCGGAGCCAAACCGGCTGCCTCCCAGTGCGGTGGCGGCAAGTAAGCTTCCCGGTCAATTGCACGAATCATTGCGATGATGAACTCACAACAGCAGCGGGGCGTTCGTACCCTGATGGCCTGGCTGCTGTCGTGGGCGTTGGTTTTGGCCCCCATGCTGGCGACGGCTAAGGCGGGCCACATGCCCAACGGCGCGGATCCCCCGGCCATGGGGGGCATGCCCTGTCATCAGTCCCAGACACCCGCCACTTCCGAACGAGCCTGCCCCCATTGCGACGAGAACGGCCTGTCGCTGCTCTGCGATTGCTGCGATCAGGCGGTGTCCCAGACCCTGCTGATGTCCCAGGGTGGTGAAATCTGCCTCACCCAGGAACTCGGAGAGACCTTTCGGTTTATCCTGCGAACCCGTTCCGATCCCCCACCCAATCTACTGTTCCGACCTCCGATTCACTCCTAACTGATCCTTACGAGCCCGGGCCGCCTGCGCCGGTCCGGTCATGGTTCTGTTCTGTTCAGGAGTTGCCATCATGTGGTACCCCCTTTTTCACCGGCTTGGCCGGTTAGGTTTCATTGCCATACTGTTTTCTATGCTGCTGAGCGGTTGCGGCAAAGATGCACCGTCCACACCCACCGAGTCCTTCGAGGCGGCCCTGGCCGATTCACCGGAGACGCATCTGCGCAAGCATCTTGATCCCAAGTATGTCTGCCCCATGCATCCGCAGATCGTGCGCGATGAGCCGGGCAACTGTCCTATCTGCGGCATGGACCTGGTGCTGAAACAACTCGACGCGGCGTCCTCCGATGAGCACCCAGTGGTCGAGGTCAGCCACGCCATGGTGCAGAACCTGGGGGTGCGAACGGAACAGGCCAAGCGCGACACCCTGTGGAAATTCATCCAGAGCGTGGGACGGGTAGACTACGACGAGACCCGCCTGGTGCATATGCATCCCCGTGCCGAGGGCTGGCTCGAGACCTTGAAAGTGCGTGCCGAAGGGGACCCGGTGAAACCGGGACAACTGCTGGGCGAGCTCTATTCGCCGGAGATCCTCGCCGCTCAGGTGGACTTTCTGATCGCGTTGGATCAGCGGGGCGGGGCAAACAACATCGACAATGCGCGCAACCGGCTGCGCCTGCTGGGGCTGGCGGAGTCGACCATCAGCCAGATCCAGAAGAGCCGGGAGACCCGCAACACGGTGCCCCTGTTCGCCCCCGAGGGCGGCATCATGGTCAAACTGCAGGCCCGGGAAGGGATGTATGTGAAACCGGAGATGGAGATCTTCACCCTGGTGGATCCGGCCCACATGTGGGTGCTGGTGGATGTCTACGAACACCAGATCGCCTGGTTACAAGAGGGGCTCACCGCCGAGATCAGCGTCCCCGCCTACCCGGGACGCAAGTGGGAGGGCCAGGTCGAGTACATCTACCCCGAACTCGACCCACGCACCCGCACCCTCAAGGTGCGGCTCGGCTTCGACAATCCGGACGGACTGCTGAAAGCGAGCATGTTCGCCGAGGCGACCATCTACGGCGGGCCCAAGCGCGACACTCTGGTGATCCCCGCCGAGGCGCTGATCGAGACCGGGGAGCGCACCAGCGTGATCGAGGCCCTGGGAGGCGGGCGCTTTCAACCGGTGGATGTGGTGGTGGGCGCTGGACGCGCGGGTCGGGTGGAGATCCTCAACGGCCTCGTGGCCGGTGACGAGGTGGTGGTCTCCGGTCAGTTCCTGCTCGACTCCGAATCGAGTCTGCAGGCCAGTTTCCTGCGCATGGAGGAGTAGTCCATGCTCCACAGACTCATTGAATGGTCGGTACACAACCGTTTCCTGGTACTGATCCTGACCTTGATCGTGACCGGCTGGGGCTGGGTTTCGCTGCACAAGACCCCCCTGGACGCGATCCCCGACCTGTCCGATGTGCAGGTCATCATCCGCACCCCCTTTCCCGGCCAGGCGCCTCGGGTGGTGGAGGAGCAGGTCACCTACCCCATCACCACCACCATGCTATCGGTGCCCGGCGCCGAGGTGGTGCGCGGCTACTCCTTCTTCGGCGACTCCTTTGTCTATGTGATCTTCAAGGACGGCACCGATCTCTACTGGGCGCGGGCGCGGGTACTGGAGTACCTGAGCCAGGCGGCGGCGGTGCTGCCCGAGGGGGTGCAACCCAACCTGGGTCCTGACGCCACCGGGGTCGGTTGGGTTTACAGCTACGCCCTGATCGACCGTACGGGCCAGCATGACCTGTCCCAGCTGCGCAGCCTGCAGGACTGGTTTCTCAAGTTCGAACTGCAGACCGTGCCCGGGGTCTCGGAGGTGGCCACGGTGGGCGGCATGGTGCGCCAGTACCAGGTGGTGGTCGACCCGGAGAAACTGCGCGCCTACGGCATCGGCCTGAACCGGGTCTCGGAGGCCATCCGTAACGCCAACCAGGAGGTGGGCGGCTCGGTGGTCGAACTGGCGGAGGCGGAGTACATGGTGCGCACCCGGGGCTACCTCGACGGCCTGGAGGATCTGCGCAATGTCACCATCGATGTCACCCCCCAGGGCACGCCGCTGCTGCTGCGGGACATCGCACGCATTCAGGTGGGTCCCGAAATGCGCCGGGTGGTGGCCGACCTGGACGGTGAGGGGGAGGTGACCGGGGGCATCGTGGTGATGCGATACGGCGAGAACGCCCTGGCCACCATCCAGCGGGTGAAGCAGAAGATCGAAGACCTCAAACAGGGTCTGCCGCCGGGGGTGGAGATCGTCGAGACCTATGACCGCTCGTCGCTGATCGAACGGGCGATCGACAACCTGCAGGAGAAACTGATCGAGGAGTTTGTCGTGGTGGCTCTGGTCTGCCTGGTGTTCCTGTTTCACCTGCGCTCCGCCTTCGTCGCCATCGTCACCCTGCCCCTGGGGGTGCTGGTGGCCTTCATCATCATGCAGCGCCAGGGCATCAACGCCAATATCATGTCCCTGGGCGGCATCGCCATCGCCATCGGCGCCATGGTCGATGCGGCCATCGTCATGATCGAGAACGCTCACAAACATCTGGAGCGCTACAAACACGCCTTCGGTCACCTGCCCAAAGGCAAGGAGCACTGGGGGGTCGTAACCGAGGCCGCCCAGGAGGTGGGTCCGGCCCTGTTCTACTCTCTGCTGATCATCACCCTGAGCTTTCTCCCGGTATTCACCCTGGAGGCCCAGGAGGGCCGCCTGTTTGCCCCATTGGCCTTCACCAAGACCTACGCCATGGCCGCCTCCGCCGGGCTGGCGGTGACCCTGGTGCCGGTGCTCATGGGCTACTTCATCCGCGGCCGAATACCCGAGGAGCAGACCAATCCGCTGAACCGGTTGCTGATCTGGCTCTACCGGCCCCTGCTCAACGCGGTGATGCGCTGGCCCCGCTTCACCCTGGTCAATGCGCTGCTGCTGGTGGTCAGCCTGGCAATCCCCCTGGCCGGGGTGGGCGGCATCCTGGCGCCCATCAAGTGGCCTTTTCAGTTGAGCGAAGCGGTCACCGGCACGCCCCCTCTCCTGCTGGCGCGGATCGAGGCGACCCAGCGGGATTGGGCCAGAGTCTGGCGCGAGACCTTCGACGGGGTGCCCTGGCTGGCCCGCTTCGCCGACGGGCTCGGCTCCGAGTTCATGCCCCAACTTGACGAGGGGGATCTGATGTACATGCCCACCACCCTGCCGGGCATCTCCATCGGCAAAGCCCAGGAGCTGCTGCAGCAGAGCGATCGCATGATTCGCCGGGTACCGGAGGTCCAGCGGGTGTTCGGCAAGATCGGCCGGGCCGACACCGCCACCGATCCGGCCCCGTTGACCATGATCGAAACCGTGATCCAACTCAAGCCCCACAGCGAGTGGCGTCCCGGCATGACCCTCGACAAACTGATCCGCGAATTGGACAGCCAAGTGGACATTCCCGGGGTCACCAACTCCTGGGTGATGCCGATCAAGACCCGCATCGACATGCTCGCCACCGGCATCAAGACCCCGGTCGGCATCAAGGTGGCGGGGCCCGACCTGAAGGAGATCGAGCGCATCGGCCGGGAGATCGAACAGGTGGTGATGCGGGTGTCGGGCACCACCTCGGCCTATTCTGAACGGGTCACCGGCGGACGCTACATCGACATCGTGCCCGACCGGGTGGCGGCCGCCCGCTACGGGCTCAACATCAGCGACATCAACCGGGTGATCGCCGCCGCGGTGGGAGGGCTGAACATCACCCGCACGGTGGAGGGGTTGGAGCGCTACCCGGTGAATCTGCGCTTCCCCCGAGAACAGCGCAACGACCTGGAGAAGCTGCGTGCACTGCCCCTGGTGACACCCACCGGCGCGCAGATCCCGCTGGCCCAGATTGCCGAGGTGAAGATCGTCGACGGCCCGCCCATGCTGAAGAGCGAGAACGGTCGTCTCAACGGCTGGACCTTCGTCGACATCCGTGACGTGGACCTGGGCGGCTACGTGACCCGGGCCCAGCGCGCGGTAAGCGAGGCGGTGGAGCTGCCCCAGGGCTACTCAATCACCTGGTCGGGACAGTACGAGTACATGCTGCGTGCCAAGGAGCGGCTCAGCCAGATCATTCCACTCACCCTGGTGATCATCTTCGTACTGCTCTATCTGGCCTTCCGGCATGCCGGGGAGGCGTTGATGGTGATGGCCTCGCTACCCTTCGCCCTGGTGGGCGGCTTCTGGCTGATCTTCCTACTCGACTACCACATCTCGGTAGCGGTGGGGGTCGGCTTCATCGCTCTCGCCGGGGTGGCGGCGGAGTTCGGGGTGGTGATGCTGATCTACCTGGACAACGCCCTGCGCGAGCGGGAGCGTCAGGGTGCTGTCACGCCTATGGTGCTGCGTGAGGCAATCATGGAAGGCGCGGTATTGCGGGTACGTCCCAAGGCGATGACCGTGGCGGTGATCGTTGCCGGCCTGGTGCCGATCTTCCTCAGCGAGGGTACCGGTTCGGAGGTAATGAGCCGCATCGCCGCACCGATGATCGGCGGCATGATCACCGCACCGTTGCTGTCGCTGTTCGTAATCCCGGTGATCTATTACCTCTGGAAGATCAGAGGTATCAAAAACACCTGACAGACTGTTGATGCAATGCCACCTGGGCGGCAGCCCGTAGGTCGGGTTAGCGAAGCGTAACCCGACAGTCAGTGCGCGCTCCGGTTCGTGGTGTCGGGTTACGCTTCGCTAGCCCGACCTACGGCTGAGCATACGATCACTATCCCTCCACCACTGAGATTACCAGGATGGTTGGGGATAGGATTCCAGTCGATCGTAATATTCGCCCTGCTCGTTATTGATATTCGGGTCATACAGGGGATCGTTGCTGCGCACCGACATGGACGGATCATTCGGATTCACATAGTTGTAATCATAGTAACCATCCGCTTCGTAGCGTTCACCCGTATTGGGATTGATCAATTGCTGCCGGTCATGAATGGAATCGATCGTTTGCGACTGCATCCTGTCGGAAGCGGCGCTCCTGTGCATAAAGGATTGATGACTCCTGTCGAGCGCATCCATGTTGTTCTGATGGATCTGTTGCCAGGTGGTGTAAAAGGCATTCTCCCGGGCACTCAGGTTGCCTTCGAAGTTAACCGTGACGGCATTTGCGTACTCCACCCATTGAGGATTGTAGCGGTAGGAATTGATGAAACGGATCAACTCCTGGCGCAGGACGCCCGTTTGGTGAAACCCTGGCAGTCATGTGTAATTTGCCCCCCGGTGCGATGAATTGACGCCATGCGCTCTAGCCAAAACCCTGCGCTCTGGTTAGAGTCGAATCCTGATCCTCGAACCGTTCAGGGTGCCGCCGATGCAACAGCGTGATGCCTTCATAGACCTGCTCAAGTCGCTGATCCGCCAACCCAGCGTGGTGGGCGCCGAACATGCCTTTTTCCGCGTGCTGCAACGGGAACTCGAAGAGCGCGGCGCCCGCGTCACCTGGTACGAAGGCTTACTCGTGGCCCAGGGCAACCGCCCGGACTCCGCCATGTTTTCCGCTCACATCGACCGCCACGGACTGATCTGCACCGGTCCCAACGAATTCCAGTATGCCGCCTTTGTCACCGGTCACCGTTCCGATCTGCTGGGCAACTCCGTGTCCGAGAAACTCATGAAGAAGATCGTCGACCGATTCCAATCCATCCCGGTGATGGCCTACGAGCCCTGGTCCGGCGCCTACCGGGGTAACGGCATGATCACCGGAGCCTATGTCTGTGAATACCGTAACAACCTGATCTTCGAAGTTTCCGGACTGGAGCACCTGGTAGCCGGCACGCCGGTCGCCTTCACCGACCGCCTCACGTCACAGAACGGCCTGCTCAGCGCCCAACTCGATAATGTTCTGACCGCCGCGCATCTGGTTCACCTGTTCGCTCTCGGCTTCCAGGGCACCGCCTTCTTCACCGCTCAGGAGGAGTCCGGCAGCAGCTGGCGCTACCTGCTGGAGTGGTTCCGGCGTTTCAACGGCGCCACCGAACAGCTGATCGTGGTCGACACCAGCCCCTTCCCCGACCGTGCCAGCGCCGACCTTCAGCAAGTGGTTCTGCGCCATCGGGATGCGAATGCGGAGTTCAACCCGCAGACCACGGCTCACCTGGAGCAGCTTTGCATCGACCGCAACATCAGCCATAGCTTCAAGGACCGTTATATCGACGAACTGAACCGCCAGGCCATCGCCGCGGGTAACGAACCCCAATCGGTCGGCAGCACCGAACTCGGGCGTATCGTTGCCGCCTCCAACGGCTTTGTTCAAGGCACCACCCTGCAGATTCCAACCACCGGTTATCACACCATGTCAGAGACCTCATCCTTCGAAGCCAGCGACGCGTTCAGCGAATTATTGCTGGCGATTGCACAGGCGGCGTAGAACAAACCACATGCTGAATCTGTTATGTCCGCCGCCCCGCTTACACTGGAGTACTAACCATGAGCCTGCTGTTCACACCGTATACCCTGGGTCATCAACAACTGGACAACCGCATCGTAATTGCGCCCATGTGTCAGTATTCAGCACAACAGGGTGAGGCGAGTAACTGGCACCTGATGCATCTCGGGCAGCTCGCTCAGTCCGGCGCCGGACTGCTGATACTCGAGGCCACCGCAGTCACACCCGAGGGACGCATCTCCCCCTGGGACCTGGGACTCTGGTCCGACGCCACCGAGGCCGCGCTGGGACGGGTCATCGAAGGGGTGCGCGCGTGGTCGGATATGCCCCTCGGCATTCAGCTTGCCCATGCGGGCCGTAAAGGCTCCTGCGCAGCACCCTGGGCCGGTGGCGCACAACTTTCACTGGAAGACGGCGGCTGGCAGAATCTGGCGCCCTCCCCGCTATCCTGGTCCGCACAGCAACGAGCACCGACACAACTGGATGCAACCGGCCTGCAGCGTATCCGCCAGGCCTTCGTGGACGCGGCGCTTCGGGTGCAACGCCTCGGCATCGGACTGATTGAACTTCACGCCGCTCACGGCTATCTACTGCACCAGTTTCTCTCACCCCTCTCAAACCAACGCACGGACCTCTATGGCGGTTCACTGGAAAACCGCATGCGTTATCCCTTGGAGGTGTTCGAGGCCGTGCGCCACGCAGTGTCTGGAGCGATCAGTGTGGGTGTACGGATATCCGCCAGTGACTGGGTCGATGGGGGCTGGGAAATCGAACAGAGTCTGGCATTGACGGAGGCTCTCAAACAGCGGGGCTGCGACTTCATGCATGTTTCCAGCGGTGGTCTCTCGCCCCAGCAACAGATCCCGGCATCACCGGGATTCCAGGTTCCCTTTGCCGAACGCATTCGCCACGAAAGCGGACTTCCGACCATTGCCGTAGGTCTGATTACGGAACCACGACAGGCGGAAGCCATCCTCTCGGAGGGCCGTGCCGATCTGGTCGCGCTGGCCCGGAGCATGCTCTATGACCCTCGCTGGCCCTGGCATGCCGCGGCCGAACTCGGCGCAAAGATCAAGGCGCCTCCCCAGTATTGGCGTTCCACACCCCTCGGTACCGAATCCCCCTTCAAACCCTGAAAACCGGAGCGGCGCCTATTCTCCGGGTGCGTCAGCGGCCACCCGCTAACCGGGTTTTCGCGAAGCGACTGTCTGCGACGATGGGTCGGATATCTCAGCGGATCAGCCCATGTAGTGAAGTATCCTGAACTGAAGCCTCATCACACATAATCTGGCACTCTGGAATTTACAGGGTTATGATCAACAGCCTGACAAGTTTCGAGGGATCGATTATGGAAACGCCGCATCATTCAACATTGCGCAGGCTGTCGTTAGGGATCTTGCTCACGCTCAGCGCCTTCAACACCTTCGCCAGTCCCACCCATCAGGCGGCAGTGACAACTTCCGGCAAACCCACAAACGCCACCATGTCCTGGTCGCTCGCTACCACGGAGACGACCCAGCACTCCGTAATATTCAATACCCATGACGCGATATCGGTCGGCTTGACCATCGCGGTAGATGCCGCCTCAGTGGGAGCTGAACGGAATCTCTACCTGGTTGCACGCGCTCAGGACAATTGGTTCATGCGGGATAGCGAAGGGCGCTGGCACGACTGGAATGGACAGGTGAATGAGCTGATTCCATTCACGCGCAGAACCCTTGCCTCGAACGAAGTCATCGAAGTGCATCATGGCGCCCCGCTGCCCGCTGGGGAATTTGCCGTCTATGGCGGCTATGAGGCGGACGATGGAGCCATCGTCTATAACCAACAGCCTTTAACCTTCATTGTCTTCGACACCGACAATCCCAGCCTGCATCGGTTTCGCCACAATGTCATGCTGGAAAGCTATTTGATTGAAGCCATGATTGCGGCCTATGCGACGGATCGAGAGCTGCCCAGCCTGAGTTTTGATGACTTCAGCCCTGCGCCCATAAGCAGCGGTCCCATATCACTGACCAATATTCAGGAACAGGGGGTGGATGAGGCGGATCTGATCAAGACCGACGGCCAGTATTTGTATCAAAAGGGTCGTTGTAGCTCACAGGTCTATGCCTACTACAACAGTTGCCTCTTCACCTATGGCATTGAGGCGATGCCCGCCTCAAACCATTTGTTGAGCGAGACCCCGATACCGGGAGAGCAACCCGTTGATGGCATTTATCTGGTTAAGCTGCGCGGTGAAGGACAATCCGATTTGCTCGTAACCGTCGGGAGTAGTGCAAATAATAACTATGTCGACTTTGGTTTTTCGATGATACCGATCTGGGATGAACCCAGATTCTGGTCAAACGGCGACAGCGAGGTGAATCTTTTCAGCCTGGATTCAACGGGGGAACCCTTCCATGAGCGCAGCTTGCGTTTCGATGGCGTTATGATCTCCAGTCGCATGATCGATGACACGCTCTATCTGGTCACCCGACATACCCCGACACTCGACGAGCTGGACCCATACGCCACTCAAGCAACCGAGTTTGACAACAACCGCAACCTGCTGGAAAGCATCTCATTGACTCAACTGAGACCGACAGCAACGACGGGCGATCAACCCCGGCCCCTGATCGACACGGAGCATTGCTATCTTGCTCCAAGCGCCACTGCCGGTTTGCCTGATCCCACGATCATCAGCATTATCACCATCCCACTAGCGAATCCCGACAACTTTCTCACCAGCTGTTTTATCGGGTCTTCAGAGGTACTCTACGCCTCTCAGGAAGCCATCTATCTGGTTGCCGAGGCTGCGGGCGAAGCCCTTCTGGATAACGGTGGATACGCGCCGATCAGCGAGGTCCATAAGCTCGCATTGGTGAGTGATTCTGAAGGGGATAAGGCAGCCGAATATCGGGGCTCGGCTCAGGTGGTCGGCAGTCTTGGTGACAATCCCGACTACAAGCCGTACCGCATGGGAGAGTTTCAAGGTGTATTCCGCATCGCGACATCCGTTGGCTACCTGGGCTCTGAAAACAGCTCTACCAGCGTGACACTTCTGCGTGAGACTGCGCAGGGCGGTCGACTGGAAATAACCGGTCGCCTTGATGATCTTGGACGGCCAGGGGAAGCGCTCTACGCCAGCCGTTTTCTGGGCAATCGGGGCTATCTGATTACCTTCAAGAAGACGGATCCCCTCTATGTACTGGACCTCTCCGACCCCGAGAACCCGGTTGCCGTGGGTGAATTGGAGGTTTCAGGATACTCGGAGTATCTGCATCCCGTGGGAGAAAATTATCTGCTCGGCATTGGTAAAGAGGCCGTGGATGCTGAGAATTCAAGCGACCGAAATGGATTGGGTTTTGCCTGGTATCAAGGATTGAAGATCTCCCTGTTCGACGTCTCCGACCCCAGCATGCCTACTGAAGTAAATTCCATTGTGTTGGGCCACAGAGGGACCACTTCGACCATTTTGGAGCAGCCCCACGGATTTGCCTCCCTGCCCCAAACCGACATATTGCCGATGCGTTTCTCGATCCCGGTGGCTTTATATGACGATCCGCCCCCGGTCTATAATCCTGGGCCCTCTACAGGGTGGAGATGGACACATACCGGCCTCTATACCTTCGATGTGCGATTGGGGGATACGCCTGGCCTGGAACTCGTTGATCAATTTGTGGTAAGTCAGAACGATGGCGACAGTTATCCTACGGGGATTTGGAACGACCGAGCGGTCATCCTTGGGGATAGCGTACACTATCTGCACGATGAGGCGCTCTTCTCAGCGGACCTCCCGGCAAGAGAGTAAGGGATACCATCGCATGATCACAGGGCGGATACGAACGCCATCCCCACCCGGTTGGCGCTTTACCCGACTCTTATAAATGGATCCTGCTCAGCCAGGATCCATCCGAATGAGGAGGAATACAAACGCCATCAGTGGTGAAGCAATTTACCCACGATCCCAGGCCCGTTTAGCGTATCCAGCTTTACGGCATAGCGTGCATAGAAAGCCTTCAAGGCGAAGGGTGTCAGCAATGTCGTCAAGGCGATCACGATCACCATCCCGGCGTACACTTCCATGTTGAAGATCCCGGTGGAGCGCCCCAGTTCCGCAAAGATCAATCCGACTTCGCCACGAGGCACCATCGCCAAACCCACCGCCACTTTTTGCAAGGGCGACGCATTGATCAACAGCGCCCCCGCGAACTTACCCGCAACCGCGAATACAAAAAAAACACCCGCAAAACTCCAGATGAAATGAGAGCTCCAGTCTATGTCGTGCAGATTCAGTGAAAGTCCGACCGTAACAAAAAAGATCGGGCTGAAGATATAGACAATGGGGTTCATCTGCACTTCGATTCGCCCCGCGAACTTCCTGTCCGTATGCAGGGACACCCCGAACGGAAGAAAGAAACGACGCGACAGCGCCAACCCGGCGGCGAATCCACCCAGCAACTCGGGCGCGCCCACCGCGTGCGCCAGCCAGGCGAAGAAAAGCACCAGAGAGATGATCATGATCGGGATCAGCCCTGGCATATCGGAATATCTGTCGATGCGGTGTATCAGCAGCGACATCAGCTTGGCGGCGATCGGCGCCAACAGGAAGAACAGCAGAATGAAGGTCAGCACCTTGCTCAGATTCGGCAGGCTCACACCGCCGCTGACCGAAAAATCGTAGAGTATCGCCAGCAGTATGACACCCATGACGTCATCCAGGACGGCGGCGCCGAGGACGACCTCACCCTCCCGTTCATGCTGCCTTCCCAGGTCCGCCAACACTCGGATGGTAATACCGATGCTGGTCGCGGTCAGAGTACCGCCGACAAACAGCGACACCAGAGCTGAAAGGCCAAACACATAGTATGCCAGCACAAAGCCACTGACCAACGGCATCAGGAATCCGCCGATGGCGACCAGCAATGATTGACCGCCGGCATTGATAAGGCGCCGGATATCGGTCTCGATACCAACCTTGAAGAGCAAAAGAATGATGCCCACTTCCGCAAGCAGCTGAATGGTCTTTGTCGGCTCGATCCAGCCCAAAACGGAGGAACCCAGTAAAACACCGGCGATCAGTTCACCAATCACGGCGGGCGCTTTCAGATAGACCGCGCATTCCGCCAGCAAGCGGGAAAACACGAGTATCAGCAGCAGATGCAGTAGAAAAGTATGAGTATCCACAACGGCCGAATCCTCTATCTCAGGGTATTCAGACCGACATCGCATGATAGGCAGTTCATCTTACCCTGCACATCTTTACCTGCATATTACGATAATTCGAATAATTATGATTTGACCCGGGGCAGCTAATGCGCCGATTTCATATCAGTGATTATGGCGAATTCAATCAGTCCAACCGATCAAATAGACGCTGACTATTTATCTACGTGATTGGATAAATTTTACTATGGCCTGCAGGCTAGTGGGGTGCGTATTGTAATGCAATGTGTCGGGTTACGCTGCGCTAACCCGACCTACGATTTGCCGATTCAACCCGACTAAAAAGTCACTTCAGGTATTCTGTCGGATTAAGCCGATCCACGACTTTTAAGCGTCACGGATGGGTTTTGTAGCGCGCCATGCTTGTCTGCAAATCGACCATGGTTCGCTGACTGACGGATATCAAGCCCTTACCGGGACGGTCCAGATCCGTGATTAACAGCATCACGGCCGAAAATGCCAGAATAAGCCCGATACGGGGCAGTAATGTCCTCACCCCGTTCAACCCGGACTGATATCCCATCATGGTCAGGGTCACCAACGAGATAAACAACAGGGTCGCCATGATGATCGAGGGGATTCGTTGGTGAGCAGCATTGATTCTTTTCGAATGCAGATCGATGACCTCATTAACAGCTGACGCGAACAATGCGCTGGATGCCGTATCCTTTACTGTGCGCACCTGGCTAACCGTGATGGCCCAAAGGTCGTCGAGAACGCGCTCCGAATGCGCGATTGCCAACGACAACTCATTAACATCCCGAGACCGGGCCCCCTTGATTCGCGTATCGACATAGTCCCTGAGCAGCACATCGACAGCCTCTGCCCGCGCTTCGTCGAGAAACCGTGCACGTAACCAGGCGGTACCTATGGCATTGGCTTCCTCCAGCACCAGGGCCTTGCGCTCAGCATGAATGGCGTTCGCGGCCCCGTAGGTGAATGCCAGCATGAAGGCCAGCAAACCCAGCGTGGCGCCCATCAGGGTGCCGGCCTGCTTTTCTTCATTATCAAAGGCATTTTCGCGTGCGCGCCGCTGACGTAACCGGCCCAAGTAGTAGCCCAGTTCCGCGGTCGCGAAAAGCACCAATACCAACAGGCAAAACAGCAGCCAAACATCCAGCCGATCCAGGAATTGTTCTCCGATCATACCGATCTCTTCTTTTCAATTTTCTGAATTGAAACGCCACCCGACGCCGAGTGAAAAACGCGTTGGATAACCCTTTCCCCACAGCTATGGCGCTCAGCCAAGAAGACGCCCCTCACGCCCGGTTAAATATAGAGGACTCATTGCTGACTGCCAATCTTGTCCTGTCACCTCATTTCACTGATCCACTGCACGATTTTGCGCAGCGGCAGTTGCCTCTGACTCCTCAGTTGATATGCTTGCATGAACAGCGTTTGATACAGCTGTTGGAGTATTGAGCGGTTTGCACCACAACACACCGGGGCTCGAAGCGTCCCGCACGGAAAAGCCAATATGACACTCTTCAACACCTACCTGGCGCATCTGGGAAAGAATTCCGGCATTACATCCCTTCAGGACATGAACGACCTGTTATCCGCCGATGAGCACCCGGCTTACATGCGCAGTCACCGGGCGGAACTCCTCCTGGAGCGCATCCGTTTTCTGGCCTCACTTTTCGCGGTATTGGTCCCCTTATGGCTGGTGGTCGATTACTGGTTATTACCCCTCAACCTGTTCTGGCCCATTCTTGTCATACGCCTGATCTCAACGTTGCATTTTGTCTATCTGGCAACCTTTCGAGCGAACCAGCCCAGCTTGAACAGCAGTCTGTTTGTACTGGTGGGGATGCTGCTCAACCTGCCCTTGACCTTTTTCGCGGCCACCCAGTTTCTTACGAGCGCCACCCCCGACACGCTCGCCCCCGTTTTTCAGCTTTATGCCCTGCTGCCGTATATCGCATTGGGTCTGCTCGGCCTGTTTCCCCTCACGCTCATGGAATGCGCGGCGCTGGCGCTTCCATTGACCCTGATACCCATGACGAGTATGAGTTTTCTCTCCCCCCTGCCATTTGCCGAACTGTTTCCGACCCTGTGGTTACTGGTGATCATTTTCAGTATCGTGCTGTTTGCTTCATCGATTCAGCTGCAACATATGATCGCCCTGACGACGCGCCCGGATTACGATCCCGTCACCGGCGCACAGACCCGTAAATCCGGTAACCAGACCCTGGCCCGGGCCTTTCAGCGTGCGCGGCTGCAAAATGAAACACTCAGTGTGGCGCTGATCGATCTCGACGACACACAGCAGATCATTGCCCAGTACGATTATGAAACGTTCGCGCATGTCATCCAGGAAGCCGGCGAGATTCTTCACGCCTCATTGCGCCATAACGACATCCTGGTTCATTGGAGCGAGAAGGTGTTCATGCTGATTCTGCCGGGCGCCGACTGCCAGGGCGGTCGGGTCATTGCCCAGAGGATTCGCAACTAGGGGTTGGGCAACCTGCCCGACGGTCGGCCTGTGACCGCCAGTATTGGTTTGTGCGAGCGCACGGCGGACTCAGTCGATGAGCTACCCGCTCTGCTGAAGCTGATCGACAGCCGCCGAACCGAGGCGAAGAATCAGGGTAAGGATCGCTTCGTTCTCTGCTGATCCGTGCGACACGCGGGTGGCGCTTCGCTTCCCGGTCAGTACTACTGCAATTTCAGGAATTCGGGAATCAGCCAGGGATTACCCGCAATCACGCTGAGGTGGTTGATGATCAGCAGCACGAAGCCCAGCATCAGCAGGGCGCCGCCTGATAAGCGCCGAATTTCCAGGATGGCCTCTGTCATGAGTGTCTCCTTTTAACGTTCCTGGTCGTACGACTGTACTTCTAGCAGCAGAACCGCCCGGAAAACAGACTGTTTTAGTAGGGAAATAAACGATGCCCTCTCTTCCCGCAGTAACAAATCCATTTCACTTCAACAGGCTGGACTCTCATCCACCCTCAGGAGCCCGTTCACCTTCACAACCCGAATACCCCTCGGGCCGCCTTCTCCATGACACGAACTCTGAGCTTATCCCGTCCCATGCTCCCGATGGAACAGCGCATACACCACAGGAATCAGCACCAGAGTGATCAGGGTCGAGACCGTCAGCCCGCCCACTACCGCCCGGGCTAGGGGCGCCTGGGCATCCGCGCCTTCACCGATACCCAGGGCCAGTGGCAGTAATGCCAGGATGGTGGTCAGGGTGGTCATCAATACCGGGCGAAGCCGGCGTCGGCCCGCCTCCACCAGAGCCTGCTCCGTGTACAAACCTTCCCGGCGCAGGCGGCCGGCCTGGTCGACCAGCAGGATGGCGTTGTTGACGACGATCCCTCCGAGCATGATGCAGCCGATGGCCGACTGCAGGTTCAGAGTGGTATCGGTGAGAAACAGGGTCAACACCACGCCGATGGCCGCCAGGGGCACCGACAGCATGACCACCAGCGGATCGCCGAAGGATTCGTATTGCGACGCGAGCACCATGTAGACCAGCAACAGAGCCAGCAGCAGGGACACCACCAGTTCGTCGAAGGACTTCTGCTGCGCTTCGTAGTTTCCGGAGATGATCAGATCGTAACCGATGGGACGGGGGATTGCGTCGATCCGCGACTGGATGTCCGCCGCCACCGAGCCCAGATCCCGCTCAGCCACGTTCGCGGTCACGCTGACCAGGCGCTGCTGGTCCTTGCGCTCAATCGTGACCGGCCCCTCCCCGGAGGCGGTCTCCACCAGGTTGCGCAGCGCCACTTGCTCCCCCGCGGGGGTACGCAGGGTCAGATCCAGGATCTCGTCGATAGAACGCTTCTCCGCCGACTCGAGCTGCACCAGGATGCGGTAAGAGTCACCCGCCACCCGGTATTCACCCGCCTTGGAACCGGCCACCGCGGTTTCGATCACCTCGGTCACGTCCCGTACACTGAGGCCCAGGTCGCTGACCTTCAGCCGGTCCACGTGGATCTCCTGCTGGGGAATTCCGGCCTCCCGGCTGAGTTCCACATCGGTGACCCCGGTCACGCCCCTGATCGCATCCGAGACCTGCCTGGCCAGCAGATCCAGGGTCTCGAGGTCAAATCCCCGCACCTCCACGGTCACCCCTTCCACCGTGTCGAGAATCCGCTCCAGCAGGAACTGGCCCTGGGGGGCGCGCACCCGGATCTTCATTCCGGGAACGCCCGCGGAGAGCTGTTTGCGCAGCGCATCGGCAATCGCCTGGTTGGAACGGGTGCGCTCTCGGGCCGGACCGAGATTGAGGCGGATCTCGCCCTTCGCCTTGGAGCTGCCCCGGGTGCCCGAGGTGGTGATGCTGACCACGGAGGAGCGGGTCTCAGGCACCGCCGCGTACACCTGAGCTTCGAGCAGGCGGGTCTGCCGGTCGATCAACGCCAGGCGGGTGCCGACCTCCATCTCACCGGTCACACTGACCTCTCCTTCGTCACTCGGGGGGATGAACTCGGTACCGATGTAGGGTGTGAGCAGGAGGCTGGCGACAAACAGGCCCAGGGCCGAGACGATGGTCATGGCCTTGTGGCGCAGCACCCCGTGCAGCAGTTCAAGGTATGCAGACTCCAGCCCATGGAAGAGCCCCCCGGCGAAGCGCGCCAGCCCCGTGAAGGCAGGCCTGCGGTGGGTTGCGTCCTCTACCCCTCCAGCAACCTTGAGCAAGCGGGAGCCGAGCATCGGCACCAGGCTCAGGGACACCAGCAGCGCGCAGAACAGGGAGAACATGATCACATAGGCAAGTTCCTTGAACAGCACCCCGGAGACCCCCTGAACGAAGATCAAGGGCAGGAAGATCACCAGGGTGGTCAGGGTGCCGGCGACCACGGCCGAAGCGACTTCCCGGGCGCCCCGGACCGAGGCCTCGGCCGGACCCTCGCCCTCCTCCTGCTGGCGACGGAAGATGTTCTCCAGGACCACCACCGAGCTGTCCACCATCATGCCCACCCCCAGGGCCAGACCACCCAGGGTCATCAGGTTGAGGGTGAACCCGCCGAAGTAGAGCAGGCCGAAGGTAGCCACCACGGAGATGGGAATCGCCAGGGAAATCACCAGGGTGCTGCGCAGATTGCGCAGGAAGAACAGCAGTACCAGCACCGCCAGGGCGCCGCCGTAGAGTACCGACTGGGCCACATTGCTGATCGCCCGCTCGATGAAGTTGCCCTGGTTGATCACCGGGGTGATGTGGATCTGCGGGAAGGCCCGGTTGACCTTCTCCACCTCGTCCAGCACCGCCCGCGCCACCTCCACCGTGTTGGCCTCGGGCTGCTTGCGGATCGCCACTCGCAACCCCTGCTCACCGTTGACTCGGATGATCCGGGTCAGCTTTTCGTAGGTATCCCTGACACGGGCGATCTGCCCCAGGGTCACCACCGAACCGGCCTGGCGGGCAATCACCGTCCCCCGGATCTGATCCAGACTCGCGAACTCCGCCGGGGCACGCAGGGTCACCTCATACGGGCCATGCTCGATCTTGCCGGCGGGCAGGTCCAGGTTGGCATCCTTGACGGCATCGAGGATGTCGCTCAGAGGGAGTCCCAGGGCGTTCAATTTGGCCGGGTCGAGCTCAACCCGCACCTCCCGGGTAAAGCCACCCCAGGGATCGACCTGGGCCACCCCGGGCACCCTCGAGAAACGGTAGCGCACCTGGTCCTCGACGATCTGGGTCAGCTCCACCGGATCGAGCCGACTGGAAATGCCGAGGATCACCACCGGGTAGGTGTCCACGTCGAACTTGCTCACCCGGGGGCCGACGATGTCGTCGGGCAATTCGCTGATCTCGTCCTCCAGAGTGGCCCGCACATCCACGGCTGCCGCATCGATGGGGGTACCCCAGCCGAACTTCACCTTGACGCTGCTGTTGCCTTCGTAGGATGACGAAGTCAACTCCTCCACGCCGGGCACGGTGCCGACGATCTCCTCCACGATCTGGGTCACCAGCCGCTCCATCACGATCGGGTCGGCTCCCTCGTACTGGGTCCGCACGGTCAGGGTGGGCAGCTCCACATTCGGCAACAGATCGATCTGCAGGCGGCTCAGGCTGACCAGACCGAGCACCACCACTATCAGTGTCAGCATGGTGGTGAAGATGGGACGGCGCACACTAGCGCGGGGGAGGTTCATGGTTTGCCGATATTACCCGCATCGTGACAGGACAGTGCGTCCTTCGATGGGTTAGCGGTAAAATCCGCATACCACTGTTCCAACGCCTGCACCGGCATGGGATGACCCAGCCCGTAGCCCTGCACTACGGGACAACCCAGACGGACCAGATGCTCAGCCTGTTGCGCGGTCTCCACCCCCTCGGCCACCACCCGTAAGCCAAACGCCTGTCCCATACTGATCACACCGATCACGATCGCCTCGTCATCCGGATCCTCGAGCATGTCGCGCACGAAAGACTGGTCGATCTTCAGTTCCTGGATACTCAAACGTCGCAAGTAGACCAGAGAGGAGTAACCGGTGCCGAAATCATCCAGCGAGAAACCGATCCCCATCTCTACACACTCTTTGATCACCCGCTCTATGGGTTCCAGTTCCTCGAGATCGGTGGTTTCGACGATCTCCATCAACAACCGATGCTTGGGCATATCAGGCCAATGCGCTGCAAGCACACGGCGCAGATCATCGATAAAGCTCCGGTACTTGAGGTGGCGCGGAAAGATATTGATGCTGATTGGTAGATCGATGCCTTTGTCGTACCAGATCTTTGCCTGATGCACCGCCTGTTCAATGACCCAGTGCCCCATGTGAAATGCCAGGCTATCGTTCTCCACTAAGGGAAGAAACTCCATCGGACCCAGCAGCCCGCGGGTGGGATCGTTCCAACGCAGGAGCGCTTCGACACCGATCACCGAACCATCCACATAGTTCACCTTGGGCTGGTAGTAGAGTTCGAACTGGTCTCGGTCCAAACCCCGGCGGATGACACTCAGCATCTCCACCCGAGCGGAGATCTGCCGCTCCATCCGCGCGTCAAAGATCTGATAGCGGTTCTTACCCTGCTGTTTTGCCGAATACATGGCGTGATCGGCATGGCGCAACAGGCTGTCCGCATCCACATCGTCCTCCGGATAGAGTGTGACACCGATACTGGCGGATACCGAGACCGATTGCCCCTCGAGCTGCATCGGTTCGTTGACTTTAGCCAGCACACGCTCCAGTGCTCCCGTACAATCGGATTCGGATTTGATATCGTTCCACAACAACACAAACTCATCCCCGCCCAACCGGGCCACGGTGTCGTCCGCGCGGGAAAGGGCCTCGAGCCGACGGGCGATTTCGACCAGCATGAGATCCCCGCCTTCATGACCGAACTGGTCGTTGATCGGCTTGAACCCGTCGAGGTCGAGGTAGCAGACCGCAAGACTCATTGCGTGGCGTCGGGCGCGCGCAATCGCCTGCTCCAGACGATCGCCGAACAACCGCCGGTTGGGTACCGAAGTCAGGGTGTCGTAGTGGGCGATGCGATCGAGATCGGCCTCGTGACGCTTGATCGGACTGATGTCGGTAAAGGCGCCCACATAGTGCTGCAGCCGCCCCTGTTCATCCTTGACCGCAACAATCGAGAGCTGCTCGGCGTAGATCTCCCCGGATTTGCGCCGGTTCCACAGTTCGCCCTGCCACTCCCCACGTCTGTTGATCGAACGCCACATCTCGGCATAGAACTCCGGGCTCTGGCGATCCGTGCCGAGCAGACGCGGATTGCGCCCGATCACCTCATCACGGCTATAACCGGTCAAGCGGATAAACGCCGGATTGACATCGATGATGCGATTCTCCGCATCGCTGATCAGTATTCCCTCCTGGCTGCTGGCGAACACACTGGCCGCCAGACGCAAACGATCCTCCGCCTGCTTGCGCTCCGTTATATCCTGGCCTGTGGAGAGCACACCGACAATATTCCCCGCTTCATCACGTTCCGCCACCATGGTGATGAAATGAATTTCAATCTTGCCATCGGCACCGGGCACCGCGAGTTCGTAGGCACCCTCTTCACCCGTTTCCAGGGTATGTGTCACAGCTTGCTGAAACCTTGCCATCTCGCTGGACATCTCCTCGGGACGCAAACCCATGATCTCCTCGAATTGCAGGGGGAAATTGGATTTCAGCCTGGGATTGAAGTAGATCAGTCGGCTCTCCCGATCATAGCGAGCGATATTGATCGGTGCATTCTCGGCCAGGGTACGAAACAGCCGTTCGCTGGTTGCGAGACGCTGTTCCGCCTGTTTGCGTTCGGTGATATCCGTGAACATGGCAAGCGAACCGTGAAAACGGCCGTCGTCATGGTAGATGGGAGCGCCCGATATCAGTGTCCAGAGTTCCGAACCGTCCTTGCGACGCATGCGACGCTCATAGGTTTCGGAAACACCCTGCCTTCTGCTGGCCAACCTCAGTTTATGATCCGGGATATCCTCCTGAAAAAGAAATTCCGTGAAGTTGCGTCCCAGCAGTTCATTTTGTTCACAACTCATCATCTGGGTCATACGCTCGTTGGCGAAAACCGTATCGGCATTTTCATCCATGATCCAGATGCCTTCATTGGCGGTTTCGAACAGTTGCCGATAGCGTGCTTCACTCTGCTGCAGGGCGCGGAAATTTTTCGAGTTTTCCAGGGAGATCGCAGCTTGTGACACCAGGGTTTCGAGTACCGCCAGATTGTCTACGGTAAAGGCACCCGCGGTCAGCTCGTTTTCCAGGTAAACAAGCCCCGCAACCCGTTCTTTGCGCACGATAGGCAGGCAGAGCACCGATCTCGGCTGTGCCCTGCTTAGGTATTTGTCACCGGCGAAGTCACCGGCATCCGCCCGGGCATCGGTCAGTAGAACCGGTGAGCGGGTGCGCTTCACGAAGTTGAGTATCGTTAGCGGCAGCGCCGGTGATTCACAAGAAACCTCATGGCTATAGACGATCTCCCCACCGCTTCCGACAACCGCAAACAGCTCGGAATCGGGCGCAACAAAAAGGTAGCCTTTCTGAGCTCCGGCGTTTTCCATCACGATTCGCAACAGGGTCTCGGAGAGCCGCGTCTGTTCGATCTCGCTGGAGATCGCATGTTGAGCCTTGACGATCGCCATGACATCGAGCTGAACGGACCGCAAATCAACCGCCATGGGTCTTGGGGCAACCTCGTCAAGAAGCCAGTGGTGCATGGCCTCGATTTTCTTGACCTTTGTAACCGCCCCCCATTGGGCATAGTTATATCGCGCCTCGCGTAGGTATGAGCGGGAGGCGGCGGTCAAACCGCGACGGCTGTGGAAGCGGGCGGCGGCTTCATTCGCCATGGCCTCCCAAGGCAGAAATCCACTGTTTTTTGCCGCCTTGATCGCTTGATCGAAATGTCGTTCGGCGGTGATTTCATCACCTTCCAACTCAGCAATCTCCGCGGCCACCAGAAAATGCTTGGCGGCGAAATTGACAGGGCACTGTTTAGCCCAACGGGATAATCTGCGCTCACAATCCGCCATGATTTCAGTCGGATTTCCGCCCAATTGCGCGGGGTTCTCATGTTGAGCTCTCGCCAGTGCCAGGGCATACAGAAAGTAATAAGTCGCCTCCATGGGTTGAGATAGTACGGCGGCGAGCAATTTGTTCGCTTCCGCTGCATGAGCTACCGCTCCGCCAGCATCATCCATGAGTAGTGCCGTCAGCATCTTCATGATGTGGTAGTAGGCGATACCGCAGGTGAATGGGGCTTGCGCTACCTTCTCAACACAGTCGAGCTCATGGGTTACTTCGTCACTGAAGGACTTCGCCCCATTCGTTCTACCCAGTAAACACTTCAGAAACTGCTGCTCCAGCACGATTGTCTGGTGAATGGCTGTGTTCTTACTGCTAAGAGCGAAGTCAGCATACTGTTGCGAAAAATCGAGTACCTCTTCAAGGCAATCCCCCCGCTCCACCGCCTGCCAGATAATCGAATAGGCGATATAGTTGGCAAAGATGAGGTTACCGCCATCCAAACAGCTTTCGAAACCGCTTTGCAGTATCGGGAAATCGCTCGCAAAGGGCTGAAGCCAGAAATTGACATGATTACCGTGCAGATACAGCGCGCTACCTCGTTCACTGATATCGCCGAAACGCTCGCTCAATCGAATCGCCGCTTTGGAGTATTCATTCGCGGACTTGAAATCACCATACGCGGACGCCTGAAGAATGGAGTATCCGCTGAATGCATTACTGGTGATTGCCGTTACCCCATATTTGAGTGCGTAATTCACCCCCTTGAGAACGAGTAGAGGAAAGACCTGAGGTGTGCTTCCGATGTAGGCCGGACCGCCCATCTTTCCAATCAGATGGGTGATCGCCTTGATCGTCGGATCGGTTGATTCCACGCCATCCGCAAGCTCCGCAATTTTCCGCCCACGCAGATTTCGAGGCACAGCCGCCGACTCCACCTCGATCGCCTGCTTGAGCGATGCGCTATCCTTGGGAATCGTCACACCCAGCAGCTTCAACCCCTCGATCCCCACGGCCAGTGCATCGTCGAACCGCCCGGCACTGGGATAGGCCGCCGCGCGCAAGATAAAGACCGAAGCCTTATCGAGGTCATTTCTCGCCCGCTCCAGCAGAATGGCAACCTGTTGCTCCGCCTGCGCGAACGCCCCAAGCAGATACTCCGTTTCGGCCCAATCGAGATAGAGCGCAAAGACAAACTCATAGCGTGTATCCCAAACATCCTCGGAGATAAGATCGGCGGCGGTTGCGAAATAGTTCCGTGCCGTGGCATAGGCGATCGACGTCCGGGCCTTTCTGCCTGCTGCGGTGTTCAGTTCTGCAAGATGTTCCTTTTCAGCCGGGTCAGTGATCAATCCCAAGCCGAGATTGAGCTGATTAACCACATCAAACAAAACATCATTCATCGATTCCGGAGGCGTCTGTCCGAGAAGCTCCCTGCCAATGCGCAAATGCACAGACTTTCGCTCCGTTTCGGGAATCAGCGCATAGGCGGCTTCCTGTACCCGATCATGGAGAAAGGCGACACTCTCCTCCTGATGTACCAGTAATCCCGCCGCGAGCGCCGCTTCCAGACGCTCCTCAGTCTCCGTATCCGTAACGCCTTGAATGAGCGCCAGGCTCGCGATATTCGCCTTGCTTCCCAAACACGAGAGCAGTTTCAGGCTCTCCAAGGTATTGGGGTTTAGGCGCTTCAACTTGATGACCATCAAATCGGTCACATTGTCGGTAAAGCCCTTGGTGTGGATACGATCGAGATTCCACTGCCATTGCAGAGCCTGGGCATCAAAAGTGACAGCGCCCCCCTCAGCAAGCTCCATCATGAACTGGATTGCAAAAAACGGATTACCCCCGGTTTTTTCGAAAATTGTATATGCAATGGGCTTGGCGCGATCCTTGTCGCAGTGGAATGTGTCGCTGACCAGGCGCAACAGTTCATCCACTTTCAAAGATTGGAGCGCGATGACCTGCACCGCCGCCTCCGCTTTGTGCAGCGCATCAAGCGTCCGCTTCAAAGGATGCTCGGAGCCGACCTCATTTTCACGGTAGGCCCCGAGCAACAGAATGTATTTGACATCCGGGTGGGTCAGCAGATGTTCCAGCAGGGTCAGCGTTGCGCTATCGAGCCACTGCAGATCGTCCAGAAACAGGACCAGTGGATGATCCGCTCGGGCAAACACATTGAGAATAAGGCGGAAGGTTCTGTTGAAGCGGTTCAGGGCGTCCTGGAGCGGCACATCCTTTACCGGGGGCTGTTCTCCGATCAACGCTTCGAGTTCCGGTGCGAGATCGGTGATCAGGCGGCCGTTGGGTGCGATGGCCTTCTGAATCGCTTCACGCCACTCGGCGACTTCTGCTTCGCTCCTGCTCAATATCTGATTGACCAGTGAACGAAGCGCTTGGGCCAAGGTGGCATAGGGCGTGTCGTGAAGATACTGATCGAATTTACCCTGCGCATAGAGGGCTTGCGAGTCGATCAGCACCTTGTGCAACTCATTGATGAGTGCTGACTTTCCGACACCGGAGTAACCCGAAACCAGAACCAGTTGAGGTTTTCCATCCGCGACCATCCGCTTGAATGCGTCAAGCAGGGTTTTCGTTTCCGTCTCCCGACCATAAAGTTTTTCGGGAATCAGCAACTTGTCCGGGACATCGTACAAACCGATAGGAAAGCGCTTCATCTGCCCCTGGGTGCGCCATTCCACGGCGCAATGTTCCAGATCTATTTTAAGACCTCTGGCGGTCTGATAGCGGTCGCCAGCGGATTTTTGCAGCAGTTTCTGAATAATCTCTGAAAGCATCTGCGGGATGCTGCTCAGACGCTCCTGGGGCGATATCGGTTTCAGAGCAATGTGACAATGCACCCACTCCATGGGATCTGAAGCCTCAAATGGCAGTTGTCCGGTGAGCATACGGTAGAAGGTAACGCCCAGGGCATAGAGGTCGCTACGAAAATCGACCGAACTGTTCATCCTCCCGGTCTGCTCAGGCGCCATATAAGCGGGAGCGCTGTAGAGAATGGAAAGGGGATCGGAAACCTGCCGTTTGCGGATGTTTATGCTAGCGATACCAAAGCCCGTGAGTTTTACCCTTCCATCACTCGAGGTGAAGATATTCTCCGGCATGATGTTGCCATGCACCAACCCCCTGTCGTGTAACATCGCCAGGGCCTCAGCAGTATGAATCGCGATCGGTAGAAATGCCTCGACCGACAGCGGGGACTCTATCAGCCGGGGAAGCGGGAGATAGGTGCAGTCTTCCATGAGCAGGAGGATATGACTGTCTTTGCGCTCGAGGGCAATCGGTCGGATGACCTGATCCGGATCCAAATCCCGCGCAATTGCATACTCGTGTTCGAGCTGGCGGCGAACCGACATCGGCGGTTGGTCAAGAACGGGAACTTTGATGAGAATCGTCTGATTCCCACTGGAATACGCACGGTAAGTGGAATAGTTATTTGTCTCGCAAATAAGAGATAGGTCCCTATACCCCAAGGCAGCGAGAACGTCCGGTGCAGGATATAGGTTGCCTTGCATCTGGTATCACTTGAGCAGGTTCTCTGTAGGTAAATTGATGTTGGAACCTAACCCGCATCAAGTCAATATGATGTTGGAGGGGTATTGGCGTTTTTAACTCTGATTAGTAAGAGACATTGCACGGGGGTTTCCTGTCCCGGCACTAGAAAAACTCAGCGGATCAAGGCTTTTCTGCTTGAACAGCCGAGCTGACCCTAACCTCGGAACCATCCTCCAACAGCTGCTGACCCAGCACTACAACCCGGCCTTCGAGACCTTCGCCCGTCACCTCGACCTGCTGTGCCTGACGAATACCTGTGCTGACCGGCAACCATCTGACCTGTTTACCCTGACGGTCGACTAGGAATACACCGTCCCGCCCCTTTCGGCTGGTCAACGCCTGCTCGGGAACAATCACCACCGATTCAACCCGTTTCAGCACCAGATCGGTGCGTACAAAAAGACCGGGCTTGAGTCGCCTGTCCGGATTCTCAACCCGCAGTTCGACCCGGGCCTGGCGGGTGTTCTCGCGGAATACCGGCGAGATACGCACAATTTCGGCTGCAAAGCGCTCACCGGGATAAGCACCCGTTGTCAGGCTGGCCTCTTGCCCCGGATGCAGACTTGAATAATCCCGCTCGGTGACAAAGATGACCGCCTTCATCGGATCGAGCTCCACGATTCGCAGCAACTGGGCGTTGGCGCTGACCGTCTCGCCCTGGTCGACGTATCGCTCAGCCACCACCCGCTGTTCACTGCCGCTGCCCCAGTCGGCCTTCACCTGGGTATAGCCGAGCCGGATCCGGGCCGTCTCCAGCTCCGCCTGGGCTCGCACCGCCTGGGCCCGGGTCACCTCCACATGAGCCGCCTTGGCCAGTTGGTCCGCCATCGCGGTGTCACGCTGGGACTCGGAGCTGACCCCCTTTCTGCGCAGCTGATCCACCCGCTCCAACTCCCGCTGTGCGATTTTCAGCAGGCTCTCCGCTTCAGCCTGGTTGGCCTTGGCCACCGCCAGGTCGGCCTCCGCCTGACGCACCGCCTGCACATACTCGTCATTGTCGAGACGCGCCACCACCTGGCCCCGGATGACGATGTCCGCGAGGTCCACGTCGATCTGTTCGATGCGGCCGCTCACCTTGGGTGCGACGACGAATTCCGTGAACGCCTGCAGGGTGCCGGAAAAGGTACGGCGCAGCTCGATGTCGCCGACCTGGATATCGGCCACTTCAACCGGTATCGGACGGGAGGCCGCTTTCTGTGTCGTGTCACCTCCGGTCTCCTGCAGACGCTCGATCACCTTCCAGCCGATTCCGGCGGCGATCAGCATCATCACCAACAGCATCCAGTTTTTGTTGTTCATCACGTGGGCAGTCATGTTTCCGGGTTACGCCGCATCCGCCCCTTCGTCACGTGAGGGCGTTACCGGCAAATGATTCGAGCATAGGAGCATTGCCGATGGAGCGTCAACGATTCCCGGAGTAACCTCCCGATAACAAGGTCACTGTGGAAGCGATTCTGGGATATCATGCGACGACGCACAATCCGCGCCTCCACCACTCCACAGGCTGTCACCCCTCATGTTTGATCCTAAACAGCATTGGGAAAACGTCTACCGCGACCGCGACCCTGAGCAGGTCAGCTGGTATCAGGCGCATCCGGAAACCTCATTGGCACTCATTCAGGCCAGCGGGGTCGATGCGTCCGCACCGATCATCGACATCGGCGGCGGCGCCTCCCGGTTGGTCGATCAGCTCCTGCAGACCGGCTACACGGATGTTTCGGTACTGGACATCTCGGCAACCGCGCTGAGCCATGCGCAACAGCGCCTCGGGGAGGATTCCCGTCGGGTTGCATGGATCGAGTCGGATATCACCCGCTTCGAACCTCAGCGCCGCTATGCCCTCTGGCATGACCGGGCGGTGTTCCACTTCCTCACCCAGGCAGCGGACCGCGCCCACTACGTCGCCGCCCTGCACCAGGCATTGCCACCCGGTGGGCAGCTGATCCTGGCCAGCTTCGCCATTGACGGACCCGCCCAGTGCAGCGGGCTCGATGTGGTTCAGTACGACAGCGACAAGCTGTTGAAAACCCTCGGAGCGGGATTCGAATTGCTCGAAACCCACCGCGAAGACCACCGCACACCGGCCCAGGCGATCCAGGCCTTTGAATACTTTCGTCTGGTGAGCGTCTGATCAGAGATGGGAGGGATACCGGGGTATCGGCCGCGATCTCCCGGCATGTACCACTCGGTATTGCCGATCGCGGAGTCATCTGGAACTCGCAAACGGTTGAAACGCCACTCAGCCGGTACGATCCTGCGTTGAAAACAGCCGGTTAATGTGAGCGGTTTCAGTTGGTGTAGAGATTGACCTGGATGCGCTGATTCTGGGCGGCGATGTCGTTCCATTCCCCCGCGGTTTTAACCTGGTAGCGCTCCGGATAGGGCATCAGCGGTTCATTGAAACCGTTGCTGAACAGGATGATCTCGATCTCCCCGCTGCTGCGTTCGGTTTCCACGTTCATGTAGTTGGCAAAGGCGACGGACTGGTCATTGAGCCAGTCGTTGGTG
>JBNLFS010000115.1:0-10899 GCA_050305635.1 Candidatus Thiodiazotropha sp. | reverse complement strand
GCGACTTTGAGCGCAGTGGTCATCCATTCATCCTCAGTGGTGCAACCCACCAGTTGCAGCCGCCTCGTGACACTCATGTGATACCTCCCGGTAATCCGCTTTCTGCGCATAGATGGAACGATAGGGATGGATCTCACCCTTCTCCAGGGTGAGCATCATGTTGGCCAGATCGAACAGGGTCTGACGACTGCCCCGATAACCGATCCAGGTTTTCTGATAGCCCCCAAGCTGGTCGTACTGAGGAAATCCGGCACGCAACAACGGAATACCGAGTCGCTGCGCGGATTCCACCCCGTGGGAATTGGTAATCAGGATCTCGGCCCCATTTTCCCGGGCCAGGATTTCGAGGTCCTCGAGGTCGCCGATCTTGATTCGGTCCGTGGCGACCTGCTGCAGGGCCGGAGCATTCACCGGCGCAACGGCCGCCACGGTTTCCGCGCCGACACCGGCCAGCATCTGACTCAGACCGAGCAACAGGTCCGGATCGGCAGCCAATGCAAAGCGGGCCATGCCGAGCATGAAATGGGTATCCAGCATCGCATCCTGCAACTGGGCGCGTTGACGCTCCAGTTTTGCCGGCACCGGCTGCTGCGAAATGCGATGCAGGGCGTCGATAAAGCGGTCAACCGCTTCCAGCCCCATCAGATGGTCGAAGCGATAATCCGGCACACCGGTGAGCTTCTGAAGTTCGTCCGCGGCTTTATACAGGGAGGCGCCAATCACCAGGGTTGCCTGGGCATCCCCCAGCGTCTGCAATTCGGAGACATCCGCGCCACCGATGGTCAGGGGAGAGAAATCATCGGCTCCCAGATGGCCGTCCAGTGAGTCGGACAGGTCGGGGATTACCACCGGGCGCAGACCGAACAGTTCGATCAGTTCCTTGAGTTCTTCCAGATCACCGGGGGTCAAGGACGAGCCCACCAGCACATTGACCTGATGCTGGCGCTTACCCGGTTGTGTTGCGGCGGTCTCCGCGGACGGCACCAGGGTCTGAATAATGGCTTCCAGCGCCTTGGCAAAACCGGTTTCCAGACAGCCGGTATAGTCCGGAGTGGATACCGGAACCACGGGTATGGCATCGTACTCAGGGTGTTTCCTGCGGAACTGCTTGACCGCCATGTTCACATCGCTGCCCTGGGTTTCTGACAGGCCCGTGGTCGGAACACCGAGCAGTGCCGGGGCGCTCTTTTCCGAGAGGGTTCTCAACCCCTCGACCACACTGTCTTCGGAACCCATGACCGTGGTCACCTGATCCATGGCCGTGGTCTGCAGGGGAATAGGCTCCCTGAAATGACGCACGAAGAAGACCTTGCCGAAAGCCGTACAACCCTGAGAGCCGTGGAGCATGGGAATCGCCCGGCGAAAACCCAGAAAAGCCAGTGCGGCGCCGATGGTCTGGCTGGCCTTGAGCGGGCTGACCGACAGGGCCTTGTTGCGCTTGATGATCTCGGTCATGGGCAAACCTCCGCCTGGACTGTGGTGGGTGTCGACCAGGGCGCCGGGGTCCGAACCTGTTTCCAGATCGGACTTTCAATGGTCAGAACCAACTGACGCGCCAATTCCACCATGCCGGTATAACCGGCATAGCCGAATTCACGTTCCTGATTGATGTCGAGAAACGGGATACGCGCCTTCAGCGCGGTGTACATGTTGCGCCCGCCGGCGATCAGCACATCCACGTTGTTGTCCCGGACCAGATTGATCAGGGCGCGGGGATTGCCGTCTTCGATCATCACCGCATCCTGACCCATCAGCTCACGGATCCGCGCCTTATCCTCTTCGGTGGATTTCTTGGTGCCGGTAGCCACCACTTCCATACCCAGGTCCTGGAGCGCGGCAATCACCGACCAGGACTTGACCCCACCGGTGTAGAGCAGCACCTTGCGACCGCGCAGCTTTTCGCGCCAGGGTTCCAGAGCCGCGTCGATCGTCTGTTCTTCACGGTCGATCAGCGCCTCGGTGCGCCGTGTCAGATCCTCGTCCCCGATGAGCCGGGCGAAGTCGCGCAACGCCTGGGAGACGTCGCGAACCCCGTAAAAGCTGCCCTCGAACCAGGGCGTGCCAAAGGCATCCTGAAGTTTGCGGGCCACGTTGATCATCGCCTTTGAGCAGACCATCATGTTCGCTTCCGAACGATGCATGGTCTGTACCTCGCGATAGCGGGCATCACCCGACAGGGTGCACAACACGCGCAACCCCAGTTCGTCGAGCAGCGGCATGACGTGCCAGAGTTCGCCGGCAATGTTGTACTCACCCACCAGGGTGATGTCGTGAATCTTATGACCTGCCCGTGTGGCCGATTCCGGCAGCGGATCCGGTTCCCGGGAGCCGCACACATATTTCACCATCGCCTCTCCGGCGATCCGGTTGCCCAGATTCTTGGTGCCGTAGAAACCGGCGGCATCCACCGGTACCACCGGGGTACCCCAGCGTTCCTGGGCCGCCTTGCAGACCGCTTCCACATCATCCCCCACCAATGCCGGAACACAGGTGTTGTAGATGAACACAGCGGCGGGATGATGGGTGTCGATGGCCTGTTTGATGGAATGGAAAAGACGTTTTTCGCCACGCCCCATGATCACGTCCTGTTCGGTCAGGTCAGTGGTCATGCCAATGCGATAGAGTCGCGGTCCGCTGCTGCGGGTACCCCGGTTATCCCAGGAACTGCCCGCGCAGGCGATGGAACCATGGACGATATGCGCCACGTCGGCGATGGGCAGTAACGCGATCTGCGCCCCGTCGAAGGCGCAACCGCCTGCGGTGGCGCCAGGCTTCGGCTTCGCACAACCGGATTTGGATTTCTTGTTGTGAGCGCAGGCGGGTTCGTCGAGAAGGGCGGCAATGTCTTTTTGTTTCATGGTCTGACAGTTCTTCCTGATGAGCTTATGTCAGACTATGCAATGCCCATGCCATATACTAATGCGTTGTTTTTATTATTTTTATCTATCTAATTAAGATGTAGGAAACCCGACAATCAGAGACAATGCACGGAGTGCTACACAGCGTAAGGACGTTCCTCCCAACTACGCAGTACCTTCAGGTCACGGGCGGGCAGATAGTCGTAGGCCTCCATCTGGTCCCTCAGCACGGCCTCAGCAAGACGAAAATTGGCCGCCTTGCGACTGAGCATGATGAAAAACCAGGCAAATGGATAGCCGATTTGCCGATCATATGAGTGAATGGCATTGGCCAGTTCGGCGCCCTGGAGCAGTTCCCCTTCGGGCAGAGTCGGCAAGCGGTCCGCAGCCACTGCATAGGGCCGGGCCTTGACCCGGTAATCCCCATTACTGTCCATGTAATCCTGTAGAATCAGAACCCAGTGGTGACAGAAGTGGCCAGTCTCACCGGCACTGCTGATCGACCAATCATCGAAAAAGCGCTTCAGACTGCGCTGGGCTTGATCCAGACCCGCCTCTGAGAACAACAGTTTGTTGATCGGTGTGACTCGACGGAACTGATAATAAGGGGCACCGACAGGCTCAGGTTCGAGCCGAGGGTAATCGAGGGGGTCAAGGAATTCTTCCAGGCTGTCGGGAAACCAGTCCCGCTCCACCAGCGGACGATCGAGAACCTCCTGCAACTCTTCGATTTCCAACTGAATGAACTGCTCAGGATCGTCGCCCACCGGCGCGGTAAAATAGTGGGTTTTTCCCGAAAGCCGGGTTGCAAAGTAGCCCTTGTCTTCGTAGTCCGCAATCAGCTGATCCACATCACCAGAGGATACCTCTTCGGCCCATTGGGCAATGTTTGCACTGATCGGCTGGTATTGTGCATCCACCACCCCTCCCAGCCGGTGCCAATTCGAGCGGGTGAGAACGCAACTGAGCGCCTGTTCCGGCAGCATGTCGTTGAGCGCACGCTCAAGGGCTTCAATGCCCTGCTTCGGATCCAGTTCCTGACACAACATTACCAGCTTGTCACTGTGAGAAAGCAACCCTTCCATCAAATCGCCTCCCGCGCAATCGGATGTTCTTGGTGACGCTCACGCCACCACTCGATTCCCATACGATAGGCGTCAGCACTGTTGTGCGCCACCCCGAGGGCACGCAGCACCAATGCCAGGGTACCGGGAACCGCATACTCGGCATACCCGTCCTGAACATCGCCTTCCCAAACGCCTCTGAAATGGTTGAGGTTGAGTCTTTCCGGTTTGACGCTCGCATCCGTCTCTTTGAGTTTATCCCAACGCTCATCCCAAAGACCCTCTCTGCTCAACCCATAGAGTTTCACATCCCGATCCGGTATGCGTTCGAATTCACCCCCTTCCCCTTTGCAGATCAGCGCGGAGGGTTGTCCGAGAAGCTGAGCCGCCTGTTGGTGAATCACTGCATAGTTGGGGTGAAACACCCCCATGACGCTCAACGGCGCGGAGAACGGATTGAGCATGCGCGCAACCGTGTGCAGAGGTGATCTGAGACCGAACAACTCCCGCGTGGCGATCAGTTGACCGGTCAAGGGCGAGAGTTTGCTGATCGGCAGATAACTAAAGCCCAGGGACGTGAGTTGATGTTCCGCCTGTGCCAGGGAACCCGCGGTGTCGATATCCAGCGCATCCAGGGCTTCCGGTACATAGATGCGCTCATCGTTGCGGTACATGCCGTGCATGAATACGCGATAACCGCGTCTTGCCATAATCAAAGCGGCGAGCAGGAACCAGGGCAGTTGCCGCTTTTTGCCTGCGTAGGCTGCCCAGTCAATGGAGGCCTGAACCTGCAAACCGGGCAATGGCAGGCTTTCGCGCAATGCCTGAGTGAAGCCCGCCACCTCTTCCGCGGTCTCCTCCTTGACCCGCATCAGCATCAGGAAGGCGCCGATCTGTTCCGGCTCCACGTCGTAGCAACTGATCATGCGCATCGCATCCCTGGCCTCATCCAAGGTCAGTGAACGCATACCGTTACGTCCCTTGGCAAGGACTTCAATAAAGCGGGCAAATGGGTGCATCTTCATCTCAACCGAATTGTCATTCGCAGGTTCAACGGTTCGGAGGCAACTCGTCCTCAATCGACGTATTCACGGATTCTGCTTGTTCAAGACGTTCGTGGACACAACTACGAACGTCCTCGTCCTCATCGTCCAGCAGAGGACGGATCATCTGCAATGGGGCGCGCTGGCAGGCCACGAGCCGGATACTCCAATCACGGTCGTTCAGCAAGGGTTGCAGATACTCCGGATCGATACGCTCAGCGACGACCCGCCGGATCTCCGCTTCCGGATCATTGATCATCAAACCCAGACTCTCTTCCGGCAAACGCGACGCAACGGTCTTACGCACCTCCCGGTCCGAATCCGTAATCATGCGAAACAGCCGCCCCTTGACGATCCTCTTCGCCACATACTGTCTGACCAGATAGTCTTCGTCCTTGACCAGTTGTTCCAGCGCTTCCGCGGGCAATCTGTCCGCGACGGTGATCCTGACCTCCCGGTCCGCATCATGCACCAGGGGACCGAGTTCATCCACCGGCAGGCGATAGGCGAGAACCCGGCGCACCACCTCATCCGGATCGTCGAGCATCTGCAGCAGTTTCTGCTGCGACAGGTAGCGCGCGGCTATCGCGCGCCGTTCCCAGAATTCATCGCCGGCGTAAAACTCCGCCAGATCCGGATTGATTTTGAAGAAGCGCGCGATCTGCCGGCCGCTGACAGCCCGCACACAACGGTCACCCGGGTGACAGCGGCCTTTCTGCAGACGATCCTGCTGATGAGGGCATGTGGCGCAATCCGCGATCGGTGTGGCGTCTTCCCCTTGCAGCATGTCCGGTATCGTCATTCATCAATCTCGGCAACCACCACCCCGGTCGCAATCTCCTGGTCCTGGGTAAAGCTCAGGCAGTGATTGCGACTGTCGATGAGATAGAGATTGAACATTTTGCATTCATAGACCGGGTTCGCCGCGAACACATCATCATCCATGCAATAGGTGAAGTGCAGATCCGGATACTGTTCACGCAGCATGGCGAGTGTGGATTCCGACGGGGCATGCGCCTGGGTCAGCGTCCCGATCTGCTCGAGTTGCTCGGAGGTAATCACGCGTTTGCCTCATCGCGTTCAAAACGAATACGTTCTTCGGGCGTCTGTCCCATGACCTTGGCAAGCCAGGGTGGCGCGTCCTTGCCGATCACGGACTGCAGGCGGATGATCTCTTCGCGAGCGGGGACCACATCCTTGACCTTGATCGGATGCGCGCCTTTCTTGACCACTTTCGCTGCGGCAGGTCCGCCGATTGAAGCAACAAACAGAATCTGACAATCACCGATCAGGGTCGCGCGATAATCGTTTTTGTCTTCTGCATCCTTGTCGCCCTCGGTTCCACGAATTGCAATGAGGCGATTCGATTCGGAGGAAACCTGGTAGATCAGAAACTTACGACAGGAACCAAAATGTCCGTCCAGCATCTCACCCTTATTGGAGGCGCAGGCGATGCGCAGGCTGTTCGGCATATCCCCGTCTTCATAGGCTTCCAGTTCAGGGCCCGGTTCGGAAACACCTCCGACCTCCCCTTTCAGGCATGCCAGGGCCGATTTGAGCGCCGCGGCATCGATATCGGAAAGTTCCCCTTCACAGGCCTGCTTCAGGGATTTGACGGTCAGGGTGTCCAGACTCTCCCGGGTCGGGGGGAGGCCAATGGCGTCATCGAGCACCTTGAGCAGACGGGCAGCATTGGTGTCCGGTAGTTCGCGGGCTGCCAATCCGATCCGCAACGCAATTTCGTCAGAAATGGGTGATGAACTCATCGTTGGCACCTCGCAGTAATTCTTCTGTCAGTACCGGAGTGACAGAAGCCACTCCGGTTGTGTTACACGCAAAAAATTCGGAGACTGAATCAGACAGGGATGATGCAGTCGTCTTCCATGCAGACATCGAGACATTGCGGGACGTCGTGGTCACCTTCGCATTCGGTGCAGGTTTCCGCATCAATCTTATAGACGCCCTTGAAAGGCACGATAGACTGGGTCGGGCAAACCGGCTCACAATCACCGCAAGCCGTGCAAACATCACGTACAATCTTGTAGGCCATAAATTTCTCCTGTTACAACTTATTCAGCACGCTTGAAACGCAGGGTTGTCGGAAAGTTTGGTCTGGGACTGATGGGATCGATGTAGTACTTCGAACCATCGGTCAGTTCCACCTCACCGCCCCACTCCGTGTCGGTATCCTTTTCGACATGTGCGATCTCATCCTCCTGGTCCTTCTTGGCGATATAGAACAGGAGACCGCCGCCGTCTTTCACACGTATCATTACATTCGGCACGTTTTTACCTCACTTCGTTCGGTAATTTTGAATTTTGAATTGTTAATTTTGAATTTCTGTGGGCTGCGCCCGCTTCTTTAATTCAAAATTCAACATTCATAATTCAAAATTCGTTAATCGATGCCGGTGGCGCGAGATGCGCCACCGACTGTCGATTAACGGACCAGGTCGTAGTTGTAGTCCGTCGTGCCCATGCCGCGGGTTTCTTCGTCAAGACGCTCAAGCACGGCATTGACCAGAGTCTTCAGCATGTACATGGCGCCTTCGTAACCCAGGGTGGTATCACGATGCATGTGATGACGATCGAAGATCGGGAAACCGATGCGGATCAGCGGAACTTCAAACTCTTTACCCTTGTGCAAGGTATCGCGCTGGATGAACTTGCCGTAGGAGTTACCGATCATGAAGTCAGGCTTGTTGGTGAACATCAGTGAACGGAAGTGCCACAGATCCTTACCGATGTGAACTTCGCTGTTCTGGCCATAAGGCGAATCTGCCAGCATCTGTTCCACTGCCTTTTTCCAACGCTTGTTGGCGTGGTTGCAGAGGATCTGAGTCGGCTCGGCGCCCAGTTCCAGCAGGAACTTGGTCATACCCAGGACGAAATCCGCATCACCGTAGAGGCCGAACTTCTTGCCGTGCAACCAGGCATGGCTGTCGGTCATCATGTCCACCAGAATGCCGCGCTCGCGGGTCAGAGACTCGGAGACCGGCTTGCCAGTCAGTTCGGCAACCTTCATCAGGAACTCATCGGTCCACTCCAGACCCATGGGGATATTGATGTCGGAAGCCGGCTGATTCCAGGTGTTCTTCACGAACTTGCGGGTCTTCACCAGCTGCCAGGGCTGCAGCAGCAACGTGTCGATCGCATTCGGAGCGTCCTTCATCTCGTCCAGACGGGTGCCACCGTCATACATCCGGTAGGAACCGTCAGCCGGGGTATCCAGCACGTCGGTCGGATCGCACAGCATGCTGTACTCGACGCCCATATCTTCCATCATCCGCTTCATCACACGGTAGTTGCCAAGATAGGTTTCGAAGCCAGGCACGATATTGACCTTGCCGTTGCTGCCAACGACCTTGTCATCCATGTAGTTCAGGGTGAAGTAGCGCTGAATGCCCTCGAACATGTTGTCCCAACCCGTGGTGTGGGAACCCACGAAACTCGGGGTGTGGGCAAACGGAGTCGGGAAATCCTGCTCGATGTGACCTTCCTTCTTGGCGTTGCCAATGAAGGCGTTCAGGTCGTCACCGATAACCTCGGCCATACAGGTAGTGGAGACGGCAATCATTTCCGGCTTGTACAGGGCCTTGGCGTTGGCCAGACCGTCGAACATGTTCTTCTGACCCCCGAACACCGCTGCGTCTTCAGTCATGGAGTCGGAGACACAGGCCACCGGCTCTTTGAAGTGACGGTTGAAGTAGGTGCGGAAGTAGGCCACGCAACCTTGAGAGCCGTGCACATAGGGCAGGGTCTTCTCAAAACCCAGGGCACACAGCACAGCACCGAGAGGTTGACATGCCTTGGCCGGATTGACGGTCAGGGCTTCACGGTTGAAGTTCAGCTCCTTGTACTCCTCCGTGGTGGTCCACTGGAAGACCTGCTGGATCTTCTCATCAGGATGCTTCTCTTCGAAGGCTTCCTGCTTGTTTTTCAGCGTTTCGATGTATTCGTCGGTACGAAACAGCGGATAGCTCGGTTTGATATCATCGACAACTTGGCTCATGGTAGTTCTCCTGCCGCGCCACTAATCTGTGAACAACGGCTCAGACAATAAATAATTCGTTCTGCCTTGGCTTGTCAGGTGAGCCGGGCGTCGCCGCCCAACCCACCTGTGACGCGGATCAGGCGCCGGCCGCAGCCGCTTCTGCCTGTTCCTCACCCTTCAGCCAGGGTGCCTGGATCTTGTTCCAGCAGGGATTGTTCAGCGTCATGTCCATATCCCGGGCGAAGATGGCAAAGCCGTCGTAGCCATGATAAGGACCGGAATAATCCCAGGAGTGCATCTGACGGAAGGGGATGCCCATCTTCTGGAAGATGTACTTCTCCTTGATGCCGGAACCGATCAGGTCGGGTTTGACCTTCTTGACGAATTCCTCGAACTCGTAGCCGGTAACGTCGTCGTAGATCAGGGTCGCATTGCCCATCTCCTTGATGGTGCGATCGTAGTCGTCGTTGTGAGCGAACTCATAACCCGTACCGACCACTTCCATGCCCAGATCTTCGTAGGCGCCGATGATGTGACGCGGACGCAGACCGCCGACGTAGAGCATCACACGCTTGCCTTCGAGACGCGGACGGTACTTGGCGATGACGGCCTCATACTGAACCTTGTATTTCTCGATGACTTTCTCGGCGTTGGCCTGGATGGTCTCGTCGAAGAAAGCGGCGATCTTACGCAGGGACTCCTCGATCTTGGTGGGACCGAAGAAGTTGTACTCCATCCACGGAATCCCGTACTTCTCTTCCATGTGGCGGGAGATGTAGTTCATGGAGCGGTAGCAGTGGAGCAGATTCAGCTTGGCCTTGGGAGTGTTCTCCATCTCGGCCAGGGTGCCGTCACCGGACCACTGAGCGATGACACGCAGACCCATCTCTTCGAGCAGGGTACGCGAGGACCAGGCATCACCACCGATGTTGTAGTCACCGATGATGGTGACGTCATAATCGGTACCCTGGAAGCTGGTATCGTTGTCACGGTTGTGCAGCACCCAGTCGCGAACCGCGTCGTTGGCGATGTGATGACCCAGAGACTGGGAAACACCGCGGAAGCCCTCACAACGGACCGGAACCACAGGCTTCTCGATCTCTTTGGCGGTCTTCTTGGAGACGGCTTCGATATCGTCGCCGATCAGACCGATCGGGCATTCGGACTGCACGGTGATGCCCTTGTTCAGGGGGAACAGCTCTTCGATCTCACTCATGATCTTGGACAGCTTCTTGTCGCCGCCGAAGACGATATCCTTCTCCTGGAAGTCGGAGGTGAAGTTCATGGTGCCGAAGGTGTTGATACCGGTGGTGCCCACGTAGTAGTTGCGACGACCGGCACGGGAGTACTGGCCACAGCCCACCGGACCGTGAGAAATATGGATCATGTCCTTGATCGGGCCCCACACCACACCCTTGGAACCGGCGTAGGCGCAACCACGGATGGTCATGACGCCCGGCAGGGACTTACGGTTGGAAGTGATGCACTTCTTGGACTGCTCGATCTCCTGGTCATTGACCGTGAGATGCTTGGCGCGGTCTTTCTTTGCCTTTTCGGGATAGACTTCCAGCACCTCTTGAATGAGGGCTTCGGTCTCTTCGCGTGTCAATGCTGACATAATGTTCTCCTTCACCTGCCACCACTAATCCGTGGATGCACAGGTTTTGAAAAAAACGATCGGTCGATACCGGCCCCCACACAAGGGGGCCGAAGTCGTCTCTTTGGCTTAGGCCTTTTCAGCTGCAGCAGTCTGGCCGATGATGCTCTCGTCTTCCTCGTCCATGATGCCGAATTCCATCAGCAGCTCTTCGAGTTCGTCCATGGTGCAGGGAGTCGGGATCACCAGCATGGTGTTGTCGATGATCTTCTGCGCGAGGTTGCGGTACTCGTCGGCCTGCTTGGCAGCCGGATCGTACTCGATGACGGTCATACGACGGATC
>JBNLFS010000114.1:0-19120 GCA_050305635.1 Candidatus Thiodiazotropha sp. | reverse complement strand
CAGAAAACCGTCGAGTCCGTCCGAGAAACCCGCCAGGGCGAAGAGTATCAAGGCATAGGAGAAGGCCTGCTCGAACAGCAGCCAGACGATCGGAATCGTCATCAGAATACGCAGCATGCTGATCAGATTGGGGATGTCTCGTGCCCGCATGATGCTCCTGTTGATCCGCTCAGTGCGCCCTTAGCGTAACCGGTAGGTGAGGCCGTCCCCATCGATCGGTTCGCTCTGTTCCGGCTGATCCGGATCCGGCATTTCCTGAATCACCACCGGCTCCAGAACCGCCCCCAGTTGGATACCGCGCACCAGGGACTCCCGGTTGCCATTCACGCGTAACAGGAAATCGACCTTCTCCGCGTCCGCGGAGAGCAGATCGACCTGCTCGATCATCGCAAGGGTGCGCAGGTAGTCCTGGATCAGGGCATAGTCCGCAAGGCGCGAGACCCCGTAGACCCGAAGTTTGAGGTGGGTGACCCCCTGACTGACCTGCTGAGGCGCGAATCTCATGGCCAAAGCGTCAATCGCCTGCTGCAGACCCTCCGCGGCCAGGGCGTCCCGGCTGCTCGCCTGGGTCTGCCAGCGGTTGACCTTGTCGGGTAGGTAAAGAATCCACTCCCCCCGCCAGCTACCCCGCCCCAGGTTGGAAAGCCGGCCGACCAGTATCACATCAGGCAGATAGCGATCCGAGGCGCTTCGGATATCCTCCTCGAAACCGCCCCAGAGATCGCTGACCTGCACCGCGTTCTGGTCCTCCATATCCATCAACGGCCAGATCAGAGGCACACCGCGGGCATCCGCCACACGACTCAGTTGCGACTTCAGGGCACTCTCCTGCTCCGGTGAGATCAGGTCCCGGCGGGCGCCGGACTCCTGACCCAGCCACAACAACATCGACGGGCGGGTCTCACCCCACACCGGAATGCCGCTTTCCCGCAACAGACGGTTCACCGCACGGGCATCGAAGCGGGCCCACAGCAGTCGGTCGGGACCCTCGGTCTCGGCGGGCGCAAGGGGCAGCAGCTTGTAACGATATTGCTGAATCAGACCCGAGGCGCGGTTAAGCAGACTACCCAGGTCCGGATTGTTCACCAGGGTGCGGTCACCGCTCACCTTCACCAGCACCACCGCGAAGGCCTCACGGATACCGTTAGCCCGCGCCTCCGAACTCTGTCCGGTCACGGGCACCTCGGCTTCGTAGAGGTTGTTGACCGTTTCCGCCCAGGCGTTGGGCAAAAGCAGGCTGAATAGCAGCAACCCCATGCAGGGCAGACAAAACAACACGCGTCTCGGGTTCATAAAGGCTCACGGGCTTGTGACAAGCCTGAAATCTTAACCTGCCGTCGCAAAAGATGAAAATTTCGAACATCCACACGACCCTGCCGCTGGGCGGATCTTCTGTTAGAATCCCGTTCTCGATTCACCCTGTCAAACCGGAGTATCCAAACTGTGGCGCAAGAGTCCAAACCCAGCCATCCTGCCTCGCTCAGCTATCGGGACGCCGGCGTGGACATCGACGCGGGTAACGCCCTGGTCGAGCGTATCAAGCCGATTGTCAAAAAGACCTTCAGACCCGGCGTTCTCACCGGCCTGGGGGGGTTTGGGGCACTGTTCGAACTCCCCCTGGAACGCTATCGCGAACCGGTGCTCGTTTCCGGAACCGACGGAGTGGGCACCAAGCTGAAACTGGCCCTGGAACTGAACCGCCATGACACCATCGGCATCGATCTGGTGGCGATGTGCGTCAATGACATCGTGGTCGCCGGCGCGGAGCCCCTGTTTTTTCTCGACTACTACGCCACCGGCAAGCTGGATCTGGAGGTCGCCACCTCGGTCATAAGCGGCATTGCCCGTGGCTGCGAAATGGCCGGCGCCGCCCTCACCGGGGGTGAAACCGCGGAGATGCCCGGCATGTACGAGGCGGGCGATTACGATCTGGCCGGATTTTGCGTCGGCATCGCGGAGAAGCGTCAGTTGATCCAGCCCGAGCGGGTGCGCCCCGGTGACGTGCTGATCGGCCTGGCCTCATCCGGCCCCCACTCCAACGGATACTCCCTGATTCGCAAGATTCTTGAAGTGAGCGGCGCGAACCTGGAGCAGCCCATGGGCGAACAAACCCTGGGTGAGGCCCTGCTGGCGCCAACCCGAATCTATGTCAAATCCCTGCTGGCACTGATGCCGGAGGTGGAGATCCACGCACTCGCACACATCACCGGCGGCGGCCTGCCCGAGAATCTTCCCCGGGTTCTGCCCCAGGGCTGCCAGGCGGTGATCGACAGTGACAGCTGGGAACTGCCACCGGTCTTCGCCTGGTTGAAAGAACAAGGCAATCTGGACTCCCACGAAATGCTCAGAACCCTCAACAGCGGGGTCGGCATGGTGGTCTGTGTCGCCGAGGAACAGGCGGAACAGGCGATCGCACTGCTGACTCAGAGTGGCGAAACCGCCTGGCGACTGGGGGCGATCGTGGCAGCGGACAGCGACACGGCAGCGTCCGTACGGATCACCGGTCATCTGGGATGACCGTCCCGTCCCGCCTCCGCCTGGTCGTACTCATCTCCGGGAGCGGCTCCAATCTGCAGGCGATCATCGATGCCACCCAGGCGGGGGAGCTGCCCGCCCGGATTGTTGCGGTGATCAGCAACCGTCCCGGTGTGAAAGGCCTGGACCGAGCCCACCAGGCCGGTATCGAAACCCGGGTGCTCGACCATCGGGATTATCCCGACCGGGACGCTTACGACCAAGCCCTGATGGCGCTTATCGACGGCTACCAGCCGGGGCTGGTGGTACTGGCGGGTTTCATGCGCATCCTCACCCAGGCCTTCGTGCGTCACTACGCCGGTCGGATGCTGAATATCCACCCATCACTGCTGCCCAAATACACCGGCCTGCATACCCATCGCAGGGCAATCGAAGCCGGTGACCGACAGCACGGCGCCAGCATCCACTTCGTGACCGAGAAACTGGATGGCGGACCACTGATCGCCCAGGCCCAGGTGCCGATCGAAGCCGATGATGACGAACAGCGACTGGCCGCCCGGGTACTCGAACGTGAACACCGGCTCTACCCGCTGACCATCCGCTGGTTCGCCGAACAACGTCTCATGATGAATGAAAACGGAGAGGTCATTCTGGATGGACAGAGACTCGATCAACCCGTGGTTTTCAGCACTCGGGATGAGATCCGCTGAATCAGCCATCCACCCTCGGGACCGGGGATTCCGCGCCCCCCGCCGAATGACCCGGGTAATGCCGGGTATCATGGCGCTCGGTCTGCTGCTGTGGGTTTACCCGGCCTGTGCCGGGGAGGCGCTTCTGCAACCCTTCTCAGCCAGCTTCCGGGTACATCGCAATATCATTCCCCTGGGATCGCTGAGTCTGCTGCTGGAGTTGGGGGAGGACGGCGCCTACACCTATACCGCGCATACCTTTCCCGGATTTCTGGCCGGACTGTTCAGCCGCAATGAAGTGCTTGAGGAGAGCCGTGGACGGCTGCTTGCGGACTGGGTGCAACCGGGACAGTATCATTACAGGGACCAGGAACAGGACTCGGAGAACACGGAACTCGACTTCGACTGGGTACGCCTCGCGGTGGACACCCAGAGCGGCGGCATCACCTGGTCTCAGGAGATTCAACCGGGAACCCAGGACAAGCTCAGTCAGCAGCTGCAGGTCCGCCGAGACCTGGCGGAGGGCCGTCAGCACCTGGTCTATCAGGTGGCGGACGGCGGCAAACTGAAAACCTATGAATTTCGGGTTGAGGGCGAGGAGAATGTGGAGACCCCTTATGGCGAATTCCACTGCCTCAGGGTGCGCCGAAGCAAGGAATCAGCCCCTCCGGATTACACCATTTGGTTTGCACCGGAACTCGATTACTTTCCAATCAGGATCGAGCGTCAACAGGGTGAGCGCACCTATCGCATGGAACTCGAAACCCTCTCTTTGACCGGAGACACATAAGCGGCATTGCTGTTAACTTGGCCGAAGCGCGACTGACTGTAGACGGAGTTATCAAAACGGGCTGCAGTGGGTTACGGCGGCGTTTTGATGCGTTGCTGCAGGCAAACACGCTTTGGCTGAAGACGACCTTTTGGGTGGCCGGGTTAATCAATGCCGGGATCAGTCCAGGATCTGGTTCATAACGCTTTTGAACAACCCACCGGGAGCCAGCGTGATGCAGGCATTGTCGTTGTTGATTTCGTACAGATCGTATTGCACCACTTCCACACCGGCCTCACGGTACATCTCACTGGACAACCTCAAATCATCCGCCCAGCGGGAAAGAAAGTCCTCGCTGGGCGCCACATAGACAATGCGTCCCACCTCTTCCTGAATCAACTTGGAAGCACAACGGGGACAGGGTGGATGGGTGACGTACACGGTGCAGCCGGTCAGGTCCCGCTTGGCGAAGATCATGGCGTTCTCTTCGGCGTGGATAGTGAGATTGAGTTTACAGCCCCGGTCGCTGAGGCGATCCGGTTTATCCTCCACCCCAGCGGCGAATCCGTTATAGCCGAGCGAAATGATCCGGTTGCCATCGGTGATGACGGCGCCGACCTGGGACGAGGGATCCTTACTCCAGGCAGAGATATAGGCCGCAAGACCGAGAAAACGGGTATCCCACTTTCTCATTCGGAACCGCTATCACCCGCGGATGCCGCCTTGGCGGCCGCCTCTTCCATCAGGGACCTCAATTCGCCGTTCTGATGCAGTTCCAGGGTGATGTCGCAACCACCGATCAGCTCCCCGTTAATATAGATTTGGGGAAAGGTCGGCCAGTCGGCATAGCGGGGCAGGTTTTCGAAAATCTCCTGATCCGCCAGCACGTTCACGTAGGCGAATGGCACTCCGCAATCCTGCAGGGCGGCTGCGGCTCTGGAAGAAAAGCCGCACATCGGGAACTGAGGTGTTCCCTTCATGTAGATCACAATCGGGTTGTTTTCAACCTGTTCTCTGATTCGCTCCAGTACATCCATCGTAGATACCTCGTTTGTCGTTTATGGTGCCTGATGTCGGTCCTTCTTGCGTTTTTCTCAAGCACATGCCTCATAAGGAAATTCTAACGCACTAATATAGTGAGATAAAACCTGTAATTAACCGGTTTACCGTCATCCCCCTCTTACACCACCGCTCAAAGTCATCATCTTAGCCCCGTTCCTGTGCTCCTCCCGAAGGAGGGGTGAGTTCAATCCAATTTGACAAAATTGAAAACTGGAAGTTACTTTTCATCTATCAAGATAGTCCAGTATGAAAAAAAAACCCTTTAAATCATGTGAGGTTGCGGCCTTTCGATGCGCGAAATCGATCTTAACAATCTGGATTCAGTGCCGGCGGATGGAAAATCGAGAAGACATTCACTGCTGGAGAGCCACATTGGTTTCAAACTGGAGAGCCTCCTCCGGCATGCCTTAAAATCCCGTGACAGCTACACCCAGGAGCACTCGGCGCGGGTGGTGCAGCTGGCTGAGATCATCGGCCAGAGGCTCGGTCTGAATGACCAGGAGATGGACATCCTCTCACTCGCCGCAGGATTTCACGACATCGGCAAGATCGGCATCCCCGATCATGTGCTGCTGAAGCCCGGACAGTTGTCCGATCGGGAGTATGACATCATCAAGGAGCATCCGATCATCGCGGCCAATATGCTGCGCAGTCTCGACAATCCGTTCATCGATGAAGTGGCAAAGTGCGTACTCCATCACCATGAGCAATGGGACGGCCAGGGCTATCCGGATGGCCTCAAGGGAGACCAGATTCCCGTCATCGCGCGGATCATCGCCGTGGTCGATGCGTTCGATGCGATGACCACCACCCGCAGTTACCGCACACAGATCGAGAAACAGGCGGCGATCGACATGATCGCCCTGGAAAGCGGCAAGCAGTTCTGTCCCCGGGTGACCGAAGTGCTGCTGGAGATCTACCGGGAGTCCCCGGACATTCTGCAAGCTGCTAATTCTCCCTGATTCACCGTCAGGATCAGGCTTGCCTCAAGCCGCATCGAGGATTGAAAAACAGCGGGCACCCGTGTGAGTTGCACTCAAACAGCCCGCCCCGCTGATGGGTGTTGCTGTGCGTCTCGCTCGGCTCACACAGGAATCACAAACGGCACAAGTTGTCTCGTTCCCACGCTCTGCGTGGGAACGAGACGAAAAGGCACAAGCATCACCCTGTGTAGCCCGGTTGCAGCGAAGCGCAAGCCGGGATCCGGGAAGGTTTGCGGGTTAGCTGCATCCTATGCCAAATGGCGTTGCAACCAGAATTCAAACAATGCGATATGCCAGAGTTTGCTGCCCCGGATACGGGTGTGATGCATGTCCGGAGCCGCCAGCAGGCTCTCCACATATTTCGCCTGGAAAACCCCCCTGTTTCGCGCGGCGCTGTCACTGAGAATCTGTTTCATGAATTCCAGGAATTCACCCCGTACGTATTTCAACGCCGGCATGGGGAAATAGCCTTTCGGCCGGTCGATCACCTTTTCGGGTAACAGGCCGCGCGCCATCGCCTTGAGTGGATATTTACCCCCCTCTTTCATTTTCAATTCCGGGGGACAGCGGGCAGCCAGGCTCACCAGATCGTGATCGAGAAACGGTACCCGCGCCTCCAGTCCCCAGGCCATGGTCATGTTGTCCACCCGCTTCACCGGGTCATCCACGATCAGCAGGGTTTGATCGACATACATCACCGCATCGATGAGACTGTCCGCCTCACAGGCTTCGAGCCGTTCACGCAGCAATGCTCGGGTGTAATCCTCCCCCGCATACTCGGGAGCGATCATGCGCAGATATTCGTCATGATCCCGGTCGAAGTAGTGACGCGCAAAGCGCTCGACCGGTTCGCCCTCACGCTCTCCGGCAATCCGCGGGTACCAGAAATAACCGCCAAATACCTCGTCCGCCCCCTGCCCGGACTGGACCACCTTGATCTGCCGGGAGACCTGTTCGCCGAGCAGGTAGAAGGCCACCGCATCCTGGCCGAACATCGGCTCCGCCATGTTGTCCACCGCCTCAGGCAGGCGTTTCAGTACTTCCCCATTGGGCACCAGAAACTTGTGATGCCGGGTCCCATAGCGTTCCGCCACCGGATCCGAATACTCGAACTCGTTCCCCTTCTCCTCCGGCTGATCCTCGAAGCCCACCGAGAAGGTATGCAGGTCGCTCACCCCGGCCTCAGCCAGCAGAGCCACCAGCAAGCTGGAATCCAGTCCCCCGGAGAGCAGCACCCCGACCGGCACGTCGGCGATGTCATTGCGTTTGCGCACCGCCTCGCGCAGTTGCTCGTGAATCGCATCGAGCCAGTCGCTCTCGCTCATCGGCGTTTCCGGCCGGGTGGCCGGGTAGCGCCAGTAGGCGCGGATGCGTTCTGCCCCGTTCGCCTCGAGGGTCAGGGTATGACCCGGCGCCAGTTTGCGGATGCCACGGAACACGGTATGCGGCGCAGGAACCACCCCATGCAGGGTAAACTGGTAGTGCAGCGCCATCGGATCCAGCCGGGTATCCACATCGCCACCCGCCAGCAGTGCCTGGGTGTTGGAGGCAAAGCGGAAACGCGCCGCGTCCTGGGAATAATAGAGCGGTTTGATACCGAACCGGTCCCGGGCCAGGAACAGGCGCTTAGCCTGGGTATCCCAGATGGCGAAGGCAAACATTCCGGAAAGTTTGTCGACGCAATCCTCGCCCCAGGCGTGGTAGGCCTTGAGAATCACCTCGGTATCCCCATCCGAGAAAAACTGATAGCCCATGCCGCGCAAGGTTTCGCGAAGGGTTTTGTAGTTGTAGATGGTACCGTTGAATACCAGGGCCAGATTGAGCTTCTGGTCCACCATAGGCTGGTTGGCATGCTCCGACAGGTCGATGATGGAGAGCCGGCGGTGCGCAAAACCGAGCGCGCCATCGCTGTAGCTGCCGCCGTGATCCGGCCCCCGGCGACGGATCCGCTCACTCATCCGCTCCAATAAGCCCAGATCCGCTCCCCGGCCATCGAAACGCAACTCACCGCACAATCCACACATATCAGGAACCTGTCGTTCAAACTTGAGAAAAACCCGTGTACAGTTTCATCTTACAGCGCGGCGTCCGGGAATTCATGCACCACTCCGGGAAGCCTGGATGCGCTGTCGAGGATACCCGCCGCGTTCAGCCGGATGGCGCTTGCGGCATTGTGAAGGATTCACCACAACCGGATAATGTCAAGGATGACCACCGCTACACACACCGATCCGACCCTCGACCAGGCCCGGGAAATTCTTAACCGGACCTTCGGCTATCACGATTTCAGACCCCCCCAGGACCGGATCATCGAGCAACTACTCGGAGGCGGCGACGCACTGGTGCTGATGCCCACCGGCGGGGGGAAATCCCTCTGTTACCAGATTCCCGCCCTGCTGCTGCCCGGTGTTGCGGTGGTGATATCGCCGCTCATCGCGCTGATGCAGGATCAGGTCAACGGCCTGCGCCAACTGGGCATCTCGGCGGCCTTTCTCAATTCGAGCCTCAGCGCGGACGAAGCCCGGGATGTGGAGGAGAAGCTCCTGGCAGGTCACTACGACCTGCTCTACATGGCGCCGGAGCGTCTGCTCATGCCGCGCACCCTGCAACGCCTGCAGGAGGCGCCACTGGCCCTGTTTGCCATCGACGAGGCGCATTGCGTATCCCAATGGGGGCACGACTTCCGTCCGGAATACATCCAGCTGTCCGTGCTGCATGAACGTTTCCCCGACGTACCGCGCATCGCCCTGACCGCCACCGCGGACGAACCGACCCGCGAAGAGATCGTGCAGCGATTGGAATTGCATGAGGCGCAACGCTTCATCGTCGGTTTCGATCGGCCGAACATCCGTTACCAGATCATGGAGAATGACGGCAATGCCCGGGAGCGGTTGCTGCAGTTCATCCAGCAGGAGCATCCGGGGGATGCGGGCATCGTCTACTGCCTGTCGCGCAAGCGGGTGGAGGAGACGGCGACCTGGCTGCAGACCCGGCAGATCAAGGCCCTGCCCTACCACGCCGGGTTGGATGCGCAGACCCGTGAACGACACCAGAACCGGTTTCTTCATGAAGAGGGGGTGGTCATCGTGGCCACCATCGCCTTCGGTATGGGTATCGACAAACCCAATGTGCGGTTTGTCGCCCATCCCAACCTGCCCAAGAGCATCGAGGCCTATTACCAGGAAACCGGGCGGGCGGGACGGGACGGACAACCGGCGGATGCCTGGATGATTTACGGTCTGCAGGATGTGATCACCCTACGGCAGATGCAGGCCGCCTCGGAAGCCGAGGCATCGCATAAACGTCGGGAAAGGCACAAGCTGGATGCCATGCTGGCGCTCTGCGAAACCACCGCATGCCGCCGTCAGGTCATGCTGGGCTACCTTTCCGACCCCCGGGATGAGCCCTGCGGCAACTGCGACACCTGTCTGCAGCCGCCCGCCACCTGGGATGCCACGGAGGCGGCGCAGAAGGCGCTCTCCTGCGTCTATCGCACCGGACAGCGGTTCGGCGTCAACTATCTGATCGATGTGCTGCTCGGGAAACAGAACGATCGCATGATTTCGTTCCAGCACCACACCGCCAGCACCTTCGGTATCGGTGGAGAATTCTCCGCGGCGGAATGGCGCACCCTGTACCGGCAGCTGATCGCCCGCGGCCTGCTCGCGGTGGATCTGGACGGCCATGGGGGACTGCGCCTCACCGAGGAGAGCCGCCCGGTGCTGCGGGGCGAAACCCGTTTGATGCTGCGCAAACTGCACAAACCCACCACACGCCAAAAGGACCGACGCAGCCGCAAGGGATCGCTCGATGAGGGGAACAACCCGGCCTGGGAGGCCTTGCGCGCCCTGCGCCGTGAGATTGCCGAAACCCAGGGTGTGCCGGCCTATCAGATATTCCATGATGCCACCCTGATGGAGATGCTCGAACAGCGACCCCGTAACCGGGAACAACTGGCGCGGATTTCAGGCGTGGGCACACGCAAATTGGAAGCTTACGGGGATGCCTTTCTCGCCTGCCTGGAATCGTTCATGCAAGCACCCGCTACGGGCGCACGCGACAGCCTCGAAGAGACGCTCAGTCTGCTGCGCAAGGGACTGGACATCCCAGCCATTGCCCTGCAGCGCAATCTCACTTCAGGCACGGTCTATACCCACCTGGCTCAAGCCATCACCGAGCAGCGATTGAATCTGGAAGAGGCGCTGCCACTCACCTCCGGGCAGCTCGAGACGATTCGCAGGACCTTTGAACAACACGCCCCCATCGAACGCCTCAAGCCGATCTTCGAGGCCCTGGACGGGGAATACGAATACGGGGTTTTACGCTGCGTACAGGCTGCCCTGGCGCTTTGACGATCCATATTATCCATGTCAATGGGCGGCACCATCGCGTGTTTGGCCGGGGACAAAACCAGGCCTCAGGCAAAAAAATCCAACCAGTTCTCATTTCCATACAAACAGCACCATTATTTCCCATATAATCATTATCATATGGTGATCAATCCACGATGAGGCAGGTTATGGATCCACAATCCCTGGTTCAGGATATCGAACATCTTGTGTCACTGCCCGACATCTGCATACGGGTCAACCAAATGGTCGCCAGCCAGGACTATGCGGTCGTTGATCTGGCTGAACTCATCGCCCAGGATGCCGATATTTCGGCGCGGATTCTGCGGCTGGTGAACAGCCCCCTGTATGGACAAAGGTCAAAAGTCGAAACCCTTACCCGTGCCGTGAGCCTGCTCGGCGGCGAGGAACTGCGCGATCTGGCGATGGCCACGGTTGCCCAGCGCACGTTCACCGGAATTCCGGAACAACTCGTGAGCATGCGGGAGTACTGGCAGCATTCCGTATCCACGGGTGTGATGGCGCAGATACTGGCCAAGCGTTGCAACACCCTGCACAGCGAACGCCTGTTCGTGATGGGTGTGCTGCACGATGTGGGACGCCTGGTCATCTACCTGGCGCTGCCGAACCCGTCCCGGGACATCCTGCACATCACCGGTGGCGACACCTGGATTCTTGCGGAAGTAGAGCAAGAGATTCTCGGCTTTACCCATCTGGATGTCGGCCAGGCCCTGTTGAAGTCCTGGCATCTTCCTGAAAGTTTTCAAGCCGTCTGCGGATACCACAACGCACCGGAGAAGACCCCCGCTTTCCCTCTTGAGGTTTCCCTGGTGCACATCGCCAAAGCCATCGCCAACGGCGACATGGTGGGTCTGTCGGTCGATGAGATGCTCTGGGCCATCGCTCCTGACGCGTGGAAGATCACCGGCTTGCAGCCTGACGAGGTTGCGGGGATGGTGGAGGATATGCGCACCCAAACCCAGGCGACCCTGTCCCTGATTCTCACACCCGATCAGAAAATGCGCGCCTCTTCATAGGACACGTCTGATTCCGCCCATAAAGCGGCGTATCGGTACCGGGCCACCGTTCCGCTACGAACCCTATGGGAGAACGGGGATTTCAGGCGTCTTATTGCCGCCGGATTGTCGTCATCCAGAGGATGTCCAAACCCCCTGACCAGGTTCCAAATCGCTTCATGGTGTGCTTGACCAACCCTGCTTGAATGCTCGCCGACAAGGCTGATAGGCCGGGGATAGGAACGACCTTCACCGGGTTATTGATCCAAGTCAACTCTATGTTATAAATCCAAGCACAAAGGAAGATGATCTTGTAATTTTGGCTGCCCTCAGAATTGAATGCAGTTTAGATATCTCAGAACCATCCGTTGACCCCCGTTTCGGGTATGCAGCGATCACTGGAGGATCACGATGAACAGGACCCGACCCGAGCTTCATCACTGCCGCGCAATCATCCTATCGGACCCGTACACCTGGCCGGCTCCGGTAACCCAACCGACCACCCGATCGTATCAAAACATCACGCCTGCCTGAAACGGATCTCCATGGCCGATACACAGTGGCAACTGCTTCCCCCGAACTGGCTGCGGGATTCGGTGTTTCGCCCCGCGCTGTTGGATATACATCGTGATATCTATCGGCGTTTTTTTGAAAACGATCCGCGCGTGAACCCACAACTGGGATTTCACCTTCACGCCTACTGTCGTTCAACTCACTGGCGCGCCACCTTGATCCTCACACCCTGGATGATGTCCCGTCTGCTGTTTCCCGAGCACGACCCCCATATCCTGATTCCGGATGGCTGGAGTGGTGAGGATCGCAGTCAGTCGGAGTACCAGATCGTGGGCCCCTCCCTCAAACTGGGCTGCTGCGGTAATGCGATGGTTGCGAATCTGAATTATCACACCCAACTCGGCCATTACCTGATACAACCCTTTGCTTTGGGGATGCGCAACTTCAAAACCCCGCGTGAAGCGTTCGAGATCTGGAACAAACTCTTTTATACCCACGCGTTAAGCATGCAGCGGTTGTCGAAACAAGCCGTGAAGAAACGCTTGAAACAGCGGAAAAAGCGCGCGGACGACCGCGATGAGGGATTTATCGCACGGGATGGGACCTTCGATCACACCACTGACAACTGACTTAGGGCCGCTTGAAATTCATCCGATAGTCTGGATAACGGGCTGAATCACGTCTAAAGCGTGGTGTCTGGTGCACTGATTAGCAGGTTATAAGCCGGCACCCGGTTAGTTCCCTGTCATCACTATCTCAACCATCTCTGAGGTGGAGAGACTCACGAATGGCAGGCACATTGGGAAATTGTCCAGAGACAACCGACCCTTTGACGAGGCGTTATACCCATTACCGGTCGACGGACCGATCCGCGAACCTACTCAAAATCGTAGTAGTAGTCCGGATCGTCCAGCATCATCTGCAGACGCTTCAATTCCTGACGTCTTTCGATACGCCGGCGTGCATCCAGGTTCTTCGCAGAAAGCTTGTCTTCCCCGGCATCAACATCGGCATCCACGTCGTCGATATCATCCAGCAGGGTGTCATCGAAATCGCTGTTCATAGGCCTATTAGGAATTACTGAATTTAGGCGAAGAGTAAACCCGGGAAAGAGATTTTGAATAGCAAAATTTTTTTGTTGTCACGACAAATAACTTCAATTAAAAATACTCCGTCCAGAACACCACAGCGGTCCGTCACCCCCCGGAATCCTCTCATTAATGTTTAATTTCCTATTAATTGTTGATATTCGGCATGGATACCACGCTGCTTAAGACGTTTTTGGAAGTCGTCAGAACCCGTCACTTCGGCAAGGCCTCGGACGCCCTGTTTGTGACCCAATCGGCCGTGAGCGCTCGAATCAAGCTGCTCGAGACGAATCTGGGTGTCGCGTTGTTCAGCCGACGCCGCAACGACATTCAGTTAACCCCGGCAGGTGAGCGCCTGGTCGCTTATGCCGAGACCATCGTCAAAAACTGGGAACGGGCGCGACGCGAGATCACCCTGGGGGCCCGGGGCGATGAGACCCTGCTGTTGGGTTGCCCTCTGGATCTGTGGGATATCCTGTTACGTGCGTGGGTCAGCCGGATTCATGCGGTGAACTCCGATATGCTGTTACAGATCGAAACCCTGCCAACAGAGACCATCATCAGCCGGCTTAACAATGGCCTGCTGGATCTGGGCCTTTTGTTCGATCCCCCCCAGGGCTCCGACCTTCCGGTCAGCCAGGTGCTTGAAATTCCCCTTCTACTGGTCTCATCCGAGCCCGGTCTCGATGTCTCAACGGCCCTTGCGCAAACCAATTACTATCTTGTGGATTGGGGTAATGCCTTTGCCCGCCAGCATCGGGAATTTTTTTCGGAGCTGACCTCGCCCCCAGTCTCCCTCGCCTCCGGTACACTGGCGATCGATCTGATCCGTAACATCGGTGGCAGCGCCTATCTGGCACAACAGATGGTGCAATCCGATCTGGATGCGGGAAAACTGCATCTCGTGAAAGATGCTCCGGTCATCGATCGCAATGCATTTGCAATTCACCGCCCGGGTGACGAGCGACGGGGATTCCTGCCCCAGGCGCTGAAGCTGCTCAAAGAGCTTTAGTGTAGTGTCCCTCAACCCGAGACACACTGTTTCACATCTTGAATTACAGGGTTTCGCTCAAAGCCCCAGGGTGTTGTGTTAGAGTCAGGGTATCTTTTGCGCCAACGGGAGTATCGAGATGAAGAAACGGATCCTTTGCCTTGCAACGATCATGATCCTGAGTCTGCCATTGGCCGCGTGTAACAAATCCGAAGAAGGTCCCGCGGAAAAGGCCGGCAAGAAAATCGATCAGGGCCTCAGTGAAACCAAACAAGCCCTCAGCGAAAGCGCGAAAAAAGTCGGCGAGAAGATTGAAGCGGCGGGCGAGGCTATTCAGGAAAAGGCGAAATAGCGCCGAAACAGGGATCATCACCGCCCAGGCGCCAACGGGCCAATGTGCTGGTTGTATAATTCTCAGCCAAACCCGAACCTTGGCACGGTACGCGGTCCCTAACAACAAATACCTGTTAACCGGGAGCCATCATGGGCATTGAAGTCAGCGGTCTGTTCAGCCTGATTGTGCTGATTCTGGATATCTGGGCCATCGTCAAGACATTCGACAGCGGCACCACAACCGGCAGCAAGGTTTTCTGGATACTGATCATCCTGCTGCTGCCCGTGCTGGGCCTGTTACTCTGGCTGTTGTTTGGTCCGGGCAGCAACGGCAAGACCCCGTAACATCGGTTGGCGCTCAGATCACCACCAGCATAATATCTGCCCGACCACCCAATATGTCGTCTTCAGCCGAAGCGCGCACTGCCCACCATGCCGTTGTCCCTGGGGGAGCGTAACCGGACCTGAATGGTCCGATAGGCCTGAATCAGCATCTTGCTCAGCTCCTGCGCCTCGACCGGTTTGATGAGAAGATCCATGAAACCTGCTTCCAGAATCGCCTCACGCTGTTCTGGAAAGGCATGTGCGGTCACGGCAATCAGCAAAGGCAGGTCATCCTGTTCCCGATGCAGTTGGGCGGCGACCTCGATACCGCTCATATCCGGCATCTGGATATCCAGCAACACCGGATCAAAATGCTGTTCACGCAGACAGCGCAGTGCTTCCCGTCCGTTGCAGGCCTCTTCGTGGGGAATCGCCTGTTTGGTCAGATACCCCGTCAAGATCATCCGGTTGATGAGATTGTCATCCACCACCAACACCCGAAATCCATCCCACTGTTCCGGCACCCTGCCGCTGTCCTGTTCCGGTTCAGCCAAGCGGGTAGGAACCGCCGTGGGTGCGAAATCCAGATCGATACGAAAGGTGGAGCCCTCGCCCAGGTGACTCTCCACCTGAAGTTGCCCCTGCATGCGATTCACGAGCGTCTTAACGATCGCCAGACCCAGGCCCACACCCTCATTCCTGCGCGTCTCAAAATTTTCCAGGCGGGTGAAATTGTCGAAGATACTGTCCAGTGCCGAGGTGTCGATCCCGATGCCCGTGTCCGCAATCTCAAACCTGAGGGTAACCCCGGACGCATCCCCCCGCAGTCGTTTGACATGCAGCCGGACAGAGCCTGCTTCCGTATATTTCAGCGCATTGGAGATCAGGTTGCTGATGATCTGCCTGAGACGGTAAGCATCACCAAGCAGGTGATCTTCCACATCCTGATCGATGGTCGCATCGAGCAGCAGATGCTTTTGTTCCGCACTCGACCAAAGCAGGGCGATCACCTCCTCCAACTCGCCGCGAAGTGAGAAGGGCTCTTCGCTGAGTCGAATGTGTCCAGCCTCGATCGCAGTCAGGTCCAGGATATCGTTCACCGTGCGCTGCAGGGTGCGGGCGGCTTTTCCGATCTGTTCCAGGGGATAGCGGAATGACGCCTCCATGGGCTCGCTCTGCAGCAGATCTGACAGACCCATGATGCCGTTCAGCGGAGTACGTAGTTCATGACTGACAGTCGCGAGGAACTGATTCTTTGCCTCATTGGCCCGTTCCGATCGCTCCTTGGCCAGCACCAGCTCCCGCTCGACCTGTTTGCGCTGTTCGATTTCGCGGGTCAAATCCTGGTTCGACGCCTCGATCTCGGTGTGCGAATGACGCAGCTCGCCCACCAGATTTTCATTATCGAGCCATAACACGATATTGCGGTTGATGGTGGTATTGTAGTTCTTCGCCACTGACAGCATGAACAGGGTGTAAATGGTGATCATAACCAGCATCACCTCGGCCGCCTGGGTCCGCTGAAAGACCAGGGTGACGCACAAGGGCGTCAAGAGTGTCAGCAGAGAAAAGACATAATTCTTATAGGTGATCCCGCGGGAGATGATGCCTCCCGCTGTCACGCCACTGAGCATCAGCAGAGTCAGCATGCGAAAGGACTCATCCTCGGCGAGAAAGCTGATCGGTCCTATCAGGCTCCAGGGTATGTCCTGTATGAAGACCAGACAGGTGTAGGCCTTGAGCCAGTCGTGAGCATTCGACAGATTCAGGCGGGTCCGGGAAAGACGGCTGACATAAAGGAAGAAGCTGGTGGTGAGGGCATTGATACCCACCCAGGAGAAGAGGATGTAACCTGGCAGTTGATCCCAATAGAAAACGCTGGTGATGACCAGCACGGCATAGAAACCCAGACTGGACTTGGGTACGATCTTGTAGTGTTCCCTGGCCAGCTCCAGGTTGAGTTTGCTGTTCATAGCCAGATCGACTGCTCCCTTGTCGCCCCGTTTCCCTGAGGAATGAAACCGGTTCCGTTCAATAGAAAGTCGGATGCCGGACCATGGTTCCCGGCCATCGAGCAAGCCACTGATCGAGCGGCCTGTTTATACCCTGCACGAGACAATGCACCCGGCAGGACTGGAGTGCCGACCCCCCTGCGCTGATCTGACCGGTGATAACGGCCTGTGACTCAGTCCGTGCTCGTTATTAACCCGACGAATAAAGGACAGCATTTAGCAAATGCACATTGAATCATAAAGTTGCCGGCAAAGCATAAACATCCTGTTGAGCTAAGTCCAGAAAGGGGCTACCGCATCCGCGATCCCAGCGCTGCATGGCCGGTTGTTACCTATCTCAGCGGTATACGTCGATCAGCCCCTAAGAATCCACCAGACGATGAGCGCGTAAGTTCCGAGGGTCAGCGGGCCATCCCCCCACCCTTCACCGATTCGGCTGTCACTCCCCAGGCACACCCCAACCCCCACCGCCAGGGGTTTCCACACACAACCGATCCCCGGCATCCACATCGAAACTGACCTTCGGTGGCAATACCCGGTCGTTCAGCCGATTCACACCCGTGACAGCATTTTCACCTCCGGCAATGCCCCAGGGTTGGTGCTGACGCCGCTCGGTCAACAGGGTGACCTGGGCCGGCGCAAGAAATTCGTACTCGCGAATCACTCCGTTGCCACCACGTCTCTGACCGGATCCCCCGGAAGCCCTGCGCAGGGCGTACCGACCGATACGCAAAGGGTAACGGGCTTCGATGACTTCGATGGGTGTGTTGAGGGTATTCGTCATATGGGTCTGCACGCCACTCAGGCCCCCGCCCAGGGCACCGGCGCCCATACCGCCGCCGATGGTCTCATAGTAATCCCAACGCATGCCCGGGCGGTCGCTGCCCATGGCCAGGTTATTCATACTACCCTGGCTGGCGGCCGCTATGGCCTCGGGCATGGCCTGGGCCAGCGCGCCGAGGATCACATCCACCACTCGGGTACTGGTCTCCACATTACCCGCTGCGACCGCGGCCGGCCTGCGGGCATTCAGCAGGGAGCCCTCGGGGGCATGCAGACTGATGCGCCGGAAGGTGCCCGCGCAGGCGGGTGTCTGAGCGGGCATCAGGCAGCGGAAAACGTAATACACGGCGGCGGCGGCCACCGACAGGGGGCAGTTGATATTGCCGGCCACCTGACCTGCGGTCCCGTTGAAATCCACCCGCACCTGCTCTGGGGTCACATCCAGAAGGACCCGGATGGGTATGTCCCGGTTACCCTGCCCGTCGTCATCCATCAGATCCTCGAATCGGTAACGCCCGGGCGGGATCGCCCGCAATGCCTGGGCAGCGAGCCGTTCGCCGTAGTCATTCAGCGCCTGCAAACCCGAGACGAAACCATCGTATCCCCACTCATCGACCAGTTTACCCAGGCGCTCCAGACCACTCCGGTTGGCGCTGATCTGCGCCGCGAAATCCCCCTCGGACTCACTCGGATTGCGGTTCGTTCCGGTGATCTGCTGGAGTAAATGCCGCTGGGTTTGGCCGCCGCGGACCAGTTTCTCAGGCGCAATGATGCGGCCCTCCTCGTCCAGGGATTGGGAGACCGGCATCGAACCTGGGGTTTGCGCGCCGATATCCGCATGGTGCGCCCGGTTGACCACGAAAGCGACGAGACGCCCCGCTTGGTAGAGGGGTGCGATCAGGGTGACGTCGGGCAGGTGGGTGCCCCCCAGATAGGGATCGTTGAGCACCACCATGTCACCCGACGCCCAGTCGACCCGGGATACGATCTGCGCCATGGCAAAGGCCATGCTCCCAAGATGCACCGGGATATGGGCTGCCTGGGCGCAGAGTTCACCCCGGGCATCGAACACCGCGCAGGAAAAGTCGAGACGGTCGCGTATGTTGGGCGAAAAGGCGGCGTTACGCAGCACCACCCCCATCTCGTCACACACCGCCTCAAGGCGGGATGCGAAGATACTCAGTGCGATCGGATCCATACTTTCATCGACGGGTAAACATTAAGTGTTATCATGACTTTCGGTTCAGCATGCCAGATCTCAGCACGCCGGCGCCATTTTCCCTCACAACATGCCGGTTGCATACCCGGGACGGCACGGATAGAATAGTCGACCATTCTACTTGGTTTTTTCTGATAACCCTCCCATCGTTGCACCCCGCCTTACCGGGTACCGGGTGGTACGACCGGGATCGGGATGACTCAGAACACAATTTAAAAAATATCTCAGCATTACGAAGGAGTATTGACTCATGGCGCATGAACTTCCCCCGCTTCCCTTTGCCATCGACGCACTGGAACCCGTGATCTCGAAGGAGACCCTCGAATTCCATCACGGCAAGCATCACAACACCTATGTAACGAACCTGAACAATCTGATTCCGGGCACCGAGTTCGAGAACGCCGCTCTGGAAGAGATCATCATGAAGTCTTCAGGCGGCGTGTTCAACAATGCCGCCCAGGTGTGGAACCACACCTTCTACTGGAACTGCCTGCGCAGCCCCAGCGATGACAAC
>JBNLFS010000113.1:0-4844 GCA_050305635.1 Candidatus Thiodiazotropha sp. | reverse complement strand
CCTGTCGGGTTACGCTGCGCTAACCCGACCTACGACGCTGACTTTTCCCCGGGAACCTCTGGGTTATAAAATCAATCACTTGGAACGGGTTCCTAGGTGGGGGCATTAAAGCCGTGAGCGCAGCGAACACAACAAACCATGAACACTGACCATCCCGCACCGCCCTGGCTGCGCGACGAACCGGAAATGCGCGACCTGCTCAACACGGTACTCGACCGTTTCGACAAACAGCCGGGGGAGACGCGACAGCAACGGCTCCACCTCCCCGTGACGCAGCATCTGCCCTCGCTCAAACGCCAAAACGAGGACGCCGACCGGCTCTGGCACTTCGTCACGACGCTGGCGGCGGAGGGACTTTTCAGCATCAAGCCCGGCAAACGCGATCCCTACGCCCCGGAGTGGACGGGCGTCCGCCTCGCCTTTGCCGCCGAATCCGAGACGATCCTGCGCCAATGGCTGCAACGTCCCGCCGAGCCTCCCGCCATTCGCGGCTGGCGCGCAGCGGTCGAGGCCGAAGCGGCCGCGGGCGCCTTTAGCAACGGTATCGAACCCCTGCTGAAACGGCGCATCGCCATCCCCGGCATGAGCGACGCCGAAGTGGCGGCGGCCTTTGCCCGCATCGGCGAGACCCGGGAACCCTTGACCCTGCGCCAGCTCAGCGCGCTGCATTTTCACGGAGACTCCAAACGCCTCGACGACCGGGAGAGCCTGCTGCTCGCCCTCTTTCCCCAACTCCCGCTGCGAACGCGTCCGCTGCTGATCAACGTCCATCTGCCGACGCACTGCAACGGCGTGCTCTTCATCGAAAACCAGGACAGCTACACCCTGGCCTGTGAGGGCACTCCTCGAGACGCGCAGGGATGGGCTCTGGTCTATGCCGCCGGTTTTCGCGGCACGGCCGAGCGGCTGCGCCGACGCGACGGGATCAGACTCCATTATGATGGACCCGGCCAATCCCGCTGGCAGGCTCGGTTCGAAAGCTGGTGGTTCGGTGAGTCCGACGCCCCGGGCCCCCTCGCCTTCTGGGGCGATCTCGACTTCGCCGGCATGGCCATCCTTGCCGGATTGCGTCAGCGTTTCGACAGCCTGACCGCCTGGGAACCCGGCTACCGCCCCCTGCTGGAACAGCTGCGTAACCACGGCGGACATGCCCTGGAAGCGGCCGACAAGCAGAATCAGACCGATCCCGGCGCCACAGGTTGCTCATTCGCCGACCATGAACTGCTCCCAGCCGTTCGGATCCATGGAGGGGTTGATCAGGAATTCCCGCACTAGCGGGCCTAAACTGTGTGATAATAAGAGATCATCCGGCATTTCCACATTCATAAGGGGGACATGATGGGGGATTCAAAAGCTGAAAAGAAGGATAAGAAAAAGACCGACAAAGCAAACGCCATCGAAGCCGCGCCGGTAGAAAACAAACCCGAAAAACCCAAAAAGATCGATCGCAAGACCTATGACAAGGAACTGTTCAAACTGCAGCTGGAACTGGTAAAGCTGCAGGAGTGGATCAAGGAACAGGGTCTGAAAGTGGTGGTGATCTTCGAGGGCCGGGACGCCGCCGGCAAGGGTGGCGTGATCAAGCGCATCACCCAGCACCTCAACCCCCGCATCTGCCGGGTCGTGGCTCTGCCCGCCCCCACCGAGCGGGAGAAGACCCAATGGTATTTCCAGCGCTATGTCCCCCACCTGCCCGCCGCCGGCGAAATGGTGCTGTTCGACCGCAGCTGGTACAACCGCGCGGGGGTGGAAAAGGTCATGGGTTTCTGTACCGACGATGAGTACCAGGAGTTTCTGCGCTCCTGCCCGGAGTTCGAACGCATGCTCGTACGCTCCGGAATCATCCTGCTCAAGTACTGGTTCTCGGTCTCCGACGAGGAGCAGGAAAAACGCTTTCAGAGCCGCCTGGAAGAACCCCACAAGCGCTGGAAACTCAGCCCCATGGACCTGGAGTCACGCTCACGCTGGCTGGAGTATTCCAAAGCGAAAGACGAGATGTTCGCCCATACCGACATCAAGCAGGCGCCCTGGTATGTGGTCAACTCGGATATCAAAACTCATGCACGGCTCAACTGTATTGCACATCTGTTGAGCCAGATTCCCTACGAGGATCTCACCCCGGAGCCCATCGAGCTGCCCCACCGAACCGCCGACACCGGGTATGTGCGCCCTCCGATGTCCGACCAGACCTTCGTACCGGAACGCTATCCCTGAACCGGGGAAGTCAGCTCCGATCCTTGTCATCACGGTGAAATTCGCCTTCGATCACCCGTGTCTCACGTTGTGACTCCGCTCCGCTCCCGGTCGGACGCCCCACGGGGCGCATCACCCCGCTGTTGAGCAACCCCAGGGTCAGCAACCAGCGACGCACCCAGGGGATCAGGAATATGAAACCGACAATGTCGGTGATGAAGCCGGGCAGCAGGAGCATGAACCCGCAGACCAGCAGCACCGCACCCTCCATCAGATCGAAGGCCGGCATCTCCCCCCGGTTCATCGCATCGCGCACCCGGGTCAGTGTGGCCAACCCCTGACGCCGCACCATCCAGCCGCCCAGCAGTGCGGTGAAGATGGTTAGGAACAGGGTCGGCAGTGCGCCGATCTGTGAGCCTACTTTGATCAGAAAGTAGAGCTCGACCAGCGGCACGCCCACAAACAGCGCAAAAAAGACAATGATTGGATTCATGGCAAACAGCTTACGTGACTCAACCAAAGAATTCACCCGGGACCGATCTGAGCAGCGCTCCACGGAGCCGGACGGACGCCCCCATCTCCCTGCCGAAACCGACAAAAGCAGATGCGGACCGGGTTTCAGACCGCTATTATGTAAACACATTTCATGTAGGGGACGAATGATGACAATGACACCTAAGATTAAGAGCATGATCAAATCAGGGAGTTCGGTGTGGATCGGTCTGACCACCGCAGCCCTGATACTGTTAAGCGGCTGCGGCGGCACCATGCCCACCCTGGGCGGATCGAGCGGCAACACCGTGACCGGCGCAGCGGGGGGCGAAACCTCGGAAGGCGCCAACAGCCAGTTGGAACACTGCGATGAAACCCTGGGCACCCTGGCGGTGGTCGAGGATCAGAGCGCGCCCTGGTGGCATACCTATCGCAGACACTACCCGAACCTGGGCACCACGGTCCCCGTACTGCGCATGATGATTCAGCAGTCCAACTGTTTCGTGGTGGTGGAACGCGGCCGCGCCATGAACAACATGATGCAGGAACGCGCCTTGATGAATTCCGGCGAACTGCGGGAAGGCAGCAACTTCAAGAAGGGCCAGATGGTCGCCGCGGACTACACCATGAATCCCAGCATCCAGTTCTCCGAGCAGGGGACCGGGGGTCTGGGCGCCGCAGTGGGAGGCCTGCTGGGCAACTATCGCCTGGGCAGACTGGCCGGCGGACTCTCCCAGAACGAGGCGGCCACCACCTTGCTGCTGATCGATAATCGCTCCGGCGTACAGGTCTCATCCTCGGTAGGCAACGCCAGCAACTTCGACTTCAAACTCTTCGGTGGACTGTGGGGAGGCGGCAAATGGGGCAGCGCGGGCGCCTTCACCGACACCCCCGAGGGCAAGGTGGTTACCGCAGCTTTCGCCGACTCGTTCAATCAGATGGTCAAAGCCCTGAGAAACTACAAGGCGCAGACCGTCAAGGGCGGTCTTGGCAAGGGCGGTCGGCTTAAAGTCGGCGACTGATCGGGCACCCTCAATCCCGTGTCGAAACCCCTCCGGTCCTGCCCGGGGACCGGAGGGGTAACCGTTGCGCAATACGCCCCCTCAATCCGCCAATCTGCTCGTTTTCAGACATTTTCCAGATAACGGGCGAACGCCATGTCACTGTCGATGACATGGTTGATCAGCCAATGCTTCAATGAAACCAGGGTTTCATAATCGAAGCGCCGAACACCCTCCTCGATCTCCCTGATGAACTCCTGCAGCTCGGCCAACAACATGATGTGTTCCCGATGATGTTCGATCAGCTCCGGATACTGATGATTCCGCATGATCGCCTCTTCATCATTGAAATGCTGACGGGTCTCTTCGAGCAGCCTGACCACCAGCGAGTCGGCCTTGTCCGCGCTACCGTTCTCAACATCCATCGCCGTGGCGATCCGGTTCAGTAAATCCGCAAGATGCTGATGCTGACGATCGATCTCTTCCATCCCCAAAGACCAATCGTCCAACCACTCAAGAAATACTTTCATGAATCAGTTTCCTAACCCGAAATACCGGTATAGATCCCGGCTCCTCATAGTATGGCCTGAATCGCTCCACTTGACAGGTAACCACGCGGAACAAGAGTCCCAAATAAGCGGTATTTCTCAGAATCCCCTCATTACGACCTGTTAACCCGTCAGTTGCATAAATAATGCGATTATTGGATTTATTCGCAGCGTAACCCGACCTACCCGCTGCTCCAATTGACCGGGGTATGCATTCCCACGCGAAGCGTGGGAACGAGGAAAGCGAGGAGCGATTGTGTAGTCATGGTTTTGAGTTCGCTTCGCTCACGTTATTTTTACTTCTCCCTCTCCCCACCCCTACCGCAAGGGGAGAGGGAGTCTGCTTGGCAAGGACGGAGTGCAATCTGCACCTGTCATTGTTCTGCCTGACGTTCTGACCTCGTTCCCACGCTCTGCGTGGGAATGCATACCCGGCCCCGTCTTTACTCATCACTATTATCTGCTCCGATTGACCGGAGTAAGCGTTCCCACGACAAGTGTGGGAACGAGGAAACAAGGGGAACTGCCCTGATCTGTGAATCACCTCTCCCCTCACGGAAGAGGGGGACACCTCGTGTCGTAGGTCGGGTTAGCGCAGCGTAACCCGACA
>JBNLFS010000112.1:0-8561 GCA_050305635.1 Candidatus Thiodiazotropha sp. | reverse complement strand
GTTGGAGCTCCGGGGTGCGTTCCCGGGTTACGCTTCGCTGCACCCGGGCTACGTTGCTGGAGAGTGCCTTTTTCAATCCGCCCCTCCACCCAGGCGGGAGAGGGGCATGATCAGGACACTCACGTAGTCCCAGTCTCAGTTTTCGAACTCCACCTCATTCGCGGTGCCATCACCCGGTTCCGAATCCTTCATCTTGACCAGGCTGCCGACACTCAGGCCGCTGTAAAAGGCGTCGGCGCTGATCGGGTTGTCGTTGGTGTCCTTGTACTGGGTCGATGCGGAGACGAACAGGGTCACGCCGAGGAGGGTGATGCTGTTGTGGGCTTCGAAGTGCTCCACCGGTCCCTGCAGGATGACATCGTCCGGATCGTCGCGACGCAGTTCCGTGAGCAGGATCCGGCTGTTCCCGTCGATCAGTCCGCGGACCTCCAGATAATCCCCACTGGCCAGATCGTTCAGAGAGAGACTGTCCACGGCATCGGTCTTGTCTTCCATGCGGGTGCGGTTATCGGTATGCACTGTGACCTGTCCGTTCAGCAGATTCAATGTCAGGCGGCTGTTTACTGCGGAGACGCTCTGCACACGCGCGGAAATCTGCACCCCGTCACCGCCCCGGGCGCCCAGGGTAATGGCCTGCAGTACGCCGTTGACCATCGGTCCTTCGGCTTCCACCTTGATGCCGTTGCCCAGGGTCAACGTGGCGGGGGTGAATGCCGCGTTCGTGGCGTCGATCAAGGTGCCTGAGATGCGGAAATTACTGTCATCCACATAGTCCGTGATGATCCCCTCCAGGCTCACCTTGGACACATTGTCATCAAAAGAACTGCTGTCCTCCCGGGAAATACGTACGGCCTGAAGGTCGCCATTGCCGTCCAGGGTGCCTTTGACTTCGATGAACATTCCATCAGAAAGGCCGTTCGGCAGGTCCAGCAGCAGGGTGCTCGCCCCGCTGGGGTCATACATCACGAGCACACCGTTGAGCTGGAACTGACCATTGCCATGCTGGCTGACGCTGCCTTTGAGTTCCACCTCGCTGATGCCCGGGGTGAAGTCGCTCTTGCGCTCCAGGTAGGTGGCGTTGAGTACCAGGGAGCCGTCATAGAAGCCGCTGACTTCCACCAGGTCGCCTTCCGCCAGGGTGTCGAAGCCGATGTCGTGAAAGCTGGTCTCCACCCGATCCACCTGTACGGTGATGCCCAACACCGTGAAGGTGCGGGTCTGACCGTCCGGGTTGGAGACCAGGTTGGTGACAGGCCCCTGCAGCTCATTATCGAAGACGATGCGGCTGGCATTGCCGGTTCCGTCATCGTTCAGGGTACCGGTGACCGTGACGACCATGCCCAGCCGCAGATCGCTTTCCAGCCCCGGGTTGTCGTCGATGGTGAAATCCGAGGAACCGGTGTGATAGCGGACCCCGTTCACATAGACGCTGCCGAAGCCGGTGATGACCCCCTGGGTGGTGATGTTTGTCCCGGTGGTTCCCGAGTCGGTGCTGCCGCCGTTGTCGTCACCGCCGCCACCTCCGCAGGCCGCCAGAAAAAGGCTCAGGGTGGTCAGGCTGAGCAGGATCCTTGAACTGAAACGCAAAGACATGGTGCGATCTCCTCTGTATGTTTTTTACTCGTCCATCGGTCTGGGAAAAGGAAATGAGGTATGTAAATACGCTCCCCTTTGCCGTAACAAACACCCTGCGAGGTAAAATATTCCCAAATTTTCAGGACGGCGTTTGCACTTACCAGCAATCGTTTCAGGAGCGCTGGGAATTGCCTTATGGGATACGGGGTACGGGGGGCGCGTAAGGGGCCGCTGTCGGGAGGGCTTGTCTTCGCTGGCCGATTACCCTAAAAAGGGGATGGAAAACGTTGCTGATGGAGCGCCCTGTATTGCCGCAAAGGAATCGACCTCAATTCGCCCGCGAGCGCGCGGAACCGGAACGTCTATCCGGGATACTTCCCCGATCCCTGCAACCCATAGAGTCATCCTGCCTGTCGACAGGCGGGGATGCCGTAATTTCCATCGGAGCCATGTGCCTTCGATGGCCCCATTGAAACACTGATATGGAAAATCACATGAAAAAATACACCGCAGTCCTGCTGATCGCACTCCTGGCCAACGCCCAGGCGCTGATTGCCGAGGACCTCGTCGATACCCCCGAACAGACAAAGTCAGAAGAACCGGCCGTGACTGAAGAGCAGGCTGCGGCGCTCCAGGAGGCGTTATATCTGGAACAGGCGCAGAAGCAGTGGGAGGCGCTGAAGCACCAGCAGGGGGAGATCAAGTTGCCGAACGGTGTCGCGACACTGCATGTGCCCGATAACTTCTATTATCTCGATCCCGCGGACAGTGAAACCGTCCTGGTGGATATGTGGGGCAACCTGCCCGGTGCCGGCAGCGAGACCCTGGGGATGCTGGTGCCCGCGAACACCGCTCCCTATGAGGATGACTCCTGGGGTGTGACCGTCGAATATGAAAACGACGGCAATGTCTCGGATGAGGACGCGGACGCCATCGACTATGACGATTTGCTCGCGGATATGCAGTCCGAGACCCGTGAGGAGAGCAAACAGCGGGTTGCCCAGGGCTATGAGGCGATTGAGCTGATAGGCTGGGCGGCCAAGCCCTACTACGACAAGGATACTCACAAGCTTCACTGGGCCAAGGAGTTGCGCTTCGGCGATGATCCGATGCACACCCTCAACTACAACATCCGGGCACTGGGTCGAGAGGGGGTGTTGGTGCTGAACTTCATTGCCGGCATGGACCAGAAGGCGATGATCGAGGCCAACCTGAATAGCGTACTGGGGATGGCGGAATTCAATCCGGGATCGCGCTATGAGGACTTCAATCCGGATCTGGACAAGGTGGCCGCCTACGGCATCGGCGCCCTGGTCGCCGGTAAAGTGGCGGCAAAAGCGGGACTGTTCGCAGCGGCGCTGATCTTTTTAAAGAAGTTCGGCATCTTGATCCTGGTCGGTTTGGGCGCGCTGGGGAAAAAGCTGTTCGGCAGGAAGACGGCCTGAGCCGGTCGGTAAACACCCTCACGAAACCCCTTTATCCGATCGGCTTTCCTGATTACCCGTGCAGATCCCGGGTTCCACTTCGTTTCACCCGGGCTACAGGGATGCTCGCGCCTCGTGAGGTTCCCGTGTGGTCTGAGCAGGAACCGTAGGTTGGGTTAGCGCAGCGTAACCCGACATGAAACCGGCATGATTCCGTTGTTCGTCGGGTTACGCTGCGCTAACCCGACCTACTCAGTGTTGAGTACAAGCCATAAACAGGTACGGCTTTGAGAATGGCGTCCCCTCTCCCCTTGCGGGAGAGGGCTTGGGAGAGGAGGGTTCGAGCCCCTTCAGCGGCCCCTTTTCAATCAGGATTTCATTGAAGGTTTGTCCGGGTCAGGCAGTTTGTGTAGTCGATATCCAGTGACCTATTCGAATCGTCGATCATGGACAAATCGAAGATGTAGGAGGTGCACAAACGATTTTGTTCCGTGAATGTATAGTAGCCGTTCGTGTAGTCTATTCCGTTGGTCAGTCGTAGGCCGTAACCCTGTGTGCCATCAGGCAGGGTCGTGCTGCCCAGATCGGTGTAGTAGAGCGAGGTGGTGTTGCTTGTGAAACCCGAAAATGTCCCCTCTCCCTGGCAACTCTCATTGTCATAACCCATACCACCGACAGTGAGCTCATTGCCTGCGAACTGGTATATTAAGTGAGCGTAAACTGTGCCAAGGTTGACGCAACTGGAAGCTATCCATACCGTGCCTTCCAGACCGGTGATTTGATCGGCCGGATCCGGGTCGGGTGTCGGGTTCGGATTGGGATCCGGATCTGGACTGGGGTTGTCGACACTGCTATGCACACTCAGGCAATTCTGATAGTCCAATGTGGGTGTCGGATTCCCAATAACTGTCCCTTCAACCGTCTGCAGCACCAGATTCGGTGAAAAACACAATTTGCTTTCCGTGGTGATGGCGAAGTAGGCGTCTATGGTTCTGCCATCGATGGTGGCGTTCATTTTGTGGCCGGGCGTGCCATCCTGGAGTGTCTCGGAACTCAGTACCGTGTAGGATCCTTTGTTATCAGAGGGTAGCAGCTGGGTGGTCGCGCGGGTGCTGCAGCTGCTGTCCTGAAAGTCCTGGTAGCCCATGAGCACCTGGCCGTCCGATGTGAATTGATACAGGCTGAGAAAGTAGACGCCCTCATTGTCCTGTTTGCACAGTGAGGACATCCAGATTCTGGAGCTGATCGATTGGCTGGTGTCCTCCACGGGGTCGGAGGTGTCATCGGTATTGCCGCTGGGTGGCTTGTCGTCACCGCCACCGCCACCGCCACCACATCCCACCAGGACCAGCATCACAGGGACAACGATGAACATCGAGGGTTGTTTGCATATCCGTATATTCATGTCTTTCCTTGAATTTGATTGATTTCCGTACCGGCTCTTACCTGAACTCGACCCAAGATACTAGGCTGTAGAAGGTTTTTCCGGTACTCGTAATAACCCTAGTATGATGTGCCGACTGCTGAGATCGGAGTCCCGCTCAGGATAGGGATGACGTAGCGCCTTGTGTTCAATAAACTGTCGCAGGCAATCGGTGGATCCGCATATCCTCGCGTATTCTTAGGGGGGCGTTTGAGCAAAACAGCGATTCTCGAACTTTCCGGTATCAGCAAGCGTTTTGAAACCCAGGAGATCCTCACCGACTTCAATCTGAGTGTGGGCGATGGGGAGTTTTTTACCTTGCTGGGTCCGTCCGGTTGCGGCAAGACCACCCTGCTGCGGCTGATCGCCGGTTTCGACCGGCCCGATGCGGGGCGGGTGATGCTTAACGGGGTTGATGTGACGGCCCTGCCCGCGGAGCGGCGCCCGGTGAACACCGTGTTCCAGAGCTATGCCCTGTTTCCCCATATGACGGTGTTCGACAATGTGTCGTTCGGCCTGCGCATGGCCGGCATGGACAAGGGGGCGATCCGCGAGCGGGTGACCGAGGCTCTGGAGATCGTGCGCCTCGGGGAGCTTGCAACACGCAGACCCCATCAGCTCTCCGGCGGGCAGAAACAGCGTGTGGCGATTGCCCGGGCGGTGGTCAACCGGCCCAAGGTGCTGCTGCTTGACGAGAGTCTCAGCGCCTTGGATCTGAAGCTGCGTCAGCAGATGCGCATCGAGCTGAAGCAACTGCAGCGACGACTTGGCATTACCTTCATCTATGTCACTCATGACCAGGAGGAGGCGCTCTCCCTGTCCGATCGTCTGCTGGTGCTGCACAACGGCAATCCCCAGCAGATCGGCTCACCCCGGGAGGTCTACGAATCCCCGCGAAACCTCTATGTGGCCCGTTTCATCGGTGAAATCAATGTCTTCGATGGACAGATCACCCGCGATCTGGGTGATCTGAACTATCAGGCGGAAGTGCAGGGGGTGAGCAAGCAGATCCGCTCGGATGTCCGCTTCGAGGTGGGGAACCGGGTGCATGTACTGTTACGCCCCGAGGATTTGCGCATCGAGTATATCGAGGATGCGCCCAGCGATCGCAGCGGCTTTATCGGCCGGATCCTGGAGCGCAACTATACCGGCCAGACCCTCGACTCCCTGATTGCTCTGGACAACGGATTGCAGCTGACCGCCCATGAGTATTTCAACGAGGACGATCCCGACTTCGACTACACCATCGGTCAACGGGTGTGGGTCGACTGGGTGCCGGGCTGGGAGCATGTGATAGCGGCCGAGTCATGAACTTCAGACGCCTTGTCATTCTGCTCACTCTGGGCTGGCTCGGACTGTTCGTCCTATTGCCCCACCTGCTGGTGGTGCTGACCAGTCTGCTCACCGCCGACACCAGTCACCTGGCGGTCTATCCCTTCACTCTGGAGAGCTACCAGCGCCTGTGGGCGCCGATCTACGCCGGGGTGTTCTGGCACAGTCTGTGGCTCTCCGGGGTGACCACGGTGATCTGCCTGCTGCTGGGTTATCCCTTCGCCTATCGGGTGGCGCGGATGTCTCCGGGATGGCGCAATTTCATGCTCTTCATGATGGTGGTGCCGTTCTGGACCAACAGCCTGATCCGTACCTATGCGATCAAGCTGATCCTCGGCAACAAGGGCCTGGTGAACAGCCTGCTGCTCGCGACCGGACTGGTGGACCAGCCGGTGCAGCTGCTCTACACCGAGTTCGCGGTGATCTTCGGACTGGTCTATATCCTGCTGCCGTTCATGGTGCTGCCGCTGATCGCCAGTTTCGACAAACTCGACAGGAACCTGTTGGAGGCGGCCCATGATCTGGGGGCGAACCGCTGGCAGCGTTTCGTGCATGTGGTGTTGCCGCTGACCATGCCGGGGGTGGTGGCGGGCTGCCTGATCGTGTTTCTCCCGGCCATGGGTATGTTCTATGTCAGCGACCTGCTGGGGGGGGCGAAGAATCTGCTGATCGGCAATGTGATCAAGAACCAGTTCCTGCTCACCCGGGACTGGCCGTTCGGCTCCGCCATCAGTGTCGGGCTGATCCTGATCATGGCGCTGCTGCTGTATCTCTACTACCTGGCGAACCGGCGCATCCAGCGTAAGGGAGGGCTTCACGATGAGGCTCTTTAAGTGGGGTATCCTGGGGCTGGTATTCGCCTATCTCTATCTACCGATCCTGGTGCTGGTGGGCAATTCGTTCAACGCCTCAAAGTACGGGCACCAGTGGATGGGATTTTCCCTCAAGTGGTACGCCAAGCTGTTGCAGAACGAAGCCCTGATGCAGGCCTTCATGCACTCCCTGACCATCGCCCTGCTGGCCGCCAGCGCGGCCACCCTGATCGGCACCTTGATGGCGCTCGCCCTGTACCGCTACCGCTTCGTCCTCAAGGGTACGGCCAGTGGTCTCCTGTTCGTGGTGATGATGTCGCCGGATATCGTCCTGGCGATCACCTTCCTGGTGATCTTCATCGCCCTCGGAATTCAGCTGGGGTTCTGGTCCCTGCTGATCGCCCACATCACCTTCTGCCTGCCCTTCGTGGTGATTACCGTGTTCGCCCAGTTTCGCGACTTCGATCCCAACCTACTGGAGGCCGCCCAGGACCTGGGCGCCGGGGAGTGGCGCACCTTCCGCTGGGTGATCCTGCCGCTGGTCACACCCGCGATCCTCTCCGGCTGGCTGCTGAGTTTCACCCTCTCCCTGGACGACGTGATCATCAGCTCGTTCGTCACCGGTTCGGATTACGAGATCCTCCCGGTGCGGGTCTACTCCATGGTCAAGGTGGGGATCTCCCCCGAAGTCAATGTGCTGGCCACCCTGCTGCTGGCACTTTCCCTGGTGTTGGTTACAATCGTCAGCGTCCTAACTCATAGAAGGAATCCGCAGTCATGAAACGTCATCTGTTCCTGTTACTCGGTCTGTTCGTCGTCAGCGGGGCCGTCCAGGCCGCGGGCAAGGTCGTGGTGTACAACTGGGCGGAGTACATCCCGGAGGGGGTGGTTGACGCCTTCAGCGAGGAGACCGGCATCGAGGTGCAGTACGCCACCTTCGAGAACAACGAGACCATGTACGCCAAACTGCAGTTGCAGAAGGGTAAGGGCTATGACGTGGTGGTGCCCTCCACCTACCTGGTTTCGAAAATGCGTGACGAGGGGCTGCTGCAGCCGGTCGACAAGTCGAAGTTGAGCAACTACAAACACCTGGATCCGGAGATGCTCGACAAGCCCTACGATCCGGGCAACCAGTACAGTATCCCCTATCTCTGGGGCAGTACCGGTATCGGGGTCAATGCCGCCAACATCGATCCCGCGACCATCACCCGCTGGAGCGATCTGTGGGATCCCAAATGGAAAGGCCAGCTGTTGCTCACCGACGACGTGCGCGAGGTCTTCCACATGGCCCTCAAGGTGTTGGGTTATTCCACCAACACGCAGAACGCGGACGAGATCAAAAAGGCCTATGAAAAGCTCACCGAACTGATGCCCAACGTACTGGTGTTCAATGCGGACGCACCCCGTGAACCGTTCCTCGCCGGGGATGTGAACCTGGGGATGATCTGGAGTGGTGAAGTCTCCATGGCTCAGGAGGAGATGGAAGACCTGGTCTACGTCTACCCGAAAGAGGGTGCGGCGTTCTGGATCGACAGCTTTGTGATTCCCTCCGGTGCGGAGAACGTGGAAAACGCCCATAAGTTCATCGACTACATGATGCGTCCCGAGATCGCCAAGCTGACCGTGGAGGAGATCGGTTACGCCTCACCCAATCTCACCGCCCGGGGCATGCTCGACGAGTCGATCGCCAAAGATCCCGTGATCTTCCCGTCCAAGGAAATCATTCGCGCGGGAGAGTTCCAGAAGGACATCGGTGAGAAGGCCGCCACTCTGATGAACGGTTACTGGGAGAAGCTTAAGTCCGGGATGTGAGCGGTTCGGCACCGCATCGCGAAGCATGCGGATGCAAGAGGTGTAGCCCGGGTGAAGCATCGCGGAACCCGGGAGATTCGGAGCTCCGAGGGGCGTTCCCGGGTTACGCTGTGCTGCATCCGGACTACGTTGTTCAAGTCCGGGATGTGAGCGGTTCGGCGCCGCATCGCGAAGCATGCGGAT
>JBNLFS010000111.1:0-80175 GCA_050305635.1 Candidatus Thiodiazotropha sp. | reverse complement strand
ACGGTAAAAACACAGGAGAAGTTATTTGTCGCACAGAACAGTGAGATAGCCCCACTCGGGGCGACAGCCTCCTGATTTGTCACTTCAACTCAACCGGGCAGGTATGGTTGAATAGTACATCGACTCCAAACAACTCACGATCAGCACCGAGTACCATGGAAATCACCACCCAAGCAACCCAAGCCTTTAACGATCAGCGCCCCGGAACCTCCGGTTTGAGAAAAAAAGTCAAGGTGTTTCAAACACCTCACTATCTGGAGAATTTCGTACAGGCGATCTTCGATACCCAGAGCGATCTGAGAGGGGGCGTTCTGGTGCTGGGCGGGGACGGTCGTTACTACAATCTAGAAGCGATTCAGATCATACTCAGAATGGCGGCGGCCCACGGCATCGCCCGGGTGCTGGTGGGACGTGAGGGTCTACTCTCCACCCCGGCCGCATCCTGTTTGATCCGCAAGTACAGGGCCAACGGCGGCATCATACTCTCCGCCAGTCACAACCCGGGAGGGCCGGAGGAGGATTTCGGCATCAAGTTCAATACACCGAACGGGGGGCCAGCTCCGGAATCCGTCACCGAGGCAATTTTCGCACGTACAAAAACCCTCACGGAATATCGAATCGCCCAGACCGGGGACCTGAACCTGAGTCACATCGGAAACCAGCAACTGGGTGAAATGACGGTCCAGGTCATCGACTCGGTCAAGGATTATGCCGATCTCATGGCCCGGCTGTTTGATTTTGACCGCATCCACCAATTGTTCAACTCCGGTGCGTTCAGTATGCGCTTCGACGCCATGCATGCAGTGACCGGACCCTACGCCAAACACATCCTTGAAGAGCGTCTCGGCGCGGAACCGGGCACGGTCATCAATGGAATACCAAAAGTGGATTTCGGCGGAGGCCATCCGGATCCGAACCTGGTGCATGCCCACGAACTGGTGGAATTGACCAGCGGTCCCCAGGGGGTCGATTTCGGCGCAGCTTCCGATGGCGACGGCGACCGTAACATGATCCTGGGTCACGATTTCTTTGTCACACCCAGCGACAGTCTTGCGGTGATGGCCGCCAATGCGCACCTGATCAAAGGCTATTCCAACGGCATCAGTGGCGTCGCACGTTCAATGCCAACCAGCCAAGCCGCCGACCGGGTCGCCGCCCGCCTGGGGTTGGAGTGTTTTGAGACCCCAACCGGCTGGAAGTTCTTCGGCAATCTCCTCGATGCGGGCAAAATCACCCTATGTGGTGAAGAGAGCTTTGGTACGGGATCGGATCACATTCGCGAAAAAGACGGACTCTGGGCCGTGCTGTTCTGGCTCAATCTGCTGGCACTGAAACAGCAACCCGTCGAGAACATCCTGCGCGATCACTGGAAAGCCTACGGACGCAACTACTACACCCGATACGATTATGAGGCGATTGATCAGGTCGCTGCCCAGGGATTGATGCAGGCCTTGGAAGATCGTCTCACGGACTTACCGGGTAAGACCCTGGGTGCTTACTCGGTGGAATACGCGGACAATTTTGCCTATACCGATCCGGTTGATGGCAGTCGCTCGGACAACCAGGGCATTCGTATCGGTTTTACCGACGGATCGCGCATTGTCTACCGGCTCTCCGGTACCGGCACCCAGGGCGCGACGCTGCGTGTCTACCTCGAGGCCTATGAACCGGATCCGAACAAGCAGATGGAAGCTACTGAAAAGGTCATGGGTGGACTGGTGACGATCGCCCAGGATCTGGCGGAAATTGAACAAAGAACCGGACGCAGCGCACCCACGGTCATCACCTGAACCCGTGTCGTGTTCCATACTGCAACAGGTTACGACCCAAATCCATGCAAGCTGCACCAACAACCGGGCAGAGTTGGTGCGGATGCACTTTTTCGAGGCCTTGATCGAACCATTCTGGCGTACGGGTTTAAGCAGCCTTTGACGCAAAATTCATCTTCGATTGCGCCTTATGGGCCAAGAATCCAATCCCACAAATCCTGAACTGGACATCTGCCATTCGAGACACTATAAATCAGCATTAACCGAGGTGCTGTGCACGTCGGCATATCAGATTATTAATACCAATTGATGAGGGAGTTGAGCAGTGGTTAAGAAAGCGGAAGACGAAACCGAGAAGAAAATCACCCAAAAGAAAACAGCGAGCAAGAAAAAAGCCGTTGCAAAGAAAAAAGCCGCCACCAAGAAGACGGTTGCCAAAAAGAGTACGGCCAAACCGGCATCACGGTCCAAACCCAAGGTCAGTCCGCGGGAACGCTACGAAATGATCGCCACCATGGCTTATTACCGGGCCGAAGCCCGAAACTTCGAACCGGGCTATGACGTTGATGACTGGCTCGAATGCGAGAAGTTTATCGATGACGTGTTGAAGTAGAACGATTGTTCAAACAGTGAATTCGGTCGGGCATTTTGCTTACCCGTCACCACTTCGATGAGTATGTCAGCAGTTCGCCCTCGGCGAACTGAATGCTGTAATACAGGGCGAAGGTTTGCTGTAAGAAGCGGATCGGCCGGTCCACGGCCATGACGAAATGAACCGATTCGGATCGTTGCCAGTCGAACGACACGCCATCGACTCCCGCAATTACCCGTGCGGATTCGTAAATTCCAGGGAGCGGGTCGTATGGTTCATTTTACCCGGGACATCAGCGCCTGATGCGCCCAAACCAAGAGCCCGGCCCCCACGATCAGACAAGAACCGAGATAAAAAGGCCATTCCAAGGCATCGTCGAAAAACACCATGCTGATGACCGCTGCCGCGACGAGTTGGGCATTCAGGTATGGAGACAGCAATGAGGCGGATGCCATATGAAATGCCTTAACCAATAGAAAATGTCCCGTGGCACCCAGAACGCCCATGACCACCAGGAAGAACCATTGGGAACTACTGGGTGTCAGCCACCAGAGAGGCAACAACAGGGTTAAAATCACAGCCCCGGTCAGGGTGGTATGGAATAGCGTGGTTTGTTCACTGTCATATCCCTTCAGGGCACGGGTCATGACGAAGTAGCAGGCAAGGCATACGGCCGCCAGGCAGGCCAGCAACAGCGCAGGATCGGGTTCACGAAAACCTGGACGCACAATAAACAGTACACCGATAAACCCAAGGCCTACTGCCAGCCACTCAGGAATCCCGACAGGCTCCTTCAACAGGAACCCAGCCAGCAGGGTCACCAGTACCGGGGCAAAAAATACGATAGCCGTCGCGTCAGCCAGTGAAACAGTCTGGATCGCCCAGTAAAGACTGAGTGTCACCCCCATCAGGCATGACGCGCGTACCAGTTGCAGCCAAGGTCTGCGGGGACGCACAAAGCCGACCCCGCCGCGAAGTGAAAACACCGTCCCGACCGTGAGGGTGTGAAAAAGTATCGGGCCCAAACCACCTGAAGCATGGGCAAATCCTGCATCAACCACTTTCCCACACCATCCATGACTGCCAGCAGTACACTGGCGAAGACGATTGCCATGGCCCCCCAAAACAGGGGATGTGAGGTCGATGTTATCTTGGAGGGGAGTGCCATCTTGAACCGTTTGCGATGCGTACGCCGGTGGATCGGGATTGTAGTATTTTCCCGCATAACACGTACAGAGCGCACGTTATGACGACGCATGATCACGGGTACTGCGCGGTCAATCCACCTAGGTGATGAGCGCAGGGGTAAAGGGGCGGAGGGATTCACAGACGGGCAGAATCTTTAACTTGCACTCAGGCAATCGGATCTTCTTGCTCAGATGATTTCCAAGTCATTCGTGCAGTGCGTTCCCATACCCTGCATGGGAACGCACCGATCACGAGTCCTGAGGTTCTGATCACCTATCCAGAGACAGCCCGCGAAGATTGTCCGGTTGAACTCTGGAACCGCTGATTGGATGATCAGAAACGAATGCCACCCTTGAGCCAGATCTCCCGTCCGGGCTCGTTGACCTGGATGGCTTCCGGATTGAACGGATCCGCATTGGCCCGATTGACGTGATAGGCATAGGTCTTATCGAGCAGGTTGTCGATGCCGAAGCTGACCTGGGCACTCTTGTTGATGTCATAGGCGCCGTACAGATCGATCACGCCCCAACCGGGCGACTCCCGTACATCCTCACCACTGCCCTCCTCCAGATCCGCACGGGTCTGCTTGGCATTGGCCCGAACGGTGCCACCGAGATCCCAGGCCCCGGTCGCGTAAGAAAGACCCAGCGTCGCTTCCAGAGGAGCGATCTGCGCCAAAGGCCGATCATCCGTGGTGTTGTCCGCATGCACATAGGCCAATCCAGCATGGGTTTTCAGGGATTGGGTGATCTGATACGCGGCCTCCCACTCGATGCCGTAGAACTCCGCATCCACGTTGCGATAGATGGTGGCGGTTCCGTTGGAAACCAGCACGCCATCCTGACCACGGGCCCGATCCCGCAAAATGTAATCGCTGACATCGTTGTAGTAGACCGCCACATCGCTCGACCAGGTCGTCGCGTTCCATTTGAACCCGGCTTCGATCTGATGATGTTTCTCAGGCTCCAGCTCCGGGTTACCCACCCAGCTGGTGTCCACACCGGTCGTCATGTTGCGCGCAAAACTGGCCAGGTAGCGTTCCGTGGCGTCGGCCGTCCGTACCGAACGGCTGATCCCGGTGTATAGAGTGCCATCACCGATGGCGTGTTCATACTGCAGGAAACCGCCGACGTTATCCTCGGTCTTGCTGTCCGATGATTCGGCATAATACAGGGCGTAAAGGTTGTTGGGGGTCGGGCTCGGTCCCAGCGCCGGCTTTTCATCGCCCCGGGAAATCGAGGCCTTCACCTGGTCATAGCGCAATCCCGCCTTGACCCGATCCAGATTCGCAACCGGCACGGAGACTTCCGCGAACAGGCCGGTTTGCTCCAGCTCCGCTCCGGGCCACATGATCGACTGAAGAGTGGTCGGATCCCTATTCGGCATGCCGGTAAAACGATCGGCGTCACGCTCGTTGTCCTGATAGTCGATGCCCAGAGTAAGCACGGCCTGACCCAAGGTGAGATCACCCAGGACCCGACCACCGAGCGTATCGGAGGTGGTCGGAACACTCATGCGCATGGGAGCTGTGAGGGTTCTCAGGGAGTAGTTGTCCATCAGATGCTCCACTTTGGAGGAGTAGAGCTCCGCCTTGAAACCGGACAGGGGCCCCAGAGCATCGCGCTGATCGTATTTCAAACGCACATTGTCCGAGTCACTGTACGGGGCGTCCATGCCGGCCCCCGCGTAGAGCACATCGTCCTCACGGGTCGCCTCGAGATTCAGTTCCAGGTTTTTGTTTCGATCCGGGGTATAACCCAGGATCAGATTGCCGGACTTGTTGGTGTACGCGGAACGGACTTCGTTGCCATCACCGTCTTCGTAATTATCCGCATCCTGGTAACCCACGACACCCCGGATGTAACCCATCGAGGAGCCGGCTGCAGCATCCGCTGAAAACTCCTTGGTTTCGGAATTGCCTTTGTAGCCCGCGTTGACGCTCCCAAGGTAGTTCTTGCCGGGTTCGAACTGCGGAGGCTTACGCTCGAACAGGACCGTGCCACCGCTGCCGCCGCCCCCGTAAAGAACAGTCTGGGAACCCTTGATCACTGTGACGCTGTCATAGCTTTCCATGGCGGAATAGGCCGTGGGGGGATCCATGCGGTTGGGGCAGCCTCCGTGTATGTAGGCGCCGTCCATGAGTACATTCAGTCGGGTCTGACTCTGTCCCCGGATGATCGGGTCGATACCGTGCCCGCCCATGCGCACGCCGGATACGCCGTTGATGTCGCGAAGAAGATCCGCGGCGTCCGCGGGCATCCCCAGATCGGCTCCCTGCAACGGCAGCAGGGTTACCGCGGGGGTGGTTTCAGCCTCCCCTTCCACGATCACTTCATTCAGGTTTTCGGTTTGATTCTCGGCGTGAAGGGCCTGACCGCTCAGGAGTGCCGTAATGGCCAGTGACAGCGCTGTAAGTCGCATTTTTTACCTCTTATGGTCGTTATAATCCGCAAGACAAACGCAATTTTCAGACCAAAGCGATAAGCCCCTGAATCGAATTGAATATTGTATTGTTATGCCAATCAGTAACCCTGAAACCTGCGGTATATGACTCAGCTCTGCGTGCTATGCCCCGCTCATTTGCTGGCTTCAGAGGGGTTACCCGGTTGGGATTCCAGATAAGCGATCCAATCATCGACCAGGGCTCGCTGTTCATCATCCCGAGCCAGGGGGAGCGCCGAGGCGACCGCCGATCGTGCCTCATCCCACTGCTGCAGCCTGGAGCAGGCATTGCCTAGCAGTAACCAATCTTCAACACGGTCGGGTTCATTCAAACTCAATCCGGTTCTGAGCATCTCTGCAGCTTGCTGCCATTGCTCCTGCTCGAACAGTATCCGGCCGGCTCGCAACTGGGCTTCGCCCGTGGAATCGATACGGGCCTGACGCGATAGCACGGACAGTGCCTGAACCGGCTCGCGGGCGAGCAACCAGGCATCCGCCAGCAGTTTCAAAGGTACGGAAGTCTCCTTGAGCTCCCCTGTTTCGAGCAGGGTCTCGAGCAGACGAGCGGCTTGATAGGGTGCCTGGTCCTGCATCTGCAGCCGAGCCAGTCTCAATACGCCTTCCTCATCCAGCCGATCAGCCGCATGGGCAAGTTGCAGCACCGCGACGGCCTGGTGAACCTGCCCCAACTGCAGATGGACGTTCGCCAATTGCTGCCAGTATGAAGACTTATCGGGAAATCGTTCGAGCATCTGCCGAAGTATAGGGACGCTGCGTTTGAGCCAGTTCTGCTCGAAACAGATCCCGACCCACATCTGGTACCAGGACTCCTCGGGATCAGGGCTTGAGCTGATCGCCCGCTGCAGTGCATCGTACGCCGCCTGCCAGGCCTCCAGGGCATAGTGAAACCGGGCCGCCAAGACCTCGGCCTGCGGGGGGGGCGGATCCGTTTTCCGTTTCCAAATTTCGAGTTGTTTGAGGCCTTCGGCATAGCGAGACTCGGCATACAGCAACTGGGCCAGGGTATAACGCAAGTCCTGCGCCACACTACCCGGTAAGGTGTCGGTTTCCAGGGCCAGGTTGAAGTCTTTGATCGCGGCGCCAAAGTCGTTGCGGCCGATGTGCAGATAACCATAGGCCTGCCAGGCCAGCGCCGTGTCCTGTGGATTGTCCCGAACCCGCTCCAACAGCGCATCCAGCTCCCGCTGAGCCCGGTCGTACTTTTCGTGCCGGATCAGGGCATCGATCATGAACAGGTAGTCGTAGGTGTAGCGTTGCGCCTGGTCTTCGTCCCTGGGGAGGGATTCAGCACAGACAAAGGTGCTGAATCCATAAAGCAGGATCAACACCAAACGTTTCACGAGATGCGGGACCCTCATGGCTTGAGGGTGTAGGTGATGGTCTGACGAGCGGTTCGCGATACCGGATTACCCGCCACGACCTTCGGATGAAACTCCCAGCGGGTAATGGCGCGCAGTGCCGATTGTTCGAAGTAACCGGGAGGGTCGGCCTCGACCACCCGGGCATCGCTCACGCTACCATCCGGATTGATCGTGAACTCCAGGACCACCTGACCCTCGACCCGACGCATTAACGCCCGCTGAGGATAACGGGGCGGAAAGCGCATACGCGGCACAGGTTCCGCCGCCAGGGTTGTGGGGATCTCCGGCCGGGGTCCCAGGTAAGGTCCCCCGGACAGATTCAGCGGCATGTCGATCTCTGGCATCGACCAGTCCCGGGTGGGCGGTGTCAAAGACTTCACCAGCTCCACCTGTCGCTGCGGGTGAACCGGAGGGGGTTCCTGCCGCTGCGCCTCCCGTGGCGGTTGCGCCTCGGGCGGTTCAGGTGCTTTGGCCAGACGAACGAAGTTGACCCGATCCATGGCTGGCAGGGTCGGCAGAGTCACCGCCTTTTCACGCAGCATCGCTTCGAGTAGCCAGAACAGCGCCAGGTTGATCAACAGTGCGCTCAACAATCCCACAAACAGACGCATCACTCACCGTCCCGGTCGGCGGCAATCGCCACACTCTCCACCCCGGCTAATCGGGCCTGGTCGAGCACCCGGATAACCACCCCGGTGGGCGCCTCACGATCCGCGGTAATGACCACGGCGCCTTCCGGATTCTCCGCATGCAGCCGCTCCACGTTGGCCCTCACAGCGCGCAGATCGATCTTGCGCCGGTCGATCCACACCGCGCCCTGTTGCGTGACCGCGATCAGAATGGCGGTCTGGGGTTTTATCTGGGCGGTAGCAGCACTGGGTCGATCCACATCCACACCGGTCTCTTTCACGAAAGACGAGGTCACCATGAAGAAGATCAGCAGGATGAAGACCATGTCGATCAGCGGTGTCAGATTGATCGCCAATTCCCCGTTATCCTCATCCCCATGTTGATGACGCATTACACCATCTCCACCGCAGGCATCCGCTGTTGCAGACGATGCCGAAGATCGCTGGAAAAGTAGTACCCGGACAGTGAGGTCACGAGACCGGCCAGGGTGGTGATGAGGGCCTGTGAGATACCGCCGGCCATGCCTCGGATGTTGCCGCTACCATGTTGCGCGATGACGTAAAACAGCTCGATCATGGCCTCGATGGTGCCGAGCAGACCCAGCATCGGCAGGATCTGTACCAGGGAGAGAATCAGGGGCAACCAGGTCAGCAACGCATCCGGAGATTCCAGGTCGGTTTTCCACCAGAGTTTGAGGTAGGCGAACACAATCAGTGTCCACATCAGAAACGAAAGCAGCAGAATCAACAGCAGAACAACCCCGCCCCGCTCCAGCAGGCCCAGCGCATCGGTGGACAGATGGGCGTACAACCAGTCCAACTCAGCCCCCCGCACGGGCAGCGACGAGCGCCGCACTCTCCTGGTCGAGGAGACGAATCACCCGGTTGCTGCGTCCACTCAGCAGGCTGTGCACCAGCACCAGGGGGATGGCGACCGCCAGACCGAGTTCGGTGGTGACCAGAGCCTGGGAAATACCCCCGGACATCAGCTTCGGATCACCGGTGCCGAACAGGGTGATGGACTGAAAGGTCTCGATCATGCCGGTGACCGTACCGAGCAGCCCCAGGAGTGGCGAGATGGCGGCAAAAATGGCGAGTATCCGCAATCCGCGCTTAATCGCGGGAAGTTCCCGGAGTATGGCCTCATCCAGATGTTTTTGCAGAGCATCGGATGGTAGCTGAGAATGCATCAGGGCCACCTTCAACAATCGACCGAGTGGATTGTCCTCCCGTGGTTCAGGGTGCTGACGCTGATGATTCAGCCGGCGCCAGATCCGGGCCAGGCTGAACAGGCGTTCGAGCATCACTAACACGCCCATGGCCCCCAGCAAGAGGATCAGATAGCCGATATATCCGCCCTGCTGGATGCGTTCCAGGAACGTGGGCGACTGTACCAACAGGGAGAGTATGGCACCCCGGGAAGGATCCACAGCGACCCGCTGCAGACCACCCTGCGGGGTTTCCAAAGCCTTCGCCATCAGCTGATAGCGCGGCGGCGGCTGGCGACCGAGTTCCACGAAACGCCCGGTTTCAGGCAGATAGCGCAGATAGCGGCCATCAGAGACCGCATTGAACAGGCCGATGCCGATCACTTCGCCCATGGACTCCTCACCGGTGTTATGGATCACAGGCAATTGGGCGTGCCATACCTCACCGGAACGCACGATACGCTGCAGCATAATCTCCCACAGATCCTGCAGGCGTCCAATGGACGGCAGGGAGCGGCTGGTGGCTATGGTTTCAAGCACCGGCAGATCATTCTTGCCGAGCGCCGAAGTCTGATCGTTGCGGAACAGGTTGAGGTTCTCTGTGGCCACCTGGCGGACGATGCCGAACAGCTCACCGAAGGTACCGGTGCGTTCATTGAGCTGTTGGCGCAGGGTTTCCAGACGCGATGCCTGGGTCTCGCGCAGGGTCTCCAACTGTGCCTTTTGCGCCTGTGCTTCCTGCAGTGCCTGGCGCACCGCATCCAGCTGCGCCTTGCGGCTATCGCGGGTTTCCAGGAATCGCTGTTCCCGTGCCTGGATCTGCTGCAGCTGCTGTTCGCGGGATTCATGTACCTCCTGCAACAGGTTCCGCAGGGGATCGGTCTGTGCCAGACCATTACCCGAACCAAGGAGTCCGGCGCAGCAGATCAGGACGATATGCAGAGACCTCATGCGTCCGGTGCTCCCGGTAGCCACAGCGGCAGTTCCAGCAGATCCGGCGGCATCTGTTTGCGCGCGATCCGGATCGCCTTCTCAAGCCCGGCCAGGTAGGCCTTGTCGAGGGTTCGCCAGGTGCGCTGCCGGTTATCCCAGACACCGCCTTCCCCACCATCCAGGCTCTGATAGAAGAAACCGACCCGTCCCAGGCGCAGATAGTCCACCACCTTGCGGGACCCGTCCTGGGCCACCCACTCGCCCTCGTAGGCCTCGATGTTACGCGCGTAATCGACCTCGATCTGGTAGGCCTCGAGCAGCTGCCTGAAGCGTTCAGATAGGGTCCCGTCCCGCTCATTGAACTGGGTCTCTAGGGCGTTCACCCGGGCCTGACGCTCATCTGCGAGAAAGGGGGTATCCAGAGTCACCAACTGCTTCAGCGCGTCCAGCATATCCACCATCAGGGGATCCAGATCGTCTCGCAGGCGTTCGATATCACCAAGCTCCGTGTCAATGCGCTGGAGTTCGTCTGATTGCTGTGAGACAGCTGCCTGGAGCTCTTCGTTTTCCCGCCGGGTACGCTCCAATTGCTGATTCAGCAGACGATACTCTTCGAGCATCTTACGGGATTCGTCATCCAACCGCTCCACGGTCTGCTGGGATGAGCGGGCCGCCTTCTGGGTTTGCAGCTCCAGCTCCATGGCTTGGTTCAGGACATCCTGGGACATGACCCTGTCCACGATCAGCAGTCCGGCCATAACGATTGCGATACTAACGAGTCGCTTCATAGTTACCACTCAAAGAATTTTACTCATCATACGGTCTGCGCGAGGCACACTCAACGAAATGGCGGAAGACACCCCACCCCTTATCCGGATAAGATGGCTGTGTTTTCAGTATCCTTGATTCTGTAACCTTACCGATTCAGACATTGCGGGTCACAACCCTTCCGAATCCGTGGTTCATCACGAACCCGCCGCCAGCCCTGCCGGGTTGATGGGCGGGATCGCGACCTTCCGCGACGTGAGGCATAAGAACACCAGGAGCCATTCATGACAGCCGATCGACAGACCCTGGCGCGGGCATTTCAGCAGATGCTCCCAGACGATTGCGTCATCTACCGCGAAGAGGAACTGGTCCCCTTCGAATGTGACGGCCTATCCGCCTATCGCAGGGTTCCGCTGATCGTGCTTCTCCCCACGGATGAGCAGCAGGTGGCGGCCATCTTACGTTATTGCCTGGAGCGGGAAATCCCCCTGGTAGCCCGGGGCGCCGGCACCGGCCTTTCCGGGGGCGCTCTACCCCACGAGCAGGGCGTGCTGTTGAGTCTGGCCCGCCTGAACCGGATTCTCGAGATCAACCCAGACGACCGGATCGCGCGGGTACAGCCCGGCGTGCGCAACCTGGCAGTGAGCGAAGCGGCCAAGCCTCACGGACTCTACTATGCACCGGACCCCTCCTCTCAGATCGCCTGCTCCATCGGCGGCAACGTGGCGGAGAATGCGGGTGGGGTGCATTGCCTGAAGTACGGCCTGACCCTGCACAACGTACTCCAGGTCACCCTGATCACCATCTCCGGAGAACGCCTGACCCTGGGCACCCGGGCCCTTGACGGTCCCGGGCTCGACCTGCTGACCCTGATCACCGGATCGGAGGGCATGCTCGGGGTGGTGGTCGAAGTGGTGGTGAAGCTGCTACCGATCCCGGAGCGGCAGCAGGTCGCCCTGGCGGCCTTCGACGATATCGAAACCGCAGGTGACGCGGTGGCCGCCATCATCGCCCAAGGCATTCTGCCGGCCGGCCTGGAGATGATGGACAGTCTCTCGATCCAGGCGGCCGAAGACTTCGTCCACGCCGGTTATCCCACCGATGCCGCGGCGATCCTGCTCTGCGAGGTGGATGGGGCGAACGACGAAGTATCCGATGAGATCATGCGGGTACGCCGGATCCTCATGGCATCCGGGGCCACCCGGGTGATGACCGCACGGGATGATCAGGAGCGCATGCGCTTCTGGGCGGGACGCAAAAACGCGTTTCCCGCCGTTGGCCGTCTTGCCCCAGACTACTACTGCATGGACGGCACCATCCCCAGGAACCAGCTGGGCAAGGTTCTCAAGCGGATCGGTGAAATGTCCCAACACTACGGGCTTCGTTGCGCGAACGTTTTCCACGCCGGAGACGGCAACCTGCATCCGCTGATTCTGTACGATGCGAATCAACCCGGGGAACTGGACAAGGCGGAGCGCTTTGGCGCGGAGATCCTCGAACTCTGTGTCGCAGTCGGCGGCACCATCACCGGAGAACATGGGGTGGGCCTGGAGAAGATCGACCAGATGTGCGCCCAGTTCCAGGAGGATGAACTGGAGGTCTTCCATGCGGTGAAAGCGGTATTCGATCCCCTGGGACTGCTCAATCCGGGTAAGGCGATCCCCACCCTGGCCCGCTGTGCCGAATATGGCGCCATGCACGTGCATGCCGGCAAGCTGCGTTTTCCGGAACTGGAGCGATTTTGAACATGACGGATCGCGACGACAGCCCGGTTCTGCAAAACACCGTGCGGGAGGCCTGGAGCAAGGGGACGCCACTCCGCCTGGTGGGATCGGGGAGTAAATACTTTTACGGCAGACTCACGGAAACCGGTGAAGTCCTGGAGTTGAGCGGGCACCGGGGCATTGTGGACTATCAACCCACTGAACTGGTCATCACAGCCCGGGCCGGCACACCCCTCAAGGAGATCGAAGAGACCCTGCACGCCCAGGGGCAGATGCTGCCCTTCGAGCCTCCACGTTTCGACTCGGGCGGCACTCTGGGCGGCGCGATCGCCTCCGGCCTCAGCGGCCCTCGCCGCCCCTGGGGCGGTTCCCCAAGGGATCTGTTGCTCGGCGTCAAACTGCTCGATGGCAAGGGACGAATCCTCAAGTTTGGCGGACAGGTGATGAAGAACGTCGCCGGGTATGACGTCTCCCGCTTGATGGCCGGCGCCCTGGGCACGCTGGGCATCCTGCTCGAGGTTTCGGTCAAGGTACTGCCCAAACCCCAGGAGGAGATCGGAATCCGTTTCAGCGCTTCACCGGAGTCGGCGGTAGCGCTGGTGAAACGCATGCTCAACGAGGCCATGCCGATCACCGCCACCTGCCAGAACGGGGAGGATTACGCCCTGCGTCTGGCATGCGGGGCAGAACGGGTCAAACAAATACTTAGCCGATATGGCATCACCCCTGGAGAGGAGCTGCCCGGCACATTCTGGTCTGAGGTCCGGGACCATAAACATGCATTTTTCAGCAACAACGCCCCCCTGTGGCGAATTGCGGTACCACCCACGGCTCGACTGGATTTCGATGAGCCGGTAATGAGCGAATGGGCGGGAGGTCAACGTTGGATCTTCAGCCATAAACCAGAAGACGAAATCCGCTCTCAAGCAGCTCACCAGGGGGGCCATGCCATGCTGTTCCGTGGGGGCGATCGGACGGGTGAGGTGTTTCACCCGCTCCATCCCAGAATCGCGGAACTGCAACAAGGTCTGAAGCGGGTTTTCGATCCGCGGGGAATCCTCAATCCGGGGCGGCTTTACCCCGAAGACTGAGACGATCCGTTCAAGGTTGTTTGGGTTTCGCGGCTTTCATGCAGCGGTCCATCTGCTCCCCGGTAGTACTGGCGTCAAAACACTGCCTCATCGCCTGGCCAGCCACTATGGATTGCTCGACGAACTTGAGCATATTGGCCTTGTTCTGCTCCGTGTACTCGATCGGCTTGACCGCCGGTTGCTGAGCGTTGGGTGCGTCGGATGGCGCGCCTTTCGGCCCACCGATCTTCGCTTTCATCTGCTGCTCCAGATCATTGAGCATATCGACGCATTTCTGAAAACTCCCGGCATCTCCCGCCTGGGTCAGGCAGCTCTGGGTCTGCTGCAGCACGGGCAGACTCATCTCTATGGCCGGTAACATCATCGCTTTCGATTTATCGAAATATTGCTGAGGGTCGATGGGCTGACCCTGACCTGGAGGTGGTTGCTGAGCAAACGCCAGTCCAGGCAGCAACAGTGCGGTTATCAACCATTTCATAGTGAATCTCCTCGTTTGTAATTATAGGTATCATCCCCGTTTCGCAGAATGGGACGAGCTTCCTAAGGTAATCAACCCCTTGAGCCGGTGCAACCGCCCATTTCATAAACCCACAGGCGAACAGGCTGAATTTTTACCGTCGAGCCGTTAAAATCCCCAGTCGCAACCCTATTTTCAGGAGAGTTACGTGGCAGATAAAAAGGTAGACGTCGCAATCATCGGCTCCGGCACCGCCGGTTTGAACGCCACCAGTCAGGTGGGTCCCAGCGGCAAGAGTTTCCTGCTGATCAACGGCGGCGAGCCCGGCACCACCTGCGCGCGGGTGGGATGCATGCCCTCGAAAGCACTGATCCAGGTCGCGGAAGACTACCATCGCAGAACTCACCTGAATCGCTATGGGGTCGACGGGCATACCGGTTTGAGCATCGATATTCCCACTACCCTGGAGCATGTCCAGGATCTGCGTGACACCTTCGTTGACCGGGTGCTCTCCAACAGCACCGACAACATGGGGGAAAAATTCGTCGAAGCCTATGCGGAGTTCGTCGATCCACACACCCTGCTGCTGGACAACGGCGACCGGGTCGAGGCCGAGCGTATCGTCATCGCCACCGGCTCCCGCCCGGTAGTGCCTCCCGCCTGGAAAGCCTTCGGCGACAAGATCCTGACCACGGACACCTTCTTCGAACTGGAAGATCTGCCCGGGTCCGTGGCGGTCATCGGCCTAGGGGTGATCGGCCTGGAACTGGGCCAGTCCCTGAGTCGGCTGGGTGTCGATGTCATCGGTTTCGACATGGCTGAGACCATCGGCGGCACCAGCGATCCGGAGGTCACAAAAAGCGCCGTTGAGATCATGCAGCGGGAGTTCCCTATCCATCTGGGGCATGCGGTGGAGATCGTCAGTGAAGGTGAGCAGTTACGGGTGACTGCGGGTGAGCGTTCCGTCGTTGTGGACAAGGTGCTGGCCAGCCTTGGCCGCAGACCCAATCTCGAAGGTCTGGCATTGCGGAATGCGGGCCTGGAACTGGATGCCCGGGGCATACCTTTGTTCAACCCGAATACCATGCAATGCGGGCAATCGCATATCTTCATGGCCGGCGATCTCACCGGTGACCGACCGATCCTGCACGAGGCCGGTGACGAAGGCAAAATCGCCGGCTACAACGCCTCCCACGATGAAGTACTGGCGTTTCAGCGCAAGGTACCCCTGGCGATCAATTTCTGCGACCCGAACATCTGCCTGACCGGCACGGCGTACAAAGATCTGGACCTGGAAACCACCGCGATCGGAGAGGTCAAGCTTGCCCCCGTCGGGCGCGCCATGATCATGGGGCAGAACCGTGGGGTGATCCGGGTCTACGCGCACAAGAAAACGGGGGTTCTGCTGGGATCGGAAATGATCACTCCGCGGGGAGAAAACCTGGGTCATTTACTCAGCTGGGCGATTGCCCAGCAGCTCACCGTCGGGGATCTGGTGCGCATGCCCTTCTATCATCCGGTCATCGAAGAGGCCTTGCAGGCCGCATTGAACAATCTCTATGCCCAGGTCGAACAGAAGAATCCCGGCCCCATCAAGGAGCTGCACCCCCTCTGAGGGAAATCGCTTGACGGTTTGCTGACAACATACAGGAGCGTCGCATGGACGGAATCGATGTCCGCTTTCCCGGCGGAAAACGTATTGAAGCCCAGGTGGGCGAGTATCTGATTCAAACCGATCAGCCCGCCAAATACGGCGGCGAGGCCAGCGCCCCGGCCCCCTTCGATCTGTTCCTTGCCTCTTTGGCCACCTGCGCGGGTATTTATGCCTGGAACTTCTGCGAGAGCCGAAAGCTCTCAACGGAAGGCCTGGCCCTGCGCATGGACTGCAGTGAAGACGCGCAAAGCAAAATGATCGGCCAGATCAGGTTCCTGCTCACACTGCCCGTGGACTTTCCGGAACGATACCGCAACGGCATCGTCAAGGCCATGGAGCTCTGCGCGGTGAAACGCCACATGCAAATGGCGCCCTCATTTGAGATTGAATTAACATCCACCGATTGTCAGGGTTGTGATTGATGATTCAAATGACTTGCGGCAAATCTATTATTCCGTGATGTAGGATGCCGAACCGTAAACAAGTGACAAGGATGTCCTGATTTGAAACTTTCCCGCCTTCGATCTGAATCCTGCATTTTAAATCATCCACTCGAATTCACTTTTTTCGAGAAGCGGGTGATTCGTAAGATATCGATTTCAAATTCGGAAACACATCCTGTCTTTCTCGAAGAACCTGCTAAATGACTGACATATCACAAGGAGACGTGAATATGAAAACTCGAAAACACACACTGTCGATAATCTCTCTGTTACTCGTGGTTGCGACAACTGCCCAAAGCGATACAGGCAATCCCTCCCCAACAAAATCATTCACTTCATCCCTGATAACAAACGACGTCCCGGCATACCAGGATATAGATATTGCGCGCTTAACCGCTCAAGCGACTCTTGATAACGATAATAAATTCGAAGCAATCCTATTCGACCATCAATCCCAGGTGACCCTTGGCCACCTTTATTGGAATCAAGATGAGGGAACAGGGCAAATCACTCTTGAATATAATCATGAAAAAACTGAAATTGACATCCAAATCGCAGACTTATCGGCAATGACCTCGTTTGAACGCTATGATGCATTATTAAGTGGTCTACAGGAGATAGGCAGATCCTGGCTGATGCAACTACTGCCGGACACAATTTCCAAATCACCCGATACCCTACAACGATCCAGCACAGGCGTTGGATCGGCAACATCGGACCAGCCCACAGGATTCTTCGATATTGTGTCTCCTCAATTTGTCATGAGCGTAGGCAGTCCGGAAAAAAACTTTAATCGTGTTGCAGGCGGTTGGTCGTATGATCCGAATAAGCCAAGCATCAGTAACTGGGTGCATATATATGCCAGCTATCCTGGAAAAAACGGAATATCAATCACAACTCACATCGCCTCAGTCTATGCAAACAAGAGTCGACCCGATGTAAATCGTGTTCTTGGAATATCCGGCAACCATGGATGGTCACTTGTAATTCCGGAAAGTTGGGATGCCGACGGATTGAAGGACAATCAAAAAATTTGCGGCCCCGTCCTTGAAACAAGTGACGGCAAATCATCAGTAAAATGCGCCACAAGTTACTTTGCGTATGGATTGGATATTACAAGAAGCACAAGAACACAGCTTCATAACTCACCCAAAGCGGTATCATTCTCCACTACGTACTAGGCAAGTCTCGATACTCTTGACTCTTTGAGGTCTATTCTGGGGCAGACAGCAGAGTCTGCAGTTTCATTCCCTCCCAGTTCATTGCTGATGGGTAAATTCTTGAGCAGGGATTTCCGGGTAGTGATCGGCTTCTGCCCCTACTTTTTTTCTGCGACTACCAACGCTCGCCTGGGGGCAGGATAACCCTCCACGGTCAAGCCTGGATCATCTGGATCCAGATAGTCCTTCAGGGATTCGAAGCGCATCCAATCGGTCGCTCTCTGTTCATCAACATCCGTTACGGAAATATTGACGATGCGGACCTCAGTAAAACCTGCGCGCTTCATCCACTGAACCAGTGTTGCTGGAGTAGGTATGAACCAGACGTTGCGCATCTTGGCATAGCGACCGTCCGGCACCAGCACTTCACCCGCCCGTCCCTCGATCACCAGGGTTTCCAGCACCAGTTCACCCCCCCGCCGAAGCGCACCCTTGAGTTCATTGAGATGGGCAAACGGGGATTGGCGATGATAGAAAACCCCCATGGAAAACACCGTATCGAAGGCCTCCAGATCCGCGGGCAGATCCTCGATACCCAGGGGAAAGAGGTGCACAGGGTGTTCACCACTGATGAAGTGGCGGATCGCCTCAAATTGCATGATGAACAGTTGCGTGGGATCGATACCGATGACCCGCTCAGCCCCCTCTCCCCGCATGCGCCAGAGGTGATAGCCGTTACCGCAACCCACATCGAGTACCATACGCCCATTCAGGGGTTGAATATGGGATTTGAGACGATCCCACTTCAAGTCCGATCGCCATTCCGTATCGACATGCAGACCGCAGATCTCGTAAGGCCCTTTGCGCCAGGGATGGAGTTTCATCAGAGCTTGCCGCATTTGCGATCGTTGTTGCTCGTCGCAATCGGAATCCTTGCCCAAGGTGACCCGCGCCTGGTTGAACTCATGGGAGAGTCCTGAGATAGGGGGAAGTGCCGCCAGCGCCAATCGCCAGTTCTCCAGGTCACCGTGCGGTTGTTCGCGCCAGACACGCGCCACCTGATCCGGCAACTGCTCCAGCCAACGTCCGATGGGCTGATCCAGATAGTTCAGCCGCCAACTCCAGTCATACTTCATTTGATCGCCAGCAGAGAAACAAAATTGAAACATTGAAACCAGACTTCCACGGTCTGAAATCCAATCTCACGTAGCCTTTGTTTATGCATCTCGAGGGTTTCAGGTATCAACACATTTTCCAGGGCGGTACGCTTCCGGCTGATCTCCAGATCAGAGTAACCCTGTGACTTTTTGAATCCATGATGCATTTTGGTGAATAGTTTCTGCGACGCCGGATCAGACAGGGCGATCTTTTCTGATAGCACCAGCAACCCACCGCCTTGCAGTCCGTTATGGACCTTGCTGAGAAACGCCCAGCGGTCATTCTCGGGTATGAACTGCAGTGTGAAGTTCAGGATGACCAGAGAGGCTTGGGTAATTGAGATATCCCGGATGTCAGCGCAAATCCACTGCACAGGAACCGGGTGCGGCAACTCATCAAAATGCCTGAGTGCCTGTTGCAGCATGGCAATCGAATTATCCACCGCGACCAGATGATAGTCATGATGGGGCACCGAATCGCGCACCGCGAGGCTCGCAGCGCCCAGGGAACAACCCAGATCGTAGACATGGGAACCGGGCTTCACCCATTGACCCGCAAGCGTGCCGATCATATTGATGATCGTGGTGTAACCGGGAACCGATCGATTGATCATATCCGGGAAGACCCGCGCGACCCGTTCATCGAACCTGAAATCGGCAATCATACCGTGGCTGTCGGCATACAGGTTATCTCGGTTCATGGGATTACGACCGCCGCATGGCGCGGGCAGCCGCCTCTCCGGCTCGCACATCCACCTTCATCAGCAAAAAGCCGCCAATCAGAAACAGGATGCCTACCGAGAGTATGGCCAGTCGATTACTGCCGGTCATCACGCCGATCCAGCCCATCAGCAGCGGACCCAGCACCACGGCGAACTTGCCCAGCATGTTGTAGAAGCCGAAAAACTCGGCGGACTGATCGGCGGGTATCAAGCGTGCATACAGAGAGCGGGACAACGCCTGGATGCCCCCCTGAACCAGACCGATGGCAACCGCCAACAGATAAAACTCCCATACGGAATCCATTCTATAGGCCCACAACAGGATCAGTAGGTAGGTGAATATCGCCAGCATGATGCCCTGCTTCGGTCCACGCCGCCCCGCCAGGGCGCCGAATGCCAGTGCCGAGGGAAAACCAACGAACTGGGCGATCAACAAGGCAATCATCAGGTTGTTGGCCTCGAAGCCGATGGATAGTCCGAAATCCACGGCCATACGCACGATGGTGTCCACCCCGTCGATGTAGCACCAGTAGGCCAGTAGAAACAATAGAGTGACCTTCAACTGCCTGAGTTTACGGAAGGTCTCGAGCAGTTGCCTGACTCCAGCGGTAAACCACCCACGCTGCGTGGCCTGGGTGGAGGGTTCCTCGACCAGAAAAAACAGGGGTAGAGAGAAAACCGCCCACCAGACGGCCACTGTAACGAAGGAGACACGGACGGCCTCCGCCGCATCCTGCAATCCGAATGACTGCGGATAGAGGGTCATCACCACATTGATCGCGAACAGCACACCGCCACCCAGGTATCCGAAGGCATACCCATAGGCAGAGACCCGGTCATAATGCTCTTCGCGGGTCACCGAGACCAGCAGCGCATCGTAAAACACGTTGCCGCCGACAAACCCAAGCACGGCCAGGGCGTAGAGGCTCAACGCCATCACCCAGTTACCCTGGGCAACCAGATAGAGGGCACCGGTCATCACGATACCCATACAGGCAAAAAACAACAGGAAGCGCTTCTTTGCCCCGGCCTGATCCGCCAATGCGCCCAACAGGGGGGCCAGACACACCACCACGAGACTGGCGAGGGAGTTTGCCAGCCCGAGTCGATAGGTGGACTCGGTCGCCGCGACCCCCTGACTCCAGTATTGTTTGAAGAACACCGGAAAGAAGCCCGCCATGACCGTCGTGGCAAATGCGGAATTCGCCCAGTCATACAGACTCCAGGCGAGGATGGAAGGTTGACGCAGCAACCCGCGACTCTGTTGCGCTTGCACGGTTATTACTCAGGCAGGGTTTGCGGTACCAGATTCGCATTGATGGCCATGCGAACCAGCTCCGCAAGGGAATCCGCTTCCATCTTCTCCATCACCCGGGCACGGTGCGCTTCCACGGTTTTGGAACTCACCCCCAGGGTATTGGCAATTTCCTTGTTGGCCTGCCCATTGGTGACCATGACCATGACCTCATGCTCCCTGGGCGTAAGGCGTGCCAGGCGGGTCGCGATTTCGGCCCTTTGGGCCTGCGTGTCCCGCTGCCGTGCATCCAGCGCCATGGCATGACGGATGCTCTCGAGCAGTAACTCGTCATTGAAGGGCTTCTCAATGAAATCTACAGCACCCGCTTTCATCGCCCTGACCGCCATCGGCACATCCCCATGACCGGTGATAATGATCACGGGTATTGCGATCTGGTTGATACGCAGGTACTCCTGCAATTCCAGTCCACTCATTCCCGGCATGCGCACATCCAGCAGCAGGCACCCCGATCGACCCGGGTAATAACTCTGGATGAAGGCATTCGCGGAATCGAAGGTCTCCACCTGCATGGATACCGATTCAATCAGCCATTTCAGGGAATTGCGCATGGCTTGATCATCATCTACAACAAATACTGTGGGTCGACTGGTCATATCAGGGCCTGCTCAGACTAAACAAATGCTGCGTGTGTGTAATCCCGTTAGTCAGGGGTGCTCAAACCGGTTTGCCGAACAGACATACCCCCCGGGAACAGCAACTCAGCGGTGCCGGGTGACATTGTATTCGTCTACACACCACTTAAAAACCCGGCATTACCATTGAAGGGTCGGTAGGCAGCACCAACCGGAAGGTGGCGCCCTGCCCTTCCTTGGATGTAACATCCAGGTTGCCTTTATGATCCTGGGCAATCTTGCGACTGATCGACAGCCCCATGCCCATACCCCCTTTCTTGGTGGAAAAAAAGGCGTCGAACAGATGATTCAGCGCTTTATCCGGGATACCCGTACCCGTGTCCTGCACCAGTACCTGCACCTCCCGGAGACTGAGTCGCTCGGTTTTCAAGATCAACCGACGTCGATCCGAATGCACCGCCTTCATGGCTTCAATCGCATTACGCACCAGATTCAACATGACCTGCTCGATCTGAACCAGATCCACCTTCACCGGTAACACCCCGTCGCTGAGTTCCAGCGCCACCTGCACACGGTTACGGTTGGCCTCGAATTCGATGAAGGATGCCACTTCCAGGACCAGGTGATTGAGGTTGACCATCTCGCGTTCCTGGGGGCGTTTGCTCACCAAGGCGCGCAACCGCTTGATGATCTCACTGGCGCGCTCCGCCTGTGCCGTGATCTGAGCCATGGCATCCACCAGTTCCGCTTCACCGCCGATCCCGGACTGCAGTCTCCGCACACAGCCGCTGGCAAAATTCACAATCGCCGAAAGGGGCTGATTCAGCTCATGGGCCAGACCGGTGGACATCTCGCCCATGGTGCTCAGGCGACAGACATGCACCAGTTCCGACTGATGCTGGCGGCTCTGCATCTCAGCCAGGCGCACCTGGGTGAAGTCACGCCCGTAGATGTTCACATAATCGAGCTCACGAATCGGCGCCAACTGCAGTGAAAAGATCTGTTCCTCCAGATTCACCTCAAACTCTTTGGTATGACCTTCCGCAAGAATGCTGGAAACCGTATTTCGCCAGTAGGCGGGAAGCGTCTGGCCCCGCTCACAATCCCAGTAAGTCAGCAAAGGCTCACTGGCGGCGTTGGCATACACGATCACTCCCCGGTCATTGATACGCAAAACCGGGCTGGGATTTTCACTCGCCAGTTTCGCCAAACTGGCGATCTCACGTTCCGCCTGTTTTTTACCCGTGACATCCCGTAGATAGACATTGAAAACCATCTGTTCCTGCAGGTGGATCGCGATCACAGAGCATTCGACGGATTTTTCCTCACCACTCTGGGTCACGGCCCGCATGGGTTGTGCCCGACATGACGCGGTGGACACGCTGCGACTGATGCAACTGCGCAACAGGGTTCGAAAGCGGGTCCGGTCATCCGGATGTATCGCCAGGGATTCTAGACGTTGTCCCATCATCTGATCACGCTTGAATCCGAAGGTCTTGAACGCCGTACCGTTGACCTCGACGATCAGACCTTCCTGATTCAGGGTGATGATTGAATCCATGGAATTATCGAACAGTGCGCTTTTCAACGCCTCGGTTTCGCGAATCCTCGCTTCCTGACGATTGCGTAGCGCCTCGCGGGCGGTAATCAACTGTCTGAAGAACGCCTTGACCCACTCCTCCAGATGCAGAAGCTGATTGCCTTGGGTGCTCACCGGCTGTTCGATGCCAAGCGCCTGCTGGCCGAAACGGGAGATGCGGCGCAGCACGTGGCTGATCTTCACCGATACCAGGGCGAAAATCAGGGAAAAGGCTCCCACATAGACCAAGGCGGTCAGCAGGCGGTCCTGCTGGGCCAGTTTGGTGATGTTGTGGATGGTCTGTCGCACGGCGTCCCGTGGCACCATGGTGGTGAACAACAGATTCTGATCCATGGATTGGTAGCCGGTGATCGCCTGCGAGGTCAGCAGGTATCGATCCGATAGATCATTCAGGTATGCGCCGGGCTGGATGTTACCCCGAACACTGATAGCCAGCAGTTTGAGTGTATTGGCATCAGCCAGAGCGGTTAAGGTATCGGTACCGCGCACCATGCTTTGCGATACGGACAGAAAGCGATCATCCACACGTCGGATCAACAGCAATCGCCCCCTGTGATCCGTGTCCGCCTCGATGCATCGGGACCAAACCAACAGATAGGGTTTCTGATCGATCAGGGTGATCACCCCTTCACTCTGACCGTTGTAGTATTCGGTGATAGTGTCGAGATCGAAGGGCAGAGGATTCGTTTCGTAGGCCTCATAGGGAATCGCGTTGCGATCCAGCAACACCACCATGTCCGCCTGTAACGCAACGGAAGTGGAATAGCGCCCTTCCAGCCATTCAGGAGGTTGATCGGTATAGATGACCGGTGGTGTTGCTGGATCGCGATGATGCCATCGGGCGGTTTTCAGATAGTCCCGGACACGCCAGTGATTGGCCAGGCCCTGGGCGACGAGTTGCCAGTCCTGGAGATACTGTTCAAAACGCTGACGCGTTTCCAATGCCTGGATATCGAGCCGGCCGACCAATTCATCGTGAAACACCTTTTCCAGGCGTTGATCCTGGATAGGATCGAGCAGCAGCCACATCAGAACACCACAGGCCAGACCGACCAGCAACGAGAGCGCCGACAATGGCACGTTGGCCATCATTCCCTGCCATTTGGATGTCAACGCATTGCTCATGGACACTCTTTGGTGAACGCAGGCGGGGCGCGGTATGTCATGGTAACCCGTGGGTAAACGCTTAAAATAAGGGCGATATTTTGACCCATCTTAGACATGGGAATCCAGTCTCAAGGCACATCGTTGGGTGGGACTGAGCCGGTACCAGGTTTTTGAGCTGAGTTGGTGACGGGCGCCATCTCTGGGTTACTGCAGGCGATGTATCAGCCACAGACCTAACAGGCTGTTGAAATTCTACTCAGGCAGTACGATCCTGCGTTGAAAACCGCCTCAAAATGCGCATTTACTTCAGTAAACTGCGCTTTTTCGGCGGTTTTCGCCTTATCTCGCTCTCCTCTGAGCGAATTTCAACGACCTGCCAAGTTGACAACGACATACCTGGAATCCGGACAAAAAAAAGACGCCCTGGGCGTCTTTTTAATCAGGCCGCGCAGACTCGAGAGTCGCGGCCTGCACAGGTCTCAATACATGGCGCTCAGATCCCGATGTGATTCCTGAGAAGGGGTACTGTACCCATGTACCCGGTATGCCCGCTCAGACAGGGTGGCATAGCCGTACAGCTTTTTACGCAGCATTTGGCGTACACCCGGATCCAGCTCACTGAACATCAACCCCAGGCAACCCGCCTGTTGATGAACCACCATGGCCTTGGCATGACACTGTGCGTTATCACCGCAATCTTCCATGGGAAAAGTCACATAGATGATCTTGTTCAAATGCAAGGAACTGTCACCCAGATCAACCAGCATGCCACTCAGACTGATATTGCGAATACGGCCTTTAAGTTCGCCCAAATCCCGGTCGACAATTGTGATTTCACAGGCTATCAGCTTGCGATGTTCGCATCTGTGTTCCATATTACGACCCCCGTAGAATTCATGTATGTTACATGGATAGTTTAGTATGTATCCTGATCACAAAGTTTCAAATACGGATTTCCGCTCCTGACTATTAGGGATAACCCTTGCTAACAATGTTCAATCAATTCAATCCCCTAGACAGCGATCCGAGGATACATGAGCGTTGACCTGACCGATGCCGCCGTCCCCGGCCTTTTTCGCAGACTGGGGGCGATCGTCTATGATCTGCTGCTGCTCACTGCGTTGATCTTTGTGGCGACAGCCTCGGTCACTTTGCCGTTCGGTAATCCGAGTGGTGGCGGGTTGATAGCCTTTCAACTTATTCTTTTCGAAATCATACCGTTACTGTTCTTCACCGGGTTTTGGGTGCGGGGTGGACAGACCCTCGGGATGCGCGCATGGCGGCTCAAGGTGGTGCGTCTGGATGGAACCGATCTGAGCTGGAGCGACGCTTTGAGACGACATCTGAGCGCATTGATTTCCGTCTTGCTGCTGGGTCTGGGATTTCTGTGGATTCTGATCGACCCGGAGAAAATGGCTTGGCATGACCGGCTCTCGAAGACCCGTTTGGTAATTGTCAGATAAGTGAACCCGGTCACCTTTTGAATTTCATCCCCATCCCACTCCCCGCCGCTCAATTCGCACCATCCGCCCCGTTCTCCCGGCTGGGATATTGACCCAGCGCCTTGAAGATAGCCTCGGCCTTATCCAGGGTTTCCTGATACTCACGGGATTCATCGGAATCCGCCACGATCCCTCCCCCGACACGAAATTCCACCTCCCCGTTGTGCATGCAAAGGGTGCGGATGGCGATGTTGCTGTCCATGACGCCGGTCCGGTCGAGATAGGCGATCGTGCCGCAGTAAACGCCCCGGAATGAGTCCTCGAGTTCGTCGATGATCTGCATGGCGCGTAGCTTGGGAGCGCCGGTGATGGAGCCTCCCGGCAGGCAGGCTCTGAGCAGCTCGTATCTGTCGGATCCGGGTGCCAGAATTCCGCTCACCCGGCTCACAAGATGATGCACTGCGGCAAAGGATTCCGTCTGAAACAAAGCGGGCACCTCGATACTCCCGATGCGGCATACCCGGCCCAGATCGTTGCGCAGCAAATCCACGATCATTACATTTTCGGCCCGGTCCTTGGGACTTTCCGCCAGCTCACGCTGTAACCTCAGGTCTTCGACCGGCTCCGGACTGCGGGGTCGCGTCCCCTTGATCGGACAGGTCTCCACCCGAGACCCTTGAAGTTTCAGAAAGCGTTCCGGCGATGAGCAGAGGACGGCTCCCATGGGATACTCCAGGTAAGCGCTGAACGGTGCCGAATTGACCTGTCTCAGACGCTGATACAGCGGCCAGGGATCCGCTTGCGTGCGTACCGAAAAGCGTTGAGCGAAATTCACCTGATAGCAGTCGCCCGCCCTGATATAGCGCTGGATTTGCCGAAACTTCTCGCCGTATTCCTCTCGGGACAGGTGCCGTACGATCTGTGTTGAGAGTGTTTCCGGAAGAACCCTGACCGCCTCATTACCGTGCGTCAGTACGGTCTGCAAATCCGCCCAGATCCGCTCGCTGCGCGGATCCTTTCCAGCCGAAACCCACCAGCTGCGGCGCATCTGGTGATCAACCACAATGGCCCAATCGTAGATGCCCATGACCATGTCGGGCATGGCGTCAGCAGGCTTTACAGATTGCGTCATGGGCAACCAACAGCGCGCCAGATCATACCCCAGGTAACCGATCGCCCCTCCGTGGAACGGCAGATCATCGGAAAATTCCGAGTCATCCGGACCCAGCGCCTCCCTGAGTGTATCCAAAGGATCTGCCGAGGTGCTGTATCGCTGATTCCGATGCAGTATATCAGTGGTTGCGCCACGGGTAATCAGGCGCTGACTGGGATCGGCGGCAAGAATATCGAAGCGGCCCTGCTGCGATTCCGGATGACCACTGTCGAGAAATACCGGCCAGGGCAAATGCCGCAGCGCTTCGAACAGGACCGAACTGTCAATCAAGTACGGGAGTGCTTGCAGGCGCAATGACATGCTTTAAGAAACAGGGAGGATGAAAAGGAGTAAAACTATCATGGACGATCACAGCGCGTGACCGTGCTGTTCAGCCCCCGAGTTGGGTGGGAGTCGTAGACTCCCACCGGGGTACGATTTCCGTTGCCGGATTCCTGATTAAATTTCGAAAGGATGGCGGCGGATGATCGTTTCGTTACGATCCGGACCGGTCGAGATGATGTCGATCGGGGTTTCGCACAGGCTTTCGATCTTGCTGAGATAGTCACGGGCAGCCTTGGGCAACCCATCGTAATCCGTAATGCCTAGGGTGGACTCCTGCCAGCCGGGCATTTCGATGTACACGGGTTCGCACTCTTCAAAACGGTCCGCGCCCACGGGTGGCGCAGAGATCTCCTGGCCTTTGAGCTTGTAGGCCACGCAGATCTTGATCGTCTCCAGTCCATCCAGAACGTCGAGCTTGGTGATACAGATACCGGTGACGCTGTTGATATCGAGCGAACGGCGCAGTGCCACGGTATCCAGCCAACCACAACGACGTTTGCGACCGGTCGTCGCACCGAATTCATGCCCCTTGGTGCCCAGATGGTCACCATCCGCATCGAACAGTTCCGTGGGAAAAGGACCCGCACCCACTCGAGTGGTGTAGGCCTTAACGATACCCAGAATGTAGTCGAGATAACCCGGACCGACGCCCGTGCCCGTCGCCGCGCCACCGGCGGTGGTGTTGGACGAGGTCACGTAGGGATAGGTACCGTGATCGATGTCCAGCAAAGCGCCCTGGGCTCCTTCGAACATCACGTGCTTGCCTTCACGGCGCAGTTGCAACAGGGTTCCCGTGACATCCTCGATCATCGGTTTCAGCCGCTCGGCATGCGCCATCACCTGGTCGAGAACCTGCTGATAATCCACCTCGCCGTAATCGTAGAGATTCTTCAGCGAAAAGTTGTGATAGTCCATGACCTCACGCAGGCGTTCTTTGATATGCCCTTCATCGAAGATCTCACCGAGACGAATGCCGCGGCGGGAGATCTTGTCTTCGTAGGCCGGACCAATGCCCCGCCCGGTGGTGCCGATGGCCTTTTTGCCCCGCGCTTTCTCACGCGCCGCATCCAGGGCGATGTGGTAAGGCAGGATCAGCGGACAGGCTTCCGAGATACCCATGCGATCGGATGCGGGTACACCGTTTTTTTCCAGCATATCGATCTCTTCGAGCAGTGCGTCCGGCGCCAGCACCACGCCGTTCCCGATCAGGCAACGCACACCCTCTCGCAGGACGCCGGAGGGAATCAGATGCAGAACCGTCTGTTTTCCGTCGATCACCAGGGTGTGCCCCGCATTGTGACCACCCTGAAACCTGACTACGGCAGACGCCTTGTCTGTCAGCAGGTCAACGACCTTACCTTTACCTTCGTCACCCCACTGGGTTCCGATCACTACGACATTCTTGCCCATGCTTTTCTCGTCATCATGTCCGGCCCGCGCCGGACGTTTATTACAAAACCCATCGATTTTTACAGAATCGCCGGAAAATTCAAACCGGAATCAACCGCCAACCGTCAGAATCCCGCTGCAGCTGCTGATCGCAGCCCATCTCCGATGCGCCCCCGACCTGTCCGGGCAGGCCGCAAATTACCCGGTAACCGGAATTTCGCAGGCGCTCGACCTCGTTGTGCAGCCCGGATTCCTCCAGGCAAGGAGCAAACACCACAGCCTTTGGAGACACGGCGTCGGGCCCCGTATCCTGAGCGACCCGTATCAGGGTCTTCAGGTCCGTACTGAAACCGGTCGCAGCCCGGGCACGTCCGAATACCGAACCGATCGCATCATAGCGCCCACCTCGAGCGATCTCTTTGCCGCTGCCCGGGACGAAGGCGGCAAACACCACGCCAGTGTGGAAGTGGTAGCCACGCAACTCCGCGAGATCGAAATGAACCGGAATGTCCGGTAGCCAGAAGGCGATCTGATCCGCCATGGCCTGCAGGTAGTCCAATGCGCGGATCACTTCAGGCGATGCGTCCTTGAGCACCTCACGGGCCTCAGTGAGGGCCTTGTCACCATTCAGCTCGCCGAGTTTTGCCAACATGGCGGCATGTTGCGGTGCAATATCAAAGGTATCGAGGAGTTGATCGATTTCTGCCAGCGCCTTGCGCTGCAAGGCATCGAACAACACCTGTTCCTGGGATTCATTGAGCCCAGCCTGGGCTGCGAGTCCCTTGTAGACTCCCACGTGACCGAGATCCAGGTAGACCTCACGCACACCGGTCATCGCCAGGGTTTCCATCATCAGCCGAAGGATCTCCACGTCGCTCTCCACACCGGAGTGCCCATAGAGTTCCGCACCGATCTGCAGTGGGCTGCGGGTACCGGCGAAACCATCGGAGCGGGTATAGAGGACAGTACCGAGATAGCACAGACGGGTGGGACTTTGGGAGCGGATGCGGTGGGCATCGATGCGCGCCGCCTGGGGTGTGATATCCGCCCGGACCCCCATCAATCGACCGCTCAGCTGATCGGTCAGTTTGAAGGTGTTCAGGTCGAGATCGCCACCGGTGCCTGTCAGCAGTGAATCGAGAAATTCCACAAACGGGGGAATCACATAGTCATAACCCCAACGATCATAGAGGTCGAGGAGTTCCCGTCTTTTCTGCTCGATCTCCCGCGCCTCCTCGGGAAGCACCTCGTCGATACCATCAGGTAAAATCCAACGTTCGTTTTCCATCATTGCCACACTCAATTGACCAGATAGAGCAAAATGACCCCTGAGACCATGCTGACCAGACCGCTGAGACGCATGGATCGATTGTCGTTTTGCACCACCATCAGCAGGATCTTGCGCATGCTGTTAGGGTTCAAAAACGGCCAGATCCCCTCGATCACCAGCATCAGGGCCAAAGCCACCAGCAAGTCATGCCACATCATTCAGTTCCCCATAAAAAAACCGGGATCATCCCGGTCATGAAGATGAGGCCCGTGCAGGCCCGCCAGATTTCCCGCGGCGTCAAATTCCCTGTTGCATCAGTGATGCCGGCAGCGGCTAGCTGTGATCCCGGATCAAGGAACCTGACCGAAACTCGCTCATACGATTGAAGGCTGGGGGGGGCCCGCATGAAATTCGGTGCCCGTATTCTCCCAAAGCCGGTTCTCGATGTCCATCACAAGCCCGGCTCAAACAAGCAATGCGGTACAATGGGCAGATGCACCGCCCCCTTAGGGACGGTGCATCCTGATGTGGACGAGCTACTTTCCGGTTCTGTCCTTCAGGTAGCGGAAGAAGTCCGAGTCCGGCTGAATCACGAGCATGTCCGAATTGCCCTGGAAGCTGTTCTTGTAGGCATTCAGGCTTCGGTAGAAAGCATAGAACTCGCTGTCCTGCTTATAGGCAGTGGCATAGATCTCAGCTGCCTTGCCATCGCCTTCACCGCGCAGCTTCTCAGCCCCGCGATAGGCGTCCGCGATAATCACAACCCGCTCACGATCCGCGTTGGCACGGATTCTTTCAGCCGCTTCAGCACCCTTGGCTCGAAGATCCCGGGCAACCCGCTCACGCTCGGCACGCATCCGCTGATAGACGGACTCGCTCACTTCGGGGGGGAGATCGATCTGTTTGACCCGGACATCGAGAATCTCGACACCCAGCTCCGAGGCCTGGGCATCCGAGTCCTTGGTCAGAGTTTCCATGATCTCCGCACGCTCACCGGAGATAACCTCCTGCACGGTGCGTTTACCGAACTCGTTACGCAGACTGGTGTTGATGCGCTCCTGAAGCAGGCGGGCGGTCTTGTCGATGCTGCCCCCCGTGGAACGGTAGTACTGCGCCACGTTGGAGATTCGCCACTTGGCGAAATAGTCGACGATCACGTCTTTCTTTTCCGCCGTGAGGAAACGCTCCGGACGGGAATCCATGGTTTGGATCCGCTTGTCGAAGGTCTGCACGTTGTTGAAGATCGGCACCAGGAAATGCAATCCAGGGTCGTAATCCGTGGCGACGATTTCACCCAGGCGAAGCTTAAGGGCGACTTCCCATTGATTGACCACGAAGGTGAATGAGTAAACCAGCACGGCAGCGACCGCGAGGATGGGTACAAGGAGTTTGGACAATTTCATCAGCGTACCCCCCGGGTCCGGTCCACATTCCGCAAGGTGGTGGTATCGGTGGCATCCCGGTTCGGCTCGGCCGTCGGGACCCTGCTCTCCATGCCGGATTGCTTGTTGGCGGGTGCGTTCTGGATCAGTTTGTCCAGAGGCAGATACATCAGACTGTTACCTCCCTGGGTATCGAGCATGACCTTGCTGGTCTGGCTGAGCATCGACTCGATGGCGTCGATATAGAGCCGTTCCCGGGTCACTTTGGGCTCGAGCTGATACTCTTTGAGAACCGCGAGAAAACGGCTTGTGTCACCTTGCGCCTCGGCGATCACGCGATCCTTGTAGGCGCTCGCATCGGCGAGCAGGCGGGCGGCTTCACCGCGAGCCTTGGGTACGATCTCATTGGCGTAGGCTTCCGCCTGGTTCTCCAGTCGTTCTTTATCCTCACGCGCCTTGATGGCGTCGTCGAAGGCACTCTTGACCTGCTCAGGCGGCTTGGCCGGCTGCATGTTCACGCTGGTGATGATCAGTCCAGTCTTGTAGGCATCGATGAGGCTCTGGGCACCACCCTTGATCTGTTCTGCGATCGCACTGCGGCCCTGGGTCAGGATGAAATCCAGGTCGCTCTTGCCGATAATCTCGCGCACCGCGGTTTCTGTGGCGTCACGCATGGTTTTGTTGGGATCTCGATCCTGAAACAGGTAATCCGAAGCATCCTGAATGCGCGACTGGATGGTCAGTTCCACATCGACGATGTTCTCGTCCCGAGTCAACATCTGGGCCTTGTGGCGAAATGAGGTGATCTGATCCACGTTCACCGGAATCACGCGCTCGACCGGAAACGGAATATGCCAATGGGGTCCGGGTTCGGTTGTCTGATGGTAGGCGCCGAATCGCAATACCACGCCTCGTTCCGGGGCGTCGATGATATAGATGCCTGAGGCGAGCCAGACCAACAGGGCGATGGCGACGATAAATCCGATCGATTTGGCGCCGGGCCCAGAGCCACCACCGATCGAGGACTCTCCCCGGGACGGCTTCCCACCCCCAAAGAGTCCACCGAATTTTTCCTGCAGTTTCTTGACGACTTCATCCAGGTCGGGAGGACCTTGATCCCCCCCCTTGCCACTCCAAGGATCTTTTCCATTACCCCCCGGTTCATTCCAGGCCATCGCTCACTCCAAAATGGGTTATTGGTTCAATCTGCTCAGGTCAGACATTGGTTACTCCGATTGGTTTAACCCCAGTCCGACATCAATAGCCGATTTGGCGTCATCAGGGCACCCGTTTCAAGACTCGGACGCAGTCGCTCTCGAGGTCATCCTGATACCCGGCTTAAATTTGTCAGGCGGCATTTTAACAGCCCGTTACACTCATGTCTCAACTATCCGGCCGCATCCCAATGTCTGGGATTTACAGCACAATACCCGGAACTTCGGAGCTGCTCGCACTCTCTTCGGCAGGCGGGTATGCTTCCAGACACTGCTCCAGACCCGGCTCCTCCTTGATGAGACGGCGAAACGCCCTTTCAGAAAGATCGATATCCATTTCCCAGCCACCCTCTTCTGTGGCGCGTTCATTCAACACCACACCCCGCGCAAACAGCAATGCGTGCAGTCTGCCATCCTGAGGATTGAGACGTACCCGCTGACGTACGTGGTTTTTTCGGAAGTATTCCGCCAGCGCCTGTAACAGCAGTTCGCAACCCTCGCCGGTGGCCGCGGAGAGCCAGACGCGGCGTACCTGACCCTGATCATCCCGTTCGATGGCGGGTTCGACCGCCTCCATCAGATCGATCTTGTTGAATATTTCAATCTGATGGACCGTATTGGCACCGATCTGTTGCAGCACATCATTGACCTCGGCCATGCAGACACTGCGCTGACGGCTGGCGGCATCCACGACATGCAGCAGCAGTGAGGCATCCGTGGTCTCCTGCAGAGTCGACTTGAAAGCCGCCACCAGATCATGGGGCAGATGACTGATAAAGCCGACGGTATCCGCTAAAACCACAGGACCTTCATCGAGTAGCTCAAGGCGCCTCAAGGTCGGATCCAGGGTGGCAAACAACTGATCCGCAGCGTACACATCGGATCCGACCAGGCGATTAAACAGGGTCGACTTGCCGGCGTTGGTATACCCCACCAGGGAAACTGTTGGAATTTCGGCCCGTTCCCGGCCACGCCGCCCCTGCTCACGCTGGGAATCGACCCGTGTCAGGCGTTTGCGAATCTGCATGATGCGCTGGTTGAGCAGTCGCCGGTCCGTCTCCAACTGGGTCTCACCCGGCCCTCTCAGACCAATGCCGCCTTTTTGCCGTTCCAGATGGGTCCACCCCCGCACCAGGCGGGTTGAAAGATGCTGCAACTGGGCCAGTTCGACCTGTAGCTTGCCTTCGAACGAGCGCGCCCGCTGGGAGAAGATATCCAGTATCAAACCGGTTCTGTCCACCACCCGACAGGAGAACTCCCGTTCCAGATTACGTTCCTGACTGGGAGACAACGTGTGATCGAAAATCACCAGTTCCGCCTCTTCATCGCGCACGATGTCACGGATCTCCTCGGCCTTGCCCCGACCGACGAAATATTTCGGATCCGGCTGTTTCCGGCTGCCCTGGACAAAGGCCACCTGAATCGCCCCGGCAGAACGGGCGAGATCCTGAAACTCTGCGATTTCATCGGGATCGCTGGGCAGACTCAGATCAATGTGGACCAGCACGGCCCGTTCGCCCGATTTTGGTCGTTCAAACATGCAGGTGGGGTTTCAAGGAGAGGATCGACTCTGGGTGGTAAGCGGGCGTACCGTCATCACAATACGCCCTTTTCTTGAGAATCAGAGAAGACTAGAAATTGCCGCCGCCTTGTGGAAGCTCTTCATCAGTCTGTCCATTGGCATGTTGAAAGCGTACGTTTCTCGCGGGGACCACGGTTGAAATGGCATGTTTGTAAACCATTTGGCTGACGCTGTTCTTGAGCAGCACGACGAACTGATCAAAGGATTCGATTTGCCCTTGGAGCTTAATGCCATTGACCAGAAATATTGATACCGGCACCCGTTCCTTCCTCAGTGCGTTCAGAAAAGGGTCTTGTAGACTTTGCCCTTTGGACATGGAGATTCTCCTTATTGTGTTTGTAATAGTTAAAAAAACAGGTGTAAACGCTGACAACGCTGCGGTCGCAAATCTCTACTCCATTGGCGCAAGTGTAGCATACTGCGATTTCCGCCAAATATTCAAAATCTCAATAGCTACGATTTGTAGGGAAACCGGCTAGGTTGTCGAAACTGTCGTAGATGGCTAGCTCTACTCTGTGATCAAATAAGGCCAAAGCAATGCGATTTCAAGTGCTTACCTGAATCATCGTGCATCCGTGCCCAAATGCGCGTGCCGATTAACCGGCTAATTCCGGATGAAAACCGGGTGATTGCCGGCCAGCCGTGGAAATTCCCCAAGGATCAGCTGCAGCGATTGGGCCACCACATCCCCCTCCTCATCGAGCCAGTGAGTATCCGGTTCGGCCCTCAACCAGGTGAACTGGCGCTTGGCCAGCTGGCGGGTTGCGATAATTCCCCGCTCCACCATCTCCTCCCATCCGTACTGCCCCAGCAGGTAGTGCAGCATCTGCCGATAGCCGACGGAACGCATCGAGGGAAGATCCGGAGACAGATCCCCCCGAGCCAGCAGTGCCCGGACTTCCCCTTCGAAGCCTGCTTCGAGCATGCTTCTGAAACGCCGGGCGATACGCTCGTGCAACACGGCACGATCCGCAGGGGCGCGCACCAGTTTGAGGACCCGGTACGGCAGCACGCAGCCATCACCGCCCTGCTGCAGATCCGACAAGGGCTGTCCGGTCAGTTCGATGACCTCCAGTGCCCGAAGGGTTCTTTGGGTGTCGTGGGCATGGATCCTCGATGCGGCCAGCGGGTCCAGCTCGGCAAGCCGTCGATGCAGGGTTTGCAGACCCAGATGGAGCAATTCACTTTCGAGCCTGGCGCGGATCGCCGGATCCGCGGCGGGCAAATCGGACAGCCCCTGACTGAGCGCCTTGAAATAGAGCATAGTGCCCCCCACCAGGAGGGGAACTTTTCCCGCTGCGACGATCTCTCCCATGGCGGCTAGGGCATCTTCGCGAAACGCCGCGGCGGAGTAGCTGTCCGCGGGGTCACGGATGTCGATCAAACGGTGGGGTGCTGACTCGAGCAGGGCTTCATCCGGCTTGGCGGTGCCGATGTCCATCCCCCGGTAGACCAGTGCCGAATCCACGCTGATGATTTCCAGCGGCAGATGCCGGATCAGTTCGATGGCCAGGTCGGTTTTCCCCGACGCAGTGGGTCCCATGAGGAAAATCGCTGGAGGATGGGATTCCGCTATGGATTCAGAGCCTGACATCTCAACGTCCGCGTAGAAACAGACGGTCCAATTCCGCAAGGGACAAGGATACCCAGGTGGGACGTCCGTGATTGCACTGATCGGCCCGTTCGGTACGCTCCATATCGCGTAACAGGGCATTCATCTCATCGAGTCCCAGGCGCCGGTTGGCGCGTACCGAGCCATGACAGGCCATGGTGGCGAGCACCCGATCCGCCTCTTCCCTGAGTCGCCGGCTGTGGCCGTGTTCGGCCAGATCCGATAATACGTCACGCAGCAGGCGTTCGGGATCCGCGCCACGCAGCAATGCGGGAATACCGCGAACCGCCAGAGTGTCCCGTCCGCTGCGGCTCACCTCGAGTCCGATCTGCTCGAGAAAGTCCTGGTGCTCCTCGACCAGATCGGCCTCGCGCTCGCTGACGGCCACGGCCACCGGAACCAGCAGGGGCTGGCGAATGATGCCTTCGCCGTGATACCGCTGTTTGAACCCTTCATAGGTAATCCGCTCATGCGCCGCGTGCATGTCGACCAGAATCAGCCCGCTGCGATTCTCCGCGAGAATGTAGATGCCGTGCAGCTGAGCCAGGGCATAACCCAGGGGATGCATGGAATCCCCGCTATCCTCGGGCGTTTCAACGGCAGTCTCGGAACTCGATGGAGGCGAATCCGCCGATACCGGCCGCTGCACGTCGAATCCCGCATCATAGGCGGCACGGGGCTCGGCGACCCGCCAGTCGATCCCGTGTTGATAGGGTTTCGGATCCCGAACCAAAGTCACCGGCCGTTGGCGTTCATCCACCCGGCCGAGATCCGGGGTATCGGGCTGTTGCGGACGGGTCTGAGCCAACACCCGGTGCATGCCACGGAATATGAAATCATGCACTGAGCGGGAATCCCGGAAACGCACCTCGTGTTTGGTCGGATGCACATTGACATCGACCCCCCGAGGATTGATTTCGAGATACAGCACATAGGCGGGATGCCGGCCATGATAGAGCACGTCCTGAAAACCCTGTCGGACCGCGTGGGAAACCAGTTTGTCCCGGATCATGCGCTGATTCACGTAAAAATACTGCATGTCGGCCTGAGCCCGGGAAAAAGAGGGACGCGCCACCCAGCCGCTCAGGCGCAGGTCACCCGCCTGTTCGTCGATCGCCAGGGCCTGATCGCGAAAACCCTCGCCGAGAAGCGCCAGCAGACGTTTCTCCTGCTGCGCCCGATCCTGACAAGGGGGCAGAGACAGTACATTGCGTTGATTGTGCTGAAGGATGAACCCCACATCGAAACGGGCCAGGGCAAGACGCTGAACCAGGGTCTGGATGTGACCGAATTCGGTCTTCTCGGCACGCAGAAACTTACGTCGCGCCGGGGTATTGTAGAACAGATCCCGCACCTCGACGCTGGTGCCCCGGGGATGAGACGCGGGTTTGATCTCATACGCCCGATCACTACCGTCTCCACTCACCACCCATGCCTGATCCTCGTCCTGGTGACGGGAGGTGAGAGTCAAGCGGGAAACCGAACTGATGCTGGGCAGGGCCTCACCGCGGAAACCCATGCTGCTCAGGGATTCCAGGTCATCAAAGCTGCTGACCTTGCTGGTGGCGTGCCGGGCAAGCGCCAGCGCCAGTTCCGCTTTCGGAATACCCATTCCGTCATCACGGATCCTGAGGCGCTTGATACCCCCTTGATCCACCTCGATCTCGATCTGTCGGGCGCCGGCATCCAGGCTGTTCTCAACCAGCTCCTTGACCACTGAGGCAGGCCTTTCAACCACCTCACCGGCGGCGATCTGATTGATCAATTGTGCGGGCAGGGTACGAATCGGCATGCCGGGAAGGATCGGGGTGTCCTGAGTCTGCAAAACGGGGATTGTCTCAGCTGAGACTTCAGGATGCACGCACCACTTGAAACCTGCTCATAAACGGGCGTCGGTCACGGCAATGGACCGCTGCCATCGGGCCGATCAACCGCCCGGAATCTCGAGCACCTGGCCGATACGAATGTTGTCATTCTTCAGGTCGTTGGCATTGCGCAGACGTTTGACACTCACCTGATAGCGGTTGGCGATCGCGATCAGGGTGTCTCCCGAAGAGATCACATGCTTACGGTTTGACTGATTGGCGGCTAGCCAGGTACCGGGGGGCGGTTGGAATTTGAAATACTCGTGAATACCGTTCATCAGGGCGACAGCAACCTGATCCTGATAGGCCGAATCCTTCAGTCTGCGCTCTTCCCCGGGATTGGAGATGAACGCGGTTTCCACCAGCATGGATGGAATATCCGGGGATTTCAGTACCACGAACCCTGCCTGCTGAACCCTGCCCTTGTGGGTTTTACCCAAGGTTTTGAGCTGGGACAGGACACGACTGGCGGCTTCCGAACTGGCCTGCAGGGTACCGATCTGGGAAAGATCCAGCAGCACGGAGGCCAGCATGTCATCCTTATCCTCGAGTGAAACACCGCCCACCAGGTCGGCGCTGTTTTCACGCTCGGCCAGCCAGCGGGCCGCCTCGTTGGACGCGCCGCTGCGCGACAGGGTATACACCGATGAGCCCTTCACGCTGGGATCATGAAACGCATCGGCGTGAATGGATACGAAGAGATCGGCCTGGGCTTCGCGGGCCTTGGCGATGCGCTTTCTCAATCCCAGGTAGTAATCACCGTCACGGATCAGCACCGCCCGCATGCCCTTCTGCCGGTTGATCTGCTCCGCCAGCTTGCGACCGATTTCCAGCACCACGTCTTTCTCGTTGGTGCCCTTTTTGCCCCGTGCCCCCGGGTCCTCGCCACCATGACCGGGATCGACCGCAATCACCACATCACGCTGACCGGCCTCCTGGGTCGCCTTGGCGGTCTTCACCGGCTGGGAAGAGCGTCCCACAACCCGGCTGTCGTCATACAGGTCGACCACCAGGCGATGCCCATACTCCCGGTTGGGTTTGAGGGCGAAACTCATGGGCTTGACCGGGGTGGCCAGATCGAACACCACCCGCACATCGGTCTTGTTGCGGGTTGCGGTGCGCATACCCCTGATGATCTTGTTTTCCTTAGTGGGATCCGGCATATGCTTGGTCAGACTGACATTTTTCAGGTCGAGCACCAGCCGGTCAGGATCTTTGAGAGTGAAGATTTTATGGATGAGCTGATCGTCGGCGTCGAAGACCAAACGAACGTGGTCCGGCGCCGACCAGACACGCAGACCGGTCACCGATGCCTGTTCAGCATAGACAGGAAGACTGCTGATGAAAAGGAACAGCAGAATGGCGAGTCTAGTCCTCATGGCCCAGGATCCGAAATAAAGAAAATACACTTGAAAAGATAGCATGCCGCAGTACTTTTTCCAACCTTTTCTGTTAGATAGCTGTTTTTTCTGCAAAATGATTTAACCATGAGCCAGATCACCTTGTAATCCCTGCAGTAACCCGGTTGCTTTTTCGCTCATGGGTTCGATCTCAATGCGTCTCGAATCCCCTTGATGGTGGATTTTAACCCGCAGGTCGGCGGGTGGCAGCCCGCCCCGCCCCTTTTCCGGCCACTCCACCAGCCAATAGGACTGCGGGCTCAACAGATCCATGAGGCCCAGGTACTCCAATTCCTCAGCATCCGCCAGGCGGTAGAGATCGAAGTGATAGCAGGCCTGATCACCCAGCTCATAGGGTTCCATCAGGGTGTAGGTGGGGCTCTTGACCCTTCCAGAGTGTCCCAAGCCCCGGAGAAATCCGCGCACTAGAGTGGTTTTCCCAGCGCCGAGATCGCCCTCCAGAAAGATGATGCAGGGTGGTGCACAATGATGCGCCAGCTGACGTCCCACCTCTTCCTGTTCGGCTTCACCCCTGGCGGTTACTGTAAACATGTCCCGATTTCACCCCTCGTTCAGGAGTCGTCTGATCGGATCGAACAGATCCCCGGCCAGCATCCCCGCTTCACCCGACAGTGCCGCCTGATCCGCAGCTGCGGCGTGCAGACTCACACCGATTTCGGCCGATTCCCTGAAACTCAGGCCCTGAGCCAGAAACGAGCCGATCACGCCACTCAACACATCACCGAACCCACCACTCGCCATACCCGGATTGCCGTCACTGCAGAGGGCGACCGGTTTCTGCTCCGCAGAAGCAATCAGACTGCCCGCCCCTTTGAGCACCACCACCCCGCCGTATTTCGCCTGCAGGGCCTGGCAGGCCGCGAAGCGGTCCGCCTCGATCCGGGGGACCTCCCAGCCCAGAAGCCGCGCCGCCTCGCCGGGGTGGGGTGTGATCACCCGGTCGTTCCGGTGATCGGGCTGCTGCGCCAGCCAATAGAGCCCATCGGCATCGAGCAGCAGGGGTAGAGGAGACGCGGCGAGCTTTCGGTAGAGGCCCTCTCCCCAGGCATGACGCCCCAGACCCGGCCCCAACACCAGGGCATCCGCTCGTCCGAGGAGTTCATCCAGGGAGGCATCGTGCTCATCCGTAATCCCGCGACACATCAACTCCGGACGACCCAGATTGCTCCACGCGGCGTGCTCGGGATGAGTGGCCATACTGACCAGGCCGACACCGCTGCGGGCCGCACCTTCGGCCGCCATGCGCACCGCGCCGGAGTAGCCCCGGTCGCCCCCCACCACCAGCAGGTGACCAAAAACCCCCTTGTGGGCGGTCCGCTTGCGGGGTGACAGGCGGCTGCGTTGCCTGCTCCAGTCGATTCGGCGGCAGGCGAGGGGCTGGCTGGCATAGATCCGGGCGGGGATATCCAGGGCATCGAAAAAGATCCGCCCGCAACAGTCGGGGCCAGCGCCGGTAAACAACCCCTGCTTCAAGCCGATGAAACTGATACAGGCCTGGGCCTCGATCGCACACCCCATCCGCTGACCGGTATCGGAGTGCAGTCCGGAGGGAATATCCAGGGAAAATACCGGCGCCTGATGCCGGTTGATCTGCTCCACCGCATCACGCCAGGCGCCCTTCACCTCCCGTTCCAGGCCGGTGCCCAGGATTGCGTCGACGATCAACCCCGGTTTCCCGGGCAGATCCACAAAGGGCTCCAGCTCCCTGCCCAGATCCCGCCAGGCCTGGGCTTTGCTCAAGGCATCCCCCCGGATGCGTGACACGTCCCCCAACTGCAGAACCCGGACCTGGAGTCCCGCCTGAGCCGCCAAGCGGGCCACCACGTAGCCATCGCCACCGTTGTTGCCGATGCCGCAGACCACCAGCAACTCGTGAAGATCGGGCCAGAGCTCCCGGATGCAATCAAAGGCCCGGCGTCCTGCCCGCTCCATCAAGGTCTCACCGGGGATACCGAATTCGTGGATGGCGAGATGATCGAATGCTCTGACCTGGTCCGCGCGATACAGCGCATAGGGCAGTGACTCGGTTGCAGGCATCACGCGCATGTCAGGATATGTCCTCGCCTTCTGCATAGTCTGGATAGCGGGTTTTCATCTTCAACCTCAGGACACAATTGGTATGATGGACGGATGTTCCATTCGATGGACCGCCGGGACAGGGATGCCTTCCGGGCTTGGATGAACACCACCCTGCCCGCTTTGTGGCGATTGTAACCCCGCTTTCCAAGGTCTGAAACAGAACAGCACAGGTTTTGATTCCAACGCCATGACCATGACCCCGGATCAACTCAACGATTTAACACTCAGGATCAAGCGATGGGGCTTTGACCTGGGTCTCGATGCCATCGGTATCACCGATACGGATCTTGGAGAGGCCGAGCGGGATCTCAAGCGCTGGCTGGACCGGGGATACCACGGTGAAATGAACTACATGGCTCACCACGGTACTAAACGCAGCCGACCCGCGGAACTGGTGGCCGGGACACAACGGGTGATCTGCGCAAGACTCGACTATCTGCCGGAACCCATGAACGCCTCGATACGGGTTTTGCACGACCCGCAACAGGCCTTCATCTCCCGATATGCGCTTGGGCGTGACTATCACAAGGTGCTGCGCAACCGGCTGCAGAAGCTGGTGGATCGGATCAGGGAAAGCGTACCCGGGGTGAGCTGCCGGGTTTTCACCGACTCCGCCCCGGTCCTGGAAAAACCCCTCGCCCACAAAGCCGGTCTCGGCTGGCCGGGCAAGCACACCAACCTCATCGCCCGGGAGGCGGGATCCTGGTTCTTTCTGGGGGAGATCTATATCGACCTGCCCCTAATCTGCGATGCTCCGGCATCGGATCATTGCGGACGTTGCCGGGCCTGTATCGAGATCTGTCCCACCCGCGCCATCGTGGCCCCCTACCAACTGGATGCCCGCTTGTGCATCTCCTACCTGACGATCGAACTGCAGGGGGCGATACCCAAACATCTTAGGCCGCTGATCGGCAACCGGATCTACGGTTGTGACGACTGTCAGCAGGTCTGTCCCTGGAACCGGTTTGCCCGGCATACCCGGGAAGCCGACTTTCTTTCCAGACACGGCCTCGATCACGTCCAGTTGATCGATCTGTTCAGCTGGGACGAGGCCACTTTCCTGCAACGCACCGAGGGATCGGCCATTCGACGCCTGGGCCACAAGCGCTGGCTGAGAAACCTGGCGGTTGCGCTGGGTAACTGCGCGGCCTCGCCGCAGATCCAAGCGGCGCTCGAACAGGGACGCAACCACCCCTCCGAACTGGTGCGGGAACATGTGAACTGGGCCCTGGAAAGACACAGGGAGCCGCAGAGCTAAACGGGATCAGCGGTGATTGCGGATCTTCTTGAGCGCGGCAACACCGGCACTCGCCCACCAGCCAGCCAGAATACCCAGACTGTCCACCAGCAGATCGCTCATTCGGGGTGTCCTGCCCGGAGCGAAAAATTGCAGTGCCTCGGAACAGACCGCCGCTACCAGCATGCCACTGATCAGAATGGGAGCCGGAGCCCTGCGCCTGAACATGAGAAGCACGCTCAGGAGAAAAAAACCGATAAGATGGGAAAATTTCGAGATGTCCCAATACCCGGGAGCGAGCATCGGCAAGCGACTGACCCAGGCATCGGATGCAGTCTCGCCCGCGTGTCCAGGATCCGCAGGCAACCAAGACGCCATAAATCCCAGCAGTTGCATTTTTACATCATTGGACATCAGGATCCCCAGCGCCATCACGCCGATCATCGACCAGATCCACGCGCCCTGTCCCGCCACCCGGTAATGTCGCTGCAGATGACGTGACCAGACCCAGAGTGAAGTGGCCCAAGCCATTAGCAGCGCCCACCAGCCGAGACGGAAGGATGGCTGCATCTGAGCCGCATGTAGACTCGGATTTCTCAGTTGAAATATGCCTTGCGTGGTACCAAGGGACATTCTGAAGCAGACACGTCCAGTATCCTCCGGTATCGATAAAACCACTTCATAGGACATCCAAGGCTGTTCCTGTCTGAGGTTCACCAGGCGACTGATCAGTTGATAGCGGGCTTTGCCATCCGCATCGTGCAACAGCAGGCCGACCCGGGCACTGCTCCAAGGTTTTTCACCCAGTGCCAGGCTGCCGGTTCTGGCCTCGACCCGAGCCAGTACCCTGTCCGGAAATCGTTGCCGATCGAAGCATTGAGAAACCGACGCATTCTGCCGGGGTGAGGAATTTGACAGCGTCAGCACATGATCTTCAATGCTGATCCCTTGACGATTGCCGCCGGTTTTCCATGCGGTCAGATCCTGGGCAAAATCGGGATTGTCGAGTAGTTGCCTACCTGACGGCACGTAGGCGGTCATCAGCGTGAAATAGAGACAGGTCAGAGCGGAGAGCCCCAATGCCGCCAGATAACGGCGCAGGACACCGTTGTATGACTTCCCTGTCATCTCAGATGGGGCTCAGAATCAGGGCAGACGCAGAAAATGGTTACGGTAAAACAGCAGCTCCGCGATCGAATCCCGAATATCGTCTAAAGCCAGATGTTTACCCTGTTTGACAAACCCCTCTCCGATACTGGGCGCCCAACGCTTGACCAACTCTTTCAGGGTGCTGACATCGAGATTCCGATAGTGGAAATAGGCTTCGAGTTCCGGCATGCAGCGTGCCAGGAAACGCCGATCCTGACAGATGCTGTTGCCACACATGGGGGATGCGCCATGAGGCACCAGAGACTTGAGAAATGCCAGGGTTTGCTGCTGTGCCTGCCGCTCATCGCTGGTGCTGCTGCGCACCCTTTCCAACAGACCGGATTGCGAATGTTGACGTTGGTTCCAGTCATCCATGGCCCCCAGTTTCTCCTCGGACTGGTGGATCGCGATGACCGGACCTTCGGCGAGAATATTCAGATCACCATCGGTGACGATCGTAGCGATTTCAATGATCTCGTCATTCTGGGTATCCAAACCCGTCATTTCCAGGTCTATCCAGATCAGATTCGTGGCATCTACAGGCATCGGGGGTTCCCGGGTGATTTTTCAAGGGTGATTTTTCAGGGCGGATTCTAGCAGTAAGCGGCGGCAGACAGTACACTTGCACCAGCAATAAGCCCCAAAACCATAACCCAATGAACCTTTTTACCCAAATTTTCCTGAGCTTTCTGCTGCTCGGCACAGCCGTTCAGATCTGGTTGCTGATGCGACATCTGCATCATGTCAGGATCAACCGCGGCCGGGTTCCGGAAGCCTTCCAGGACAAGGTGTCCCTGCAGGAACATCAGAAAGCCGCGGACTACACCCAGGCAAAGGGGCGTCTGGCCCTGGTTGAGATCCTGCTGGGAGTCGTGCTGCTGCTGATCTGGACCCTGGGCGGAGGCATTGAACTGCTTATCAACTTCTGGGCAGGCTATGCCTGGGGGCCGACACTCAGCGGACTGTTGCTGTTTTTCGCCTTCTTTCTGGTCAACAGCCTATTGGATCTGCCGTTCAGCCTGTATCGCACCTTTCGCCTGGAGGTGACATTTGGCTTCAATCGCATGAGCGTGAAGCAGTACATCAAGGACCGTTTCATGGGTCTGCTGCTCGGCGTTCTCCTCGGCGGCCCCCTGCTGTGGGTGATCCTGATGCTCATGCAGGGTGCCGGCCGCTACTGGTGGCTGGCCGCCTGGGCTGTGTGGATGGGATTCACCCTCGGCATCAGCTGGGCCTACCCACGCTTCATCGCCCCCCTGTTCAACGCCTTCACGCCTCTGGAGGCGGGAGCGATGCGAGAGCGGATTCAGAATCTGCTTGAACGCTGCGGTTTCACCAGTGACGGCATCTTCGTCATGGACGGTTCCAAACGGTCCGCTCATGGCAATGCTTATTTCACCGGGTTCGGGAAAAACAAACGCATCGTCTTCTTCGACACCCTGCTCGAGAAGCTCAACAGCGAAGAGGCGGAAGCGGTACTGGCACATGAGCTGGGACACTTTCATTACAAGCATATCCATAAGCAGATGGCGGTCATGGCCCTGCTCTCCCTCGGCGCCATGGCACTGCTCGGCTGGCTGTCACAGCAGCTCTGGTTCTATCAGGGATTGGGCATCTCCCAACCCTCCGAGGCCGCGGCCCTGTTGCTGTTCATGCTGACCATCCCCGTGTTCACCATCTTCTTCACCCCGCTGGGCAGCTATCTCTCGCGACGCCATGAGTTCCAGGCGGATCACTATGCGATCGAACAGAGCAACGGTGAATATTTGGTTCGCGCACTGGTCAAACTCTACCAGGACAATGCCAGCACCCTGACGCCGGATCCGCTCTATTCGCTGTTTCACGACAGCCATCCGCCCGCGCCGGTCCGCATTGCCCGGATTTCCCAACACACCCCGGGATTACCCGGTTAACGGAGAGACAACCATGATCAAAACACAGCTGAGTATCGCAGCCGCGACCCTCCTGGTGTCGGTTTCGGTCCAGGCAGGAGATGTGGAAAAAGGTCAGGCGCTGTACGACGAAAATTGCCTGAAGTGCCACGGCAGCGAGGTCTACACCCGAGCTGACCGGCGCATCAACGACCTTCCGGCCCTGCATAAACAGGTACGCTTCTGTGAGCAGAACCTGGGACTGACCTGGTTCGACGATCAGATCGACGATACCGCCAGTTATCTGAACCACACCTTCTACCACTTCAAACCTGATAGCCAATAAGCCCAGGGCATGGCGAAACGTCGGCTGACCCTGCAGCAGAAAGGCCGTATCCAGGCCATTCAGGACAAAAGACGTGAGCACCTGGAGCGCAGGGCGGACCAGGCGCTGAGCCAGGCCGGAGAGCATGCGTCTCTGGAGGGCCGGGTGGTGATCCGGCACGGGGCGACCCTGGGTGTACAGGATCCCTCCGGACGGATCGTCTGCTGTCAAACCCGGCAGAACATCGGTCACCCGGTGTGTGGCGATCGGGTGATCTGGCAACCGGTGGACGAAAAGGCCGGTGTCGTCACGGCACTGCAACCCCGGGATAGCGTGCTCAGCCGTCCGGACTACAGTGGCCGAAAGAAACCCCTCGCCGCCAACATCACCCAGTTGATCATCGTACTGGCCCCGGTGCCGGAACCCAGCGGCTACCTGCTGGACCAGTATCTGGTGAGTGCCGAAACCATCCGAATCCCCCCCCTGATTGCGGTGAATAAGGTCGACCTTTTGCGCGGCGAGGCCAGAACCGGTTTTTTCCACAGGCTCGAACCCTACCGCAGAATCGGTTATCCCATTGTGGCCGTCAGTGCCAGACAGGAACACGGGCTGGATGAACTGATCGTGAAACTGCAGGGGGAGACGAATATCCTGGTGGGACAGTCCGGGGTTGGAAAATCATCCCTAATCAATGCCCTGTTGCCGGACATCGAGGCGGAAACAGGGCGTCTGTCCGAGGCCACCGGGCTGGGCCGGCACACCACCTCGGCGGCAACCTGCTACAACCTGCCCCAGGGCGGTGAATTGATCGATTCCCCCGGGGTCAGGAGTTTTCGCCTCAGTCACTTGAATCGCCAGGAACTGGAACAGGGTTTTCGGGAGTTTCACGACTACCTCGGGCAGTGCCGGTTTCACAACTGCACCCATGAACACGAACCCGATTGTGCGATCCGCAGCGCGATGGAGCACGGCGAGATCGACCCCCTGAGAGTGGAGAATTTCCTCAGGCTGCAGAAAAGCCTGTCCGCCTGATCATCTTGTCCAAGAGCCCGGCAGATTGACTTTCACCGCCGCGCCACCCAGGCGCGACGAGGCGGCGATTTCGATCTGGCCGGTGTAGGCATTGACGATATCAGCCGCCACGGCCAGGCCGATCCCCTGCCCCGGCAGGCGTGTATCGGCCCGATGACCGCGATGAAACACCGCGTCCACCTGATCCGCCGGTATGCCCTTGCCATCATCCTCGATACACAGGTGAATCCCGCTACCCCGCTGTCCGCTCACACGCACCCGCTGCCGACCGTATTTGCAGGCATTTTCCATGAGGTTCCCGAGTATCTCCATCAAGTCGCCCTCATCCCCGGCGAACAGACAGGCCGGGTCGATCTCCAGTTGCCAATGAATGCCCTTGTCATGGTAGACCTTCGACAGGGTGTTCGCGAGACGCTCCACCAGGGGCTTGACGGCCACATTGCCACTCAGAACTTGCTGCCCGGATGCCGCGGCGCGCTGCAACTGGTGGATGACGATCTGGTTCATGCGATCGACCTGCTCCCGCAAAGTATCCGAGGATTGGCCCCGCGCCTGATCAGCCAGACTCTGTAGTATCGCCAGGGGGGTTTTCAGACTGTGGGCCAGATCGCCGAGACTGTCCCGATAGCGTTGCTGCCGGGCACGCCCGTGCAGGATCAGGGAATTGATGCTGGAGGTCAGCCGGGTGAGTTCCCGGGGATAAGCGCCTTGCAGCTGCTCGGCCCGGCCGGACTCGATCTCCGCAAGGGCGCTCTCCACCTGGCGCAGTGGCCGTAAGCCCCAGTTGAGCACCCAGCCCTGGGCCAATAGCAACAGAAAGGCGGCGCCCCCCAACCACAGCAGCAGGGTGTTTCGAAATGCCGAGACCTGTTCGTGGACCGGTTGCAGGTCTTCGGCGACGGTCAGGACATATTTACGCTCCTTGCCGTGGAAATCCTCCCAGACCACGCCGAAATTCAGCCCCATGACCTCCCGGTCCGCCATTTTGAAAGTGCCGATCTCCGACTCACCGGAGGGGATCTCGCGACTGAATCCGAGTACCTGTCCCAGGGTGGAAGCGGAGTGCCACTGGTAATCCGTCGCATAATTCCTGACCTGGGCATAGAGCCCGGAATCGGGCCGGTTGAAACGCGGATCCGTGAGCACCTCCGGCATCACCATCTGCCCTTCATCTCCCTCCTCGGCAGCCGCCAGGAGCGCGTAGACACTGCTGTAGAGACGGGTCTGCAAAGCCTCATCGCTGGCCGAGCGGAAGGCTTCATCCAGAGACCATCCGGTCAGTCCAAAAAACGCGCCCAAGACCAGGCTGGCGGCCAACAGCAGCCGCCGATGGATGGAAAAGGGTTGCCGTTCTACGGGATTGGCGGAATCACTCATGCGCATTGCACAACCGGGTCTTTACCAGTGCTGAGGCTATCCGGATCAGAATTGTGGCGGCTATCGACAGGTAGGAATGGAAAATCGGTTCGCGGGAGCGTGCGGGCCGGGCAAGCCTCCTACCGGCTTTCAGACGCGGCTCAATGACTGCGCTCCAAGGCGAAGCGATAGCCCCTGCCCCGCAAGGTTTCGATGGGTTTGTAGGTTTCATCCGGATCCAGCTTCTTGCGCAGACGGCGTACGAAAACCTCGATGGTGTTGCTGTCACGATCCCAATCCTGCTCATAGATATGCTCGGTGAGGTCGGTTTTTGAGACCACTTCACCGGTGTGCAGCATCAGGTACTCCAGCACCTTGTACTCGTAAGCGGTGAGGTCGATCGGAACTTCCCCGACATTGACGGTCTGGGTTCGGGTGTCCAGGGTGATCGGCCCTCCTGAGAGCACCGGTTGCGACCATCCCGCAGAACGTCTCAACAGGGCATTGAGCCGGGCGAGCAACTCCTCCACATGAAAGGGTTTGACCAGGTAGTCGTCAGCGCCCGCCTCCAGCCCTTCCACCTTGTCCTGCCAGTTACCCCGCGCGGTGAGAATGAGGATTGGAAAATGTTTGTCCAGTTTGCGCAGCTCCCGGATCAGCTCGATACCGGAGAGTTTCGGCAGACCGATGTCGATGATGCCAACATCAATGCCATACTCCCGCCCGAGAAACAGACCGGCCCGACCATCCTCCGCACTGTCCACTGTGTAGCCCTGCTCCCGCAGTCGTGCAGCCAGGGGTTCGCGGATATCGGCTTCGTCTTCTACCAGCAGCACACGCACTTCAAATTATCCTGTTTATCCGGTAGGCGATCGTCAACGCCGGGAACGGCTGTCGCCACCCTTTTCATCGGCACGGATCTGCATACGCCGAACCTTACCGTCCTGGGTCAAAATGCGGATGTTATAGACAGGACGCCCGTCCTGATCGCGGGTCTCCGCCGAAATCACGCGCCCACCGGTCTTTTGCTTGGCCTGCTGAACGGCCTGATCGAGACTCATCTGCGCATTTGCTTGCGCAATTGGCAGCAGCATGGCGGCCAATGTCCCGATCATCACGATGATTCGTTTGCACTTACCCATAACGTCTCACTTTCAAACCCCGGCTGTGTCCCCGGAACCGGAAGGCAATCCCGGTTCACTGATGTGGCGACGGTTTTCACGGCATACTCAGATTTATACCCCTTTCACCTGGGGATTGCGATCACCTCCCCAGCAGGTCCCAACCATCACTCGGCTTAGTGACCGCGTGCATAGTCTGAACGCACACTGACACTCACTGGGATCCGTTCCCCGGGATGCTCTTCGGTGAAGGTATGGAAAATCCGTCCTTTGTACCGATAGGTCACATCATAGCCTTCCAAGCGCTCCTCTTCATAGGTGTGCTGGATCACCTCGCAGTGGCGTTCCCGGGAGGTCACGACCCGACCGGAATGGCCGGTGCGGGTCAGATCATGGCCGATGGCGCCACCCAGCAGGGTACCGGCCAGGGTGGCCGCATCCTTGCCCCGGCCGCGACCCCGGCTGACCGAATTGGCCACCACCCCGCCGATGATGCCGCCGAGTACGGTTCCGGTATAACGCCGCTCGCCGGGCACGTAGTGATCGACCTCCTCTTCCCAGCAGCTGCGTTCCGGCTCGGTGACCTGCACGGTGCGATAAACCGGCTCCACGTCGATGACCTTGGCGGTATCGCGATACCCATCCTGATGTCCGGCGTTCGCCGAAAGGGTGAAACTCATTAAAAGCGTGGCGCTGATCAGGGCAGTGGTTTTCATGGCATTCTCCTGGCTTCCAGTGATTTGATTCGGGCTTTACACCCGCTATGTTGGAAGTGTAAGGAGGGATAACTGAACAGCGCCTGAACACCCCGGAGGATTAATAAAACCCGATTCAGGCGGGCAGTCGGCGCCACACCAGAATGCGGTTGTTCACCGGCATCTCAATATCAGCCGAGAAGCTGAGCCCCTGCTCCAGGGCTAATGCTTCGAGTGCCTCGAAATCCCGTATACCGCTCTGGGAATCCCGGGCATGCAGCCACTGATCAAAGCGGCGGTTGCTCTCACTGGTGTAGTCTCCCCGGTAATTGAACGGGCCGTACAGAGCAAAAACTCCACCGGGTTGAAGAATCCGGCCAATCCCCTGAAACATCGCTTCGACTTGGGGCCAGGACATGATGTGGGTGGTGTTGGCGCTGAATACCGCTTCGAATGTCTGCTCGGGCCAGCGCCCCTGCACATCCAGTTCTATGGGCTCAGGCAGGTTATCCAGGCCCGCTTCCGCCCGCCAGGCGCGGATACCGGGAAGGTTCTCCGCACAATCGCTGGTTTGCCAGGTCAGCCCAGGCATGGCGGCAGCGAAGTGAACGGCATGCTGACCGGTGCCACTACCGATCTCCAGGAGTGAGCGGACTGCCTGGAACAGTGGATGGATCACCTGGAGGATGGGTTGCTTGTTCTCCTCGCAGGCCTCGGAAAAGGGTTTCATACTCGTGGAGTGTCCTATAAGTCGGTGCGCTCAAACCCAATCACGGGGTTGCAGGTAGTGTTCATACAGACGCGCTTCCTCGGTTCCGGACTCAGGCTTCCAGTTGTAGCGCCATTTCACCAGTGGCGGCAGAGACATCAGTATGGACTCGGTTCGGCCGCCCGATTGCAGCCCGAACAGGGTGCCCCGGTCATAGACCAGATTGAATTCCACGTAACGGCCCCGCCGGTAGAGTTGAAAGTCCCGTTCCCGCTCGCCATAAGTCGTGTCCCGACGACGTTTCACGATCGGAAGGTAGGCGGTCAGGTAGCGATCTCCCACACTTTGCAGAAACTCGAAACTGGTTTCGAAACCCCATTCGTTGAGGTCATCGAAAAACAGCCCGCCGATACCCCGGGGTTCCGCCCGGTGCCTGAGGTAGAAATATTCGTCGCACCACTTCTTGAAACGGGGATAGACCGCCTCACCGAAGGGCTGGCAGGCCTCCTTTGCGACCCGGTGCCAATGCCGGCAATCCTCGTCATAACCGTAGTAGGGGGTGAGGTCGAAACCGCCGCCAAACCACCACACCGGTGGCTCGTCCTGCTTCTCCGCGACGAAAAAGCGCAGGTTGGCGTGTGAGGTGGGAACATAGGGATTGCGCGGATGGATCACCAGGGACACCCCCATGGCCTCGAAGCTGCGACCGGCCAACTCGGGCCGGTGGGCCGTTGCGGATCCGGGTAGCTGGTCGCCCATGACATGAGAGAAGTTGACCCCTGCCTGTTCGAACACCACCCCCCCATCGAGCACCGAACTGATACCGCCACCCTGCAGCCGTTCACCGGGTTCCCGTTGCCAACTGTCGATGAGGAACCGCTCCTGACCGTCCTCCTCTTCCAGTCCACAGCAGATCGTCTGCTGCAGATTCAACAGATAGTGTTTGACTTTGGCTTTGTCCGGAGTGTCCATGGCACACCTCTCGCGTCATGTGTTGTTTTTATCAAGACGCTTGAGAAACACCCGCATCTCCTTGACCGCCTGTACATCACCTTTCGCCTCGGCTACCGCGATGCCACGTTGCCAGGCCTGCCGTGCCTCTTCGGTCCGGTTCAATGCGGTCAGCGCCTTACCGTAGTGTTTCCAGCTGGCGGAATGCTGATCGTCCTGTTCCAGGGCGCGCTGCAGATGCAACACCGCATTGTGCGGATCATCCTGTTGCAGACACAGGGTACCCAGGGTATAGCACAGCAGGGGGTTGTCCATGCCCCGATCGAGCATGCTTTCGAGTGCCTCGCGATCCATAATCATTAACCTGAATTGTGGATGAACCCGGAACTGACATCCAGGGGCGACTGCCTCGGTTTCGGCTTATTGAAACCTGCGGATCTCAGAGCAGACGCGTCAACCGACCGGCCGAGACCCACCCCTGGAGGTTACTGGGTTCGATTGTAACAATACCCCTGAAAAATGTGTTGCCCAGTACCCTGCAGTTTAGCGGGTAGCACTGGCAAATATGTTAGTGTAGTGACCTGTAGACGATTCGGCACCGGTATCCGGGAGCATCTTCACAACTACCAAAACCTGTTTACACACATCACAGAGGTTATCAATCCGCGCATGACCCTCGACAAAGCACGCGACATCATCCGCCAGCAGATCAGTTTCGGCAGTGGTTATAACCGTAATGCCGTTAGACTCCTGCTTGGAGAAGTCCAGCGCCAGTTCGGCCTGGACGCCGGAGATCAACTGATACGGGAGTTTGATCTGGAAACGGTCTTCGGACTCAAAACCGGCACTGATTTCACTCGGGTTGGACAGTAACACAGCCTACGGCCATTAGCCGTCGTCTTACCAGCAGCCTAATCTCGATCAGTCGACGCGCTTTACAAACTGTCCAGACCCCGAGACAGATCCCGCTTGATATCCGACAGAGTCTCCAACCCCACGGCAATCCGGATCAAACCGTTTCCAATCCCCACCTCGCTGCGCTGCTCCGCCGTCAATCGACCATGGGTGGTGGTAGCCGGATGGGTGATGGTGGTCTTCACATCGCCCAGATTCGCCGTGATCGAGAGCATGCGGGTTTCGTCCACCACCCGCCAGGCTGCGGTCTGACCGCCCTTGACGTCGAAAGCCAGAATGCCGCCCGGAGCCTTCTGCTGCTGGAGGGCCAGATCATTCTGCGGATGACTGGACAGACCGGGATAATAGACCCGATCGACCCGGGGATGCTGCTCCAGCCACTCCGCCAATTGCTGTGCATTACGTGAGTGGGCCTGCATGCGCAGATTCAGGGTCTCGAGCCCTTTCAGAAACACCCAGGCATTGAACGGACTCATGGTGGGTCCCGCGGTTCTCAATACGCCAAACACCTCCTCACCGACCAGGGATTCGCTGCCCACTACCGCCCCCCCGAGACAACGACCCTGCCCGTCCAGGTACTTGGTTGCGGAGTGAACCACGATATCAGCACCCAGACTCAATGGTTGTTGCAATGCCGGCGTACAAAAGCAGTTATCCACCACCAGATGCGCCTGATGGGCATGGGCCAGATCTGCCAGTTTCCGGATGTCGGCAATTTCGGTCAGGGGATTGGACGGGGTCTCCAGGAACAGCAGTTTGGTATTGGGACGGATCGCCGATTCCCAGGCGTGAAAATCGTCCAGCGGCACGTAGCTGGTTTCAATACCGAAGCGGGCCAGGTACTTGTCGAACAGAATTGTCGTGCTGCCGAAAATACTGCGCGAGGAAACCAAGTGATCACCGGCACGTAAAACCCCCATGCAGGTCGCAAGAATCGCTGACATGCCAGAGGCCGTGGCAACACAGCGCTCCCCGCCTTCAAGGGCTGCCAGGCGCTGTTCGAACATGCGCACCGTAGGGTTGGTGAAACGGGCATAGATATTGCCGGGTTCATCACCGCTGAATCGTGCGGCCGCCTCCGCGGCGCTGCTGAACACGAAACTGGATGTGGTAAAGATCGGTTCGCCATGTTCCCCTTCCGGAGTACGGTGGTGGCCACTGCGAATGGCCAGGGTATCGAATCCCGGTCCCGGGTCTTGATACTCCTCCATGCTATTATCCTCATGTTCTAATGGTTATCAGTGTCTGGACCAAATGACCAGTTCATGCTACCCGGCATTTGGCACGAATCTTATCCAGGCACAAAGCCGGCCCGGAACACGAAACGCCCATCATAAACTGAGATGGACACAGCTTCATCACAAACAACATCGCCCGCTGATTTCACCCCAAGGGGTGTCAACCGGATACGGGGCAAGGGTTTGTTAAGTGTTGATTCGAGTGCGGATCATCCACCCGTAGTCCATCTCGAGGCTATCGGGATAGCTCCATGGCCTGGTGAGGATCGATCTGCTGCGCGAAATAGCGCTCCAGGAACTCGTCGAAGCTGATCGCGTCAGAAGCCTCGATTTGTTTTTGCCGGCGTCGGGAGTCCTCCGCTTCCTGAAACAGGAGCTGTTGGACCGCCTGCGAACCCGCCTGGTGGGTGAAATGGTGCCGATGCTGTTTTGAGATGCGGTGCGCGAACTCAAAAAAGCTTTCCCCCCGACTGCGCATCTCTGCCAGCATCTGCGCGGAAGGCGTCAGATCAGCGTCCGCCAGCTTCTGTTTCTGCAGCATCAGGCTGTGTGTATATGGCTTGTGAGCCCGGCCCTGATCAAGGATTTCACACAGGGGCATCAACTCTTCGCAAATCTCCAATCCCCACTCCCGCAGCGAACAGTCCCGGTCCAGGCGACGCAGTTTCAGATCGGGGTCCCGGCCATTGTGGGCCGCCGCCAGTTCGTTCCAGTCGATGGCATGCTGTTCTGCCACATTGATCGAAGGACTCTCATGCAGCACTGAGAACAACATCAGGGCTTCGATGAAGTGCACCTGCTCTTCAGCGATACCCAGGGGATGAAAGGGATTCACGTCCAGGGAGCGAAGTTCCAGATACCGGACCCCCCGCCTCTGCAGTGCGTGGATGGGCTTTTCCATCATCTCGGGGATCTGCTTGGGTCGTACGGTACTGTAGTACTCGTTTTCAATCTGCAGGATGTTTGCGTTCAACTGCTCATAGACACCATCCACCTTAACACCGATCGCCTGGTAGATCGGACAGGGTGTTTCGATGGCCCGGGACAGGGTTTCGATGTAGGCATTGAGGCAGTCGTAGCAGGCTTTGATGCCGGTGCCCTGCTCCTTGCTGTTCTGATAACCGATATCCCCCATGCGTAATGAGGTCGCATAGGGGGCGTAATAGGTATGCGGATCGAACTCTTGCAGGGAAGTCGGACGTCCACCCAGAAACGACTTGCAGACCGCGGGGGAGGCGCCGAACAGGTAGGGGATCAGCCACCCGATCCGCTGCAGGTTGCGCAACATGCTGAAATAGGACTCGGAAATGAAATTCCGGCTGCTTCCCGGATCACCTTCGAGTTGCTGGAAGAAATCCCAGAAATCCTGTGGCAGGGAATAGTTAAAGTGGACGCCTGCAATGACCTGCATCACCCGACCATAACGGTGCCCCAGACCGCGGCGATACACGGTCTTCATCAGCCCGGCGTTGGAGCTTCCGTACTGGGCGATGGGAATTCGGCCATCCCCCTCCACCACACAGGGCATGCTCGCGGACCAGAGAATCTCATCCTCCAGGTGACGGTGCAAAAAATGGTGTGCCTCAAACAGGAAATTCAGCACTTCGGCCCGATCACCCGAGGGAGGCGTAATGATCTCGGTGAGCGCCTCGGAGTAGTCCGTGGTGATATACCGGTTCGTCAATGGCGAACCGAGTGCCTCGGGATGGGGCTTTTGGGATATGCAGCCCTTGGGCGAGACTCTCAGCCCCTCCTTTTCCAGACCGATCAGACCACCTTTAAGTAATCCGAGACGGTCGGCCTGGCTGAAGCTGTGCAGACGTTTGTGAAGTGTTGAGTACAAGTTGATTCAACCCTGTTCGTAGGATGCCGGATGACCAAACAGATGGTCATGGGATCACAACCCGTGGGACTCCCTGTTCTGAAACACCGGCTAAAGAAGCATTCATGATGCTTCTGATGCAATACCTGAGCAGCAGGCTGCTCATCGAACAGATCAATTTTAACGGGATGAGCAATCTATGAATCCAAGGAACCCGTAGATAAGCCGGTGAGGCGCCATGAGCTCGTTGGATTATAGGATTAGTTTACTGGGAATGGATTCCTTTCGATAGGCCCAGTCCCTGGGCCTGATCCGGCAGGTTCTTCAGCGCATGACCGCGAGGGGTGCTTTGGAACGAATCGAATCCACCAGGATCCTCGCGGCTTCGTTGAGTTCGATACGGTGAGTCGCCTCTTTCTCCACCTCGTCAGGATCATCGGTCAAATCCGCTGGCTCCGAGGTTTTCAGGGCGGTCATACCCTGTGAGACACGGAACCGGTTCTTGTGCAGCAACCGCTCATGCTCCCGGTCATCCCATTCATTACGGCGTTTTTTCTCCAACAGACTCACCTCTTTGCGCTTATCCAGTTCGGAGAAGCGTTTCTCCTCATCAATCAGCATCTCAAACCCGGGATCCTTTTCAATACGGTGCTGATGATGTTCGATCAACGAAGATGAGGTTTCAGGCCCCTTGATCATGAAGTTTGCCGGATCGATATGCGCCCAGGGCAAAGCATTGTCCAGTGAACGCTCACCATAATCCTGGGAAAACTGAGCAGTCGGAAACTGAATGTCGGGTACCACACCCCGATGCTGAGTGCTGCCGCCATTGATTCTGAAAAACTGAGCCATGGTCAGTCGCAGCCGACCCAGATCCTTGTTACGCCCAGGTACGAACCGCCCCAGATCGACCAGTGTCTGCACCGTACCTTTGCCAAAGGTGGGTTCGCCGATCACGATACCCCGTTTGTAGTCCTGGATGGCGCCGGCAAAAATCTCGGAGGCGGAGGCGCTGTTGCGATCGACGAGTACTGCCAACGGTCCATCGTAGGCGATATCCTTATCCGGATCCTGTTCCACTTCGATCTTGCCGAACGCATCCTTGATCTGGACTACGGGTCCGGAATCAATGAACAGGCCGGTCAGCTCGGTCGCTTCGGAGAGAGACCCGCCCCCGTTCTCCCGCAGATCGATCACGATACCGTTGACACCCTGGCTTTTCAGCTCCACCAGCAGGTTGCGAACATCCCGCGTAGTGCTTCGAAAATCCTCTTCACCCCGTGCCTCCGCGGCGAAATCTCTGTAAAAAGTGGGTACTTCGATCACCCCGATACGGTAGTTCTCCATGCCGTCGAGATCCTCGATGATATAGCTCTTCGCCGCCTGCTCTTCGAGTTTGATCTTGTTACGGACCAGGGTGATGGTCTTGCGCTTGGCGCTATCGCCTTTGGGCAGCACTTCGAGCTGTACCACGGAACCCTTGGGACCGCGTATCTGCTCCACCACATCCTGCAGTCGCCATCCGACGATATCCTGAACTTTCCCTTCGAGTCCCTGGCCGACGCCGACGATCTGGTCCCCGGCGTGCAGCAGGTTGCTCTGTTCAGCCGGTCCGCCGATGATGGTTTTCTGCACCACGGTATAACCGTCCTCGTCCTTAAGAACCGCGCCTATGCCCTCCAGGGAAAGGCTCATACTGATATCGAAATTTTCCGAGGTACTGGGCGACATGTAGCTGGTATGCGGTTCCAGGCTCAGAGTATAGGCGTTGATGAACGCCTGAAAGATGTCGTTACTGTTGAACTGCTCAACCCGGCTGAGCAAGCGCTCGTAGCGGTTCTTGAGCGTCTCACGGATTTCATCATCCGGCTTGTCCATCAGTCGCAGATTGAGGAAGTCGTTCTTGACCCGTTTACGCCAGACATCATCCAGTTCGGCCCGGGTCTGTGCCCAGGGCTCGTCCTTACGCTCGAACACGTAGGTTTCATCGAGGGTAAAGTCAAACTTCCCGTCAACCAGTTCGATGGCATGATTTACGGCCTCGCTGACCCGCGTGCGATAGAGACGGAAGATCTCAAAAGCGGGATCAATGCGGGCGTTTTTCAGGTAGTCATCCAGTTTGTCCCGGTAGTTGGAAAACTGAGCAATATCACTGGCGAGGAAAAAGGTGCGGTTTGGATCCAGTTCGTCGAAATAACGCTGCAGGATCGAGTTGGACATGGCGTCATCCAAAGCCACATCTTTATAATGGTATTTTTCGATGACTTTGACGATGACACTGGCGGTCTGCTGCTGCTCCGGGGTCGACTGAAGCTCTTCAATCGGCACAAGTTGCCGGCTGGCCCAGGAAGAACTGGACACGGCCAACAGGAGCGCGCATCCCAACAAACCTCTAACTATCCGATATTTCATGTATTTACCTGGTTTCTTGGCACTGGAGATAACCACTGACAGAACGTAACGAGTTAATTTCAATACGGATTCGACTTTTTTTCCAGTCTTTCGGTTCCGTGGAACCCGAAAAGGTAAACCAGATCACTGGATTTGCCTGAATTCTTGTCATACGTTGTGATATGGAAGTCTAAAACTTCCGGTGCAATCCGAGGACGAGATCCAGATATCCGGTGGTTTCAGGATCCACATTCCCATGACGGATCAGGAAGTCGATCACCACCAGATTGCAGTTGGGTTTGAACTCATCGGTTTCCGCAACCCATTCGGCGACCTCCTGAATCGGCACGAGCTTGAACTCCGCCACCTCCCCATCCGAATTGCTGGGCTGAAAATCCGGCGGCAATTCCAGATCGTAGCAATACAGGGTATCCGGTTTCAGACCCGTGGGTGTCTCACGGCAATAGGTCAATGCACCAACCGGCACGGCCCGGTCAGCCAGCTCGGCTGGAATACTCGCCTCCTCCATGCACTCCTTTCTTAAGTTTTCCCGGAGAGACAAGTCATAGGGCAGTCCACCGGCGACCATGTTGTCCAGAAGGTTGGGGAAATTGATCCGGTCGGCGGAACGGCGAGCAATCCAGAGGTAGAGATCCCGACCCTTACGCACATATCCGTTCACGTGCTGGCCATACGCTCGCAAACCAAAATAGGGTGCGGCCGCCCGGTCGATGGTTGCGATGGAGCGCTCCCTGCCCTGGTGTGTGACCGGGTACTTCTCCCCGTGCCGGTGCGTCATGACCCCCTTATTGAGAAGGATGTCCACCACCTCGTCCAGTACCTGGGAACGGGATTCGAAGCTGTCGAATTCCGCTCTGAGATGGATACCGTCCGGCGATGATGAAAACTGCCCGGTCTGTTCTGTGAGCACGGACCAGACCGGTTCCTTGAGATAACCAATGCGCTGGGAGGCGAAGAAAAAACCCCTGAAATTTTCCTTGCTCCACTGGTTCAAATTCGTTATGTGACGATGAAATCCCTGTAAATTCATAGGACTGACTTCTGCTAATACAATCGCAATGACAATGTTTCTGTCTCTGAAAGTTTCCTTTTTTTCGACCCTGCAATGTAACTGATAGCGACCGAACAAGCCAAACCGAATTTCCACCCTCGCGATCCATCACCTGCAGAATCCGGATTGACAGTCTGGGCGGAATGCACAAATTTCTGTTTATACAGAAATTTCTGTACTGTTAACAAGCGCCAAATATGATGATATCGAATAATCATCGTCCTCAGGTGCCATCGCTGCATTTATCCACTGGAGTGAAATCTGTACCGGATTTCAAGGAAGGCACAGTATGAAAATTCTCATAACAGGAGCGCACGGATTCATTGGACAGCATCTCCTGCAGGCACTACGCATGAGAGGTCATGATGTAGTCGCAGGGGTGCACAACCCGCACTGCGGAAACTCGGATCTCAATGATCCCTCAGTCCTCAGCCTTGATTTCACAAACGACACCAGCGCGAGAATCTGGCGACCGCGTCTGTGCGGGTTCGATGTCGTGATCAATACCGTGGGAATCATTCGCGAACAGGGCGGTCAGACCTTCGATTCGTTGCATACGCGAGCCCCGATTGCCCTGTTCCGGGCCTGTCAGCAATCGGGAATCCAGCGTGTCATCCAGGTATCGGCCCTCGGCGCAGCCGCCGATGCCAGCAGCCGCTACCACCGCAGCAAAGGGCAGGCGGATGACTATCTCAGCCAACTGAGTGTCGATTGGGTAATCATCCGTCCATCCATCGTCTACGGCCCTGGGGCAAAGAGCATGAATTTTTTCAAAACGCTCTCGGCACTTCCTCTCATCCCAGTCATCGGTACCGGCAGGCAGTGCATACAACCCGTACACATCAATGATCTCTGTGAGGTCATTGCACAGGCAGTCGATTCATCGGACCTGTCACGGCGCCGTCTGGACATCGTCGGTCCCGAAGCCCTGGAGTATGTGGCACTCATGCGCCGGTTACGTCAGTGGCTGGGATTAGGAGATGCGAAATTTCTCAACATCCCCGGCTGGCTGGCCCTGCGACTGGCCGGAGTGTTCAACCTGAATCGGGAACTGCCTTTGAGTGCAGAGACCGTCGGCATGCTGATGGAGGGGAATACGGGGGACGTTGGCGAGACGGCGAGTATTCTGGGGAGAATGCCCGACCGACTGGAGACATGGCTCAGTAATTCAATCTGTGAGACGAAGGATCGTTGGTATGCAAAACTCTATTTCACACGGATTCTGCTGCGCATCTCCATCGGTTTTGTCTGGATCCATACCGGGCTGATCTCCATATTCGCGTTTCCTCAGGCAATGAGCTATGACCTGCTCGGGCGGGTCGGCATCCCATCGCAAATCGCACCTTACCTTCTCTACGGCTCATCGATGATCGACGTGGTTTTAGGTCTGTGCACTCTGATGGCCTACCGCATCCAATGGATCGGTCGGATTCAGATCATGATGATTCTGGGTTACAGCGCGATAATCAGCGTCTATCTCGCCGACTACTGGATTCATCCTTTCGGCCCGATCTCGAAAAATCTACCCCTGCTGGTAAGTACCTACATCATGATGATCATGGAGGAAAAATCATGAACGAATATCTGCTTTTAAAATGGATTCACATCATCAGTGCCACCCTGCTCTTCGGCACGGGATTGGGCAGTGCCTTTTACAAATGGTTGACCGACCGTAGCGGCGAAATCCCCGCCATCGCGGTCACCAATCGACTGGTGGTCACCGCGGATTGGCTGATCACCACACCGACCGTAATCATACAGCCCATCAGCGGAATATGGCTGCTGCACGTGTTGGGCATCCCTCTCGACCAGGGCTGGGTGATACTGACAATCATTTTGTACGCAATTGCCGGATTTTGCTGGCTGCCGGTGGTCTGGCTGCAAATCCGGATGCGGGATATCGCGGAACATGCCAGACAGCATGACATGAAACTCGGCGACCAATACCAACACCTTGCCGAACTCTGGTTCGTCCTGGGAATTCCCGCCTTCTCGGCAATGATCGTCATCTACTTTCTGATGGTTTTCAAACCGACTTTTTGACATTGAGGCAAGGACCATGAATCAGGATCCCATGATGAAACGTGTACTAGGCGCTGCTTGGAGTGAACTGGCGCCCGCGGTGCGGGCGCACTATGCCCTGTCCCCCTCGTGTAATGATCAGCTGATCCTGACCGGGATCATGAACGAGGTCTATCATTCGCGGCTGGCGAAGTTGTTTATTCTATTTGGCCGGGTATTCGGTGCGCTCGTACCCTATCAGGGAACACAGATACCCACTGTTGTTCGAAACTGGACCGAAAGGAGTGATTGCAATGCCCTGCACTGGCACAGAACTCTGGAGTTTCCGGATCGGGGACCGGTTAGCTTCAACTCCCGAATGGTGAGCCGGCATCCCAACGAAATCATTGAGTATGTGAAATATGGAATGGGTATCCGCATGGCCATCTCGGTCATCGACCATGCGCTTGTCTATCGGGGGATCGATTATGTATGGAAAATCGCCGACAGGCGGATCCACCTGCCCAACTGGTTAATCCTGGGCAATGCCGTGATCATCGAACAAGCCCTGTCTGAAACACACATTCTCCTGAACTTTGAAATCAATCATCCTGTGCTGGGAAAAACCTTCAGCTACAGTGGAGAGTTTTCCGTGCCATCCATTCAGTCAGGCGCTTGAACATCATTCAGACACTTGCGGAAAACGGCGCACTTGAGGGACGCAACTATGTGAAATGCGGTGGATGTCATAGACGCATCGAATCGCAGAGGTAAAATTGCCGCCACCTTGACGGGCTTTAGGGTTTGACGAAATTCAATGCCACTGCCTGGGAACTTTGATGCAATGCGAACACTTTATAACAGGAGGCAACATGTACGAATTCAACACCGAAATTGATCTTCCTTTCGATCAGGCCGTGGAGCGTGTTCGGGAGGTCCTGATGAGCGAACACCTGGGTATCGTCAGCGATGTCGACGTTCAGGCCATCTTCAAAAACAAAATGGACAAAACCATTCCCGCCTACCATATCTATGGCGCCTGTAACCCGGGTCTGGCGGACCGGGTGATCCGCGACGAACCGAACGCCGGCACCCTGCTGCCGTGCAACTTCATCATGCGCGAAGCCGAAAACGGCAAGGTCGTGGTGAGCTTTATGGATCCGGTGACCATCCTGGCGCACTGCACCACCGACGAGCCCAAACAGGTCGCCGTTGAGGCGAAGGAGAAGTTGCTGCGGGTCGTTGAGAAACTGAACGCCTGATAATCCGAATGCCTGGCGCCCTGGAATGCATCCGTTCCAGGGCGAATGCCGGGAGCTTCAGGCCCCGAACAGCAGTGCGCGAATCGCCTTGCGATTGGTCCAGGATGTGGCCAGCCGCAGGGCTTGCCGGGCATCCACCCATCGATAGGCGTGATGCTCGGTCCGCTCCAGTCTCGGTAGTCTGCGATGGGGCAGCGCCCAGGCAAACCAGTGTTCCGTGTTGACGAAATCGCTGCGGGCATAGCGCGGCTTCCAGGCGGGCAGTATGGGAAAGGTCACTTGCTGACCCAGATCCCTTAACCCAGCACCGGCCATTAACCCGGTTTCCTCGTAGAGTTCCCGCCGTGCAGCCTGGATGGGCGTTTCGCCCCACTCGAGACTGCCGGTCACCGATTGCCAGAAATCCCGCGGTGTGGTTCGGCGCAACATGAGCACCTCACCCTTCAGGGTATAAACGACCACCAGTACGGATTCCGGCCGTTTTTTCAGTGCGCGGGACAATGGCCCTACACCACCTGGCAGGCGGTTGAAATGCTACTCAGACGGTATGATCCTGCGTTGAAAACCGCCTCAAAATGCTCATTTACTTCGGTAAACTGCGCTTTTTCGCCGGTTTTCGCCTGATCTCGCACTCGTCTGAGCGAATTTCAACAGCCTGCTAGGCTTTAGCCTCTTCAACCGCAGGCTTGCGCACCCGAATCGACAGTTCACGCAGCTGTTCGGCGGAAACCTCGGAAGGCGCCGAGGTGAGCAGACAGGCGGCGGTCTGGGTCTTCGGGAAGGCCATGACCTCGCGGATCGAGTTCGAACCGGTCAGCAGCATCACCAGCCGGTCCAGGCCGAATGCCAGTCCACCGTGCGGAGGACAACCGAACTTCAGTGCGGTCAGCAGGAAACCGAATTTCTCCTCGGCCTCCTCCTCATTGATCTCCAGCAGCTTGAAGATCTTTTGCTGAACCTCCTGCTGATGAATACGGATGGAACCACCGCCCAGTTCAACCCCGTTCATCACCATGTCGTAGGCGCGGGACTTGCACGCGCCCGGATCGGAATCGAGCAGGTCGATCTGATCCAGAATGGGTGAGGTGAACGGATGGTGCAGCGGAGTCCAGCGATCGTGCTGTTCATCCCACTCGAACATCGGAAAATCGATAACCCACAGGGGCTTCCAGGTGCCCTGCAGCAGGTCCATGTCCTGACCGACCTTGACGCGCAGCGCTCCGAGGGACTCGTTGACCACGTTCGATCGGTCCGCGCCAAAGAAGATCAGGTCGCCATCCTCGGCGGCCGTACGCTCCAGAATCCCCTCCACCACGGAGTCGGGCAGGAATTTGAGGATCGGCGATTGCAGACCCTCGATCCCCTTGGCCTTCTCGTTGACCTTGATGTAAGCCAGACCCTTGGCGCCGTAGATACCGACGAACTTGGTGTATTCGTCGATCTGTTTACGACTCAGGGCGCCACCACCCGGGACCTTCATGGCCGCCACCCGCCCTTTGGGATCCTTGGCGGGTCCGGAAAAAACCTTGAATTCCACTTCCTGCATGAGATCACGAAGATCCACCAGTTCCAGGGGTACCCGCAGATCGGGACGATCGGAGCCGTAACGGTCCATCGCCTCGTTATAGGTCATGCGGGGGAACGGGTTGGGCAGTTCCACACCCAGCACCTCCTGGTAGAGCTGGCGGATCATCTCCTCGTTGAGACGCATGATCTCGTCTTCATCCATGAAGGAGGTCTCGATATCGAGCTGAGTAAACTCAGGCTGACGATCGGCACGCAGGTCCTCATCGCGAAAACAGCGGACGATCTGATAGTAACGATCCATTCCCGACATCATCAGCAACTGCTTGAACAGCTGAGGCGACTGGGGGAGCGCGAAGAACTCCCCGGGATGCGTGCGGCTCGGCACCAGGTAATCCCGGGCGCCTTCCGGAGTGGCCTTGGTCAGCATCGGAGTTTCGATGTCCAGGAACCCCTGAGTATCGAGGAATCGGCGCAGAGTCTGGGTGACACGGGAACGGATGCGGATCTTTTCCAGCATTTCCGGGCGACGCAGATCGATATAGCGATAGCGCAGGCGGATCTCCTCAGAGGCCTTTTCATGCTCATCGAGTTGAAACGGAGGCGTCTCGGCGCGGTTGAGAATCTCCAGCTCGAGACCCAGGATCTCGATCTCACCGGTGGACAGGTCCTTGTTGACCGTCCCCTCAGGACGGGCACGCACCCGGCCCTTGATTCGCAGCACGAACTCGTTACGCACCCCTTCCGCCAGGGAAAACATCTCCGGCAGATCAGGGTCATAGACGACCTGGACCAACCCTTCCCGATCGCGCAGATCGATGAAGATGACACCGCCATGATCGCGCCGACGGTGAACCCATCCACAAAGTTCCACTTCCTGGTCGATATGGCTGCTGTTGATCTGTCCGCAATAATGGCTGCGCATGGGGAGTATCCTGTGAGAATTCGCTGAAATGTGCCGAAAAGCGGGAATGTTACGGCTTGGCCATCGGCTCTGCAAGCCCAACACCCCAATCCCGGTCGCTGGGCTGGAGAAACGCGGAATCAGCGCCCCTGGAACGGGATGGATCAGAAATCATACTTCAACAGATGACCCATTCTGGTCATCCCAATTGAAAACAGGGTGGGAAAACATCGGGATCGTTTTGTGCTGTCCCGCAGTGCTTCGCATTCGGCCGGATCCCGGGTTCCGCGTCGCTGCACCCGGGCTACGGGGTGCTGTTCGCGCTCCCTCAGATTTCCCTGTGTCCCGAGCAACGTAGCCCGGGTGCAGCGGAGCGAAACCCGGGAACAACCCTCCGTGGCTGGCAGTTTGAACGTAGCGAGTGCCTGACCCGGATAACGCAACCGAGTTCAGCTGCAGGCGCAGGAACCGCCGCTGCAACCGCCGGAAGACTTGGTTTCAGAGCTGGTGGATGATTTGCCCGATTCGTGCAGATTCTTTTTCTTGCCGCCCTTGAAATCGGTCTCATACCAGCCACTGCCTTTGAGGCGGAAACCGGCAGCGGAAATGAGCTTTTGCAAGGTCTGCTGTTTGCATTCAGGACACTCGGTCAACGGGGCGTCACTCATTTTCTGCAGCGCCTCCAACTCATGGTTGCAGGCTTCACAGCGGTATTCATAGATCGGCATACGATATCCTCAACTTCTGTTCGGGTCGCCTGACCGGGTAGGCCTTACAAGCCAAGAGCGATCAGGAAATTTCCGCTAATGATGGGGTCAACCACAGGGGAGTTCAAGAACCTTTAATCCGGAAATGCGGGAATCGCATGGAAAGCCGCTCACCAGCACCAGGAGCGATGTTCCGAGCGGGCCCTCGGATGCATCACTATATCCAATACTTACATGCAGTTAGGTAATCTAACCAAGAACTGTCAGGGAGTATTTTCAACTCTTTTCCCGTTCTTTTTGCTCCCGTCGCATTCTGAGCATTTCACTCTGACGGCGGGTAATGTGACGGATCAGGGCATCCTGATCGGTGGGACGGATGAGTGAGAAATTGATCCGAATATGATAGGGGTAGTCGGGATTCGCCACATGGGACTCCTCCACATGAACCACCTCACCGTAGGCCAGAACACCGGCGTATGAGGGTAACAGCAGCATCTTGAGTTCCACCGTTGACCCGGGCTCGATCCGTCTGTCACTGTCCATGGCCAGGCCACCGGCACTCAGGTTCACCGCCTGAGCCGGTTGTTCGAGCAACTCCCGCTCCTCGGTGAGGAAACTGCGCCCCAGGAGGTTGATTTTGTCATCCAGCGCTTTAAGGTAGTCGGCCACGTCCACATCTCGCTGCTCGATGCGATGCAGGGAAGCGGACAGGTGCTGGCTGATCTCCTGCAGCCGGGTCATCACGGTAAACCGGTCACCCGCCTGCAATTGCTGTTCGATACTGACGGGTACCTGATCCTTATCGATCACCCGGCAACGCACCTGGATCGAGTCGTCAATACGGAAAAACTCCCGGCGCTCGTCCCGGTTTTCCTCATTTTCGATAGACATCAGACGGGCTCCTAAGCGTCATACTGGTTGGTGCATTTTATACCACACCGGACTCGTACTCCTTGAACATGGAATCAGGGTGTTTCGTTCACGGATATGGGTTCGGATTCCGTATCATCGCCACGCTTGATCACCAGCTCAACCCGGCGGTTCTTGGCGCGTCCTTCCGGTGTATCGTTGGATTCCAGGGGTTGGGAATCGGCATAGCCCTGGATCAAAAACCGGTTTGGATCCAATTCCGCATTACTCAACATGGCGTGCACCACGGTCACCGCCCGGGCGGATGACAGCTCCCAGTTGGAACGGAAACGTTTGGTTGATATCGGTATGTCGTCGGTGTGCCCCGCAACGATGATTTTGCCCGGGGTTTTGGCGATCACCTCGGTGATTTTCGAGATCACTTCGAAGAATTCGGGGTTCAGGTTGGCTCTTCCTGACGGGAACGAACCTTTCTCCTGGATACGGATGATGATATTGGTCGACTCGGTTTCCACATCGATCACCCCTTCGGCGATCTCCTCCTCGAGCATTCGTTTTAGTTCGGCGGCCTGCTCCTTGACCTGCTGCTCCAACTCGGCCTGCATGGCGGCCTTGGCCTCGTCGATGTTCAGGTTTGTGTCCTGCTGGGTCTCGCGTTCCAGGAATTGCTGTTCTGTCTCGCTGGTGATCTGGCGGATATCATCCACGATGGTTGGTTCTGGTTTGCCCGGTGAGAAATCCTGCATGATCACACTGGTCCCCTGCACCACCTCGACCGCGGCCACCTCGCGCTGTACACCAAAGGCGTCTTTCATCGATTCGGCCATCTTCTTGAAGCGCTGGGCATCCACTTCGGCGAAAGAGAGCAGCAATACGAAAAAGCACATCAGCAACGACATGAGGTCGGCAAATGTGGCCAACCAGGGCGGAAGACCCGCATCACATTTGGGGCATTCGTCTGCCATGGATCAGACGTCCTGGGTGGGTCGTTTGCCGGTTGGCAGGTAGGTACTCAGGAGCTGCTCCAGCACGCGCGGGTTCATACCCTCCTGAATTCCCGAAATGGTCTCGATGATCAGTGACTTGTTGGTCTTTTCCATGCTACTGGAACGGGCCAGTTTATCCGCGATCGGCTGGGCAAAGGCATTCGCGATCACCGCACCGTAGAGGGTGGTCAGCAGGGCCACCGCCATGGCCGGGCCGATACTCGCGGGATCGGACATGTTGGCCAGCATCTGCACCAGACCCACCAGGGTGCCGATCATTCCCATGGCCGGGGCCATGGCCGCCATGTTCTTGAACATGGTCTGCCCCACTTCGTGGCGCTGAATGGTCAGGTCGATATCCTTGGTCAACAGCTTGTTGACCAGCACCGGGTCGTGTCCGTCCACGCACAGGCCGATGCCGGTTTTCAGAAACGGGTTGGAGATCTCCTGACCTTCAAGCGCCAGGAGTCCGTTTTTACGGGCGATATCCGCCAGCTCCACGGCTTCCGCGATGAGTTTCTTGGGATCGTCGGTCTTGTAGAAAAAGGCCTTCAGGCCGATGCTGAAGGAACCCAGGAAATCTCCCAGGGTGAACTGCATCAGGGTCACCATGAAGGTTCCGCCCACCACGATCAGTACGGACGGAACGTTGACGAACAACATCACATCGCCACCCGAAGCGATCGCCCCGATGATGATGCCAAAACCACCCAATAAACCAATGAGTGTTGCGATATCCACCTGTCTACCCCGCGCCTCCGGTACCAGGCCCCCGGTTTGATTCAGAAAACCCTAACCGGGAGGTCGTGATTGTTGTCTGAGCGAATCTTTGATCTGCTTGGTTTAGCGGTCAAAAGCAGGCAAACTTTAATTCCCTCCCACGATTCGGGACACCCGATTTACACCAATTCCCAAGTGCCTGAAGAAGCGCCCCACAACATGAATAACATGGAAAAAAGCATACTTATTACCGGCTGTTCCAGCGGTATCGGACAGGTAGTTGCGAGCGGACTGCGCGAACGCGGTTATCGTGTTTTCGCCACGGCACGCAAGTCTCAGGACGTGGCGGATCTGCAGGCGCAGGGATATGAGACCTGCCCGCTGGATTTGCAAGACAGCGGCAGCATTGCCGGGGCTCTGGAGTACGTACTGAAACAGACCGATGGACGTCTCTATGCACTGTTCAATAACGGCGCTTACGGCCAGCCGGGGGCGGTGGAGGATCTAACCCGGGAAGCCCTGCGCCAGCAGTTCGAGACCAATCTGTTCGGCTGGCATGAACTCACCTGCCGGGTGATCCCCGTAATGCGCCGTCAGGGCTATGGTCGGATCATCCAGAACAGCTCGATTCTGGGTTATATAACCCTGCCCTACCGGGGTGCCTATGTGGCCAGTAAATACGCCCTGGAGGGTCTTTCGGACACCCTGCGTCTGGAGTTGGCGGGCAGCGGGATTCACGTGGCGCTGATCGAACCCGGCCCCATCGAGAGCCGGTTTCGCGCCAATGCCCTGGCCATGTGGCGGGAACATGTGGACCCGGAGCACTCGTTTCACCGGGATCACTACCTCTCAATGCTCGAGCGTTTGAACAAACCCGGACCCGCGGCGCCCTTCACCCTGCCACCTGAAGCGGTGTTGAAGAAAGTCATCCATGCCCTGGAGAGCCCTCGTCCCAGAATTCGCTATCCGGTGACCGTTCCCGCGCACCTGTTCGCCCTGTTGCGCCGCATCCTGACAGGACGCGGCATGGATCGTGTGCTGAAGCGCGTCTCGGGCGACGGACGTCGTTGAACCCTTCGTCCGATCCCAGCCGTCTGGGACCTCCCGATTGCCATAAAGCGCACCGGTTGATGCCCCGCACCCATCTGTGACATGATCCCTGACCCTTGAAGTTATCACCGCTGATCCATGCCATGACCAAAGAGATACCCGTCCCGACCGAGATCAATCTGCATCAGAAATCCCGCATCCTGGCCCTGACTTTCTCCGACGGCGCCAGTTTCGAACTACCCTGCGAGTATCTCAGGGTCTTTTCCACGGCTGCGGAGGTCAAGGCCAGCAACACACCGGTCACCGGAAAGGAGACGGTCAATATCGAGCGTATCGAACCCCAGGGCCAGTACGCAATCCGGCTTGTCTTTGACGACGGACATGACACCGGCATCTTTTCCTGGGAGACCCTGTATCAGATGGGCAAGAACCGGGAGCAGAACTGGAACCGCTACCTGGAGAAACTCGAGGCCATGGGCTACGCCCGGCAGGACGACCCACAACAGCAGCGTCGGGTCAAAATATTCTATTTCTCCTGGCTGGCGAACAAGACCGGCAAGGAGTACGAAGAGCTGGACCTGCCGCCTTCCGTGAAGTCCATCGGTGATCTGCTGAAACTGCTGGCCAAGCGCCGCCCGGGGATCGCTTCCGTATTCGATGAGTCACTGTTGCGGCCCACCATCAACAAACAGTTTGCTGAGATGTTCACCGTCCTGGAGGACGGTGATGAGATTGCCCTGGTACCCAACCGGCCGACTCCACCGGCAACCGAATTCTGACACAGACCCCCGCAACCGGCTGAATCCCGATCCGGCTCACGCTGTGGATCGCCGGTCAGTTCAGATTGAAGCTGAGGGTTTGCGGCTGACCGTTACGGATGATCTCCACCTGCAGACTCTGGGCATCTTTCAGTTTGTCCACCAGTTGCAAAGCCTCCCGGTCATTGGTCAGAGGGATGCCATTGACTGAAGTCACCAGATCGGAGGGACGCACCCCAAGCTGATTGTAGAGGGCCCGGTTTTTCTGCGGCAGTATTCGATAGCCCTTCATGCCGTCCCGGGACTTGACCGGGACGAAGCGCACATGTTCGAAGATCTTCAGCGGCTCTTCCCGGATAATGTCCCGGTACTCGCTCAAGTTGACCGTATCCTCCGGTTGCGTCTGAACACCGGGACCAAAGCTTTCCTTGCGGGGCTGCACCACCCTGGGTGGTTCATCGCGTACCGGCTCAGCCACCCGGCTGTTATCCACTTTGGGAAAGCGCAATACTTCCGATTCCCCCTTGCGTAGCAACACCACCCGATCGTTGAACACAGCCTGCAGAGTCACCCCGGCCATGATGGCGCTGCCAACCTTGTAGTACTTCTGAACTGAGCCGGAAGTACCGATGATCGCGGCGCCCTCTTCCGGTTTCTCGGCCACAAAGACACCATGCAGCGTCAGGTTGAGGCGGGTTTCCGGTGCTTTGGTGTCCACTTTCTGCGCCACCGGTTTACTCGCGGCATCGCCAAACAGGTGAAGATTGGCCAGTTTGGACAGCTGCTGGCGATCCACAGGGTTCACTTGGGGAAGCACGGCGCCTGCAGGATCGCCTGGCATCACCTGGTAGGGTGTATCCGGGGCCGGGATCAAGCCCCAGGTAAGTTGTGACGCCTGCCAGCTGATCAGCAACACGAACAGGAGAGTGATCAGCTTTGGAAGCGGCCCGGAAACGAAGTTCTCCACCCATTTCGGTGACGATTTACCGGCCATCCAGCCGTCGAATAGGGTTTGAGCTTGTGTTGTTATGTTCATCTTGGTCATTCCAGCCGCTTGATGATTCCTTGCCTGCGGTTAGGGATAGCGCATCAGTTTGGGTTTGAGCTTGAACTCTTTTTTAATTTTTTCAACCATCTGTTCCGCTAATCTGTGATCGACCTCAGGTCCTACACGCACCCGGTAGTGGGTTTTACCATCGACACGGGCGGTCTCCATCTGGGCCGGCAGACCGGCCTTGCGCAGATCCTCGACCAGTTTCCGGGCATTGTCCTCCCGTGTCAGACTCACTACCTGAATCATCCAGGCGCTCGGGGAAGGTCGTGCGGAGTCATCCGCCGGTGGATTCGCGCTTGGGCGCTCGCTCTGCGTCGGTGTGGACTTGACCGGGGGTACCGGCTGGGCCACAGGCGGAGCTGATTCCGCTTCGGGCGTCACAACCGCTACCGGCGGCTCTGCGGGACTGGGATTTTCCGCTGCCGGTTCGGATTTTCTTGGTTCGACCCGGAATGGCTGCGGTTTCACTGGAAGTGCGTGGTCGGAAACGATCTGCTGGTCGACCGGTTCGTCGATCAACATCGGCACGAAGATCACGATCAGCGCGACCAACACCGCGCCGCCCAGGAGTCGCTGTTTCAGTCTCTCATCCAGACTCATCCTACTTAGGTTTCCCGTTTTGCCGCTCTAAGAAAAAATCGATCACCGCGAAAGTGGTCTATGCCTGGCAGTATACCAGCATTCACCGTCGTGGCAGGCATGTCAGGACCTGTTTATGACCGGCTCTGGAACCGCGATGCGCTTCTGACCCCATCAGGGCGCCCCGCACGGGCTGCGAGGTCACATCACTTGTCCTCCGGGGTTACCAGACCCAGGGCTGCGCCCACGACCAGGAAGGAGCCGAAAATCAGGATCAGGTCCTCAGGCGCAGCGGCCTGGCGTGCCGCATCGAGGGCATCAGTCACATCATGATGACAGGAGACCGCACCTACAGCCCCGATCTCGGTAAGCATCCGGGCCAGCTGCCCGGCCTCTCTGCCCCGGCTTCCGGTCAGATCCACGAGAAACCAGTCATCCACCTCAGGAGCGATCTGCGCGAGAATGCTGCGCGCATCCTTGTCCTGGAGCAGTCCCACCAGGGCGTGAACCCGGGCGGGCCAATCGAGCCGCCGAAGGTGCCGGGTGAGCACCTCCACCGCCTGGGGATTGTGGGCCACATCGAGCAACAGGGTGGGCGCACCGGACACCAACTGCAGACGACCGGCCAGGGTAACCCGGCGCAGGCCTTCACACACCTGCTCCCAGGTTACCGGGAGTCGGGTCTGCAGCAACTGGGTCGCCATCACCACGGCACTGGCGTTGAGACGCTGCCCGGCCCCTTGAAGATTCGATTCCGGCAGGCACACTCCGCTGCTTTGTCCATGAAACCAGACCCAACCCTGTGGCACCTTTTCCGCATAAAAATCCCGTCCTGCGAGATACGCCTGGGCCTGAATGGAATGGGCATGGGTGAGCACCGATTCCGGCATCTGTGGATCCCCCAGCACCACGGGACGTCCGCGACGCATGATGCCGGCCTTCTCCCGTCCGATCTGTTGCCGATCACTGCCCAGCCAGTCGCAATGATCCAGATCGACCGTGGTGATCAGGGCCAGGTCGGGATCCACGATATTCACCGCATCCAGACGTCCACCCAAACCGACTTCCAGGATCAGCAGGTCCGGATCGGCTTCGGCAAATAGCAGCAGCGCGGCCAGGGTACCGAATTCAAAATAGGTCAGAGGAGTGTCTTCACGGGCCTGATCGATGCGATCGAAGACCCGGCACAGCGCATCATCGGAGGCGTTTTCTCCGTTCAATCGCACCCGTTCGTTGTAGCGCAGCAGATGGGGTGAGGTGTAGCAGCCGACCCGATATCCGGCCTGGCGGTAGATTGTCTCCAGCAAAGCGACGCAAGAGCCCTTGCCATTGGTGCCCGCCACGGTGATTACCGCAGCGCGAAATCCATCGGGATGGAGTCTCTTCCACACCTGTGACACCCGGCTCAGACCGAGCTCGATCTCCTTCGGGTGCAGGGTCGATTGCCAGTCGAGCCACTCATCCAGGGTATTGAAGCGCATCGATGGTTATCGGCAGATGCTGAGGATGAGCGCTTCGACCGACTCAGGTCCGGGGTTTGTTGATCAGGATACTCAGCAGATCCGCTATCCGGTCGCGCATGTCACGCCGATCGATAATCATGTCGATGGCGCCATGTTCGAGCAGAAATTCACTGCGCTGAAAGCCTTCCGGCAGTTTTTCCCGCACGGTCTGTTCGATAACCCGGGGACCGGCAAAACCGATCAGTGCATTGGGCTCCGCCACATTGATGTCGCCAAGCATGGCGAGGCTTGCGGAGACGCCGCCCATGGTCGGGTCGGTCATTACCGAGATGAACGGCAGACCGCGTTTCTGCAGACGCTCCAGAGCTGCGCTGGTCTTGGCCATCTGCATCAGGGAATAGAGGGATTCCTGCATACGCGCACCGCCGCTGGCGGAGAAGCAGACCAGCGGGGTGTGCCGTTCCAGAGCCATGTTGACCGCACGCACGAAGCGCTCCCCCACCACGGACCCCATCGAGCCGCCCATGAAGCCGAATTCGAAGGCGGCCACCACCAGGTCGATGCCCTTGAGCTGTCCGCGCATGACCACCAGGGCATCCTTTTCCCCGGAACTCTTCTGCGCCTGGGCAAGACGCTCCTTGTACTTCTTGCTGTCCTTGAACTTCAGAGGATCCATGGACTCCAGATTACCCCCGATCTCCTCCTGAGGTTCCGGATCCAGGAAGGTCTCAATGCGCCGCCGGGCACTGATCCGATTGTGAAAGTTGCATTTGGGGCATACATCCAGATTCCTTTCCATCTCTGCCCGGTAGAGGATCGCGCTGCAACCGGGACACTTGGCCCACAGGCCCTCCGGAACCGCGCGTTTATGCCCGCCATCCGTGCGGATGCGGCTGGGCATCAGTTTTTCGAACCAACTCATCGATGTCATCTACCTTGTGTAAGAATCATGACCCAGCCTCTGCGGTGGTCCCGAATCGTTGCGCAATCCGGGTGATACCACCGGGCTAAGGCCGGTTGCCGCATCCGAGCATGATCGGCGGCGTAAATTGTGGGGCGATTCAGATTCCGCCATCCAGGGCCTGGCGCATGGAGGCCAGCAGTTCCCTCAGTGATGCGCCGATCTTTTCCGGCTCATCCGATAAGGCCTCGATGCGCGAAACCAGAGCACTGCCCACCACCACGGCATCGGCCATCCGACCCACCGCAGCGGCCGTCTCGGCATCCTTGATACCGAATCCCACCCCGACCGGTAGTGTTGTGCAAGCGCGAACCTGTTCCAGGTGCCGCTCCAGATCCCGCAGATCGAGGTGGCTGGCCCCGGTCACACCCTTTACCGACACATAGTAGACGAAGCCGCCGGACAGGTCACAGATCCGTTGGATCCGCTCCTCGGTGCTGGTGGGTGCGATCAGGTAGATCTGATCCAGACCCCGGGCCTTGAGAATGCCCTGCAGCCCCTCGCCCTCTTCCGGGGGCACATCCACGATCAGTACCCCATCCACACCCGCCTCTGCGGCCCGCTCGGCAAAGGCTTCGTATCCCATGATCTCGATGGGATTGAGGTAGCCCATGAGGATCACCGGGGTCTCCCCGTCGAGCAGACGGAAACGCTTCACCATCTCCAGTACATCGCTAAGACTGACGTGGTATTCCAGCGCCCGCTCACTGGCCCTTTGAATCACCGGTCCATCGGCCATGGGATCGGAAAACGGCACCCCCAGTTCGATCACGTCCGCGCCAGCGGAAACCAGATCCTGCATCAGGTCCACGGTGATCTCCGGCAATGGGTCACCCGCGGTGATATAGGGAATCAGGGCGGTTCTGCCCTGCTGCTTGAGTTGTGCAAATCTCTGGGCGAGCAGACTCATAGTTTCAATCCCTCCTGCGCCGCCACGGTGTGCATATCCTTGTCCCCCCGACCGGAGAGGTTGACCAGGATGATCTGATCCGGCTTCATGGTCGGCGCCAGTTTGGCGGCATAGGCCAGCGCATGACTCGACTCGAGGGCGGGAATAATGCCTTCGATCCGGGTCAGGGCATGGAACGCGGCAAGCGCCTCAGTATCCGTGACCGCCACATAGCGGGCTCGACCGCTGTCTTTGAGCCAGGCATGTTCCGGACCCACTCCGGGGTAGTCCAGGCCCGCTGAAATCGAATGGGTTTCGACGATCTGCCCGTCCTTGTCTTCCATCAGGTAGGTGCGATTGCCGTGCAGCACTCCGGGACGTCCGGCGCACAACGGGGCGGCATGATGTCCGGTCTCAAGCCCGTCACCCGCGGCCTCGACCCCATAGATGGCGATATCCCGGTCATCAAGATAGGGATAGAACAGGCCGATGGCATTCGAACCGCCGCCCACGCAGGCCACCAGAGCATCCGGTTGGCGCCCGGCCTGTTCAAGCATCTGCACCCGCGCCTCTCGGCCGATCACCGATTGAAAATCCCGCACCATGGCCGGATAGGGGTGAGGTCCGGCCACCGTACCGATGATGTAGAAGGTGTTGTCCACGTGAGTGACCCAGTCGCGCATGGCCTCGTTCAGTGCGTCCTTGAGGGTCTTCGAGCCGGACTCCACCGCCCTAACCTCCGCACCCAGGAGACGCATTCGGTAGACGTTCGCCTCCTGGCGGGCCATGTCCACCGCGCCCATGTAGACCACGCACTCCAGACCCAGGCGGGCGGCCACCGTGGCAGTGGCCACACCATGCTGACCGGCTCCGGTTTCGGCGATGATCCGGGTCTTGCCCATGTGACGCGCGAGCAGCGCCTGTCCCACGGTGTTGTTCACTTTATGGGCGCCGGTATGATTCAGATCCTCCCGCTTCAGGTAGATCTGGGCACCCCCGAGTTCCCGACTCCAGCGCTGCGCGTGATAGACCGGTGACGGCCGGCCCACATAGTGTTTCAGGTCCTCATCCAGTTCCCGAAGAAAGTCCTCGTCCTGCATGTACCGCTGATAGGCCTCGCGCAACTCCTCGAGGGGTTTCATCAGAGTTTCCGAGACGAAAAGCCCACCGTAGGGTCCGAAATGACCCCGTTCGTCCGGTAAACTTCCGATTATCTTCTCAGCTGTTGTCGCCACGCTTCACTCCTGCAATGAAGGCTTCTATTTTGATCGGATCTTTGATGCCTTTGGCGGCTTCGACACCACCGCTGACATCCACCGCATAAGGACGGATGGTGCGGACGGCTGTCGTCACGTTATCGCTGTCCAGGCCACCGGCGAGAATGATCCTGCCACGCAAATCCCCGGGTATCAGGGACCAGTCGAAGACCTGACCGGTGCCGCCCGGCACACCGGCCTGATAGGTATCGAGCAGCAAGCCGGAGGCGCTGGAATACTGCAGTGCCTGCGCCTGCAGGTCGGTATCCGGCCGCATCCTGATTGCCTTGATCCAGGGACGTCCGAAACCGTCGCAGGCCTCGGCAGGTTCATCGCCATGAAATTGAAGCAGGCCCAGCGGGACCTCCCCCAGAATGCGCTCAATGGCGGTGCGTTCCTCATTCACGAACAGGCCCACCACTGTAACAAATGGCGGCAGGCTTTTCACAATCTCCGCCGCATCCCGGGAAGACACCGCCCTCGGGCTGGGTGGATAAAACACCAGGCCGATGGCATCCGCGCCAAGCCGGACCGCCGCCAGGGCGTCTTCGCGCCGGGTAATTCCGCAAATTTTGATTCGGGTTCTCATCGAACCCAGAAAGATACCGCATGACGGCGTGAGGCGCTATCCTATTAATCCGGCAACCAAATCGATAGCGCTCAGCATCCAATGTTCCCGCCTGCCGCGGAAGCACCGTTGCAGTCAATCCGCAGCGATTTTGTCGGCCCCATCAACCGGGAAAAGCACTTCCGGGAGACAACTCGGCGGCGCCGCCCATGACATCCAGGGCAAACTTCTCCGGATACTCAACCCGGGTCAGGTAGAGTCCCTGTGGCGGCGCAGTGACCCCGCCGAGGGTACGATCACGAAATTCGAGTACTGTTTCGGCCCAGGACTCAGACTGTTCACCCTTGCCGATCGCCAGCAGGACACCGGCAATATTGCGCACCATGTGATGCAGAAAGGCATTGGCATGAATATCGAGCTTGAGCAGATCACCCTCCCGGGTCACGCTCAACCGATGGATGGTGCGCACCGGATGTTTCGCCTGACATCCCAACGCCCGGTAAGAGGAGAAGTCATGGGTGCCGACCAGGCTTTGCCCAGCGCGGTGCATCGCCTGCTCGTCCAGGGGATGGTGGACCCAGACCGCACGATTTCGCCAGATCGCTGAGCGAAACGTGCGATTCAGGATCAGGTAGCGGTAGTGACGACCCACGGCGCTGAATCGGGCATGAAAGTCATCCGGCATCTCCTTGGCCCAGGAGACACTCACATCGTCCGGCAGGTTGACATTGCAACCGAGCACCCAGGAACGGGGACTGCGTATCGCGGGGGTTTCGAAATGAACCACCTGTCCCGTGGCATGTACCCCGGTGTCGGTTCGTCCCGCGCAGTGTACGCTAACCGGGTGATCAGCCACTTTGGAAACGGCGGCTTCCAGTAGCTCCTGCACGCTGCGAACGTCGCCCTGAAACTGCCAGCCGTGGAATCCGCTGCCGTCGTACTCGATACCCAATGCCACCCGCATCATTCACCCCGATGGTCGCCGATGTAAACCGGCGTCCTGAAATCGTTGTTGCCCACTGATTACCCCGAATCCAACGGACGATACCTTATGCCGCGCCCGATGGGCATCGGTGCATCGGATTCCGATGAGTTCGGCCACATAAAAAAGGGCGCAACCCAGGTTGCGCCCTCTGTCTTACGGAACGGACCGCATCGGTCAGTTCCTCATCGGGATCAGGAGTTCAGCGTCTCCAGCAGTTCCCGGGCTTCCTGCTGTTGGATATCCGTACCCTCGCCCATCACCTCTTCAAGAATGCTCTTGGCGCCTTCGTTGTCACCCATATCGATATAGGCACGCGCCAGGTCCAGTTTGGTGGTGATCTCGTCAGTGGAATCGAGATCGAGATTCTCGCTGTGGCTCTGCAACAGGCTGAGCTCGTCCACATCGGAGGTCTCATCATTGTCCAGGTCGGAGGAAAGGCTCTCCAGTTCCTTCTCGATGCTTTCCAGGTCCAGGTTATCCAGAGTCTCGGAATCCTCGAATTCAATCACGTCTTCCGCACCGTTTTGAGTCGCATCCATGACGTCTTCGATCTCAGACAGATCGAAAGGCAGCGGTTCCTCCGTCGACTGGGCGGTTCGCGCGCTCGACGCGGGTGTGGAATCCACATCCAGATCGCTCAGATCGATGTCCAGTGCATCGGAATCGTCCGTGTCCTGAGTCTCGTCCACACCCTCCATCTTATTGAGGAACTCGGAATCCAGGGTCAGATCGGTTTCGAGATTCTCCGAGTCCATGGCATCCAGGTTATCCAGTTCACTCAGATCCATGGAGTCGAAATCCGCCTCGAAGTCATCAGGCTCTTCCTGAGGCGCTTCGGAAACCGGAGCGGGAGCCGGTGTCTGGGTGATATCAGGCACATCCAGGTCAAGATCCAGGTCTGCGATATCGTCCAGACCCTCGGCCGCCGCCATACCCGCGGCACCCGCGAACAGGGCGTGAGACGGTTTGAGTTCTCTGCCCATCGCGGCAATCTTGGACCAGGCATCCGGATTCCGGTCTTCCAGGCCGGCATCCGCCATCTCCTGAGCCAGATCGGCAAAGGCATCGGGTTTCTTCGCGGAATAGTAGATCTCAAGCAGCTTCTGCTTCAGCTCGATCCGGTCGGGGAACTTCTCGATAGCCTGCTTGATCAGCTCCTCCGCCTGCTGGTAGCGACCGTAAGCGATGTAAACATCCGCCTCGGACAGGGGGTCCACCTCACCGGTCTCATCCTGCAGGGCATCGATGTCGCTGGGCGAGAAGTCACTCATGAATGAGGTCTCGTCCGTGGGCGAAGTCAACGAGCTGTTGTCATCGGAACCGCGGGAGATGATATCGCTGTCCGGCGAAACCAGAATGCTCTCGGCAAACTCCGCTTCCGCCTCTTTGCGTCGGCGCATGATCATGGTCAGCAATCCGACCAGCACCACCGCAACGCCGCCCACCATCGCCACCAGGGTGGAGTTCTCTTTCAGACTGTCAAAATAACCTACTTTTTTAACCGGGGCCTGGGCAATCGGCGGTGTCTGGATCTTCGGCGGCTGTACCGGCGGCGGTTTCACCGCGGGTGGGGGCTCAACTGCCGGAGCCTCGGCGGTTTCAACCGGTGCTTGTGTTTCGGCAGCGGTTGGTGCGGGTTCCGTGGTCTCAGTGGCTGCATCCGCAGGCTGGGTTTCAGCCATTTCGGTCCCGCCCTGGGTCGGCTGAGCGGGTGCTTCGGACTCGCCCTGCGCCGTTTCAGCCACGCTGACCGTGACATCTTCGGCAGCTGGAGCCTGAGCATCGGACCCAGCGGGTTGCTGCATCTCGTCCATCTTTTCCGCGGCCACGGACTGTGCGGCTTGAACTTCCGCGAGCTGATCGTTCTTCAGAGTCAGCAGCCGTTGAATATCCTGAATCTGCTTCTCGAGTTCCTGAACCCGGGTACGCAGGGCATCGTTCTCCTGCAGAGCCCCTTCGTTGGATTCACGCACCAGCATGATTTCATCTTGCAGACGCTGGATTTCCTGAGCACCCGACGCCGCACCCTCGCGTTCGGCCTGTTCACCGGTCTTCGGCTTTGGGGAGACCAGTTTCAGCCGATCCTGAGGGGTTTCGGCGGCAGACGTCTTGGATTTGCCTGCCGGAGCACTCGCCACGCTGGTTCCCCCACGCCAGGCACGGGTCTGGGCAAGGAACTCTTCACGCGCTGCCTGTTTGGAGCGGGAGGTTACATCGGCCTCCTCCGGAAGACGCAGCACCGAGCCGACCTTGAGGTTGTTCACGTTGTCATTGATAAACGCGGAGGGATTGTAATCCTGGAGCGCCATCATGACCTGTTCGATGGATTCACCGCCCTGTTGCATCTGCTTGGCGATGGACCAGAGATTGTCATTGGGCTGCACCGGTCCGTATTCCCGGTCGCCGGCCGCACCGCCGGCCATCACCGGAGAGGCGTCACGCGCAGGCGCCGTGCGGCGCGAGGGCATGACCCGGGTGGTGGGCTCCCGGCTCACCGTGGGCGCGGAAACGGCGGTAGGCTTACGTTGCAGAGTGACCGGCGGATCCAGCAACACGGTGAATTCTCGCACCAGTCGACCTTTGGGCCAGTTCACCTCGACCAGGAAGTTGAGGAAGGGTTCGCGAATCGGGTCCTTGCTGGAGATGGTGATGACCGGTTTTCCCGCCGCCGTCATCTGGGTGGAGAAATTCAATCCCGTCAGGTGGAACGGCCGTTGCATCCCCGCCTTTTCGAAAGCCTCCTGGGAAGCCAGTGAAACACGGACATCCTGTAGTTCCTCGCGGGTGACTGAAAGCAGATCGATATCGGCCTTGAATATCTGGTTCAGTGCCGATTGAGGGTGGATTTCACCGAGTCCGAGAGCGAGAGCGCCCATGGGTGAGAGGGCTGTAGCAACAGCCACTGCCAGAGACAGCTTACGAATCATGCTTCACTCCTTGCCAGAAAACAGTACCCACCTGCCAAGACCGGTCTTGGCGAGGTCGGTTTAGAGGCCAGCCGGACAGCCCCGATTGGTTTGAGAATAAACTTAACAATTGATCGCTAACTATAGCTGATGAATGATCTTTTTACCAAAAGTTAGT
>JBNLFS010000110.1:0-15684 GCA_050305635.1 Candidatus Thiodiazotropha sp. | reverse complement strand
GCTTTGATTTTCTGATAATCCCGGGGACTGGCCATGACCAGAATGGCATTGTTGTCCGCATCGGCGATGATGGTCGCGCTCGAACCGTTGGAGGATGAGGTCGCTGCGGTCGGCCCCTGATCACGACCGCCTGCCGGGCCGCCACCCATGCCGGGTTGATCCTGGGTCAGGGTATTGGCCCGATCCGCATTGCTGGTGTTCAGATCGAGACCGGTTGAGGTGGGCGATCGCACATTCGAGCGCAGCAACGGATCGGAACTGCCGATAGCGGAACCGGACGGCGCCGCGGCCACCTCGTTGCCGAAGATGTTCTGCAGGATCGAGGCGATGTTTTCCGCTTTACCGTTTTTCAGGTGATAGACATAAAGACGTCGGTCCGGGGATTGATCGCTGCCCTGATCGAACTGGGCGATCAGACGGCGGGCCTCTTCGATGTAACGGGGCTGCGGACTGATCACCATGATCGCGCTGAGACGCTCCACGGGAATCAACTTGATCATCGAACTTATGGGTGAGGTCTCACTGTCCCCGAGCAGTTGGCGCAGCTCCTCGCTGAGAGTCTTGGCATCCGTGTATTTCAGCGGGATCAGGCCGAATGACATGCCGCTCAACCAGTCCACGTCGAACATCTTGACGGTCTGCAACAGGTTGTTGATCTTCTGGTAGGAGCCGGAGAGGATCAGCAGATTGCGGCCCGGATCGACCCGGATCTGATCACCCGAGGGCGAGAAGGATTCGAGAATCTTCTTCATTTCCGTGGCTGAGATGTACTGCAGGGGGACGATCTGCACACCCTGGCCCGCGCGCATGGGCACCGCGTTCTGCCCGACCGAGGGTTTGAGCGCGATATCCTTGGCCTCAGCAACCGGCAGAATTTTGTACAGCGCACCGTTGCGCACCAGCACCGCACCGTTCATCTGCAGAATATTCTCCAGAATCGGCAGCACCGCGTCGGTACTCACCGGGTAGGTGGTGTGAATGGTGACCTTGCCCTGAACTTTGTCATCGATCAGGTAGTTTTCCCCCAGGATCTCCTCGAACACGACCTTGACCACTTCACGCAGATCCACGGCCTCGAAATTCAGCGTGATATCGCCTTTGGCCGGTTGTTTCACGGCTTGCGCGGCACTGGTGGCATCAAGAAACCGTCCGCTGCCCTGGCGCACGAAATATTCGGGTTCCTGGCGGGTTTCCTGGGACAGCACAAGTTCCTGATCATCGCTCTGCACCGACTCTGCCGGGGATAATCCGAGGGGAAGCTCGACCCTGGGCATAACGGGCTCCGCGCTCCGCTCGGTCGAGGGCTGCTGCGCGCAGGCGGTCAGCATCACCAGCCCTGCGGCGGCAATCGCGTTACCCAACCTGTGAAGCATTCTGTTGCGCATCGAGCATTCCCAAGCAAAAATCCACTCATGTTGCCGGACCGTCCCAAGCCTGATAGCTTGCTGATACTATCTCAGCAGATTTTGCCGCGCAGTGAGACCCCTCTGAGGGTGTATTTGCCCGTAGGGTAACCCCTTAGCTTGAATGCATAAAAACCCTACCCTGGCGTCTACTGTCCAGAGCCTAGCAGGCTGTTGAAATGCTACTCAGACGGTACGATCCTGCGTTGAAAACCGCCTCAAAATGCTCATTTACTCCAGTAAACTGCGCTTTTTCGCCGGTTTTCGCCTGGTCTCGCACTCGTCTGAGCGAATTTCATCAGCCTGCTGGTTCTGCTTCGGGTCATTGCGGAGACTGTGAAACCGGAACGGCTCGGTTTCGAGTCCGGAACTCCGCTCTGAGTCACAGCCGATCGGATCGCCGGGACCTAACGTCCCCCACAATCAAAACGACCAGCGCCAGTAACGACAATGTCATGATGATCGCCATCCATTGGGGAATGCTCAGGCTGAGAAAAGTCCATTGAATCTCCCCACAGAATCCGGTCGGTTGAAACAGGGCCGGCGCCCATTGATCGAGCTTGAGCCAGGTGGGAAATTTCGCATTCACATCACAGCTCAGTGAGGGTTCGACCCAACCCATCTGCATGCCGGTAAGTTCCAGTGCAAGCAGCAGACACCAGCCCGTGGCCACACCCCACCCGAGGTATCCGAACCATCGAATCACGGATACATGGGGCGCGCTCATGCTGATCAGCGCCGTCAGGAACATGCCGAGGACCGCCGCACGCTGGTACACACACAGCACACAGGGATCGAGATTGAGCGCATACTGAAAATAGAGCGCGGTAATTTCCAGTGCAAAGGCCAGCAGAGCCAGACCAAACCAGGTAATGCGATGATGGGCTAACGGCACGTTTTTATATCCTTCGATTCCATTTTGTCATGAGTTGCAACAAGGTAGTAACTGACCCTACCCACAGGTAGTAATACTACGCCTATCGTGACGAATGCTCTCTGCATATAGTAGTTAAAGATTCCCGGCAATGCCCGAAGTCCCGCCTCACGACGTCCGTTCATGACCCATCGTGCGTGCGTTCCACTGCGGAGTATGCCGAAGCAGGGATCATGAAGTTTAGGCCCGTTTTCTCGAGGCTGCACCACACGACTCCGATGCCCATGCCCATGCCGAATCCACATCCGCTCATTCTGCTACTGGCTTTAATCGCGGTGGGTCCCGTGGCCGCACCGGCCGCCAGCCTGACCGCGGAAGTGGCGAGTCTGCGCGCCCAGGCTCAGGATCAGCAGCGCATCCCCATCATCGTGCGTTTTGACAGTGCCGTACCGATCGGTGAATTGAGAACCCTGGCGAACCGTTCTGAAGTCACTCAAAGTGGACCCGCCTCCTCCGACATCCGCAAAAAGCGCTTCCGTCGCGAGGCGTTCACCGCGCTCAGGGAACAGGCCCAGGCATCCACCCTGAGGATCTCCGGGCTGCTGCGACAAAACGGTATCAAGACGCCGCTGAAGACCTTCTGGACCATCAACGCCGTGGCTTTGAACGCACCGGCGGAACTCCTCGATGAGATCGCCCGGTTACCCGGCGTCTCGCGTATCAGCGCGGACATGCGCCTGAGCATGAGTACACCACCAGCGGAGGAGATCGACCCATTGCCCCTGTGGAACCTGGAAAGGCTCAACATCACCCACCTCTGGCAGCAGGGTGTCGACGGTGAGGGTGTGGTGGTCGCAATCATGGATTCCGGTGTCGATGGCAATCACCCGGACCTCGCGGAACAGTGGCGCGGCGGTGATTTCAGTTGGTTCGACCCCTACCTGGAACACGATTTCCCCACCGATCTGGCCGGTCATGGCACTCAGGCTCTGGGCTTGATCCTCGGCGGCGATGACAGCGGATACGCGATCGGCGCGGCACCCCGGGCCCAGTGGATCGCGGCGAAAATCTTCGATGACGGCAATCAGAGTACCCTGAGCGCCATCCATGCCGCGTTCCAGTGGCTGCTCGATCCGGATGGAGACCCGTTGACCGATGATGCACCGGATCTGGTGAACAATTCCTGGGGCTTTGCCAACACCATCGATCAGTGTTACCAGGAATTCGAGGAGGATATCCGCCTGTTGCGGGAGGCCGACATCGGAGTGATCTTCTCCGCGGGCAACTATGGACCCTATGCCGGAACCAGTATCAGTCCGGCCAACAATGTGGGGGCGATATCGGTCGGCTCCATCGACCTTCGCGATGAGGTCGAACTGCTCAGCAGTCGCGGACCGGGTGCTTGTGATGGCGGGGTATTCCCCAAACTGGTGGCGCCGGGCGCCCAGGTCTACACCACCGACCGGTTGCCGGTTGGTTACAACGTGGTGTCCGGTACCTCGTTCTCCGCACCCCAGGTCACCGGCGCCATGGTGCTGTTGAAAAGCGCATTCCCTGAAGCACCGATGACGCAGATCGAGACCGCGCTGTATGACTCGGCCGATGATCTGGGAGACCCCGGCACAGACGACCTGTTCGGCTACGGGGTCGTCAATGTGGCCGCCGCCTATGCTCTGCTGCTGGATCGACTCGGGAGTTCCTCAGACAGTCAGTTGGGCTTCAGCGAAAACCACTACTCTGTGGACGAAGCCACCGAGCGCCTGATCGTCAGCGTGAGACGTCAGGGTAACACCTCCGAAGAGGTGTCCGTGGCGTACCGGAGTGACAACGGCAGTGCCCGGGCCGGACGGGACTTTGCCCCCGTCTCCGGCCGTCTGCACTTCGAGGTGGGGGAAACCCTGCGCAGTTTTGAAGTCCCTATCCTGAACGACAACCTGGATGAAGCGAACGAGACCCTTTACCTGATTCTGCAGGAGGTCGAGGGGCCGGCGGTACTTGGCGTTACCAACCAGGTGGAGGTGACGCTGCTCGACGATGACGGCGCGGGCAGCATTGCATTCGACACGCTCTCTCAGGCGGTCAACGAGTCCCGGGGCGAGGCCCTCCTCACCCTGACCCGTTCGGGGGGCTCCCAGGGCATCGTCAGTGTCGACATCAACCTGGTGGGCGACACCGCTCTGCCCGGAGAGGATTTCCTGCTGCGCTCGGACACGGTCACCTTTCTTGATGGTGAGATCACCCAACAGATTGCCATCCACCTCATCGATGACCGGGAGTACGAGGGCAACGAGCGGTTTCAGGCTATCATCGGCAACCCCAGCGGGGGTGTCGTGATCGGCGATCCGGCCTCGACCACAGTGACCATTCTCGACGATGACCCGAATGGTCAGTCCGCGGCCTTTTTTCTGGAGGCGGCGCAATACCAGGTCAATGAGAACGACCTGCATGTCGTGCTGGATGTCCTGCGAACCGGGCAGACCGATAGCCGGGTGAGTGTGGAGTACACCACTCAGGACGGTACTGCCCACGCGGATACCGATTATCGTGCTGCTTCAGGCACACTGGAATTCCCGGTCGGGATCACCCGTCAACCTATCGTCCTGGACATTCTCAACGACACCCGCTATGAGCGGGAGAGCAGTTTTTCCGTCAATCTCTCCAACCCCAGCCCAGGCGCCCGGATCTATGCACCTTCGGCGGCAATCATCCGTATCACGGACGACGATGCCCTGCCCTTCGTGTCCCCGTACTCAGCCCCCAGTGGAGGATCCTCGAGCAGGCTGGGCGCCGCAACAAGTCCGCAACTGCGCGATTCCGGCGGTATCGGGGGTTCGGGTAGCCGGGCCTCATCCGGTGGTCCCGGCGGTGTGCAACGATTCGATATCAATCTCGCGCGCTATGCTCCGGCGGGATTGGCCGCTGATGACAACAGGCGTGCCGCCTCAAATCGCCTAAGTAATGAGATGGCGCCTGACGAAAAGCGCGACTCAAACACGGAAACGGCCAACCCTTGTGGGGATTCCAGAACAACCGCCGACCCGAGTGCTGAGGGTGAATGCGTCAGCGGTGCCACCGATGAGACGGTTAGCGCAGAACCCGCTTCCGCCCCTGTCGCGAGGGATTCCTACCCGCTGGCCCCTTTCTGACTCGCTGGATGGTACAGAATCTGTGACGGGGTAACACTAGCAGACTCATGAATGCCAGACGGATTCCACCCGCAGCTGATCACCCGCATGGCGTATCACCGTAAACTCTCCTCCGGAAAGAATCGTTCTCTCCTGCATCGATTCGAGAAATGTCGGCAGTGTTTGCCGATATTTTGTGCGGATGATCTCGCTTGTGATCTGCCCATCCAATATGAGCAGGTTATCCTGTCGGATCAGGGAAAAGCCAGCCGAGCCTCCCATCTTCTCATTGAAGCAGATCCCTTTCAGGGTATCTTTGAGAATACGGTACAGAATCGATTTTTGATCCTGTTTGATGCTGGACTCTTCAACCCCAAAGTTGATCCGGATTTCCAGGCCCTGGGTGATCGTGTGACATTCCGAGACCAGCGAATTGAGCGCCGCCTTGAGACCAAAATCATCCAAACTCGGCGGTCTGAGGTCAATGGCGACGGCGCGGATTTTATGCGCCGCATCCTGAAGCACCGGCACGATATTCTTCGAAAGTTCCGCCACCTCATTATTCACTGCAACCTTTTCCAGATCGATCAGGTAGCGTTCAAGCTGCATCTTCGCCCCGGACAGGGTCTGAACCACATCTTCGTGCAGTTCGAAGGCAATACGCTTCTTCTCGTCTTCCTGAGCGGTGATCATCTTCGAGGTCAGATATTCCAGTAAACGCTTTTTCTCCTGGGTATCCCGGTTCTGATCCTCGATGATGCGCTCCGAACGTTTGATATGGATCAGCAGAAAGAAATACAGGAAGGTCATAAGGATGAGGGTAATCACCAGTAGGACCAGGATGGTCCGGTTCGCCTCCAAAGCGTAGTAGCCGATGTCCGAATAGACCTCCATCACCCCGAGCACAGGCGAATCACTGGTGGGGCGAATCGGCACGTAAGTCTGTACCAGATTCTTCTCCCCGACAGAGGTGAACAGACTGAGACTGTCGTCATAGACCAGGCTCGAGGCCGGCTTGCCGTTGAGCGCGGAGTCAAAGGCTTCGTTGTGCTCTTCATCATCCTCGGTGTACTCGGGATCTGTCGAATAGACCACCTGACCCTCAAGGTCATAGAGCTTGATGCGCATGACATCAGTGTCATTGAGCATCCGCTCAATCACCCGGTGCAGCATCGGTTCAAACGGCAGTTTGGAGATATTGCGGTCCTGATTCTGCTTGATCACGTTGAGGAACATCACAAAGTGATCGTTGAGGGCATACTCCGTAGCGATGGTCAGGGTCTCATTACTGCGAATACTCGCCGCCTCGACAATGTTTGATGTCTCATGACGGAAGAAGAAAAAAATCATCAGGGCGGTCACGGTGACCGCAATCAGACTGGTGACCGCGTAGCGCCGTGCCAGATGGAAGTTCTGGGCTGGGGGTTTGAAATCCGTTGGGTTCGTCATGGTGTCAAGCATGATTCAATTCAAGGCGGAGGCACCCAACGAGCTGTCAGGGAGCCTTCCACTCCGTGACGCGCACCAGATTGCCACCCTGCCCATCGACTCTCGCAATATAATAACCTCTCGAGGCAAACCGTTGCCCCGGGGCCATGCTCACCCGGGGATACACGGAAGTATAGGGCAGATCATCGACCATATGCTCGATTTTTTCGATGAAATAGTCCCGGTAGAAATAGCCCCGAATCTGTTTCAAGGCATCGCCCGCTGCTTTGAGGGTGAAATAGGCGTTCGCCTGTATCTCCCTGGCATGAGGATTGTAGATTCGTTTCGATTTGAACCAGCCCGTGGAACGCAGCAGATGATGATCGAGCTTATCGGGCATTTCCTGACTGTGAACGAAACGGAGGTGATCGCGCCACCCTTTCGGGAGCGCGTCCGTTTGTGTGCCATAAAAACGTGTCGAGAGATACACAAGCGGTGACTTGTCGCCTGCCCCACGGAGCTTTGGCAACAGGGTCTGCGTGGCCTCCCGACCGGTCCATAAGACCAGGGTTTGCGTACCCGCCCCAGTCGTACTCAATGAATCCGGCTGCGCTGCTTGGTCGACGGTCATATCCCTCACGCCAAGCCCTGCATCGATCATCCGGTCACGAAACCGCTCAGCCGCTTGGGTGCTGAGTACATCGGCGGGGTCGTAGATCTGGACTACATCCAGTGTTGTTCCGAGATAGGCCGCCAGCGCTTCGGCATCCTGGGCCACACCCCGATCCAGGTACAGATTGTAAAAACTCTGTTCCGAGAGGTCCGGGGTATCTGTTGTGGGAAACAGACAAGGCAGCGAGTGCTCATCACAGAACTGATGCACGGTAGGCCAACCGACCGGCACCAGCCCGTTGATCACGGCAAACACCGGTTGCTCCAGCATGTACGCCTGCAACTGATTCGCCCAACTCGACTCCGGCCCAGTGAGCTGCCAGGTGTGCAGGTGCCACTTTCGGTAGGGTTTGAACATCCACTCCTTGTGCCAGGGTGCATGCTCCGCCCGTTTGCTCTCGTAGCGGGTTTCCACATTCTTCTGCTCGAAATAATGCTCCAGCACATCCAGCAGAGCCCGATTGTCCTCGGGTTTATTCGAATCCAGCAGAATCGTCGCGAAGTGAATCTCGGTATCCGTCACACCCGGGGAGATGGACTGGGACAGGGTATCCAGATAACTCATCAGGACATCCCGGGCCGGTTCATCGATTTCATAGCGGGGCATGAATGGGCTCAACGGCTGGCCGTTGGCATCGATACCCTGGGTGACGGCCCGCAACAGGGTCTCCCGGGTATAGGCCTGGCGATAGATTGGCGGTGCCGGCGGTTTGCTGGTTGGCAGTTGCAGAGGATTGAACAGAATGTGCCCCGCAATCGCCGGCACCACTTCCTGGCCTTCGGTCGACCCCATGCCACTGCGACGATGGCAGGTCTCGCAGATCAACTGGTCACCCTCGACTGCAATATCGCCCTGCACCACGGCCTTGACCTGTTTACCGTCGGGCAGGATACCCTGGGAATAGAGCTGCTTGCCCAACCGATACTGTTCGCTGTCGATTTCAGCGTTGTAGAGGCTGTTCGAAAAAAGCAGGATCAGCGCACTGAACAGGCCTGAGGCCCATCGATGGGTAGGGTTTGTCATGAGGCTCCATCCCGGTCTCGCGGGGTCAGCCGGTTGCCTGGGCTGAGTGACGACGGCCATAAATCAGACCCTGGATTCACAAACCGGCGGATCAGGGCCGTCGTGAGGGTATCCATGCGGAGTTCAGGCATGCCCATAAAACCTGTTACTGAGGTTTCACGGTATTGCGATACTCACGCACGATATCCTCCGCACTGGCCAGACCGTCGATACGTTTCCACTCCGATGCGCCCTGCCCCCGGATCAAGGTGATCGGTTCGTGATTCATCTTTGAACCGCGAAAGATGTCGAAGGCCTTTTCGACCGCAACCACATCTTCATAACTCCCGGTATAGAAGTCCCATCCCTTATGCGCCTCGAAACGCTCCGCATATGCCTTGAGGCGTTCCGGTGTATCATATTCCGGATCGATGGTGATGGAGATCATCGCCACCTCATCCTGTTCATCGAGCAGGCTCTGGACCTGGTGAAAACTCGCGGAGAGCACCGGACAGATGGTGGTGCAGGTGGTGAATATGAAGTTCACCATCACCGGACGATCCATGGCCAGCAGCTCTGGCAGATTGACCACTTCGCCGAGATGTGAGGTCAGATCCACATCGGGTATCGAATAACTGGCCTGTTTCACCTGATAGCTGCTTTTATTCATCATCATGTGATGGGCATGATGGTCATGTGCGCCATGATCCATGTCGTTCATCGCCAGGGTGAATCGATCAGAAGGCGCGGGTGTTTGCCGGGGTTGCGTCACGCAATCCAGTTTAAAGGGCAAACTTGCCGGTTCATCGAAGGGTGCCGCCTCCCAGGCGGCACACACTCCCGGAAGCAGGAACATGCCCAGCATGACCGGCTTCCATCCTTGATGAATTTTTCGTTTTTCTACTTTGTCTTCCATACGACTTCTCCCCCGACGACTGGAAATGGATAGAGATCAGACCCACTTCCAGCCGAAACAGCTTGAATGATGAGGACGGTAACGGCGCCCAACGGTTGTCAGGAACAGTAACAGCGCAGCAATCAGCATCCAGGGATCAATGGACCCACCGCCGCCACCGCCACCACTACTGCCACCCCCGTCTGTGGGAGGCGTCGTGGCGCTGTCATCATCGACAATGGTGATTTGCATGCTGCTTGCGGCACTGTCCAGGGTTCCGCCCCCGGTCACGTTACCGAGACTCAAGCTAAACGACTTGTCGCCGTCCTGCAGTGCATTGTCGATGATCTGCACCTGCACGGTCTGACTCGCAACCCCATCGGCAAACGTCAAAGTGCCGGACTCGATGCTGAAATCGGTGTCCGCAACCGCTGTACCGGAGGTCACGGTCAGATCAACAGTCGTTTCACCGTTCGTATTGTCCGAACGCAGAATCGTTACAGCGAGGAATCCATCAGCTTCACTGACAGACTGCGCGGTGATCGCAAAACCGATCCTCGGCACCGCGGAAGCGGCCTCGTCATCCGTGATGGCGACACTGCCCTCATCCAGAGAGCCGAGCACGGCGCCCCCTTGCGGGTTGCTGAGCGCCACCTGAAACTGCTCATCCCCTTCCAGGGAGGCATCATCGATGATCGCGACCTGAAAGGTCTTGCTGGCACTCTCTCCATCGGCAAAACTGATCCGCCCGGTGGCGAAACTGTAATCCGACTCGGCGGTTGCATCGCCGTCCCGGGTGGCGTAGTCCACGGTTATGGCGCCCGTCGAGCCGCCACTGCGACTGACACTGACGGTCACGCTGCCGCCATTCTCGGCGACCGTGTAGCGGGCCTGGCTGAGATCCAGCGCACCCGCAGCGGGTGGATCATCGTCGTCCCCAAGGCGCACCAGCACACTCGCGTTGTCACCGAGCACCGCACCGAAGGCATGACTCAGGGTCACCCGGAAGGTTTCCGAACCTTCATAAACCGAATCGTCATTCAAGGTGACCAGAAACTCCTGGCTCAACTCCCCATCGGCGAACACCAGGGTTCCGCTTGCCACTTCATAGTCACTGCCCGCAGTCGCGCTTTCGTCCGAGGTCGCGTAATTAACCACCGCGCCACCGCTGCTGCCCCCTTCCCGGGTCACGGTAATGACCACACTGCCATCGAACTCCTCGGCGGAAAACTCTCCCAGACTGAAACCCAGGACACCGGATGTGGGTGCCAGATCGTCATCCTCTATGAGCAGAGTCGCCTCGGCATTCGCGCCCAGGACAGCGCCTCCCGAAGGCTGACTCAGGCTGAGGCTGAGGGTTTCGTCGCCTTCGTAGGCGCTGTCGTCGAGCAGTGCAACCGTGAAGGAAGCCGAAGCCACGCCACTTGCCAGGGTCAGGGTTCCGCTCGCAGCGGTGTAGTCCTCACCCGCCACGGCGGTGACATCGGCGGTGGTGTAGTTGACCGTGACGGCGCCGCTGGTGCCGCCACTGCGGGTAACCGATACCACCGCGCTGCCTCCGCCCTCGGACTGGCTGAATTCGGAGAGACTGAACTGCAGGCTGCCGGCCACGGGAACCGGGTCGTCATCGGTTACCGAGACCTCGGCCAAGATGGGTGTACCCATAACCCCGTTACCGGCCAGGCCGCTCAGACCCACCATGAAGGACTCACTGTTCTCGTAAGTCGAGTCATTGAGGATCGGAATGTCGCAGGTTTTGAGCGTTTCTCCCTCGGCGAAGGTCAGGGTGGTCTGAGTCGCGGTGTAATCGTTCCCCGCCGTTGCGCTGGAGTCCACGGTGGCACAAACCAGGCTTACCGTACCCGTGGAGCCGTTGATCCGGGTGACCGGGACACTGATCTGCCCGGCAGATTCCCCAACCGAGTAGCCGCTGCCGCTGAATTGAAAGCTGCCACCGCTGGGTATCGGTTCATTGTCGAGAATACTGACCTCGGCATAATCGCCCCCCCCCAGACCCACATTGACCGGGTTGCTCAGCGTCACCATGAAGGTTTCCAATCCCTCCGCGACGGTGTCATCGATGATCGGCACGCTGAAACTGGCGCTGATTTGACCATTGCTGAAATTCAGGGTGCCGGACGTTGCGGTGAAATCCGAACCGGCCACCGCAGTGGAATCGGAGGTGGTATAAGCGACGGATCCCGCACCCAGGTCACCGTCATTGCGCTGCACTGTGATGCTCAGGCTGCCCGCATTTTCGACAATCCGGTATTGCGCACCGCTGAAACCCACGGACCCGACCGGTTGCGGATCGTTTTCCGTGATCGTCACGGTGGCGGAATTGAGTACGCCTACCGCATTGCCGCTCAAATTCAGGACAATTGTTTCATCTCCTTCATACACCGCGTCATCGATGATCGGGATGCTGATCTGCTGCTGCGACTCGCCCTCTGCGAATGTCAGGGTGCCGCTGGTGGCGGTAAAGTCCTGACCGGCCGTCGCGGTACCCTCGGTCGTGGTCGCATAGTCAATCGAGACGCTTCCGCTGGTACCGCCGCTTCGCGTCACGGTGACGAGCGCATTGCCACCGGCTTCGCTGACGCTGTAGTCGAAGGTGCTGAACTGGAGTTTCTGCCCGGTAAAGCCACCGGCCGCGGCACCCAGGATGAAATCGTCCGAGAAGAAGATACTCGGCTCGGCCCCCTCCTCATCGACGGTCTGGATGACCAGGGTGGTAAATCCGCCATCATCGATGAAGCCCAGAAAGGTCCAGTCAAGGACCGTGGCCTGGGTACCGGTGAAATCGATGGTCGCGCCGTTGCTGGTAAAGCCGAGTTGTGCACCGCCACCGCTGTAGAACCAGCCGCCCACACCATACAGCGTCATGCTCCCTGAATTCAGTGAGATGGCATCCGGGATCGGGTGTGTGGCGCTGCCCGCTTCCCGGGCGGCGAACAAACGGTAGGTACCATCGTGCGCGCCGCCAAAACCGTCACTCAGCAAGCCTGAGGTCACGTTGGGGTTGGCAGCCCAGATGATGCCCTGACTGGAGATGTTCAGTGCCGGAAACGTCCCACGAGTGGCGGACCAGGCATCCGACTCGAAACTCTCACCGGCCATGCTGATCGCGCCCCCGTTCAGACCGGCCAGATCCTGGATGAAGCGTGCCTCAGCATCGGCATCGCAACAGTAAACAGTGACCGCTGCCTGGCTGTTCAGTGACAGTATCAGACCGATGAACGTGATCAGTGAGGCGCAATTCCTGATTATCATATGATCCTTTCCTTATCTCTGAGTAGGGTAATTTAAGATGACAATACCGGGTGATCTGTGGAGGTTATGCCTCACTAATTGACGACCAGATGCGCCTGCTTGAAGTCTCCTACCACCATCGTGACGGCCTCACCGGATTTCACGTGGGCGTCGGGATTGGCAAATACGATGTAGTAAATCCGGTCGGGCTTGATGTTGCGGCCCCGGTCAGTGGTGCGAAATGCACCCACTTTGGCCGCCATGGGTACGGGAAGTTTAGCATTGGATTTCTCCACCACCAGTTGCGGTTTCACCTGACTGTTGAAAAACACCTTGGATTTGCCCACATCCAGGACCTTGAATCTGAAATCGATCATGTACCCGGCCGCGGTAAGCCGAAGACTGATCAGTTCCACCCCCCACTTTTCGGCGATTTCCCGTGCCTTTTCCACCGACACCATGGAAGGCAGCACCATCTTTTCAGCCACGGGGGGCTGAAATTTCATGGCCGGCTGAGTGGATTCGGTCGCGGACTCTGTTTGCGCCTGGGCCAGAGAGGTAAAGCTGACAAACACCACAACACCCACGATCAGAGCCAGGATGATCAGCAGCGGGTTTCCTCGGGGCTGATATTCAACATCCTGTTTTGTATTGTTCCCTTGAATTTGTGGGTCACTCATCGAAATACAACCTGTCTGCTAGATACTTACCCTAAAATACTTACCCTGGCACTCTGTAACCGGCCCCAATGCTGGTACCCGGTTACAGAGGATGGGTGCTTTGTTGCGGATGGGGTGCCGACTATGGGACCGCTATCACCTCAATCGTGACATCCACCGATGCACTGAGTGTTCCGCCGTCATTCAGCTGATAGCTGAACGAATCGATACCGCTGAATCCCGGATTCGGCTCGTAACTGAATGAGCCATCCGCATTCAAGGCAAATACGGCAGCGCTCACGGGAGCGGCACCGACCAGTTCCACCTGAGTCGTTGGGGTGTAGGTGTCATTTACCAATACACCCGGTGCGGCTTCCGACAATGCCGTATTGAGCGCCAGATCCAGGGTGTAGGCATCGGCAACCGCAGCCACTGTCACGGTCGCTTCATTCACGGTTACGGTGACTGTGCCAAAGGCAGTGGTTTCAGCCGTGACACCATCCGTGAGGGTGTAGGTGAAGGTCTCCACCAAAGGATAGATCGAGGCCGTACCGGCGGCGGGCGGCGTGTAGGTGCAGTCACCCAGTGCAAGGTCCGGGCAGTCAACGCTGCCTTCCACGATACCGGCTGTATTGAGCGTCACGATCTGCAGGGCATCGCCCTCAGCATCCGTATCATTGCTCAGAACATTGAAAAGCACCGGCACTCCGTCTTCGGTCACGACATCGGGATCATCCACGGGCACCGGAGGCTGGTTCTCCACCAGGGTCACATTGACCAGGATGCCATCGACCTGATCCGTACCGTTTGAGATCGAGTAGGTGAAACTGTCCGAACCGGCCACATAGGTATCCGGGGTAAAGGTACAGTCACCCGCGGGGGTACACTCGACCAGCCCGCCAAGCGTCGGGGTGGTGGTGTCGGAAGCGACCAGGGACAGTGTGCCGCCTTCCGGATCCGAGTCATTGGCGAGCACATTCACCGTGCCGGGACTGCCGGTACCACCCGCCGGGAAGGTGATGACAATCTCATCGGCTAAACCGACGGGGAGTGCCGCACCAAAGTTCAGGAACGCCAGCATGCCGCCAATGCTGTCACCGACTGACGCATCGTCCGGATCCGTGGGGTTGGTCATGTAACCGTTGCCATCATAGACCGCATAGGTTCCACCCACGGACGGTGAAATAATCACATCCTTGGTTTTCAACGGCGGCAGATCCACCGAGTACTGTTGCACCGGTGCAGGGGTCTCCACCCCGGTCAAGCCGTCCTGCCAGGTATAGGGAATTCCGTCCTCGGCGTGGATGGTGCCGTGCATGCCCTGAAGCACCGGTACATGCTTCTCGCTGGCCGCGCTCGCAAAGCGCAACAGCGCGGGTGCGCCGGCATTGCCCATGGGAATCGCAGCCGAACCGGCCACGTAGGGTTCGCCATTGATCAGGAACCAGCTGGCATTGTAATCGATCGGTGTGTAGTCCGGGTTTCCGGGGTTGTAGACCAGATCACCGGGCGTGGTGTCCGCAATGGCGGCGTTGTGTGCCGGGTCGAGGTCACTATAAAACAGAACCTGTTCATTCCCGTAGGGCACACCCGGGTAGATTTCACCCGCCGCGGCGGTCTGCGCAACCGCCCCGTAAAGACCCATGTAAACCTGCTTCTGCGGTTCGGTGCCCGAGTAGTAGATGAAAGTACCGCCCTGATTCACGATCGGAGTTTCCCGGAAGTTGTTCCAGACGTAGGCGCGGCGTCCACCATTGGGGCCGGCTTCACGGCCGTAGGAGCGCATTTTTTGGGTCGGGCTGGTGCGGGCACCGATGGATCCGTCATTCCATGTGGGTCCATTACCGGTCGCGGCAGAAAAGGGACGCTCCTGACCCGTCATAAAAATCGAGGTCGGCACCGGTAGCATGTTGGTGAGAAAGATCCGCGCATTCGGATCACCGGGAATGAGCGTGATCTCAGGTCCCGGCGCCGTGGCCACAGGGTTGTTGCACTCCGCACTGTTTCTGCGATCTGCAATCGGATTGGGTATGTTGTAGCACGCCCCCCCCACATCCAGTGCGTAGCCCCACATGGTCACCTGGGTCCCGTCCGGCAGGCTCTTGGTAAACTCCTTGGCGATCAGGTAGGTATCGGTAACCGCCAGGGCTGGAGCCGCCAGTGACGTGAGCGCACAAGCTAAAATGATCGGTTTGATCTTGGCATTCATGTTTGTTGACCTTTTCATTGTCTTATCCTCTCCCCTGACTCAGTTGATCGGAACGTAGGGAGGAAGGATGACAACCGCACCCAGGCTACCTCCTGGAAAGATATCGAAGGTGGTCAGTTCCTTTTCCGAATGGGAGTGCCATACCAGGAAGTATCCGCCGTAGG
>JBNLFS010000109.1:0-60244 GCA_050305635.1 Candidatus Thiodiazotropha sp. | reverse complement strand
CAGCCAGGCCAGCAGCAGGGACGAGAGATCGATTCCTCCGAGGCCGGGGACCACCCGGCGCAGGATTTTCAACGGCGGATTGGTGATCTTGACCAGAAACTGGGAGATCGGGTTGTAGAAGTCGGCGCGCACCACCTGCAGTAGGAAACGCAGTAGGATCGCCAGTACGTACAAACCGAACAGGGTTTGTACCAGAAAGACCAGGGGGTTGGTGAGGTAGGTGCTGTCCATGCTCAACGCTGCCCCAGGATATCGGACAGCTCCTGAGAGCGCTCCCGTGCACCCTCGAGGGCCTTGCGGAACAGGCTGCGTAATTCACCCGCCTCGAGTATCCCCAGGGCCCGCTCGGTGGTGCCACCGGGTGAGGTCACCTTCTGTCTCAGGGTGGCCGGAGAGTCGCTGCTCTCCATGGCCATGCGTGCGGCGCCCAGGGCGGTCTGCAAGGTCAGCAGACGGGCGGTTTCGGGATCCAGTCCCATGCTGATGGCGGCTTCCTCCATGGCTTCCATGACCAGGAAGTAGTAGGCCGGCCCGCTGCCGGAAACCGCGGTAACCGCATCGATGAGGGACTCCTCTTCGACCCAGCGGGTGAGTCCGACGGCCCGCAGGATGCTCTCTGCCTGGCTGCGCTGCTCCTCGCTGACGCTGTTCGAGGCGTAGAGGCCGGTGGCCCCCGACTGGATCATGGCGGGGGTGTTCGGCATGCTGCGCACCAGGGGCAGGTCATCGCCGAGCCACTCAGTGAGGGTGGCCAGGCGGATGCCCGCGGCGATGGAGATGATCAGGGGCTTCTGCTGTTGAAGCGGTTCGGCGATCTCCCCGCAGACCGCTTCCAGCACCTGGGGTTTAACGGCCAGAACCACGATCCCCGCTTCTGCGAGGGCCTTGTGGTTGTCCGACTCGGTGTGAATGCCGTAGTTCGCGGCCAGTTGGCTGAGTTTCTCGCGGTCCGGATCACTGACCGTGATGCGGTTGCGGTCGTAGCCGTCGGCGATCAATCCGGCCACCAGACTGGTCGCCATGTTGCCGCCGCCCAGAAATGTAATGTTACTTTCGCTCATTCGCTTATTGAGGCCATTTGTTGGTGTTGTCACTTATTATACTGTCGCGGACCGAAGATTGCGGTACCGACGCGCACCAGGGTGGCGCCCTCGCATACAGCGGCTTCCAAATCGTCGGACATGCCCATCGAAAGCGTCTCTAGAGGCAGCGCCGGTGTGCGCAGGCGATCCCTGAGCGCCCTCAGCCGGCGAAACGGCTGGCGGGGATCGTCCCCCGGACGGAGCGGCGCCGGAATGGTCATCAGCCCGCGTATGCGCAGGTTTTCCAATGCCTGGTAGGCCGGCAGCAATTCCGTCAGCGTTTCGGGTTCATGCCCGTCTTTGCTCGCTTCGCCGCTGGTGTTGACCTGCAGGCAGACATTCAGAGGTGGCAAGCCACCCGGCCGCTGTTCGTTGAGCCGGGTCGCATGTTTCAGGCTGGCGACACTGTGCACCCAGTCGAATTGTTCCGCGATCGACCGGGTCTTGTTGCTCTGGATTCGACCGATGAAGTGCCAGCTGAGTTTCAACGCCTGCAGATCCGCGATCTTGCCCAGCGCCTCCTGCAGATAATTCTCACCGAACTGTACCTGACCCAGTTCGGCCAGTGCGCGGATCTCATCCGCGCTGCGGGTTTTGCTGACGGCCAGCAGTTGCACGCTGCCGGGTTCTCGTCGACAGGCCGCCTCAGCTTCCTGGATGCGCTGAAGCACCCCGCGATAGCCTTGCGTGGGGTCCTGTTCGTGGGCGGATGGGCTGTATGTCACGTTGCTCAAATGCGGTTTATTGATGCAGGGCGGTTTTTTTCCGCGGCTCGTAGTATATTATTTTCTCATGTAAGGACAGGCAGTTGCCATTTCAAGCGATGGGTCAAACCGGTTAACCTGAGTGATGTTCCGAAACACGAAATATCGGATTGTCCCGGTCGTGTACCGGTCTCCGGCGTCTATGATATGCCAGGAAACTCCGTGAAAACCATAGTCCGGTTGATTGCGGACCCGCGTGACTGCCCTTTGAGCGGTTCGTCGTCATGCCCACCGAGACAGGCCAGGTCGCCCAGGCGCCGGGTGATGGGGTGATTAAACTTATCCGTCCGAACGTCGATACAGGAACAAGCCTAGCAGGCTCAAAAGACCGTAAAAAACCGTAAGCGCACCCAGCTGTGCCAGGATCCTATCAGGGCACCTGTTGCCCGGTGAAATTGGGGGAATGAATGGATATCGCTGAACTCTTGGCTTTCAGTGTCAAACACAACGCATCCGACTTGCACCTGTCGGCCGGCCTGCCGCCGATGATTCGTGTGGATGGGGACATTCGGCGCATCAATGTTCCGGCGCTGGAGCACAAGGTGGTCCACGCACTGGTGTACGACATCATGAACGACAAGCAGCGCAAGGACTTCGAGGAGTTTCTGGAAAACGACTTTTCCTTCGAAATTCCCGGATTGGCGCGTTTTCGTGTCAACGCCTTCAATCAGTCCCGAGGCGCCTCTGCGGTGTTTCGCACCATACCCTCAAAGGTGCTGACTCTGGATGACCTGGGCTGTCCGCCGATCTTCAAGGAGATCGTGGATGTTCCGCGCGGCCTGGTGCTGGTGACCGGACCGACCGGTTCGGGCAAGTCGACCACCCTGGCCGCGATGATGGATTACAAGAACGACAATGATTACTCCCACATCCTCACCATTGAGGACCCGATCGAGTTCGTTCACAGCAGTAAGAAGTGTCTGATCAATCAACGCGAGGTGCATCGCGACACCCTGGGTTTTGCCGAAGCGCTGCGTTCCGCATTGCGCGAAGACCCGGACATCATCCTGGTGGGCGAGTTGCGCGATCTCGAGACCATTCGACTTGCGCTCACCGCCGCGGAAACCGGGCATCTGGTGTTCGGTACTCTGCACACCAGCTCCGCCGCCAAGACCATCGACCGCATCATCGACGTATTCCCTGCGGGCGAGAAGTCGATGGTGCGCTCCATGCTTTCCGAATCTCTGCGCGCAGTTATTGCCCAGACCCTGTTGAAGAAGATTGGCGGCGGCCGAATCGCCGGCTGGGAGATCATGATCGGCACCCCGGCAATCCGAAACCTGATTCGCGAAGACAAGGTGGCGCAGATGTATTCGGCGATACAGACCGGTCAGGCAGCCGGTATGACAACCATGGACCAGGCGCTCAAGGAGTTGGTGCAGCGGGGTGTGGTCAGCCGACTCGACGCCAAGGCCAAGGCTCAGAACAAGGACCAGTTTTAGCTCAGGACAGGATGTACCCCGCGCCGGACTGGCATCACCTGCGGAACAGACGGTTGGACAATGCGGGCTTTCGCCCGCGACAGTTATTGAGAGGAAAAGCGAATGGAGCTGAATTCACTCCTGTCCATGATGGTCAAGAACAAAGCCTCGGACCTCTTCATTACGGCGGGTCGTGAACCGTCGATCAAGGTCAATGGAAAGATCCATGCCGTCAACAAGAACCCACTGACCGCGCAGCAGACCAAATCCCTGGTCTACAGCATCATGACCGATGCGCAGCAACGGGAGTTCGACGAGACCAAAGAGTGCAACTTCGCCATCAGCGCCAAACGCATCGGCCGCTTCCGTGTGAGCGCCTTCATTCAGCGGGACGCGGTGGGGATGGTGCTGCGCCGCATCGAAACCAATATTCCCACCCTGGATTCCCTCTACCTGCCGCCGATCATCCAGGATCTCTCCATGGCCAAGCGCGGTCTGGTGATCTTCGTGGGCGCGACCGGCACCGGTAAATCAACCTCCCTCGCGGCGATGATCGGTTATCGGAACAACCACGGTGACGGGCACATCATCAGTATCGAGGATCCTATCGAGTACATGCACGACCATAATCGCTGCATCATCACCCAGCGCGAAGTGGGCATCGATACCGAATCCTACCCGATCGCTTTGAAGAACACCCTGCGCCAAGCTCCCGATGTGATCCTGATTGGCGAAATTCGCACCCGCGAAACCATGGAACACGCGATAACCTTTGCCGAAACCGGACATCTGTGTCTGTCCACCCTGCATGCGAACAATGCCAATCAGGCATTGGACCGGATCATCCATTTCTTCCCGGAAGAGTACCGCGAGCAGATCCTCATGGACCTGTCACTCAACCTGAAGGCCGTGATCGCCCAGCAGTTGATCCCCAAATCGGATGGAAATGGGCGTCGCGCAGCCATCGAGGTCATGCTGAACAGCCCCCTGGCGGCTGAAATGATTCGCAAGGGCGAAGTTCACAAGCTCAAGGAGTTGATGAAGCGCTCAACGGAAATGGGCATGATCACCTTCGATCAGCACCTCTACCAGCTCTACGAAGAGGGTGTCATCAGCTACGAGAACGCCTTGGCCTATGCCGACTCCGCGAACGATGTACGTCTGATGATCAAGCTGGGTGCGAACCGGGCTCAGGATTCCTTGGTGGACGGGCTGGATGGCATTACGCTGATGGATGGCAAAAACTGATCGGCCGCGCGCCAACGGTCGGATGTCTGTTACGGCTGCCCAGCGGTCAGATGCAATCAAGACCGAAACTTTCTCGTTCTCACGCTCCGCGTGGGAACGCAGACCGGGGTACGGATCACTCAGCAAGGCTGATCGTCACAGCAGCCTAAGTAGGCATTCCCACGCAGAGCGTGGGAATGAGATGAAGAAAATTGAACCGCAAATGGACGCCAATCACCGCAAATTTGTGCAAATAGATTCAGTAAACCCAGTAAATTTTGCGTTCATTCGCGGTAATTTGCGTCCATTTGCGGTTAATTTTCTTTTGGATGGTCTCCCTTGACCCGGTTTACTGCTGCGTAACACCTTAAGTAAGTGCCATTTATCTTAAGTTGGTGTCATAGGTCCTGTAAGTGACCGGTTGTCACCCATCCGTAAATTGGGCGCTTCAGGTCAGTAGGGACTCGGTCAGCTTGTACTGATTTTCCGCTTCATTGGCGAGACCGCCCTCGTCTTTCAGAATCATCTCGCAGTTTTTCGCCATCCGGGCCTGCATCGCGGTCTTCCAGGCTGCCTTAGCGATTTGATCATCTTCTGACGAGAGCGCGGCCGCTGCCGCAGAGGCCACGAAATGTTCAGCCTGTGCGCCCCAGTCCGCGTCCTGGCCGCAGGCGGTGTAGGTCTGGGTGGCAAATGCCTTGACCGCCTTGTAGACATCCTCCATCTCCTGGTTGGATAGCGAAGTGTCCGTGGTGGCTTTGATGGCCCGGGCGATTCTCGGGTCGGAACTCAGGTGGGCCACGCTGGCGATGAATTTCCCAGCAAGTTCTCTCTGCTGATCTGGTTTCAGCTGATTGATGGCATCGCGAAAACTCTGATCGTTGGTGATACGGCTCGGCATGTGATACCTCCAGGCGGAAGTCGGGAAACGGGCCTGGGCGATGACTTATACGGATCGGGCATCCTTCAGGTCTTCCGCCATGTCCGGGTTTGGGTCACTGCACTGGCTTATCTTAATCATCATAGATTCCCTTCGCATTTCTTATGATGATCCAGATCATTATAGATGGATTGATGTGTCTGCCAACTCACCGGGCTTACGGGACGGTGAGCGCCCAGGATAAATGGTGGCATCACGGGGCAGACGCCTTGAGCAGCGATGCCTCGCCAGAAATAATTCGGGGGGGTATGTTCAATCGGGTTGGTTCAGCAGGGTGGCGGTATTCGGGTGTTCCGCTTTCTGCGCCCATTCCAGGGCAGTGAGGCCGTCAAAATCCCGGATTTCCCTGTCCGGGTGATATTTCAACAACGCTTCGACCGAGGTGGAGTGGCCTAGTTTGGCCGCCCATATGAGGGCCGTCCAACCCCCGGTCACTTCGATCTGGTTAATGTTTGCGCCATGCTGCAACAGCAGTTCCACGATGTCTGCATGATTGTTGGACGCCGCCAGCATCAAAGCCGAGTAACCGCCCTTATCCAGTTGATTAACATCCGCGCCTGCCTCGAGGAGACGCTGGGCGGCCTCGAGATGGCCGTTGAGGGCCGCTTTCATCAAGGGCGTCCAGAGGCAGGCATCTTTGACATCGACAGGGCTGTTGTCATCGAGCAGCTTGCGAATGGTGGGCAGATCGCCGCGCTCTGCGGCAGTCAGCAGGGGTGGGGAGAGGTCGTGATCCGTCTCCAGTTCATTGGGTTGATCAGAGCAGGCGCTGAGCAGTACCAGCAACAACCCGACGAGTGTAATCAGTCGTTTCATATGAGCGGCCCAAAATACGATTCCTACATTCTCGACACTCGGATTGAGGTCTCAATGCGGAAACGCAATCACTCTTTGTCCGGAGTGCGTTTGGGGCCCAGAAAATGATTGGGGAAAGGGGTGATGTTGGAATCCGAGTCGATTTCGATGATTTTACCGGGGCCGGGGTCCGTTTTTTCCACTTCGTCGATACGGATCACCGCGTGTATGGGAATGCGCGTGCGCTGGACACCGGAAAATTCCTCTTTGAGTCTTTCCGCGGAGGGGTCGACGACCAGGGAACTGGTCTCCTGGAAGATCAGATCCTCGACCTCCACGAAACCATACAATTCACCCTGGCGAACGGTTCGCGCAAAGATTTCGTAGACCTTTCCCTGATTCAGAAAAACGATTTTGAATAAGCGCATGGCGACAGGCGTGAAGTTTCGGAGCGGATTGGAGCCGATGAGCGGAATCGAACCGCTGACCTACTGATTACGAATCAGTTGCTCTACCGACTGAGCTACATCGGCTGGAAGCCGGCCATTATAGACTCGGCCAGTTGCCCGGGTCCAGACCTGGCGGGTTTGAGTGGTGCGGGTCGGTCACGGGGTTTATGGGCCTGGAAATCACCCGGCAGGCTGCTCGTCCCGTTTGGCGGAGAGTTGATAGGGTTCTGCCGGAAGGATCGGCTCTCGTTCCAGCACCAGGTCGGCCATAAGCCGGCAGGATGCGGGTCCGAGCACCACGCCGTTTCGGAAATGCCCGGCGTTAATGTAGAGCCCGGGCAGTTCAGGTACCGATCCGATATAGGGTATTCCTGCCGGAGATCCGGGGCGTAGTCCCGCCCAGTGGTGTTCGACTTGCGCCTCTGCGAGCTCCGGATAATGGCTGAGTGCATATTCCTGTAAAGACTGTTTGGCCTGTTCGCTGGTCTGCTTGTCGAAACCCCTGTATTCAAGGGTGCTTCCAATCAGGATACGCCCGTCCCGACGGGGGATGACATAGCGGTTGTTGTGCAGGGTGATGCGGCGTATGCGGTCCGGTCGATGACGAAATATGATCATCTGTCCCAGCACGGGCTCGATGGCTGGAGCCATCGCCAGTTCTTTTAACAGCTTGCCACTCCAGGCGCCCGCGCAAATGATCACGCGTTTTGCACGAAACTGTCCGTGCCGGGTAGTCACTCCGGCAATCCGATTTATATCAGTCAGCAGACCTGTAACGGCCTGGTCTTGAATAATGGTGACACCTTCGCCGAGGGAAGCGTAAAGGGATTTGACAAGCCTGGGATTGCGAATCTGTCCAACATGGGGCATCCATATGGCATTCTCGGTGGCGTGGCTGAGTGCCGGTTCGCAGGTTTCGATTTGCCGGGGGTCGATCAGGTCCAGTGTTTGATCATGTCGCTGAGACCATTCCAATGCCCGCTTCGAATCATCGGGTGCCAGGACCAACAGGCCGCTTGGGGTCAGTTCCGGGTCTATGCCGCTCTCCCGGATAAGCCGGGCGGCGAGATCGGGGTAGGCCTGTTGGCTCCAACGGGCCAGGGCGGTCACCGGGTCCGGATAACGCCAGGGGTAGAGCGGGGAAAGGATGCCTCCGCCTGCCCAGGAGGATTCGCGGCCGACCCGGCCTGCTTCGAGCAGGGTGACACGCATGCCGGCATCTTGCAGTTCTTTGGCAGTGAGCATGCCTATTAGGCCGCCGCCGACGATGAGGCAGTCTGTCATGTGGAGTTCATGCGTCTGGAATTGCTAATTAAGCTCCTCATATTAGCAGGCAAACATTCCGCAGTATAATCGCCGGGTATCGTCATGTACCCGGCGATACCGGGTGTCACTATTTCCAGCCCTCAACCCATCCACCCTCATTACGCTCTTTCAGGCCGGTGGAGTGGAGACGATACCCCGTGACGGTGTCCTGATTTTGTCCGCCTTGGTTGGTTGGAACGATTTCAATCGTGTAACAATTAGCGAGAACCAAACAGGGCCCTGCAGATATTTGCAGGTTGTCATAATATCCCTCCGGGCTGGTAGCGTCTAAACCTAACGCTACCAGATCATTGGTGTATTGAGCATGTGTAGAACGGTAGATTTCTAACTTCTGAGCAGCTTGCATCAGTGTCTTCATGCCATCGTTTCTATGCCCTTTGCGGACATATTCCTTATAGCTTGGAAACGCAATCGCTGCCAATATGCCTACGATGGCTACCGCAATCATCAGTTCGACCAGGGTAAAGCCTGCAGGTCTGTTGCGTCGGACGCTCATTCAATCACCTCTTCCCACCAGATGGGTATCAGCTGCATCGGCCACTCGGTAACCTCTTCCAAGCCGACCATGGCCTTGACAACGGAGCCCAGCATGCCTTGGCCGCCGTCAGGGAAGACGAGTGTCGGTGTCGGCGGCATTCCGAGCATGTTCAGTACCTTCGAACGGTCTCCGCCGCTGAGGGTCGAGTTGTCTCCGCCCAGTCCAGCGAACATGGCCGATCCATCGATCATATTGATGGCGTAGAAGCGTGAAATACCGGTCGCCCCGCGGGCCTCGCAGACTGCAAGTTCCGCGTCTCGTGTGGCGCTGAAGGTGGTGAACAACACCGCATAGTTATAGAGCACTGCCTTCGAGAAAGACTTTTCCGAAGTCCGGAAGTCCAGGTACCAGCCCTGGGCGGACGCCAGGTTACTGAGCGCGGTGGTCTTTTCACCATCGCTGCCATCCTGGATCAGATTGTCGGTGACGTCGTACAGATTACTGTTAGTCACTGCGACGTAGGTTGCCGGTGCTGTCCAGACATTGGGATCCTTGATCATGTAGAAACGATCCGTAACCGTGGTGTCCAGGGGGTTGGGCCGATTGCCCGTGCCGATCAGGATGGCGAGATACTGGATACCGTTCCTGTTGTAATAGCCGACCTCGGGGGTGTTGAAAAAGCGGCGATACTGGGAGGCCGTGCCTCCGTAGATGTCCGCAATCACGCCGCCCGTAATGGATGACGTAGCGTCTTGAGGTATGTCGATCCTGATAATACGGCCACCGACGTCTGCGGCATACAGGCGATCCAGAATGCCATTACGGTCGATATCGAAGGGAAGCACGTTGGCGGCCAGGGCGTTGTTCATTTCGGATACGCCAGTCGTGCTGTTGGATATCTTTCGCTCCAGGGTGCCATCCAGTGCGTTGATAATGAAGATCGCATTTCCTTCGTCGTCATTGGCTCTCGTTGTGGCCGTATCCTGGTCGGTGTCATAACCACCGCCAAATACCAGTACATCCGTGATACCGCCGCCCGTGTACATGCGCGTCAGCAGAGGTTTCGACCAGGTTTGGCCCAGGCCGTCGAAACTGTCACCGGTATTAGACGGATCGGGATCGGTGATCTGGGTGACGAAAGTCGGGTTGAGTCTGTCGGTGATATTGAGCATATAGTAGCTTTTACCACCTCGACGCATGCCGACGATGAGCATTTTCTCACCATGCGTTTCGTAGATGGTCATCGGACCGTCGAGACCGTAATAGGGTACGGCTGATTCACTGTTTGCTTTGATCACGGCGATGTCGGGAAGCAGGTCCTGCGGCATGAAGGCCCAGAGTTCCTCGCCGGTTTCCGCGTCAATGGCTTCGAGTACACCCTCACTGGTCGGCATGTAGATGACCGTGTCATTGTTACCGTAGTCCACCACGGCAGGTTGGGTATGGATGGGGGCGCCCATTACGCCTTCCCGAGAGGCCAGAGGTTCCTCATCGCCGACTGGCGCGGGAGCGGTCCAGTTCCAGGTGATCCAGTTGACCAGATCTTCACGCTCCACATCAGTACCGACGTTCAACATTTCGTTGGTGATGGTGTTGGTGGCGACCCGGTTGGTTGCGCTGGATAAGGGAATACTCGTATCGATGTTGGTGAACAGCATGCGGGTGGCGCCACCTTCGCCCATGTGGGCCGCCGCACCGTTGACAAGCGGTTGGCCGCCGTCATTGGAGGTACTCCAGTGATCCGTTGAGCTGACGAACTCGTAGCGGTCATTCACGATGGGGTGGTCGTTGGCATCGAGTAGCACGATCTCAGTGGAATCTCCGCTCTCGACCGCACGGATCGTGTAGCTTTTCAGGTTGCCTTTCCAGAAGCGCGTAGCGGTGGGTTCGAACATCGGCACATAGATCAGGTTGCCGCTCACGGCGGCGTTGTCCTGATTGAAGGGGATGACCGGGGCCGTGTAGGTGTAGGGTATCGACTGCTGGGCTTGAGTCAGGATCGATTCGAAGGCAGTTACCAGGTCGGCCGCGCTTCTGGCGGGGTAAAAGTCACCACCTCCAGCCGAGGATATCGACCTAAGAAACGTCTCGGTTGTCGAGGTGGTGGCAAATCCGATGGTGTGAGTGAAGATGTGCTGTTGATCGGTCCAGCCGTCACCGGTTTCGAGATCAGTTGTATAAGCCCACTGCGCGATTTCCCGGGCGCAACGGCCGTTCTGATATCGGGATGTTGCGTCACTGGCGCAATTGGTGCCTTCGTAGGTTGTGAGGCCGTATCCCAACCCGGATGTGGGGCTGTTGGAGTTCGGTTCACCGTCTGACAGCAGAACGATATGATTCGGTTTGCACCAGTTATCCGCAGGATCGCCGGCAATCGGCGAGGTCATGGTGTTGTTATTGAAGTCGACAAAGGTCCGGTCGTTGCGGAACCAGGCTACGGCGCTTTCCAGGGCCTTCACCGTCGGTGTGTAATTGAGGGTGCGCAGGCTGTCAATCCGTGATTGGAATAGGGCGGGGTTGTCTTCCACCAGTTGAAAGTTACCGGTATGTGCGACGAATCGCAAGGCGGTGTTCTCTCCGCTGACGGTTGTGTAGCCCATCAAGGCCGCGTTAACGCTCTGCATCGATTCAACGTCAAAGATATCGTGCATCGCTTGGACGAGGGCGTCGCGACGGGATACGCGGTTGTCATTGATGTCCCGGGCGTCCCGGGTGCTCATACTGCCGGATTCGTCAAGCACGAACAGAACGTTGGGCGGTACCGGGTCGGGTGGCTCGTAGAGGTAAATCTCAACGTCGTCCGCAAGCGCCGCGCAACCGTATGTAGCGCTGATCAGCAGGGCGATCGCGCTGGCCTTCTTTGGCAATGAAATGTGTTTCTGGGTCTTCATGGTCAGGTGCTCCTGAAAATCGCTTCACTGGGTGAAGAGAATGACTTGCGACCGATTGGTGGTCCTGGTGTTGCTTTGTCCGACATGTCCTTCGGCGGTGGCCATGTAGGTGACAAACGCGCTGTTCATTGGAAATCCGGATACATTCACCCCGGGCCTGGATGCGTCCGCGGGTTCGTCTTTCTCCAGCATATAGAGAAACCGCATGGTCAGGTCTGCATTCAGCTGTGGCATGTGATCCGTGATTTCCGGGGCAACGAAATAATTGGCATTGAGCACCTCGGCATCGGTGATGGGCGGCGGTACCTGCACCACCGGATTGGGTGCTGTCACCGTGGCGAGCGCACTCTCTGCGGCCTGAAAGCTCAGTTCCTTGAACTGATGATTGACCGTGATCTTGGTGTCAAGATTCATGTTGTGCATCGCGCTTACGCTGAGCAAGGTGATGATCATCAGCATAATCAGTGAAATGATCAGGGCTGCCCCTCTCTGCTTCGAACGATATGGTCTATACATGTGTCGATACGCTGTCATGATTACTGTCTCTGAACGATACCGTTCCGGTTTCTGAGCGAGATCGTGGTGCTGGTGGCCTTGTAGAAAAACTCCGTGTCCGGTGCGTCATAATCGGCGCCCAGCAGATCCAAGGTCTGAGGCTGACTCTCCCGGAAATTGTTGGGTAGCGGGTTGGCATCCCCCGAACCGGCAACCAGCCCGATTCTGATGGACACGACGAAGTTCCATTCCTCATTGTCGATTGCTGACGCACTGAGGTATTTATCGGCGGCGGTGTCTTCGTCCTCGCGGTCCATCCCGTATAGGGCTCTCATCGCAACGATGTCAGATACCAGTGGTTGTTCATAATCTCCAAAGGGTCCCGTGGCGGCGCACACCAATTCGTTATCGTCGTTGATAAAGAATCGTACTGTGGCCGTGCCGCCGTCGAGGGTTCCTGCGAGGCCGCAGGGCGAGGGTCCATCTGAGTAACGCATAGCGATGACACTGTTGCCATTGGCGTCCCGGTCGATATTGATGTAATCGCCGGTCGCGGGAAAGCTTCTGAAGCCATTGTCGGCGCCGGAGGACGGGTAAGCGTCGACGTTGTCAACTTTCTGGGGCACGCCTCTGCCGGTCATGACAATGGTGCGCTTGAGATCCTGTATGGCAAAGCGGAGGTTTTCCGTTGTGGTGGAAATCGCGGTTCTGGCATTGAAACTGTTTTTACTGTCAATGTAGACCGTGATGATCCCACTAATGAGGAACAGGCCTATCGCGCTGGCCACTAGCAGGGATATGATTGAAAAACCGGATTGAGAGGAGTTGAGCTGTCTCATTATGCCCCTCCACCGGGAGTGGAAATTGGTGCACCCGGTATGATCTGTGTGGATACGGTTTGCATCACTGGGACGTCGTTTACGAGTTCCGGTGTCGGCCAGCTGATATCTATGGTCATTTGCTGCAAGGTCGGGCAGCCGCCTGGGCAGGTGATGGTCAAGGTGCTGCCGGGTGGATATTCATTTTCGACTTTGCAGCTGACTTCCCATACGTCGTATGCGGCCATCTGCTCCGGGGTGCAATCCGAAGCGGCCGAGTCACTGCCGTCCGGTACCATTGCGCAGATCGGATTGGGAGGTGTGTTACACCCATCCGCAACCGTAGTGGCATAGGTGTCCAGTGCCGTGAGGTTTGCCCTGATCCGATCGGTCAATGTGGAAGCTAGGTCAACCGACCGGGCTCTGAAACTGGCGTTGCTCGAACCTTGCAAGGCAGTCACCTGCATCGCCGCAACGCCGAGCAATCCGACTGCGATCACAATCGCAGCGATCAGCACTTCAATGAGGGTCATCCCTCGCGCGTATCGGAATGTCAGGCCTTTGAATTCTGTTCTCATGGGCAGTTTCCATCTTCGGCGGATTTGGTGTATGGGCGACCGGTCAAGCTGACGCATACATAACCCTTTACTTCGTTGTCGTATCGGATCGTGACCGTTTCCTCGTTGGCGATATTGGCTCTACCACGGGCATTGTATGCAACAGGGTTTCCTGCGATGCTGATGTTTGCCCGCGTGGACCTTTGATCTCTGATCATGTTGCCACCGGAAGTGACTTGCCAACCGTTCGGCAGGGGTGTGAATGTTGTATTTGTTTCAGTCCGGATCGCTTCGCCTCGGGCAAACAGTAGGCCGTTCAGCACCTCGTTACTTGAGGTCGAGACGGCGTTTCGTTCAATGGCATCCCGAAAGCTCGGAATACCGACAGCGACCAGAACGGCGAGGATGACCACTGCGATCATCAATTCGATAACGGTGAATCCTTTTATTCGTTTCATTGAGTGACCTCGATTATTCTGACTAATAGCTTAGTTGAGCTGCTTCGAGGTTGGCATACCGCTCATCGGGCGAGCATGCCCGGATATCCATAAAAAACACCATTTATCGGTTGTTTAGGAATCGGTAGAGGGATATTGAGTGTGGATTCAGCGCAAAAACAGGTTATTTTGAAGAACCGATAGGAAGTGTGATCCGATCGATTTTGTGGTTAACCCATAAGACTCTTCGGCAGCGCAAAAACCACCTTTTCCGGTTTCCCCCGGGTCTCGATCACGGATTTCGCCCCCCATTTCTGCAATTGCTCGATGACGCTCTCGACGAGCACCTCCGGCGCCGAGGCGCCTGCGGTGACGCCGATACGTTGTTTGCCTGCGAGCCATTTCGGGTCGATGTCATCCGCACCATCGATCAGGTAGGCGGGCAGCCCATGTTTTTCCGCAATCTCCCTGAGTCGGTTGGAATTGGAGCTGTTCGGTGAGCCGACCACCAGAACCAGATCACAGCTTCGGGCCAGCTCCTTGACCGCGTCCTGGCGGTTCTGGGTGGCGTAGCAGATGTCATTTTTCTTCGGTCCGGTGATCTTGGGAAAGCGCCGCCGCAGGGCCTCGATGATCAGGCGGGTGTCATCCATGGACAGGGTGGTCTGGGTGACATAGGCGATCTTCTCCGGATTGCCGATCTGCAGGCTCTCCACATCCCGGGTGGTAACCACCAGGTGAATGTGAGAGTGCTCGTTGTCCCGGGTGCACTGCCCCATGGTGCCCTCCACCTCCGGGTGGCCGCGATGGCCGATCAGGATGACTTCGTAGCCTTCCCGGCAACGTCTGGCCACCTCCAGGTGTACCTTGGTCACCAGCGGACAGGTCGCGTCGAACACCTGGAGTTTGCGTTTCTCCGCCTCCTCACGGACGGCCTGGGAGACCCCGTGGGCGCTGAAGATCACGCTGCACCCGTCGGGTACATGATCGAGTTCGTCGACGAAGATGGCGCCGCGCTTGCGCAGGGTCTCGACCACGAAGCGGTTGTGCACCACTTCATGACGGACATAGATGGGTGCGCCGAGCAGGTCCAGGGCGCGTTCGACGATCTCGATGGCGCGGTCCACGCCGGCACAGAATCCCCGGGGATTGGCGAGTAAGATCTTCTGCATCGATTCAGTCCTGGTTTTCAACGGCGAGTATGGTCACCTTGTAAAGAAAGGGCTTGCCGCTCAACGGATGATTGAAGTCCACGAGTACCCGTTCGGCTTCGACCTGCCGGATTACCCCCGGTATGGATTCGCCCTGGTCGTTGCCGAAGGCGATGACCTGGGCTTCAACAAGGGCCATGTCCGAGGGAAAAAGCTGTCGCTCCATCCAGTGTACGTTGTCTTCATCGGGTGGTCCGTACACCTCGTTTCCGGACACCTCCAGGGTCTGTTCATCGCCGGCGTGAAGGCCCAGTAGGGCATACTCCAGCAGCGGTTCCAGAGTGCCGTCGCCCAGGGTGAACTCCAGCGGGACATCCTGGTAAGTGGAGAGGGCTTCGGTACCATCTTTGAGCGACAGGGAAAAATGCATACTGACCCGCATGCCGGGTGCGATTTCGGGGGATTTGGGCATGATTCAGTGGGCTCCCAATGATTCGTTTACGCTCTCCAGCGTGGCAAGTTTCAGGCCCAGTTGGCGGGCGTGTTCCAGGGCTCTCTGCAGGCGTGCCGGCGCGCTGCGGCCCATACAGCGATGATTCGGGTCACTCGTAAAGGCTTCCCCCAGGGTTTCGATCAATCGCGCCGAATCCAGATCGCTGCGGGTCAGGGCTTCCTGCAGCAGGATCACCTCCCGTGCCACCGCTTCCGCGAACGTCCGGTGCTCGTTCCAGAGTTCCATGACCGTGCCCCCGGTGCGCAGGCCAGCGATATTGGTCGTGAGGATATAGACGTTCTTCGCCACCAGCTGAAACAAGAGCTCGGCCTCGTCCCGTAAGACCCTGACCGGTATGCCGATGCCTTCCAGGGCTTGCTTCAGCAGACTGGATTCGGGCCCATAGACGGGAGAGGGCATGATCACTTTGGCATCCGTGCCGGGTTTCTTTTCGAACCAGATCGAAATCACGGTGGGTTGCGCAATCCCGGACCAGTCCGTGGGCAGCAGCTCATTCTGCAGCAGACATAACCGGGAGCGCCAGGTTTCGGATGCCTCGTTGAGCACCCGGGGCAGGTCCTTTTCCCCAACCGCGACGACCACCCGTCGTGGTGCTGGCAGCGATTCAGCGAGTCGGGGCATATCCGTGCCCCGGTTTACCGGGTGAACGGCATATCCCGCGCGAAGGAACCCCTTGGCGAGAATGCCGCCGATCTCTCCGATACCGATGAGAACAATGTCATGGTTCATGATGCTTTGTGATGCGGGTCTGTCGGTTGAGGATCTGGGGCATGCCGGGGGCCGGGCTCAGGTCGTTGTGGCGGTTGAAGCCTCACATGATAGCGAATTTGCATATTTTTTATAACGGGCTAACATGTATTTAAACCACAGGTTTAACAAAGGCGGATATCATAATGATTAAAAAGGATATTTTTTCTGAAACGCCGCTTCCGCTCTACGATGTGGAAGAGGTTTCGGCCGCGGAGCTGATGGCTTACATGCAGCGCACCGCAACCCCTGCCCGGGAATCCACCGTGGTTCGTGCGCTCGAACGGCTGGATGCCCTCTCAGAGCGTGACTTGACCCGCCATTGAAGCCTGACAGGGAAAAGCGGGCAGCGATCGAGCAGCGACGGTCCGCAGGATAACGAATCCAGGATCCATGATTTCCCGGTGTTTTCTGGGTCATTGGTTTGAAGTGCACTCCGAACCCATTACTATGTGCTGATTATTCATCATCACTGACGGAGTGTGATCATGTTGATCGAGGGTCCTTTGAATATCGGTGTCCTGGACGATCCGCAGCAACCCGGGCGTGAGCTTCATATGGACTTCACAGCCGAGTTTCAGGCGCTCGAACCGGACATTCAGACCGAAACCTTCAACCGCTACCTGCAGGTTCTGGAGCAGAACATCGACACTCTGCCGGAGGACGATCCCAACCGCGCGGGTATGCTGATCGTGCAGCAGATCGCGGAGCAGTTGCTGCCGCATCTGGTCAACGGCGAACTGGAGCTGTCCGAGACCATCATCGTAGAGATGGGGCGTGACTTCACCAGCGATTCGCTGATGGGCCTGCTCAATTCATGAGCCAGGCAAGTCCTATCCTGGAAGGCACCGTAGAGAATTTTGATCGGCTCGTTGTGGAGAACTCCAAACGTGGCCTGGTAGTGGTGGATTTCTGGGCCCCCTGGGTCGGTCCATCCCTGAAACAGCAGGAGATCTTCGCCCGTCTGGTCAAACAGTATCAGGGGCGGTTTCTGCTGGTGTCGGTGAATACGGATGATCAGAAAGCGCTCGCACAGCGCTTCGGCGTACGCAGTCTGCCCTCCTTCAAGCTGTTCCTCAACGGTCAGATCGTGGGTGAGTATCACGGGGTACAACCGGAAGCGGATTATCCGAAGATCATCGAGGCCTACGTCTCTCGCCGACTCGAGCCGATTCATCGTCAGGCGATCGCTGCCTGGCAGTCGGGACAGGCGGATGAGGCATTGCAGATACTGGCGAATGCCGCCATGGAGGACCCACAGAATCTCGGCCATCCGGCCTTGATGGGCAAGATTCTGATCCGCCAGGTGCGCTACGCCGAGGCCCATGCGTTGTTGATGAGCCTGCCCGAAACGGCCCGGGAGTCGGACGAGATCCGTGACCTGCTGACACACGTGGACCTGGTGGTGACCGCGCAATCCTCGGATGCGCTGGAAGCCCTGAAGGCGAAGCTGGACAGCGATCCGGAAGACCCCTCGCTGAGATATCAGTTGGCGGCTGTGGAACTGATGGGCGATCAGCCGACCCAGGCCCTGGATCTGCTGCTTGAAATGACCCGGCGTCACAGCGCCTACCGCAACGGGATCGCCCGCAAGGCGATGAAGGTCATCCTTGATCGCATGGACGCTCAGGATCCACAGGTCGCCCGCTATCGGCGGGAATTGTTCCGACTCAATTACTGACTCACATGCCACACAGCAGCAATATCGGTTTTGTCTCTCTGGGTTGTCCGAAGAATCTGGTGGACTCGGAGCGTATCCTCAGCCGTCTGCGGGCGGAAGGTTACGCGATATCGCCCAGTTACCAGGAAGCGGATCTGGTCATCGTCAATACCTGCGGATTTATCAATTCCGCGGTTGAGGAGTCCCTGGAGGCGATCAGTGAAGCCTTCCAGGAGAATGGCCGGGTGATCGTCACCGGCTGTCTGGGCAAGGACGAAGCGAAAATCCGTGAGGTCTGTCCCCAGGTGCTGGCGGTCACCGGGGCGCATGCCTACGAGGCGGTCATGGAGGCTGTACATCAGCACCTGCCGGCCCCCCACGATCCCTTTACCAGCCTGGTGCCTCCTCAGGGGGTGCGACTGACCCCGGGACACTATGCCTACCTGAAAATTTCCGAAGGCTGTAATCACAACTGCAGTTTCTGCATCATCCCCGATCTGCGGGGCCCCCTGGTGAGCCGGCCCTTTCATGAAATCATGCAGGAGGCCGAACGTCTGGTGGCATCCGGGGTGCGGGAACTGCTGGTGGTCTCCCAGGACACCAGCGCCTACGGAGTGGATACCCATTACCGGCCCGACTTCTGGGGCGGACGCCCCGTGCAGAGCCGGATCCATGATCTGGCGGCAGCCCTGGGTGAGCTTCAGGCCTGGGTGAGGCTGCACTACGTCTACCCCTATCCCCATGTGGACGACCTGATTCCGCTGATGGCCGAAGGGCATATCCTGCCCTACCTGGACATGCCCCTGCAGCATGGCAACCTGCGGGTGCTCAAGGCGATGCGCCGTCCTGCCGCAACCGAACAGGTGCTGAAGCGGATTGCCAAATGGCGCGCGGAATGTCCTGACCTGACCCTGCGCAGCACCTTCATTGTCGGGTTCCCCGGCGAGACTGAGACCGAGTTCGAGGAATTGCTGGATTTCCTGCGCGAGGCGCGTCTCGACCGGGTGGGCTGTTTCAGCTATTCCCCGGTGGAGGGCGCGGCGGCCAACGTGCTTCCGGATGCGGTGCCGGAAGCGGTGAAGGAGGAGCGCCGAGCCCGTTTCATGCAAGTGCAGGCGGAGATCAGCCGGGAACGTCTCGCCAGCAGGGTCGGTACCGAGCAGGTGGTGCTGGTGGATGAGGTGCGGGACAAGCAGGTTGTGGCCCGCAGTTCAGCGGACGCTCCGGAGATCGATGGTCAGGTGTTCATTCCGGGTGGCTGGGATCTGGATCCCGGAGATTTCATCCGGGTCCGTATCACCGGTGCGACCGCCCATGATCTGCAGGGGGTTCCGGTGGAGTACGAGGAGGCGTCTGCCGATTGAATTTGGCGCGTCCCTGCGCCCTGCCAACCAAGGCTGTAATCGGTTCAGTGGGTCAAATGTGCGTGATCAGAACGCGGATCCGCTGCTCTTCCCCATCTTTCTGAGAATGGAGGCCAACGGGCAGAAGCCGGTGAAGGCGGACTGCAGCAGGTTCAGACCGACGAAGGCGGTGAAATAGAGCCAATAGGGATGATGAATCTGGGAAAGGGTGACACTCAATAGGATTGCAAAGCCGGCAAAGGCTAGGACAATACGGTCGATATTCATGGATTTGCCTCTAAACTATCAGTATCAGGTTCGTCAGGTGTCATCCGAGAGACTCGGTTGACGGTCAGTAGGGATCGCCACAGACTACCTACGATCAAAAGTGCGCAGTATATTAGCACTATCTAATATTAAGTCAAGGGACCGCGGGTGTATCTCTTAAACGACTTCATTGCCAGTCTGACCGCTCAGGTCTGTGAAGGACGTCTCCTCGCGCGGTTCAACGGACATCCCAAAGCCGCGGTCCTCCCACCTGTGTCGGGTAGCGTTGTGACACGGCTTGCGACCGGAATCCGCTGATGTTTTCCCAGGTTGTCGAGACCGATCAACAGAATACGCTGGTTCGCCAGTTGATCAGCCATCCCGAAGGGTTGGGAGCGGGGCAAGAGCCCATCGAACATATCGAGACCCACATTTCCCACCTCCTGCTTGCCGGGGACTTTGTCTACAAGATCAAGAAACCGGTCAATCTCGGGTTTCTGGATTTCTCAACCCTGGAAAAGCGCCGCCTGTGCTGTGAGGAGGAGGTGCGTCTGAACCGGCGTCTGGCGCCTGCGCTCTATATTGGCGTGGTCGGGATTGGCGGCGATTTGCAACGACCAGGGCTGATCGAGTTCGGTGAACCCCTGGAATACGCGGTAAAAATGCGCCGCTTTCGCCAGGAGGACCTGCTCGACCGGCAGATGTTGGAGCGGGACACGATTGATGAGCTGGCGAGACTGATCGCGGATTTTCATCAATCGGTCGAGGTCTGCACGAATCCCGAATACACTGCAGTCGAAACGATTCTCAAACCGATGCGGGATAACTTCCAGACCCTGCGGGCCCTGAAACAGCCGCTGTTGCATGTGGAGCGGCTCAACCGCTTGCAGACCTGGCTGGACCAACAGGCACTGCAACACCGGGCGCTGCTGGAGGAGCGGGCTGAGAGCGGACGGATTCGGGAGTGCCATGGTGATCTCCATCTTGGTAACATCACCCGCTTCGAAGGCCGTATCACCCCCTTCGACGGCATTGAATTCAATCCTGAACTGCGATGGATCGACACCCTCAACGACCTCGCCTTCCTGCTCATGGATCTGCAGTACCGGGGCATGAACGCAGCGTCCTCACGCCTGCTGAACCAGTATCTGGCCTTTACCGGGGATTATGCCGGTCTGCCCTTGCTGAGCCTCTACCAGTGCTATCGCGCCATGGTGCGGGCCAAGGTGCATGCGATCCGGGCGTTTCAGCCTGGGCTCACATCCCAGGCGCAGAAGGCGCAACTGGAAGAATATCAGCAGTACATCGAGCTGGCGGAGGAATTGACCCGGCATCCTCCGGCTTCCCTGACCCTGACCCACGGGTTGTCCGGTTCCGGCAAAACCACGGTGAGCGACTGGATGTCGGAGCATCTGATGGCGATCCGTCTGCGCTCCGACGTGGAACGCAAGCGCCTCTTCCCGAGCGGTCGAGATGGGGAGGTGGAAAGTTCCGTTCAGCGCTATTCCGAGGCTGCGAACCAAACGACCTACGAGCATCTGTGCGCACTGGCGAAGCATCTGCTGCAGGCGGGTTACTCGGTGATCGTGGATGCGGCGTTTCTGAAACAGTGGCAGCGGAGACTTTTTCTTGAGATGGCCCGACGCCTGGGTGTTCCGGTTCTGATCATGGATTGTCATGCCCGTGATGAAACCCTTGAGGCGCGCGTGCAACGACGCAGCGAGGTCGGCGAGGATGCGTCCGAGGCGGATCTTTCGGTGCTGGAATTGCAGCGCAAAAGTCGTGAGCAGCTGAACCCGGATGAACAGTCCCGGGTGGTCCGGGTCGATACCGAATCCTTTCCGCCCAAGGGTTTCATGGCCACGCTGTTACAGCGATTCATGCAGGTAGACCGGGATGTGCATCCTTGAATCCGAGCGAGGGGAGTAGGGAAGTGCTTGGAGCGTTTTACAGGGTCCCGCAGTGCTTTGCCTTCTACCGGCTCCCGGGTTTCGCTTCGCTGCACCCGGGCTACGTGGCTCGGGACACACGGGAATCGCAACCGAGTAGCCTGGGTGCAGCGAAGCGGAACCCGGGAACAACCCACTGAAGCTCAGGGACTGGCTGCTTGAGCGCAGCGAACAGTCTGTTAACCCAACACCTGAAACCGCTCCTTGCGGCGGACTAGATCGCTTTGCTCATGGGTAATCGGGTGATTGTAAAGGTCAGGCACATTTCGTCAGAACATGGCGCATTTAGGTGTCGGGTTAATCGAATATACCGATCACTATCGAGGTGGTTATGCGTTTCCCTCAGGTACCCATAGGTCAGAGTTTTTTCTTCGAAGGTCGGCGTTACACCAAAACCGGAATCATGACCGCCTCTGAAGAGGGCACGGGACGAAATTGTATGATCCGACGGTCCGCAGAGGTAACCGTGCAGGATGAGGGCGGAAGATCACGTGTCCCGCTCAAGCAGGATTTCACGCGCGATGAAGTTCTTTCGTTGTTGCGAAGTTACCGGCACAGGTTGTTGGCAGGGATTCAAGTCGGCGCGGATACCCGGCAGGATGTGAGGGACCTGCTCATGAACGAAACAATTGATGAACAACTTCTGCAGCAGTTGATTGATGGGGGCGGGAAAGATGCCGTGATCGATTGAGGTTTTACATGCAGGATCGTACCGTCTGAGTAGAATTTCAACAGCCCGCTAGTGTAGTGTCCTATATAAATCATGTATTTAGAAAGCCACTCAAGCCGCGAGTGCAAGGCGTACCCCAAGGGCATTTCCTTCGGGGCACAGCCCGCAGGGAATGGCTATTCCCTTTCCAAGGGCTGCAACGCGGCAATCGTGGCTTGAGTGGCTTCCCGGAGGGCGAGCGATGTGATTTATACGCCATCTCAGGATAGGTCTCGTCTAAGTATATGATTTATATAGGACACTGCACTAGATGCTGTTTCATGCCATATGGCATTCTTATAATCCGACATTGCAAAGTCTGACTCTGCACGGCACTGGGAAAAGCAAAGCGCTGGATAACATGTGATGACAACAATATTGCTCGACGGTAAAGCACTTGCGAAAAAGTTCGAACAGGAATTATCCGAGAGGGTTGCCGTTCTCAAAGCCATGGGCCGAGGTGAGCCGCCCACACTGGCCACGATCCTTGTCGGGGACGACCCCGCGTCCGCCACCTATGTGAAGATGAAAGCCAATGCTTGTGAGCGCATCGGCATGCGTTCCCTGAGTGTGGTTCTGCCCCAGGATACGACCACTCAAAGGCTTCAGGATGAAATCGAGCAGTTGAACGGGAATCCGGATGTTCACGGCATTCTTCTGCAACACCCCGTACCTGCGCAGATCGATGAGCGAAGCTGTTTCGATGCGATCGATATCGGCAAGGATGTGGATGGGGTGACCTGTCTGGGATTCGGCCGGATGTCGATGGGTGAGCCGGCCTACGGTTGCGCTACCCCCAAGGGCATCATGCGTCTTCTGCAGGCCTATGAGATCCCCCTTGAAGGCCGGCATGCGGTGGTTGTGGGTCGAAGCCCGATCCTGGGAAAGCCCATGGCCATGATGTTGTTGAATGCCAACGCGACGGTAACCGTTTGTCATTCCAAAACCCGGGATCTGCGGGCCATTATCGAAACAGCGGATATCGTGGTGGGTGCCCTGGGTCGGCGGGAATATATCAAAGCGGAGTGGATCAAGGACGGCGCGGTGGTGGTGGATGCAGGCTATCACCCCGGCGGTGTTGGGGATATCGAGATCGGCCCGCTCATCGATCGGGTCAGCGCCTATACGCCGGTGCCGGGGGGTGTGGGTCCCATGACCATCAATACGCTCATCTATCAATGTGTCGAGGCGGGTGAGATAACCCTGGGTGTGTGATGCTGCGCTTGCGTGAACCTGGGTCGAAATAGAGGGGGGATCTATCTCCACCCTATCGACGTAGGGCTTCCCGGATTCCGCTTCGCTGCATCCGGGCTACAGGTGATGCGTTTGAAGAGGCTTGATTAAAAGATGCCTTCGTCCCAGTAGGGCCGGTCACCGTACAGATCGCGCAGATAGTCCGCGAACGCCCGAACCCGCTGTGGAATGAAACGGCGGTTGGGATAGATGGCATAGGCCGTTGCGGCCGGGGTTTGATAGTCCTCGAGGATCCGTACCAGGCGTCCCTCGAGAATCGCCTGGTAGGCGATGAAGGTGGGCGTAAGACAGATGCCGTGCCCCGCTGCGGCGGCCTCCAGCAGAATCTGACCGTTGTTTGCCTGCATGCGCAGGGGAATACGTACACTCAACCCCCGTCCCGCGCTGTCGATAAAACGCCACTTCTGCGGTTCCGGCATGTTGCTGTAACACAGTCCCTGGTGCTGCTCCAGATCCTGGGGGGTTTGCGGCGTACCGTGTTTCGCCAGATATCCGGGGCTGGCGCAGGCCAGCAAGCGGATCGGCGCCAACGGGCGCGCCACCATGCTGGAGTCCGCCAATTCCCCGATACGCAGGGCCAGATCGATGCCCTCCTGTACCAGATTGACTTCGCTGTCGTTGAAATCCGCATCCAGTATCACCTTGGGATGCTGCTCCATGAAGGCGGTCAAGGCCGGGGCCAGGTGCAGCTGACCGAAGGTCAGCGGGGCGGCGAGACGAATCCGCCCGCTGAGCTCCTGCTGCGCCTGGGAGACCGATTGCTCGGCATCGGACAGGTCTTCCAGGACCTGTACCGCGCGGGGGTAGAAGGCGCGACCCGCCTCGGTTAAGGACAGTTGGCGTGTGGTGCGATGCAGCAGCAGGGCGCCCAGGTGGTCCTCGAGTTCCGAGACCCGCCGGCTGATCACCGACTTGCCAATGCCCAGACGCTCAGCCGCGGTGCTGAAGCGCCCCGATTCGACTACGGCGACAAAGCTTTCCAGGGATTCCAGGCGGTTCATTGACAGGTTGATTGTTGCTGAAATTGCAATAGTGATTCCTGAATATTGGCCTTTATCCCTGAAATATGCAATCTAAAATCCTACTTAACTACTCATGAATTGCTGCCCCAGGGCACAGGAGGCTGACATGCAGGCCGTAGCGCAATTGAACCGATCCATAACCCGGATACTGTCCGGACTCGAAACCTCGGATGGCGCCGGTGTGCGTTTGACCCGTCTCATCGGTGGGCCGCAACTGCCCCAGTTGGATCCCTTCCTGATGCTGGATCATTTCCGCTCCGATGATCCGGATGACTATATCGCTGGTTTTCCGCCGCATCCGCATCGGGGATTCGAGACCGTTACCTACCTGCTCGCCGGGGAGATGGCGCACAAGGATAACGCGGGGCACAGCGGCATTCTTTCCGCAGGCGGTGTGCAGTGGATGACCGCGGGCCGCGGCATCGTGCACTCCGAGATGCCGCGTCAGCGGGAGGGACTGCTGGCCGGTTTCCAGCTGTGGGTGAACCTGCCGTCAAAGCACAAGATGAGCGCTCCACGCTACCAGGAGTTTGAGCGGGAGGAGGTGGCCCGGGAATCCCGGGAGAACGGCACCGAGATCCGGGTGGTGGCTGGTGAGACTTCCAGGGGCACCCAAGGGCCGGTCCGTCAACTCATGACCCCGGTGAGCTTCCTTGACGTGACTCTGCCTGCCGGAGAGGAACTGATTGAGCCGATCGCACCGGATTTTCAGGGTTTCCTGTATCCCGTGGACGGTTTGATCCGGGTCGATGGGGTAAGCATCAAACCCCACCACCTAGCGGTCATGGGCGAGGGGGAACGCATCGAGGTCAAGGCCGATGAGACCAGCCGTTTTCTGCTCATTGCGGGTCTGCCGTTACGTGAACCGGTGGCGCGCCGTGGACCGTTCGTGATGAACAACGAGGCGGAACTCAGGCAGGCCTTTCAGGACTACCAGGAGGGTCGTTTCTGATGCACGTTCTCAATCATCGACAAGGCTACGGCGTGGTGGCCATTACGTTGCACTGGGGAGTGGCCCTGACCGTGTACGGCATGTTCGGACTCGGTCTGTGGATGCGCAGTCTGGGCTATTACGACGCCTGGTACCGGTTGGGACCCTGGTGGCACAAGGGGATCGGTGTGATGTTGTTCCTGGTGCTGGCATTCCGCCTGATCTGGCGTCTGCTCAATCCCCGCCCGGAGCATCTCGAGACCCACCGTCCCTACGAACGGCTCGCGGCAGTCTGGGCGCATACGCTGCTCTACCTGATTCTGTTCGCCATCATGTTCAGTGGCTATCTCATCTCGACCGCGGATGGTCGAGGGCTGGAGGTGTTCGACTGGTTTGAAGTGCCCGCGCTGATCAGCGGGCGCGAACAACAGGAAGAGATTGCGGGCAAGGTGCACCTGTATCTTGCCTGGAGCGTGGTGGTGCTCTCCCTGCTGCATGCCCTGGCGGCTTTGAAGCATCACTGGATCGACCGGGATCGCACCCTGATGCGCATGTTCGGGCGCTAACCGGCCGGAACATACATTTTTGTTTATGAGTTTACAACCGAAGGAGACGTCGTTATGACTACCGTCGCAATCGTTTATCACAGTGGCTACGGCCACACCAAGCGCCAGGCCGAGGCCGTGTGGGCCGGCGCCAAGTCTGTCTCTGGGGTGGAAGCCCTGTTGCTCACGGTGGAGGAAGCCGGGGCCGATCTCGATCGGTTGGATGACGCGGATGCCATCATTTTCGGTGCCCCTACCTACATGGGCAGCATGTCCGCCGAGATGAAAACCTTTCTCGAGGCGGCCGCCGGCAAGTGGTTCACCCAGGCCTGGAAAGACAAGGTGGCGGGTGCGTTCACCAACTCGAGTTCCTTCTCTGGGGACAAGCTCAACACCCTGGTGGGTCTGATGATCAATGCCATGCAGCAGGGCATGATCTTTGTCAGCCTGGGGCTGCATCCCGCGGCCAGCGATCCGGACAGCATGAATAGCCTCGAGGGTCCCGGACCCGAGGTTACCAACCGGGTGGGTTCCTATATCGGTCCCATGGCCGCCAGTTTCCAGGTGGATCCGTCCGCGGCGCCGTCGAGCGGTGACCTGGCGACCGCCGAATCCTATGGCGCTCGCGTTGCCACCATTACCCAGCAGTTTAAGCGCGGTCGTGAGACCGCATGACCCACACCGAGTTACATCCTTTCTTAACCACTTGGAGGAATATCCAATGATTCGCAAAACCCTTGTTATGTTGTTACTCGCCACCCTGTGGGTGCCGTCCGTGAATGCCGAAGATTACACCATTGACCGGCAGGGAACCCATGCCTTCATCCAGTTCCGTATCCAGCATCTGGGATACAGTTGGCTGTATGGCCGCTTCAATGATTTCAGCGGTAACTTCAGTTATGACGAAAAGAATCCCGCCGCTTCCAAGGTCAGCGTGGATATCGTTCCGGCCAGTGTCGACTCCAATCACGCTGAACGGGACAAACATCTGCGCAGCGAGGAGTTTCTCTACGTGGACAAGTACCCCACCGCGAAATTCGTCTCCACTTCCTATGAAGAGAGCGCAGGCGGCAAGGCGGTGCTCAAAGGTGATCTGACCTTGAGGGGGGTGACCAAGCCGGTGGTGATCGATGTGGAATCGATTGGTCATGGCAATGATCCCTGGGGTGGCTACCGTCGGGGTTTTCTGGGAACCACCACCATCTCCCTGGCGGATTTCGGTATCCCTTTCGATCTGGGACCCGCTTCCCGGGATGTGGAGTTGGTGCTGTCGATTGAAGGCATTCGGCAATGACATCCTTGGGTGAGTTTTTAGTTATGAGTTTTTAGTTTTGAGTTGTGGTGTTCGCTTCGCTCACAGTTTGATGGATACCCCTCTCCCGCAAGGGGAGAGGGGAATCACAATTGAAGTACGTTGAGTGACTGCTCGAATGTAGCCCGGGTGAAACGAAGTGGAACCCGGGATTCTGCAGAGACTGAACCAGATGGAAACACTACAAACCTATCCAGGTAAATACCCTCTCCCCTTGCGGGAGAGGGGTATCAACGGAACAGCATTTCAGTTGTCCCTGTAGTTTGTACAGAATGAACCTCAACTCGTTGCAGACTCGGGTTAAGATTAACTCATGGTGTTTGATCAATCTCGCTAACCTGGTATGCATTCCCACGCAGAGCGTGGGAACGAGTTGTATCGCACCGTCTCTCATTCCTAAGCGGCCCGCCGCTCGCCCTGCGCCGCGTTCAAGGCGGAGAGCAGGGCGTTCAGCGAGGCGCTCACCGTATCCCGGTCGAAGGCGGCGCCGGGTATTCGTTCCCCCCGGTATTTCAACAGGACGTAGGCGGCGGCCTCGGCCTGAGTGCCTTCCTCGAGGGCGTGCTCGGCGTAGTCCGCCACCTGAATCACCGAGCCCTCGATTTTCGACAGGGCGTCGACAAAAGCCGACATCGCTCCCTGTCCCTCACCCTCGATGCGGATCTCCTGCTGACCCTTGTGCAGTTGCACCTCGATGCGCTCCAATCCTTGAGTATGGTCGAGCCGGTATCCGGCGAGCCGGTAGGCTCCCCGGGGTTGTACGAAGTGTTCCATGAACAGCTGGTAGATGGTCTCGCTGCTCACTTCCCCTTTTATCCGCTCGGAGACCTGTTGCACGATGGGGGCGAACGCCACCTGCATCCAGCGGGGTAAGCGGATCCCATAATCGCGTTCCAACACGTAGGCCACACCGCCCTTGCCGGACTGGCTGTTGACCCGTATCACCGCCTGGTAGTCCCGTCCGATATCCCTGGGATCGATGGGCAGGTACGCAACCTGCCAGGGCTCATCCTTGGCCTGAACATGCAGGCACTTGCGGATCGCATCCTGATGCGAACCGGAAAACGCGGTGTACACCAGTTCGCCGACCCAGGGGTGACGGGGATGGACCGGAAGTCCGGTGCATTCCCGGTACACGCGGATCACCTCGTCAGGATCCGAGAGATCCAAGCCCGGATCGATCCCCTGGCTGTAGAGATTCATCGCCAAGGTGACCGCATCCATGTTGCCGGTGCGTTCGCCATTGCCCAGCAGCGTCCCCTCGACCCGGTCCGCTCCGGCAAGCAATGCCAGCTCCGCGGCGGCAACCGCGCTGCCCCTATCGTTGTGGGTGTGCACGGAAACGATGATCGCCTCGCGTCGGGAGACATGCCGGCAGAAGTACTCCACCTGGTCGGCAAAACGGTTGGGGGTGCTGCTCTCCACGGTGGCGGGCAGGTTGATGATGCACGGGGCTTCCGGGGTCGGCTGCCAGACATCGATCACCGCGTCGCATACCTCGACGGCGTAGTCCCACTCGGTATTGCTGAAACTCTCGGGTGAGTACTGGAATACCCACTCGGTGTGCGGATAGCGGACGGCCTCCTGTTGGAGCATCCGAGCGCCGTTTACTGCGATCGCCTTGATCCCCTCCCGGTCTTTACGGAATACCCGTTCCCGCTGCACCGTGGAGGTGGAGTTGTAGACGTGCACGATAGCGCGTCGGGCGCCCCGCAGGGCCTCGAAGGTCTTGCGGATGAGATCCTCGCGGGCCTGTACGAGTACCTGGATGGTGACGTCCTCGGGGATTCGTCTCTCTTCGATCAGACGCCGCACGAAGGCGTAGTCCGGCTCACTGGCGGCGGGAAAACCGACTTCGATCTCCTTGAAGCCCAGTTTCACCAGCAAATCCCAAAGGCGCTGCTTCTGAGTGACGTTCATCGGCTCGAGCAGGGCCTGATTGCCATCACGCAGGTCGACGCTGGCCCAGACCGGTGCGGTCTCTATGCGATTGTCGGGCCATTGACGGTCGGCCATGGGGACGACCGGGGACGGGTGGTATTTGCGATGATCGAAGGCTTTCACGGATGACTCCTGATGGTCGGATTAAGGGGGCCGCGGTCATCTCCCGACAGCGGCGATCCTGGGTCAGGCCCTCGTGAGGCTCTGACGGGACCCGGCGGGGGTAACCTGCCGGGTCGTCCCGGAGACTCCCAGGGATTGCCTGCTGGGGAGCTTCCGGGTGGATTGTGGCTTGTGGCCGATGTTGAAAGCCTAATGCAAAGTAACGGGCAGATGTTTGCGAATATGGCGACAATTTGCAGAGAATGAGCAATAATATGTCTTAGTGATCGTATACATTGAAATATCCAGGAACACTCGTGTCAAAAGTGAACATGAACATTACACTGGACCGCTACGATCGGCGGATTCTCGAGGTGTTGCAGCAGGAGGGTCGGATCAGCAATCAGGAGCTGGCCGAGCGTATCGGGCTGTCTCCATCGCCCTGCCTCAGACGGGTTCGGGCGCTGGAGGAATCCGGGATCATCGCCGGTTACCGGGCGCATCTCGATCATCGCAAGCTTGGGCTCGACCTGATGGCGCTGATCCACATCTCCATGGATCGGCACACCCCGGAGCGGTTCGAACGCTTCGAGGCGGCGATGCGCGCCATGCCGGAAGTGCTGGAGTGCCTGCTGATCACCGGTCAGGATGCGGACTACCAGGTCAAGGTGGTGGTGCGTGACATGGACGATTTCCAGGTGCTGCTGTTGAACAAGATCACCCGCATCGAAGGGGTGACCGGCGTGCATTCCAGTTTTGTACTGCGTCGGGTGGTGGATACCACCGCAGTGCCGGTTTAGGCTCGCTCAGCTCGTGGAATGCGGGGTGAGCTTGATGATTGCGCAGAAACAGTAAAAACTTTGCCTGTTACTGGGAGTCCACCGCTTGGGGTCTGCGTCGATTCTGCAGCCTGGGTTTAGTGGTTGGTTGCGTATTCGGATCAAAGGATAAAGGGCATAAATGATATGACTGGGATTACACGATGATCACGACTCTGACGGAGCGGCCCTTGGAACTGGCGGATCTGTTGAGCTGGCTGGTGGAGGACGGTCTGATCCCCAGTCAACTGGGTGAAACGGTCCAGGCGGTGAATCAGGGCACCCGGCGCAGCCAACATCCCCTGGTGATGATCGCGGAGCACAAGTGGTCCGATCAACGCGACCCGCAAACCGTGTTGGATCTGGATCGTCTGACCGACTGGCTTTCGCAGCGGGTCGGGCTGCCTTTGATGCACATCGATCCCCTCAAGATCAATGTGCCCGCGATCACTGCGGTGATGTCCTATGCCTATGCCAAGCGCTTCAAGATCATCGCCCTGGAGGTGCGGCCGAACGAGGTGACGATCGCCACTTCGGAGCCCTTTCAGCGGGAATGGCAGGAGGAGCTCGAGCCGATCCTCAACAAACAGATCCGCCGCGTCATGGCCAACCCGGTGGATATCGAACGCTACCTGGTCGAGTTCTACAGCCTCTCGCGAGCGGTACGCGCCGCCCATGACGATCGGCAGGACAGCGGCTCCAGTGTGCAGAACCTGGAACAGCTCATGGAGCTGGGGCGCAGTGGTAAACTCGATGCCAACGACCAGCATGTGGTAAACATCGTCGACTGGCTGCTGCAGTACGCCTACAGTCAGCGGGCCAGCGATATCCATATCGAACCCACTCGCAACCAGACCAATATCCGCTTTCGAATCGATGGGGTGATGCAGATGGTGTATCAGATACCGCCGTCGGTGGGCACCGCGGTCACCTCGCGCATCAAGATACTCGGGCGCATGGACGTGTCGGAAAAGCGCCGTCCCCAGGACGGCCGTTTGAAGACCCGCAGCAGCCAGGGGCGGGAGGTCGAACTGAGACTATCCACCATGCCCACCGCATTCGGTGAAAAGCTGGTGTTGCGTATCTTCGATCCGGAAGTGCTGGTCAAGGATTACCGCGCCCTCGGTTTCTCCCAGTCGGAGACCGATCAGTGGGCATCCCTGATCAATCGCCCCAACGGCATCATCCTGGTCACCGGGCCTACGGGATCGGGGAAAACCACCACGCTCTACACCACGCTCAAGGAACTGGCCAGGCCCGAGGTGAACGTCTGCACCGTGGAGGACCCGATCGAGCTGGTCGAGCCCAGCTTCAACCAGATGCAGGTGCAGCACAATATCGATCTCGACTTCGCCAGCGGAGTGCGCACCCTGCTGCGCCAGGATCCGGACATCATCATGATCGGCGAGATCCGCGACCGGGAAACCGCTGAGATGGCGGTGCAGGCCTCGCTCACCGGTCATCTGGTGTTTTCCACCCTGCATACCAACGATGCACCCACGGCGATCACCCGGCTGCTGGAGATCGGCGTGCCGCCCTACCTGTTGCGCGCCACCCTGCTCGGGGTGCTGGGTCAGCGTCTGACCCGGACTCTCTGCCCGCACTGCAAGGAGCAGGTGCCGTTGAACGAGGAACTCTGGGACAGCCTGATCTACCCGCTGCGGGCGAAGAGCAAACCGACCCATGTTTATCAACCCAGTGGTTGTCTCGAATGCCGCCAGACCGGTTTCTATGGGCGGGTCGGCATTTATGAAATGATGATGGTTTCACAGGCCGTCAAACGTCTCATCACCCCGGACTGCGATGTCAACCGGATCCGCCGGCTGGCGATCAGCGAAGGCATGCGGCCGCTGCGCTTGAGCGGTGCGCAAAAGGTCATGAAAGGTCTGACCACCATCGAAGAGGTTCTCAAGGTGGCCCCCCCCGAAAGTATCGAGGAGTGAAGCGTGCGTTAAACCCGCTCGGAACTATGACGTATGACGTCCACCGAACACACGTTTGAATGAACGGGCCAGCCAGCCGTTGTCCGACTTGTCCTCGGTGATTTTCAGAATGTTGCTCTTCACCGACTGCACATAGGCGGCATCGTCGTTGCGGATGTGACTGAACAGCCAGCGCGCCAGCAGGCCATGCAACTCTTCCGAGATGTCTTCGCCCCGATCGAAGCGCTGCTTGAATTCCGACACCCGGCGAATGAACAGCTGATGGACCTTTTTGTGGGGACGAATGAATTCGTAACCCGCGTCCTCGATCAGGGTCTCTTCAAAGGTGAAATGTGAAACGGTGTAGTCGACAGTGGCGGCGATGATATCGCCGATGCCTTTTGCGTCATTATTCAGCCGTGCTTCATGCAGTTTGTTGATATATTCGACGATGCGTTTGTGTTGACCGTCGATCACATCGATCCCGGTATTGAGATCATCCGTCCATACCAAATATCCCATGCTTTTTGTCCCTCCAGCTCATTATGATTATCCATAACCCTGGATAATAGTCCGCGTCAGATAAAAATAACAGCGTTTGAATAGGATTGGGCTGTCGACTTCATGACGTAAGCGGACCTGATCCGCAGCGCATTAGAGATTCTTAATGAACACCTGGGCGTTGCGTTGATAGTTGTACAGCGCCCTTTTCTTCATGGGCAGATCGGCCAGGGCTCCAAGCACGAAACCCCGTTCACGGAACCAGTGCGCAGACTGGGTGGTGAGTATGAACAGCTTGCCGATACTCTGCTGACGCGCGGCCGCTTCCATCTTGGAGAGCAGCCGTTCACCGCGATCGGAGCCTCGATAATCCGGATGCACCACGACACAGGCGAGTTCCGCCATCGCCTCGTCCGTATAGGGATAGAGTGCGGCGCAGGCGATGATCATGCCGTCACGCTCCATCACCGTGAAGTGATCGATTTCAGTTTCGATCAACTCCCGGGAGCGCCGTACCAGAACACCCTGCTGTTCCAGGGGCTCGATCAAACCCAGCAGGCCCACCACATCATCGATACCGGCGGTGCGGGTCTCCTCGTAGGGTTCCGCAGTGATCAGTGTACCCACCCCGTCCCGGGTGAAGAGCTCCCGCAGCAGGGCGCCATCCACCTGCCGGTTGATGATGTGACAGCGCTTCACGCCACCCCGGCAGGCGGTGACCGCGGCCTGCAGGTGCAGACGCAGATCCGCGGGCATTTTCGGCCGCTTCTGCAGCAGGCCGTCAACCTCGCGGGGCTGGATGCTGGTGATGAGACGCTTGCGTGAGTCGGTCAGGCTTTTGGCTTCCACCAGGCAGATCAGTTTGTCCGCGCCGATGGCGGTGGCCACCGAGGCGGCCACGTCCGCCGCGCTCAGATTGAATACCTCCCCGGTGGGGGAGTACCCCAAAGGCGGCACGATGGCGATCGCCCCGGCCTCGAGCCGTTGCTCCAGACCCTGGGCGTCGACCCGGCGCACCAGTCCGGTGTGGGAAAAGTCGATCCCATCCCGAATCCCAATAGGCTTGGCGGTGACGAAATTCCCCGATGCGGCACGGATGCGCACGCCGGCCATGGGTGAGTTGGCCAGTCCCATTGAGAGCAGCGCCTCGATCTCGACCCGTACCGTTCCGGCGGCTTCCTTGACGCACATCAGGGCGGCGGCATCGGTGACCCGGATGCCGTTGACGAACTGGGTCTCCACGTCCCGGGTGCTGAGTCGCTCCTCGATCTGCGGGCGTGCACCGTGCACCAGCACCAATCGGATGCCCAGCCCGTGCAGCAGCGCGATGTCGTGAATCAGGTTAGGGAAGTGATCGTCCGCAACCGCTTCGCCGCCGAAGGTGATGACGAAAGTGCGTCCCCGATGGGCATGAATATACGGTGATGACCCGCGTAACCATTCGACAAAGTTATCTGATGCCTTGCGACCTGCCCGTGCCATGCAGCCTTACCCTAAAGACAGAACTGTTTAACCAGCGACTTTATCAGGTTAATTGCGGGTTGAATATGCGACATGGGCAAATACTCATCCGGCTGATGTGCCTGGTCGATATGTCCGGGGCCGCACACCACGGTCTGGATGCCGAGGCTGTTGAAATAGGGGCCTTCGGTGCCGAATGCCACGGCACCGGCGGGGGTGTCCGTGAGTTGCTCAAGGGCACGAACGATGGCCGCGTCTTTGGCGGTTTCCATCGCCGGGATACCTTCGAACACAGAGAAGCTTTCCCACTTGAGGCGGCTGCCGCTCAAGGTGCTTGCCAGGCGTTCATGCAATTCGCCGCGCAGGGATTCCAGATCCATGCCGGGCAGGGGGCGCAGGTCGAACTGCACCTCGCATTGACCGCAGATGCGGTTCGGATTGTCTCCGCCGTGGATGTGCCCGAGATTGAGTGTGGGTACGTCGATCTCGAAGGCCGGGTTACGGAACCTGCGTTGCAGATCCTCCCGCCAGCGGATGATTTCACCGAGCACCTGAACCATGCCGTCGAGGGCGTTCACCCCCAGTGCGGGATTGCTGGAATGCCCGGCCTGTCCGATCAGGCGGACCGCCTCCATGGAGATGCCCTTGTGCATGCGGATCGGCTTCAGACTGGTGGGTTCACCGATGACCGCGTGACGACCGAGACTGCGGTGCAGGTCGAGCAGATGCTTGGCCCCGCACATGCTGCTCTCCTCGTCCGCGGTGGCGATGATCACCAGGGGTTGCCTGAGTCGGTCGAGGGGGAGTTCCCGGATCGCTTCGATGACCACCGCGAAAAATCCCTTCATATCCGCGGTGCCCAGTCCGTAGTAGCGCTGATCCCGCTCGGTCAGGATAAACGGGTCCTGGTGCCACATCTGCGGATCGCAGGGTACTGTGTCGGTGTGTCCGGAGAGCACCAGTCCTTCAGAACCCCGGCCGGCGGAAGCGATTAGGTTAAGCTTTCCCGGGTAACCGGGTATCGCCTGGATCTCGGTGGCGAAGCCCAGGCCCCGCAGCCACTCGTCGAGCAATTCGATGACCGGGGCGTTGCCCATATCCCAGTCCGGGTTGACGCTGCTGATGGAGGCGGCGCCGATGAGCCGGGTGAGCATTTCGAGAAAAGGAGGGGTGTTCATGCAAACGATTCTGTGATCTTGTCAGACAACATGCAACAGGAATATCGGTGGGTACGTTTGATGCCCAGGGGCTCCCTGAGACCCCTGTCTGGACAGGTCTATGATGCGTGGTATTTATGGAAAACTTGAAAAAATGTCGGACCTTTGCTTTATCTTGAGTACCGGGGTGTCATTCTAGTGTAGAACATGATACTGGCAGGTTGTTGAAATTCGCTCAGTCGAGTGCGAGACCAGGCGAAAATCGCCGAAAAAGCGCAGTTTACTGAAGTAAATGAGCATTTTGAGGCGGTTTTCACCGCAGGATCGTACCGTCTGAGTAGCATTTCAACAGCCTGCAAGAGGGTTCCCGCCAGTCGGCCCCGGTGGGATCAGCAAACCAAACCGGATTATTGAATCTGCCACAACGCCCATGCGTCTTTACATCCGACACCCCACTGACGTGCCCATCGACTTCCAGCTCGGGGGGCGGGTGAACATGAACCGGGAGCAACTCACCAACTACAGTTCCGGCGGGCTCTGTTTCATGTCTGAAATGGCGATCGATCCGGGTACCGAGATCAATATCGCGATCCCCATAATGCCCCCGCGCTTCCATGCCACCGGCGTGGTGGTGTGGTGCCGCGAGGAGCAGCAGGGCTTTCTGGTGGGCATCAAGTTCATCGAGTCGGAAACCGCCTATGCCGTGCGCATGGTCGAGCAGCTTTGCTATATTGAGCAGTACAAACAAATGGTGAAAACCCTCGAGAACCGAACCATCTCGGGAGAGGAAGCCGCCATGGAGTGGATCGAAAAATACGCCGGAGAATTTCCAACCTGATCGGAGCCCCCCTGTGTTGATCAAGAGATGCCTGTTCTGGCTGTTGCTTTGCGCCGGCCTGATGCCCGCTGTATCGTTCCCCGGTGACGTGATCATGGTAAAACGTCTGAACCCGGATCTGGCTTGGGAGCTGGTCAAGCATGCGCTGGATGCCTGCCGCGCCCAGGGCTATCAGGTGACCGCGGTGGTGGTTGATCGTGACGGTGCGGAAACCGCGGTGCTTAGAGACGCGGCGGCCAGTCGGTTTACCCTCCAGATCGCCCGGGAAAAAGCCAACGCGGTGATTTTGTCCGGTGTCGCTTCCGGCGTGTTTCGCGACAACCGCAGGGACATTCAGCAGGAGATGAATCACGTCGAGGGTATCCTGGTGTTGCAGGGCGGGTTGCCGATCACCTCGGGAGGATCCCTGCTGGGCGCGCTGGGGGTCAGCGGCGCGCCAGGGGGTGAACGGGATGAGGTTTGCGCCAGCCAGGCATTGGAAAAGATACAGGAACGTTTGGAATTTGCGGAGTAACAGCGCATTGAAAAGGAACACTCTGGAGCATGGGAGACGGGCGGGGAATGCAGACTGAGATGAGTGACAGCCGATACTCCCTCGGCGAGGAGATCGCGCATGCGATCACCCATGGCATCGGCATCCTTCTGAGTATTGCGGGGTTTGCTCTGCTGGTGACCTTCGCCTCGCTGTATGGAAATGTCTGGCATGTGGTCAGCAGCAGTATCTACGGGGCCACCCTGATTCTCATGTATACCGCCTCGACCCTGTATCACAGTATCCCCATGCCGCGGGCCAAGCGGGTGCTGCAGCGCCTGGATCATGCGGCGATTTTTCTCTTGATCGCGGGCACTTACACCCCCTATACCCTGGTGAATATGCGGGGCGATTGGGGTTGGTTGCTGTTTGGTCTGGTCTGGGGTATCGCCCTGTTCGGCGTGTTGTTCGAGTTCCTGCGCAGGGACCGCTTCAAATGGCTCTCCCTGACCCTCTATCTGGGTTTGGGATGGCTGGTGGTGGTCGCCATCAAACCGTTGATCGATTCCGTGGAAACGGGCGGTTTATGGCTGCTGCTGGCCGGGGGACTCTGTTATTCCCTGGGGGTGATTTTCTATGTGTGGAAGCGTCTGGCCTATCATCATGCCGTTTGGCACCTGTTTGTGATGGCCGGAAGCATGCTGCACTTCTTTTCCGTGTTGTTTTACGTGGTGCCTTCGGCAAACGGTTGAAAGAGTTGGCGGGCTATTGAAATTCGCTCAGATACGTTCGAGACGAGGTGAAATTCGCTGAACTAACCCTGTTTCCTGGAGTAAATGAGTCTTTTGAGCTGGATTTCATGCCGGGATCGGGCCGTCAGTGCAGCATTTCGACCGCCTGCGAGTCTGCTAGCGCATGAACAGGCCGGCGGCCACAGATGCGATACTGAGCAGAAAAAACAGCCCGGCCGAATATTTCCACATGGTGTAGTTGAGGGTCTGGGCATTGCTGTTGTGCAATACGATGGACAGTATGCCGGCAATCAAAAAAAATCCGCCCGCCACGTAGGCGATGATCTGCAGGTACTCGATCTTAATCTGGTTCGATCCCAGGACCCCGCTGCCGATGGTTTCAAATTTGTTCGCCATGAGCGGCGTGCTGATCAGCAGGTAGAGCCAGGGCAGCCCTTTACGCACCATTACGAAGATTCCGGATCGGGATGTCATGATGCGCACCTCTGTAATATAAAAGCTATAAATACAAGTTGTTAGTCGTTAACGAACCAGGCTTCCGGGGGGGCGGCAGCAGACTTTCCCTGGCTTTCCATGGCCGGGTTTCAGTGCCGGGACCCGGTGATCCAGGGTTCTTTCCGGTCTTTTTTCAAGCAATGGGATAAGTTCCAGAAAATCAGAATGTTACCCATATGAATATATAGCGGAGTCGAGACGTTATTGAAAGCGGTACTTGCAAGTCGATCGCTGTCTCAATGGGATGGGGAGCGGTTTCCAGATCTTCATGGAGGTTACGTCACAGATTACCAGAGTAAATTGCTATATTATGCGCCGGATTTTAAGTAGTTTTAGCCAATCCGGGAAAAATCATGAACAAAAAGATCATTGGTGTTTTAGCAATGGTTGGCCTGGGACTGGGCCATACCCAGCTTTGGGCCGCGGACAAGTGGGGGTTTCTCCCGGTCCAGAGCGACGGCTTCGATCCGGATCTGACTCTTTCCGTGATGGGAGGAATCGCCGACCCCCTGCCTCACGGGCTGGATGCGGACCTGTCTTTCGGTCTGGAACTCTCCATGAATTGCCTGTTGCTGGACCCGCCCCAGGGCAGCATCCGCCAGCAGTTCAGCTACATGCAATATGACGACAGCGGTCTGAAGATCACCAGCTTTGAAATGAATCCTCACTACCTGTATCGGATCGATGACAAGTTTTCGATCGGTATTGGTCCCGGTATTGGCTATGTGGATGCGGACGGCCGTCACGTTAATGAAGGGGCTCTGGCGATCCAGGGTGGTGTAAGCCTGCATTACAAAATGAGTGATCAGTTGTTCCTGGGTGCGGAAGCCCGTTATCAGTGGACCCAGGAGCTGGATGACACCAATGACGATCTGAAGAACACCCGGATCTTCGGTAAAGTGGGTTATCGATTCTGAAACCGGGAACGGTCTGTTCGGCTCTCAAAGCATTCGGACAGCGCTCAGTGTGCGGAGCATGGATGATCGGCTCAGTTTTCGTGGCCTCGGGTTAATAAGTTCGGATGCCGGCACTATCCCGGCGATCCGGCCTTCCCTATGTATCTCACGGATAATCAAATTACTGCATTCCGGGTATGTTCGCGCGTCCGATATGCGGCATCGAGTAATCGTGCGGTACCGCATGCACAATGCGGTTTTGCACAATCAATATTGATCAGTGATGAAGGTCACGAAAATTTACAGAATTCTGGCGCAATCTGCGGTTTGAGCCGATTGCCTCGTATCCGCCCATCCATCTCATTGTGATAGGATCGTAGAGCCATGCTTTGGCACGGAATGGACCGATCTCTCGCATCAGATTGGATGCTAGCGTGATGGCGAGTGTTCAGGTCGATGGGAGTTCGTAGCACACAACGATACACAGGACCCGTTGTATGAAAGGAATCTCAGGATGTTTAAAAGAGCTTCTCTGATATTGAAGTCTTCTGAAAAGATCACCCTCGAGCCTGATCAGCGCAAAGCCAAACTCAGTCCTCTGAAATACGGATCTCTCAAAGGGCGAATCGCCTATTTCGTCATGGCATCATTGAATGCCAAAGATATCATGCTCATGGACCCGGTCACGGTCGATCGTTTTCAAGTGCTGATGGAGCAGCATCCTGAAGCCATTCCGAGTATCTTCTGGCCCTATCAATGCAAGGACTGGGGTGCCTCTGAACGTGTGGAGTATCTCTATAGTCATTTCACAACCCTCCTCGAACTACCTTACCGAATCGATTGCCAGGCCAATCAGGAAAGAATTCTTGCCGAGGCCGATGATGTCTATCCGGGATTACGTGTCGTGATCGACAAGAACGGCCTGTTCATGAGGGAAGGGATGCTGACCTTGAATACCTATGTCGGCCACGAGCGGATATTTACCCTGGCATTCTCGTTATACAAAAATGTCTCTGACAAGATTTGCGCCTTGGTGGGTGCCATTCAGGGGCGACGAATGCAGGATGTCGAGGCGTTGTATCGTGACATGACCCGAAAAACTTATGGCATTCGTCCACGTGATTTGATGGTCGAGGTATTTCAGATCTTTTGCCATCGGGTGGGGATCGATCGAATCTATGCAATTGCCGATTCACATCGTCAGCACAAGCACTATTTTTATTGTTTGAAGAAGAAGGACTGTCATTTATATCTCAATTACGACGAAGTCTGGTCAGACCGCGGCGGGATACGCCATAGCGAAGCATTTTATGAATTACCCGCACAACCCATAACCAGAGACTTGAATGAGGTCGTTTCGAAAAGACGTTCAATGTACCGTAATCGATATGTTCTGCTGAATCGGTTGAGCGAGCAGATCGGTGCGGGTCTGGAAGCGGTCGCAGGGCGGTTTCAGGATGAGGATTGTCTGCCTCCTCGCCAGTTGCCAAAACAATCGATGAGACTCATCAACGGATAGCAGGCTGTTGAAATTCGCTCAGACGAATGCGAGACAAGGCGAAAACCGGCGAAAAAGCGCAGTTTACTAGAGTAAATGAGCATTTTGAGGCGGTTTTCAACGCAGGATCGTACCGTCTGAGTAGAATTTCAACAGCTTGCTAGGAAGCCGCCCCTGCGACGGCAAGTCTCAATCGCCTAGGGGATCCAGACCTGACATTGCAGGGGCGGCGGTTCAGGATGCGGCGTTGCGCCGCATCACGCTCACTGTTGTGGATCAATCGTCCCGACGATCTCTCCGGTCGCGGGATCCATCCCGGTCACGATCTTGCTCGTGCTCATCGTCTGAGCTGTCTCTGTCACGATCATTGTTGCGGTCACGGCTGTTATCCCGGTCATCGGAATGATGCTTATCGCGATTCCGCCACCAGGGTTTTTCTTCGTCATTTCCATCATTGCAGGTCTGACAAACCGTGTCTTCGCTATCGGTACGGTTGTTACAGTTGTTGTCGACTCCGTCACCGCAGACTTCGAGTGCGCCCGGGTTGATATTGGCGTCCTCATCGTTACAGTCGACGATGCCGCAGTTTCCGCCTTCGACGCTGTAGCCATCCTGGTCTTTATCGGTACAATTGATCGGGCAATCCACCGCGTTCATATCCGCGGAATCGATCAAGCCGTTACAGTTGTTATCGATGCCGTCGCTACAGGACTCGGTTGCTCCGGGGTTGATGGTGCTGTCCATATCGTTGCAATCGACCGGGCCGCAGGCTCCGCCGGTTACGCTGTATCCGTCCGCGTCCATATCGACACATTCAACCGGGCAGTCGATGGCATTGGGGTCAGCGGAATCGGTCAGACCGTTGCCGTCGTTATCGATTCCATCGGAACAGTTTTCTGCAGCGCCCGGATAGGCGGTGCTGTGGGTATCGTCGAAATCCGCAAGGGTTCCACAGACTTCGCCTTCCGCAAAGTAACCGTCGCCGTCCGCATCGGTACAGGTCGGTTCATCGACTACCGGAGGTGGCGGGGGGCAGAAATAGGCGAGATCGCCGTTCTCATAGGCGGTATTGCCCTGTGGGTTGGAGTGGCAGGCGGCATCGCAGGTGTCGTTTGCATATTCGGGTAGCAGGGTATAACCGTTGGTGTCGCAATAACTGGTGATGTTACGTGCATAGGACGTAAAGGCGAATGCCGAGCCAGCGCCCAGAGCCAGAGGCAGACTCAGGCAAACCAGGGGTAGGGTTTTGGAATACTTCATATTCTTTCTCACTCTCCGTATGTAGTTGTTTTCCAGTAAATACCGGGTGATCGCACGGTGTGTCCTGACAGGCGGCCTTTTTGTCGAGGGACAGGAGGTAATACCCTGCACCGCGCAGGGTCATATGTTGAGGCTTTATCGAGAGGGGTTCCGTGACGTGAGACACGAAACTAATGGGAAATTTGTCCCAATTATCGGACGTGGATTTTGCCGACATCCGCTTCCCTGTCGGCGGGTGGACCTTCGAAAGCGACTAACAGGCAGCCGTAATTCTACTCTGACGGTTCGATTTTGCATTGAAATTCGCCACAAAATGCTCATTTACTCGAGTTAACTGTGCTTTTACGGCGAATTTCAACAGCCGGCTAATCCGGCAGATTATCGATCCAGTGCGTCAAGGGCGTGTTCAGGCCGATGTCCATTTGAATGGAACGGTCATAAGCGGCCCGGTTGACGGTGAATTCCGCTTCGATCAGGCGGTAAGCGCTGTTGATCCGGTAGGAAAGCCGCCAGGTCACTGCATGATCGCCATTCTCCACAATGGCGACTTTGGAGGGACGCTCCTGGTCGATCAGGGAGCCGGAGTCGACGACATCCTGCCAGACCTGCTTGAGGAAACGTTCGATCACTTCGCCGGAATAGCCGTATCCAATCTTGAAGTCAGCATAACAGTCCAATTTGCCATTCGAATCGCTGGTGAGGATTTCAATCTTGCTGGCGCGAAAACGGGAGTTGGGTAACAGGATCTTGTATTTCCTGCGCAGATCCTTGAACACGGTCTGGGTGAGGGTGGTGCGGATCACCACGCCGAGGAGATCGAGTTCCTTGACCTGAATCACCGAGCCCGGTTCCACATCGTTGTTGTAGAGCAGTATCAATCCGTTGATATTGTCCGGCGCCCACACATCCTTGGTGGAATAGACAATCAGCAGTACAGCGCCCAACACCGAGGTGGCATGCAGCCAACTGGTCATCTCCCAGGTGTTGATAATGATCATGAACGAGATCACCGCTGCAACGATCCAGCCGATCAGGCCGATGATCTCCGACTGGTAAGTGTGGGTGAGTACCTCCCGGCCGTCGATCTCGCGGGTTCTGCCATAACGTTTCAGCACCTGCAGCTGAAACAGGTGGGCCAGCAGGTAGGCGCACAGCAGGGTCAGCCCGGTGAGCGACAAGGGGCGGGCCTTGTCAGTGAAAAACACGGCCAGGAAATAGAGCAGAAACAGGATGATGTTGACCAACCTGAGGATCCATACACTGGATGAGTGTTTGCGATCGGACGGCGGGTAGCCGAATTTGCTGACGATCCGGGATGAGAGCAGAAAGATCAGGGTATTGAGGATCAGTACGCCATAATCGAACAGGCTGAACACCCGGTCGAGTCTGTCATAGTAGGCCTGGCTGATGAAGTTGATGAATGCTTCCAATACTGACTCCTGCCGGGGTTGTGTGGTGTCGCGTTGCGTATCGGCCGATACGCATTCGACTGAAAGAATATCTACAGCCGGTTAACAGGCCCGCAGTTAATAACTCAAGTTTCGGGGTTCCTAACATGAACAAGTCTGCATTGCTCCGGACCGCCTCATGTCAGTAAACGAGCGCGCTTCGTGACCTTCGTGCATTTCGTGGTAAAAATTAGTGTCGGCCACTGTCCCTTATAACCGCGGCCATCGTCTGGGGCCATTCGCACTGCGTGTAGAGCATCTCAAATAGGGTTGTTAACTCGGATTTAACCCATTTTGAACTCCGAAACTTGAGTTGATGAAGAGACTATCGAGCCGGTCCTTGAGAATCGGGATCAGGTCCGGGTGGTCGCCCACCAGTCCGCTGGTCCGGATCGGCCAGTGGGGGAACTGTTGCCTGATCCGCTCACAGATGGTTTCGATATCCCCTCCCGGACCGGCATGGCGTCCGGGTGAGAGAAACAGCAGCGACAGCGCGATCGGGGAGTGGGAATCCCGCTCGCCCTCGCGGCGCAATACCTCTTCGAGCAGTTCACCGTTGAAATCATACTGAACCCCACCCCGGCGTTCCATGACCGCCTCGTACAGCGTCACTTGCGGGCCCAGCCGATGCCGCAAGCTGTCCGCCAGATAGCGGCGAACCGCGGTGACCGATGGTATGGGCGAGCCGTGATCGACGAGTATGACCCGCTGTGTGGTGTCCGGGAGTTGTGCTTCGAGTATTCCGGCCAGTCTCGATTCGCCCTCCGGCAATGGGCAGAGCACGGGAGCCACACTGAGCTCAAATGCCCCGTATTGTGCTTTCAGGTGCGCCACCTGCTCGGGGATGAAGGATGAAAGCGCCCGGCTGGGACCGAAGAACAGGGGTAGCACAATGAAATCGCGTTCACCCTGCTCCAGCAGACGTTCCAACAGGGGCGCGAAGGTATCCGCGGGTTGATCATCGAGCGCCTCGGCTGGAATCCGGTCCGCATGTTGCAGGGATACCGGCAGTACGGTTTGTGCACACTCGGCGGAGAGCATTCGCGCGATGCGTCGCAGGTTCAGTACAGACTCCGGACGCCGGGAACCGTTGTCCGCCAAAAGAATGGTGGCCGAATTCATAATCGAGGTTGGGTTGTGGTTTTTCTCATGCTCAAACATTTTTGCGGTGAACACAAGTCGCGTCGAGGTATCGGCGGACAGAAGGCTGTCTGCGGCTGGCCAGGTGGGAGAGGCAGGGGCAAACTTTGATCTTGGTCACCTTTTTTGTGATTAACTGTCAATGGTGCAAGGGGTTGGGCGATATAGTTGCAACCGCTTGTTAAAGTGGAATGCAAAGGAATGATGTATCTTACAACCATGTATGTCACACTGAGCGAATCCCTGGGAATCTATACCGCTGATCAGCTTTACGAGTTGTTCAGCGATCGAGATCACGCGCAGCCGATTTCCCGTCATCGCGCGTCGATTATTCAGAGCCGCACATTTTTCTTCAGCGCGGTGTTTGCCGTCCTCGTGCCCCTTTGGTCCCTGATCGATCTGATGTTTTTGCCGGCCGCATTATGGGCTGAACTGCTGTCGATTCGTCTGCTCTCCGCATTGATATTCGCCGCTGTGGCCTGGCAGGCCCGCAAGGAGCCGGGTTTGAGCCGGGCCCGCTGGCTTTTGGCGGCCATGCTCGCGGTGACCCCCCTGTTCTATCTTGCCTCGAATCACTGGATCGAGGCCTATGTGCTCAGCGGCACGGAACGGGTCGTGGCGGAACTCTATGCCTTGCTGCCCTTTGTGATGGTCGCGGGCCTGACGCTTTTTCCACTCACCCTGAAGGAATTCCTCGCCTATGCGATACCCATGATTCTGGTGGTTGTGTGGACCAGCCTGCCCGATACTCCGGCGGAATTGCCCCATGCGGTGTCCACCATTTGGTTGCTGCTGCTCATTCTCGGTGTGGCGCTGTTTTCATCACTGACCCAGCTGCGTTACATGCTCTCCCAGGTCAGTCGCGCCAGTTATGACGTACTGACCGGCTTGTTGACCCGGCGCGCCGGCATCGAGGTGCTGGATCTGCAATTTCGTCTTGCGGCGATGAATGAGAGTGCCCTGTCAATCCTCTATTTCGATCTTGACCACTTCAAAGCCATCAATGACAACTTCGGACATGAAGCGGGGGATGAGGTGCTCAAGACCGCCGCGAAGCAGATCTGCAAGACGGTGCGTAAGGGAGACAGCGTGGTGCGATGGGGTGGCGAGGAGTTTATCGTGATCCTGCCCACGGCCGATCCTCAGCAAGCCAATGATGTGGTGAAACGCATCATGAGCGCCGGTCTCGGTCTGCGTCCTGACAATCAGCCGGTAACCGCCAGCATCGGCATCGCGGAAGTACAGGAGGATGCCATCAAAGACTGGAAGAGCCAGATCGAGCTGGCCGATCACCGCATGTACAAAGCGAAAACCGAGGGGCGGGCGCGCAGCACCGGTGTCGACGGTCAGTTCCTGCTCTGGTCCTACTAGGGCCTGTTAACACTAATCCAACCCGACGGGCTGAGGCTGATTTTGCGCCCAGCGGCTTTATCATTCGCTCATGTAGCTGGGCTATACACCACGCTCGTTCAGCCTGCTGGGCGCAAAATCAGCCCCAGCAGGGCATATTGGATTAGTGTTAACAGGCCCTAGTATAGGAGACGATATGGCCCCAGTTGAATCCCGCCCGCATGGGACCTGATGCCGCTTCAAATGGATGCGTTGACAATCTTCGCGTTAATGATTGACACCGGCCGGATCCAAGCCTAATTTCAGCATACCGCCACGATCACGATCGGTGTCCGTGACGTGTCCCAAAGTGTGACTCCAACCACCCGATGCCGGCTACCCATGACAGGGGCTATGCCGGAACCACAGGACGCCGCTGAGCCGGATGTCCGGGGCGAGGCAATGCGGACGCGACCCCGGCGGCTTACCACTCTGCACGGTGACTGACCATGGTTACTGAACCGATTCGGGTTCCTTGGCTCGCTTATGGCAGGACGACATGATACGTCCCGCCAAGCTGTCTGATATCGATCAACTGGAGCGATTGGAGAATATCTGTTTCACCACGGACCGGCTTTCGCGGCGCCAAATGCGCTACCTGCTGACCAAGGGTAAGGCCACCCTGCTGGTGGACGAGGACGTACCGGCCGGCCATCTGGTCGGTTATGTGGCTGTGCTGATCAGCAAGGCCACTTCAATGGCCCGTCTCTACTCCATCGCAGTGGATCCGGACGCACGGGGCAAAAAAGTGGGCACGCACCTGCTGCAGGCCGCGGAAGATAGCGCCTGGGAACATCGCCGGGCCTATATGCGTGCGGAAATCCGCAAGGACAACACGGCTTCGTTAACCCTGTTCGAACATCAGGGCTATCGCCGCATCGGCGAATGGCGGGACTATTACGAGGACCATATGGATGCCTGGCGTCTCGAGAAACGCCTGCATCCGGATGTCTCGCCCCAATTGAACGAGGTCGCCTATTATCAACAGACTCTGGACTTTACCTGTGGCCCCGCCGCCCTGATGATGGCGATGCACGCCCTGAATCCCTCCCTGGATATGAATCGCACCCTGGAGTTGCGTCTGTGGCGGGAGGCGACCACCATCTTCATGACCTCGGGACACGGCGGCTGTGGTCCCTACGGACTGGCTTTGGCCGCAGCCAGCCGGGGATATGAGGTGGAGGTGTATGTGAACGATAGCGGCATCCTGCTGGCCGATACGGTACGCAGCGATGACAAGCGGGAAGTGATGCGGCTGGTGCAGGAGGAGATGCTTGAGGAGCTGCAAGGCTACGGGACAAAGATCCATGACGGTTCGTTGTCCCTGGAGGATATCGAGGGATTTCTCTCTCATGGCAACATGGTGCTGGTACTGATCAGCTCCTGGATGATCTATGGGGAGCTGGAACCCCATTGGGTGATCATGACCGGATACGATGACTATTTTGTCTACATGCACGATCCGTTCGTGGACGAACCGATGGGGGAGACCCCTTCGGACTCGATTAATATGCCGATTCAAAAAGACCAGTTCGTGAAAATGTCCCGCTACGGCAAGGCGGGACTCAAGGCGGCTCTGGTATTGAGTAAGGAACAATGAGCGACTACCTACTCGTAACTGACAAGGAAAACGACTGGCCGGATGCGCCGGCATCCCTGCCGATCGTGACCGCGAAGTCCTACCTCACGAACCCGGACTGGAGCAAACGCAGTGGCTTGCGGGTGGTGAACCTGTGCAAGAGTCAACGCTATCTGGGGGTTGGGTATTACACCTCTTTGCTTTCCGAAGCCCGTGGGCATCGGGTGATCCCGAATGTGCGCACTATTCAGGATCTGAGTCACAAGGCCATCTACAGTCTCGACACCGAGGATCTCAACAAACGGGTGCAGCGGATTCTCAGTCGCCGCAAATCGGGGATCGGGACCGAGCCGTTCAAGATCAATGTCTATTTCGGCCAATCGGAACTGGCGAATCTGCAACCGGTGGCGCGGGAGGTGTTCGAGATCTTTCCCGCGCCCCTGCTGCTGATCGAGTTTCAGCTCAAGGGTGGGGACTGGCGCATCACCTCAATCCGCACCCGGCATCTGTCGGAACTGACGGAGTACGAGCGCTACGACTTCGGTCAGGCGCTGGAGCAGTATCTGGGCAAGCGTTGGCGCAGGCCCAAGGGCCCCTCGGCGGCCCGTTACGATCTGGCGATCCTCTATGATCCCAATGACAAGATGCCTCCTTCGAACCGTAAGGCGATTCACGCCATGGTTAAGGCGGCGCGCAAGTTCGGCATTGAAACGGAACTCATCCAGAAGCAGGACTACGGCCGGTTGGCCGAATTCGATGCCCTGTTCATCCGCGAGACCACGCGCATCGATCACCATACCTACCGTTTCGCCCGCAAGGCGGCCCGGGAGGGCATGGTGGTGATCGATGATCCGGAATCGATCCTGCGTTGCACCAACAAGATCTTCCTTGCGGAACTGTTGCGCACCCATCGGGTGGCAACCCCCAAGAGCGTGGTGATCCGACCCAATTCACTGCTCGATCTGGAGCAGGAACTGCCCTATCCCATTGTATTGAAGATCCCCGATGGCGCCTTCTCCCTCGGGGTATACAAGGTAGAGGACCGCGCAGAGCTGCGCCAGACGGCTAAGAAGTTGTTTCGTCGCTCCGAGCTGCTGCTGGCCCAGGAGTTCACCCCCACCGAATTCGACTGGCGGGTTGGGGTGCTTAACCGAAAGGTGATCTACGTCTGCAAGTATTATATGTCGGCGAAGCACTGGCAGATCGTCAATCACGCGGCCAAGGGTAAATACCGTGAGGGCGCCTTTGAGACCCTGGATGTGGCGGATGCCCCGGAGGCGGTGGTGAAGACTGCGCTGAAGGCGGCGAATCTGATCGGTGACGGTCTCTACGGCGTGGATCTCAAGCAGATCGGCAAGCGGGTCGTGGTCATCGAAGTCAACGATAATCCCAATCTGGATGCGGGTGTCGAGGATGCCGTGCTCGGACCCGTATTGTTTGAGACCATCATGGCGGAGTTCCTGCGTCGGCTGGAGTTGTGAGCCTCTGTTCAGAGCACCGGGTCGAGGGGCAGCAGACTCCAGAACCCGGCTTTGATGTGCTTGATCAAGCCGACATCCTGGTCCGCATCGGACGCCGCATCCCAGCTGTTTTCCTCGGCCATATCCTCCAGGATCGCGGCCGTCACCTGTTGAGCAATCAGCGGGTCATGGATCACCAGTCCCACTTCCGTGTTCAGGTTGGTGGATCGGGGGTCGAGGTTGAAGGTGCCGATGTAGGCGATCTGGTCATCGATGACCAGGGACTTGGCGTGTAGGGCGAAGACCGGCACCTGTTTGCCGAGCATTTCATAGCGTGCGATGAGTTGCCGGGCCACTCCGGGCCTGGGTTTGAATTCACGGATCTCGATCCCCAGATCGAGCAGGCGCTGTTTCTGCTTCATATAGCCCGAATAGGCCTGAAGGTTGTCGGTGGACGCCAGGGAGTTGGTTACGATGGCGACCCTCACACCCCGTGCGATCAGTCCGGCAAAAAAATCGAATCCCGGCTCCGGCATCACCAGGTAGGGGCTTTCGATGAGGATTTGCCGCTGAGCGCCACCCAGCAGATCGATCAGTGACTCGGTGGTGCGACCCCCGCCACCCAGACTGCGGTGGCTGCTGTTCTTGCCGGGAATGTCATGCAGATAGGTGGCCTCCGTCCAATGCATGTCCGAAAGGATCTGTTGCGCCCGTCCGCTCATGTCGGTGATCGCGCGGCGCACCTCGGGGGCAAAATTTTCCGGATTGCGGGCATATGCATGCAGCCATGTCACATAGGCCTGAATCTGCTCATCCGTGAGGGCCTGTTGCTCGTTCTCCAGCAGGGTAGCGAGGGGTACTGAGAGGGGACTGTTCCAGAAGGCCTCGAAGCTTCTCTGCATCTCCGGCAGTACCTCGCCGGCCACCAGCACGTCCCGGTCGCGAAAGTTGTACTCGTGATCGTAGTCGAAGTACTCGTCCGCTATATTGCGTCCGCCGGTGATGGCGATGCGGCTGTCGTAGATCACCAATTTGTCGTGCATGCGTTGATTGGAGGCGCGGAAGTCGGTGAGCAGATACCAGAGGCGGGAGAAAAATCCCCGCCCGACCGAATGCAGGGGATTGTAGATACGGATTTCGATATTCGGGTGGGCGTCGAGGGAGAGCAGGGTGGCCGGCTGCGCATCGATCAGCAGGTCATCGACGATGACCCGCACCCGCACACCGCTTTCAGCCGCCGAGTAGAGCCGTTCGCCGGCCAGGGTTGCGATGTTGTCGGTGCTCCAGATGAAATACTGGGCATCGATGGATCGTTCGGCCCGCTCTGTCAGCCAGGCGCGGGTCAGCAGGGCGTGTTCCCCCTTCTCCAGCACGCTCACGGCGCTCTGTCCCGGATGTTGTCGAGTGGCTTCGCGCAACTCATCCAGGCTTGCTGCGTTAAGATTCAGTGATAGCAGGCTGAGAAAGATCAGGGTCTTGATGCGCATGGATGGCGGCTCATAAGGTGATGTTGCTGCGGACGATGAAGGCCAGGGTGAGCAGGGAACTGGCTGCCAGCCAGGAACCGAGGATGCGTATCGCGATGCGCTGCCACTCCCGCTTGCGCAGCCATTCGGCCAGCAGCATGGGGTAGTAGAACAACACCGCCATGCCGACCAGACTGCCGAGTATGCCGACGGCTTCGAATTCGTTTCGCATCGCTCCCGCCAGCGATCCGCCCAGCACGGCCCCGCACAAGACGGCCAGGAGGATGCGAATAAGACCGGGGAGGGCCGCATCCCCGGCGGTGAGCAGGCCGAGCAGCAGGGCCGGGGTGAGCAGGGCATCCGGCCTCTCCCCCCAGTCCAGTCGCTGTCCGATGAACAGGCACAGGATCAGCGAACCGAACAGCAACAGGGATAGTTTCAGATTGTCCGTTGAGTTCTGCTGGCCCAGGTACAGGCCGACTGAGCCCAGCAGAAGCAGATAGGCCGGATTGAGGATCGGTAGGGTCAGGCCGTGATAGAACGCCTCCATGTCAGGGCATCAGACGAGCCCGGTGAGGAACCCCACGCCGATCAGCGCGATCAGGCCGCCTCCGGTTTGCACCGCCAGCTTGCCGGCGGGCCAGCGGGCCAGCAGACCGAACAGTATCCCGGAGACATGCAGCAGGCCGGTGGATACGACAAACCCGATGCTGTAGGCCATGGGGCTGGCGGCCTGGGGCAGTTCGGTGCCGTGGGCATGACCGTGGAAGATGGCGAACACCCCGACGATCAGTGCGGCCAGCCACAGGGGAGGACGACTTGCCAGCGCCACCATCAGGCCCAGGATCACGGCAGACAGGGCAATACCCAATTCCACGGAGGGTACGGGAATGCCCGCCACGCCCAGGGCGCCACCGAAAGCCATCACCAAGGGAAATGTGATCGGCAGCAGCCAGATGGCGGGGCGGCCGAGGAAGGCCCCCCATAGCCCCACCGCGATCATTGCGACCACGTGGTCCCAACCGGAGACCGGGTGTAGAAATCCGTTCATCAAACCACCGCCCATGGCAATGTCGGTGTGGGCCAGGGTCGATTGGGAAAACAGCAGAGCGACAAGGATCAGGGCCAGTCTCGGGATCATGCGTTTCATAGGATAGGGTCCGTCTCAGGTGGTTGGATATCGAGGCCGGAACCTATGATACACCAGACAACTCCAGCGCTCAGCGCTCAGGTTATTTCCAGACTGAAGCGGTGGAGAAGACCTCGTCGAGAATCCGCTCGATACACAGGTTCAAGTCCTCGCCGGGCTTACAGGAGAGGTGCTCGATCAGCCGGGTTCCCGCGAAGTCCCGATATCGTTTATCAATTCCACCTTCCAACATGAGACGGTCCACCAGAGCTGCGAGTGCTTGGGGCGAGGCGGTGAAAGTAAAATGACTCAGGTTGGAAACCATCAAGTACACATGATCCGGATCTTCGAGGTGCTTGCGGCACCAGCGTTTCGCGGCCTGGTGCTGGGCGCCGCCGGCCCAATAGTTGGCCACAATCGACAAGCTGCTGATGTGCGCTGTCAGGGAACGGATGGGCAGTCGGGAGATTGGGATCTCAAGCACCACGACCGCGGGTCTGAGCGTGTCCATACCATAACCGCCATCAATTCTTGGCGCTAACAGGTAGGGTTGAATCCAGAAATTTTTCATCACGGGGCTGTGAGCGGCAGCGGGTTTCAAGTAGTCGTGGCGCGCCTCTTTCACGGTATGCCGGGCGATATGATCCACCCAGGGAGGCGGGTTGCCTACAATAGGGCGGTCAGACAGCCAGTCCGTGCGATAGCCCGCCAGGAGGATTCGCTGGGAGGCTGAGAGCAGGGGTTCAAAACTGGTACGCAAGACCTGCTCCGCGTTGACCCAGCCCACGTCCGAGTAGTAAGCGGTTGTGGAAATGCCGAAATTTCCGGCTGCAACGGCCCGGGCCTTGTAAAGCTCCTGAAATATCCGTTCGGGTTGGTGATTCATGATATGCGGGCCGTGATGCTGCGCTTTGAGACGAAACGCTGAAGCGGTCCCGCGCCGCGTTCCCACGCTCTGCGTGGGAACGCATACCGGACTCCTGTGGTATTGCCCCGGTTCGATGTGTTTGCATAAGCCTGGGTCTGCATTCCCACGCAGAGCGTGGGAACGAGGCGCTGAATAGAGCAAAATGTGAATTTTAAGACACGCACGCCAACAGGTTACTCCAATCATCCCATTTCGTCAGCGATCGAGCGTGTAAACCTGCCCGGGAGCGGGACTCTCCGGCAGGTTGCACGGTGGGTGTTACTCCCTGATTTCAGATGTCATCCGGCACGAATTTCAGCACGTTGCCGTTGATGCAGTAGCGTTTGTGGGTGGGAGGCGGTCCATCATCGAAGACATGCCCAAGATGGATCCCCGAGCTGGCGCTGCGGACCTCCACCCGGTGCATGCCGTGACTGCTGTCCTCATGCAGGGTGATGGAGCCCTCAACCGGATTGAAGAAACTCGGCCAGCCACTGCCGCTTTCGAACTTGGTGTTGCTGCGAAACAGGGGTGCACCGGTGATCGGGTCGACAAAGGTGCCCGGGCGTTTCTCATCCAGATGGGAACCGGTGAACGGGCGTTCGGTGCCCTGTTCGAAGGCGATGCGCTGCTGGTCGGGGGTCAGCATCTGATAACCCAGCCACTTCCAGAAACGAGCCTTGTCCCCGTTGTAACCGGTATAGCGGGAGACCTCCTGGCCGTCCTTGAACAATACGATGGTCGGGGTGGCGAACAGGGTCTTTTCCAGCTTCCAGCCCTCGGGCGGGTTCGGGTTGAGGGTGCGCGCAATGGCCACCTCCGACTGCCAGTGATCCAGCACTTCCGCCTTGAACTGCTTGCAGTAGGCGCAATCCTCGGCTTCGAAGACGATCAGCTGGGCCTTGGGGTCGAGTGTCGAGGCATCGAGTTTGTCGGGCATGGGCCGCTCCTTCTGGGAGATTTGGGTGGATCCCGGGTAACGGATCCCGGTGCCGCCGAGTCCGCAATAACCGTCCGGGTTTTTCACCAGATAGTCCTGATGGTACGCCTCCGCCGGCTGGTAGTTGTCGAGCACCGCGATCTCGGTGGTGATCGCCCCATAGCCGCCCTCCGTGAGGGCCTTCTGGAAGCGGTCGCGGGACGCCTGAGCGATGGCCAGCTGTTCCGGGCTGTGGGTATAGATGGCGCTACGGTAGTTCGATCCTACATCATTCCCCTGGCGATCTCCCTGGGTGGGATCATGGTTTTCCCAGAACCCTGCCAGGATCTGCTCCAGGTCGGTCTTGCGTTTGTCGAAGGTGACCTTCACCACCTCCGCATGATTGCGCTTGTTGCTCAGGCCCAGGCGGCGCAGGGATTCGTGGGCCAGGATCGCGCGGTAGTTGGGGTCGATCTCCCCGTTGGCATAGCCGCTCTCCACATCCACTACGCCGGGGAGCGCCGACATGCGTTTTTCGGCGCCCCAGAAGCAGCCCATGCCCAGCACGATCGAATCCAGGTTGGGATCGTTCGGCGCGGTCGGGCTGCCGGTTGCAAAGGTGCTCGGCTGGAGCAGCACCAGGCCCAGAAGAATCAGGCCTCCGGCTCCCAGCAGTGCGAATTTTCGATAGTCAGTTAGAGTCTTCATGGTCGTTTCCTGAGCGTGGTCTTGCAGCGGATTCCCTGCGACCCGAGGGGTGGGCTTCCGCTTCAGTAGCCGGTCCCTTGCGATTTGGGCCGGTACTGGGTTTGACCACTTTTGCTATGAGTTGTCAGTATGTTAATGCCAACCGAACTTGTCGGGTTAATGCCATTATAGTCAGCCAGCTGTCACGAATTGATGGCCGGATTTTCACGTTTTTATCACGAAAGTCCTTACTCACCCGGTTGGCCGGGTTGATTGAATCGCTTGGAAACCGTTTCAAAACCACTTCAACAGGTCGTGGAACAGGAAGATCCGGATTTCGATGGCGATCAGCCAGATGATGATCCACTCCAGCAGGGAGGAGTGTTTGTGTTTCTGTTCATCGGCCAGCATGCTGAAGATTTCGTGGATGACATTGAGTTTGCGGTTGAGCACCTCGATGCGCGGGTGAATGTCGAGGTATATCGCGGTGAGTACGTAGAGCGCCTCGACTTCCGGGTATCCCCAGAAAAACTCCGGGGTATCCAGCAGCTCATGGATTCGCTGAGGCGGTTGATCAGGGCGTCAAAGTCGAAGCGTTTGGCAATGCTGGTGCTGATACATCTTTGCAAGGCGGCTCTCCCGCGGCGCATTCGGGTGGTTTTGGGCGCTGATCTGCGTGGGTCCGCGGCATGGCTCGGGGATGCGGGAGGGGGTTATGGCAGATGCGTCCCTGTATGCCGCCAGAATAGGGCAAAAGCAGGGATCTGGCCATCCTGTCGGCTTGAAATCGGAGGGCAATCCGTCGTGCCGGGTCAACACCGGGGATTGCACGGATTGCATCGAATACCGTCCGGGCGAGAGGTCCCGCGCCGGTGGGCCGGCGCAGTCATGATGGTTGTGATCAGCGGCCGGTCACCGGTTGGTGATAGCCCGGCAGTGTCTCCATGGGCCGGGGGATGGCCGCGGATCGCCCGTTGATGATGCGTGCAATCCAATAATCCAGGCTGACCCACCGGCCGCCACCGACAAAGAACAGCACCAGCAGCATGATGAAATAGGTTGCCGCGAATTCGATGCCGTTGTTGAGGACCACGAAGCTGCCGTTCTGGGTCAGCCAGTCGTAATGGCCATGCTCGCGCAGGATCTCCTTGGCCCGATCGAGGCGTTCGATGGCGCCGATGGTCCGCTCGTTGGCGAACAGGCTCTGCGCCCCCTCGGCGATCGCCAGCCATCCGTTTTGCCAGTGTACGGTGGTGGCCGCGACCACCATGGTGATCATCAAGGGCAGGCTGATATAACGCACGCCCAGGCCCAGCAGAAGCAGCACCGCCCCACCTAATTCGGTCAGGGTGGCCAGGTACGCCATCAGGGTGGGGAAGGGCAGGCCCAGTCCCCAGTCAGGATTGCCGAACCAGTCGATGGTGTCCTGTATGTGTGACCACTTATTGGTACCGGCCATCCAGAAGATCGGCACCAGGTAGAGCCTGAGCGCCAGCGGACCCAGGAAGTCGATGCTGCGGGTCAGGTTAAGCCCGGCGTGAATCTTAAGCAGAGGTGTGACCATGGTGGTTACTCCGGTTGGCACAGGATGTCCCGTGACTTGAGGTCCTGCAGGATTCCCCGGCCGTGCTCCATCAAGGTCTGGGGGTTGGGGTGATTGAGCGCCCTGGCGATAGCCTCCAGGATCTGTCGGCCGGTGAGCGAGCGGTTGGTGTCGATCATCTCCACCAGACGCGCGGTGACAGGGGTCAGTTCCAGGAAGCCGATCTCCTCCCGGCTGTCACGGTAGACCAGCAGGTAGGTGGCCTGCTGGGGCGCTTCGAGGGGCTGGTAAGCGGGGCCTATACGGTGCACCGGATAGGCGTAGCCCAGCAGCCAGGCCAGGGGGGAGAGGGTCAGGATCCGTTCCAGTGGGTCGTCCCCGGGCGCCAGGGATGAAGCCCCGGGAGACGGCTCGGCCAGGGAGAGCGCCAGCTCAATCCATTCGTAATGGGCCAGCTCCCGCAGGAAGGGCTGATCCCCAGGGGTATGCTCCGGGTGCTTTTCAAGGTAGCTCAGGAACTCGCCGGGAAGTTTGCTGAAATAGGGAGTATGCGCCCGGTGATCACGCAGAAAACCGTCTACCAGATTGTGCCAGCGGGATGCGTTGCAAAGTCGGTGAAGCACCGGGAATGCCTGGCTCAGCACCCCGTCGATGTTGTTGAAGATCAGTTCCCGGTAGACCCGCATCCGGTCTTCCTCCACATCCTCCGGGCAGGGGGCGTTGCGTGGGTCGCGAAGATGCGCCGTGAAGGCCTGCTGATGGCGTTGAAAGTCGGCGATCCGCGGTGTGGCAGTGTTATGCGCACATGTCATGGACGCGCTCCTGGTTGAGCTGCAGCGTGCGGATGTGCGCCACTTCCCGCAGCAGATCCGGCAGTGGCGGCAGATTGAAGTCCCGCTCCAGCAGTGTGGGTAAAGGTCCGAACAGGTCGTAGGTGTGTGCGAGCAGATCCCAGACCGGGTCGACAATCTCCGCCCCGTGGGTATCGATGATCAGCTCCGCGGACTCCCGGTAGTGTCCGGCCACATGCAGATAGGCGATGCGTGACCCCGGCAGCTGACGGATGAAAGCCAGGGGGTCGTAACCGTGGTTGTGGGCATTCACATAGACGTTGTTCACGTCCAGCAGCAGGTCGCAATCGGCGGCTTCGAGCACGGCCCGGAGAAAATCGATTTCGCTCATCTCCCGGCCGGGTGCGGCGTAGTAGGAGACGTTTTCGATGGCGATCCGCTGCCCGAGCATCTCCTGGACCTGGCGGATCCGCCCGGCCACATGGGCAATCGCCGCTTCGGTGAAAGGGATCGGCATCAGGTCATACAGGTGTCCCTGATCGGTGCAGTAGCTGAGATGCTCGCTGTACAGTGCGATCCCGTGAGTGCGCATCAGCTGGCCTACCGCGCTGACCAGTTCCCGGTCGATGGGGGTCGGGCCGCCGAGGGACAGGGACAGGCCATGCAGCACGAACGGATGGCATTCGGTCAAGGCGCGGAACTGGCGGCCCAGGCGGCCGCCGACACCGATCCAGTTTTCCGGCGCGACCTCCATGAAGTCGGGCAGGGCCGCCGGTGTCTCGGCCAGCGGCCCCATCAGGGACCGCCGCAAACCGAGTCCCGCACCATGAAGATTCGTCTCGAATCGGTTCATGGTCCGGGCCCTTACTTGCTGCCGCCGCACTTGGCTTCGCTGCTTTTCTCCGGGCCTTTGTTAGCGCCGCAGCTGGCTTCGCTGGTTTTCGCTCCGGAGTTGCCGCCGCACTGGCCTTCGGTCATTTTCGGTTGGGCCTTTTCCGCGCCGCACTTGGCTTCACCGCATTTACCCTCTGCGCCCTTGTCGGCCACCAGCATGTAGCCGGCCGGCAACTGGGACAGGCCGAACGGGTTACTGTCCGCCTGGGCGATCAGTGTCGTACCGCTGAGACCCAGGGCGAGGGTGGTGGCGGTCAGTGCCAGGCTGTTTTTCAGGGTTTTGTTGGACATGATGGGTTCTCCTCTTATCCGTTGTCAGAATTTTCGCGAACGGTCTTGCCGAATCGCTTGAGTAATAGATTCGCAACTGGGATTCACGGGGTGATCACATAATCTTCACGGTTTTATCACGGACCTTCGGTGCCTGGTTCGGGCAGATCGCCGGGACAATATCAGGCCTAAAACCCGTTCGGGCGCACAATCTGTGCAGCTGGGAAAACTGTGCGGAAGCGCACTTGACGGGTGTGTTATTGAACGGTGATTTTCAGCTTCGTTTCAGTTTCGGGGCCGTAGTCTGGGTTACGAGATCCGGAGCCCAACGACCTCATCGCCAGCCCGGGCTACCTGGAATCCCATCACTTGATCCAATCCTGGCTATGGAGGCTGAAAATGTACCGAATCACTTCTCTTGCGATCGCCTGTTGCCTGTCCGCCGGTTCCGTCCTCGCGGCGGGAACCTGGGAGGCTCTGCCCAAATCCGCACCCGAACCCGCTGATAATCCGAGCACTCCGGAAAAGATCGAACTGGGCAAAATGCTGTTTTTCGATCCCCGTCTGTCGTCCAACGGCACCGTGTCCTGCTTCAGTTGCCACAACGTGATGGAAGGCGGGGACGATCATCGCACCACGTCCATTGGCGTGCATGGTCAGGCCGGTGGACGCAACGCGCCGACGGTATGGAATGCGGCCTATCACACGGTGCAGTTCTGGGACGGACGCGCGGCCAGCCTGGAGGACCAGGCCAAGGGGCCGCCGGCCAATCCCATTGAAATGGGCATGAGCGACCTCGACGCGGTGGCCGACCGGATCCAGAAGATTCCCGGATACCGGCCCTATTTCGATCGAGCCTTCGGTGCCGGTAACAATGTGAGCATCGATAATATCGCCAAGGCGATCGCCGCCTACGAACGTACCCTGATCACCCCGGACAGCCCCTACGACCGCTATGTGCGGGGTGATGCCAAGGCGCTGGATGAGCAACAGGCGCGGGGTATGCAGACCTTTGCCGAGGTGGGCTGCACGGCCTGTCACAGCGGGGCCAACTTTGATGGACCCAAGCTGCCGGCCGGGCAGGGGTTCTATCAGAAATTCCCCACCTATACGGACAATGACTATGTGACACGCTATGGACTGATGGACGATACCGGACGCATGTCGAGCACCGGTAATGAAGCGGACAAAAACCTGTGGCGGGTGCCGACCCTGCGTAATCTCGCCTATACCGCACCCTACATGCACACGGGTAGCGTCAAGTCCCTGCCTGAGGCGGTGCGTGTGATGTCTCGCACCCAGCTGGGTAAAACGCTGGATGATAATCAGGTGGAGGATATCGTGGCCTTCCTCGGTACCCTCAACGGTGAGTTTCCGCAGCAGGTCATGCCCCGGTTGCCGGCGACTCCGGGGGATCTGATCGAGTAGCCACTGCTTTTCCGCTCCTTTTTGCGAGGGATTCGTTCCAAGTGCGTAAGGTGCGCCTGAGTACTGCGTTCCCATGCTCTGCATGGGAACACGCTACCTGTAGCACAAGTGTTGCCCCGGCTTGATGAGTTCGCCGTAGCCCGGGTATGCATTCCCATGCAGAGCGTGGGAACGAGCTAATACGATCTGTTGGACCTGTAATGGTATTAACAGCCTGCCAGGTGAGCGTACCGTTTTCGTTGCCTGTCGCGCTGACAATCTCCATGGCCGCGAGCCGTGTCGCCTATATGCAGCGGTTCGGTCGTTGGAGTCGCTCAGGCTTTTTCGCCCCATACCGCGTAGACCGGGTCGGAAAATGGCAGTTTGCCGGCATACTTGTCATCCTTGGGTCGCGGCAGGCCGCGCAGTGACCAGGTTTCAAGATGGGTAAAAGCCCCTGCCTGAATAAAATAGTCCAGAACCAGCCCCATGCGTTCGAATTCATGCAGGTCCTGCCAGAGGTGGATTACCTTGGGCTGAAACCAGCGGTTTGAAAAGCTCAGGATGAACCGTCCACCGGGCTTGAGTACTCGGGCGGCCTCGGCAAACACCTCATGGGGTTTGATCAGGTACTCCACCGATACCGTGCAGACAATGGCATCGAAACGCCCGTCGTCGAAGGGCAGCTGCGGTCTGAGATTCAAGTCGTGCACCAGCCGCTCGGAGAGGACCGGATTTGCATCCAGCTCTTCCTGGTTCATCCCCAGTCCGCAGACATGGGACAGTGCGAGATGATCCGGCAGATGGGACTTCCAGCTCGACATCAGGTCCAGCACCCGGCTGCCGGGAGGGATCAGGCGGCCATACAGGCTGCTGATCTGGCGGGTCGCCTCCGCATCGAGGTGATCCACCAGGCGGGGCATCTGGTAGAAGTAGGTGTCGACCTCACCGGACATCCGGGCAAACGGCAGGTCAGAGAAAAAGTCCGTGGCCCGTTCCTGCCAGCGGGCCTGCATGCCCGGTCCGTTCAGGGTGCAGAGTTCAGCGATATCGTGACACATGCCCCCATGCTCTTCCCCGGCCCGGCGGATGCTCAACACCTGGGCGGAGAGCCGCAGTTCCCGGTGGGCCAGAGGGTGGTTCAGGTCCACTCCGAGGCGTTCGTCGCTGCGGGTAACCCGGAACGGGGTCATCTCTTCGGGGTAGATGCCCCGGGTCCCGGCGATGAATCCCCTCGGATAGAAGCGGCCCGCACGGGGTTCGACATATTGTCCTGTGCGAAAGCTCCGGTTGAAATGCTCTGGTTTGACCTCGAAGTTGTCCCGCTGCTGGTACGAAGCAATTAACTCGCCTGCCCGGTAATCCTGTGCGGCGACATGACCCACGGGTTTGTCGAGGATGCCGGCCTCGATCTGCGGCGGAATGATATCCCGCCACAGGTTGAGTTTTTGCGAGACCTGGGTATCGGTGTGGCGCGCCTCCGCGGAACGCCACTGCAGATCGAAGCGCAGGGCGCAGAGACTGTGACGTTGGGTGCGCTCCAGCGCCTCGCCGCCGTCGCTATCGCTCGACGCGAGCAGTTCAGCGGGGGGTACCAGCAAAGATTCATCCATCAGTAGTCCTCATCATGAAACAGCGGTCGAAGTCGGTTTGGTACGGTCACTGGAATGTGTCAGTAACGCCATCATGCGTTTCAGTATTCTGAAACTCACTCAAGTTTCGTGGGTTCAAATTTAGTATGCGATAACATAAAACTTGTTGAATATGTAATTTAATGCAGACTGTGTGTGGTAATACGCCGGTGCTGACTTTTTCCCAGGAACTTCCGGCTCATAAATTCAATCGATTTCGTGCGTCCTGGATAATGGTTGGGAGAAGGGGGAAAGTTCGGCTTGCCGTCTATCGTTATTTTCCTCATGCCTGAGATGGCCGGTTTCGCCCTCCTGGGCGAGTCACTTTTCTTTTTCGCCAAAAGAAAAGTAACCAAAAGAAAGGGCGCTGTACGATACACATTCATC
>JBNLFS010000108.1:0-11090 GCA_050305635.1 Candidatus Thiodiazotropha sp. | reverse complement strand
TCGTTCCCACGCTCTGCGTGGGAATGCAGACCCGAGCTTATGCGAACACATCGGACCGGGGCAATACTACACGGATTAATATGCATTCCCACGCAGAGCGTGGGAACGAGACGCAGGATAAATAGTAATTATCCAAATTATTCAAAAAGTTATGCCTGATCTGATGCTAATTCTGAACCCCGAAACTTGAGTTATTAAACATTGGTTTCAGGTGTTTGTGTGAACAAGTTGATCGCATTTACATCGTATCCATGAACTCATTGAAATATCCTTGATGCTAACAGTCTGCTATGCGGCTGTTCCGGCCCCGGTATCAGAATTCCACCCCTTGCTCTGCCTTGATCCCCTGATCGAAGGCATGTTTCACCGGCTGCATCTCGGTCACGGTGTCCGCCGCGTCGATCACGGCCTGGGGCGCTCCCCGGCCGGTCAGCACGAGATGCATCCAGGCGGGCTTTGAGCTCTGGATAAAGTCGGCGATCTCTTCACCGCTCAACCAGCCGTAATCGCAACAGTAGAGAATTTCATCCAGGACTACCAGGTCATAGCGTTCGGAGAGGATTTTCTCCTGGCAAAACGTCCAGATCTCCCGGGAGGTTTTCCGGTCCTGTTCCGGATTCTGAGTGTCCCAGGTGAAGCCGTCTCCCAAGGCGTGCCATTCGATCTGATCGAAACGGGCAGCGGCCTGCTGCTCACCGGTTTTCCACTGGCCCTTGATGAACTGCACCACCAGTACCTTCATGTTCCAGCCGGCGGAACGGAACACCATACCGAAGGCACTCGAGGATTTACCTTTTCCCTGCCCGGTCAATACCAGGGTGATTCCGTGACGTCGCTCCCGCGACTTCATGATTGCGGAGTCCCAGGGTGGTTTTCCCGGTTGACATGAGTCTTGAAAATAAAAATACGAATCGTTATCATTTGATATCTGTTCTCATGTAAATAGTTTCGGAGGCCCGAGTGTCATACCTCAATCGATTGGTCATGCTGATCCTGATGTCGTGCCTGACCCTGCCGACTTTCGCCGTCCAGGACGCCGAGGTCAACCTGTATTCCGCAAGGAAAGAAAACCTGATCAAACCCCTGCTGGATCGGTTTACCATGGAGACCGGGATCAAAGTCAACCTGATCACCGGTAAGGCCGATGCCCTGCTGCATCGATTGCAGAGAGAGGGCCGCAACACTCCGGCGGATCTGTTGATTACCACGGATGCAGGCCGTCTGCATCGAGCCAAGGAGGCGGGGGTGACCCAGGCTGTTACGTCCGAGGTGTTGCAATCCAAGATCCCCATGCAATACCGAGATCCGCAGGGGCACTGGTTCGGTCTCTCCCTGAGGGCGCGTCCGATCCTTTACGTGAAACAACGGGTCGACCCCAAGACCCTGTCGAGTTACGAGGCGCTCACCGACTCCGAGTGGAAAGGCCGCATCTGCATCCGCTCTTCCGACAACATCTACAACCAGTCGCTGGTGGCGTCGATGATCGCCGCCAACGGGGCCGAGGCTACCGAAATGTGGGCCGAGGGCTTTGTGCCCCAGTTTGCCCGCGAACCCAAAGGCGGGGACCGGGATCAGATCCTCGCAGCTGCGGCCGGTCAGTGCGATTTAGCCATTGCCAACACCTACTATCTGGCGGGAATGCTCAATTCCAAGGACGAGCGTCAGCGCCAGGCCGCCGAGCAGATGGGGGTGTTCTGGCCCAACCAGGAGGGACGTGGCACCCATGTGAATATCAGCGGCGCCGCAGTGATCAAGTCTGCAAGGCATCCCGAAGCGGCGCTCAAACTGCTCGAGTTCCTGGTCAACGCGGAGTCCCAGGCCTGGTACGCCGAAACCAACGGGGAGTACCCGGTGCGTGAGGACGTACCCCCGGGTGAATTGCTGGCGAGCTGGGGCGAATTCAAGAAGGACGGGCTTAACCTCGGGCAGCTCGGACGTTTTAATCCGGAAGCGGTCCGGATCATGGACCGGGCCGGATGGAAATAGGCGGACGTTCTCAGGCGGGTCGGAGATTCACGGATTTCGAGGTGTCGGATGAATACCGCGACCACGGTTCTTCCCGGACGTAGCTTCAACCTCTGGGGTGTCGGGGCGGGTCTGCTGGCCGCCGCCCTGTCCTTGCCGGTCCTGGTGGTGGCGGGATATCTGTTCGAGCCCTCAGGAGAGGTCTGGCAGCACCTGGTGAACACCACCCTGAAGGACTATGTGGTCAACTCGCTGCTGTTGATGCTTGGGGTGGCCTGCGGGGTTTTGTGCCTGGGTGTCAGCACGGCCTGGTTGACCAGCATGTGCGAATTTCCCGGACGTGGTGTGTTCGAATGGGCCCTGTTGCTACCCATGGCGATTCCGGCCTATATCATCGCCTATACCTACACCGGCCTGTTCGATTTTGCCGGACCGTTCCAGTCCTGGTTGAGGGCCGTCACCGGGTTGGGTTACGGCGATTACTGGTTCCCGGAAATCCGCTCCCTGGGCGGAGCCGTGCTGATGCTGACCCTGGTACTCTATCCCTATGTCTACCTGCTGGCGCGCGCGGCGTTTCTGAACCAGTCCCTGTGTGTGCTGGATGTCAGCCGGACCCTGGGAAACGGTCCCTGGCGAAGTTTTTTCAAAGTGGCCCTGCCGATGGCGCGCCCGGCCATTGTGGCGGGTCTTTCCCTGGCTCTCATGGAGACCCTGGCCGACTACGGAACCGTACAGTATTTTGGTGTCAGCACCTTCACCACAGGGATCTTCAGGACCTGGTATGGGTTGGACAATGCGGCCGCCGCTGCACAACTCTCAGCGGTGCTGCTGTTCTTCGTGTTCACCCTGGTCGTGCTGGAAAAAGGCTCTCGGCGTCGCGCCCGCTATCACCACACCACCCAGAGACACCAGGGGCTGGACCGGTTACGGCTGAGTCGCGGACAGGCTTGGAGCGCCTGGTTGATCTGCGGGAGTATCCTGTTTTTCGGCTTTCTGCTGCCCTCCGGACAACTCCTCATCTGGGCGCTGACCACGGCGGAGGAACGCTTGGATGGGCATTTTCTGGAACTCATTCTGAATAGCCTGATGCTGGCGGGCAGTGCCGCCCTGCTGGCCCTTCTGCTGGCCCTGTTTTTCGGCTATGCACGTCGCCTTCAGGGGGGCTGGCTGGTGGCCTCGGCGGTCCGGGTCGCTGCCATGGGTTACGCCATTCCCGGAACGGTCATCGCCGTCGGGGTCATGATCCCATTCGCGGCTCTGGATAATCATCTGGATGACTGGATGCGCGCCCAGTTCGGCTGGTCGAGCGGTCTGCTGCTGAGCGGCACCCTGGTGGCATTGCTGTTTGCCTACCTGGTGCGTTTTCTCGCGGTATCCCTGCAGACCGTGGAGGCGGGCTTGAGCAAGATACGTCCCTCGATGGACGAGGTGGCCCGTTCCCTGGGTAGCGGCTCTCGGGAGATCCTGCGCCGGGTACATGTCCCCATGCTCAAGGGCAGCCTGCTGACCGCCCTGTTGCTGGTATTCGTGGACGTGCTCAAGGAGTTGCCGGCCACCCTGATTCTCCGGCCTTTCAATTTCAATACCCTGTCCGTACGTGCGTATGAACTGGCCTCCGACGAGCGTCTGGCGGATGCCGCTTACGCCTCTTTGAGTATTGTAGCGGTGGGTATTCTGCCGGTCATCCTGTTGAGTCGTTCCATCACCCGGTCACGCCATGCCAAATCAACTTGAAGTCAAAAACGTTTCGGTACGCTATGCCGAAGAACCTGTCGTCAGTGAGGTGAGCTTTGCCCTGCAAAGGGGGGAGATTGCCAGCCTTCTGGGTCCCAGCGGGTGCGGCAAAACCAGCCTGCTGCGAGCCATTGCCGGGTTTGAACCGGTTTTCGCCGGTGAGATTCATCTGCATGGTGCCATGGTCTCCCAACCCGGGCGCACCCTGGCCCCCGAGAAACGTCGGGTGGGGATGGTTTTCCAGGATTTCGCCCTCTATCCGCACCTCAATGTGGAGGACAACGTGGCCTTCGGATTACGCGGCATGAAGGCGTGGAACCGTCGTGAGCGGGTCAGGACACTGCTCGATCTGGTGGGGTTGTCCGGCTACGGGAAGCAGTACCCGCACCAGTTGTCCGGGGGGCAGCAGCAGCGGGTCGCGCTGATTCGGGCGTTGGCGCCGAAACCCGAGATTCTGCTGCTGGATGAGCCCTTCTCCGGGTTGGATGTGGAGTTGCGCGGTCAGCTGGCTCAGGAGATCCGCGCAGTACTGAAGCGGGAAGCGGTCACCGCCCTGCTGGTCACCCATGACCAGCAGGAAGCCTTTGCTCTGGCAGATATGATCGGTGTGCTGGGTGCGGGCAGGCTCAGACAGTGGGATACGGGATACACCCTGTATCACCATCCGCAAGACCGGTTTGTGGCGGATTTCATCGGTGAGGGCAGCCTTATCCCCGGCCGGATGGTCGGGGAGGGCCGATTCGACTGTGAATTAGGACGGGTCCGGGGCGTGGGTGAGACCGCAGGTGTTGCCGGTCAGTCGGTTCAGCTGCTGATTCGACCCGATGCCTTGTGCTATGACGAGAGCAGTCCCTTGCAGTTGGAGATCCTGGATCGGGTCTTTCAGGGAGCGGACTATCTCTATTCCCTGGGACTGCCCAGCGGAGTTCGTGTGCCCTATCGGGTTCACAGTCTGCAATCCTTCGCTATCGGTGAACGGTTGGGAGTACGACTGAATGTGGAGACCCTGGTGGTTTTTCAGGATGCCTCTAGTCAGTGGCCGACCGGAAGCAGGCTGAAGCCGTCACCGGTCCTGAAGATCGTGGGTTGAGCACACGCGGGTCTTTAACAGGCGGTTGAATACCGCCACATGAGCGTCCATCTACGCTTGTATCCTGACCGATTTCAACAACCTGTTAAAGAAAACCGCGTGTAGATTCAGCAGCTGAACAGACGATCGATGGCGTCCAATCCATCCTGAACCACTTCGTCCAGATCATGGGGATCATCTTCGTGCTCGTAAGCCAACATGGAATAGGTGGCCAGAGATTTCAATGCCAGGGCGATTTTTTCAACATCGGGCAGATTCAACTCCGCTCCGTCTCTCAAGCGACACTCGTTACTCATCGATGACACCTCGGTTAGGCAGGTTAGCCAGCAGGGATACTCCTTCAGGCTGCCCTGAGGTGTCAAAAAAAAGCTTCAATTTCTTGATGCAGGTCAATAAGCACAATTTTATTAGGGTTATGAGGGCGGTCCGAAGGTCATCCCGGCAGGCTCAACCGAGCCCGGCCGGCTTCATAGGGTCTGTTCGGTGACGTCCACGTAGAGATTCAGGCTCTGACCCGGTCTCAGATACTTGTCGTCTAGGGTATTCCAGCGTTTGAGATCGTTGACCGAAACCTTGAAACGCTCAGCGATGCGGGAGAGTGAGTCTCCGGGACGAACCTTATAGTGGAGTCTGCTCTGTATCGACGATGGCTGCAGGTCGATCATCGAAACCTTGTCTTTGGCAGAGGTCGAAGTGACCCAGATGACCAGCTTTTGGCCCGTTTTGAGCGGGTCTCCGGGGGCCATGCCGTTCCAGGATGCGAGCTTCTTGTAGTTAACCTTGTGCGCCCTGGCGATGGTCCACAGACTGTCGCCCGGCTTCACCCGGTAATGAACCTTCTGGCCACTGCGCTGACGATTCTGAATGGCGCTCTTCCTCTGGTTCTGGGTGAGCGCGTACTGATCGAGGCTCTTGCTGGCGACCGGAATCAGCAGGTGTCGTCCGGCGCGAATGCTGTTGCCATTGAGCTTATTCACATCCCGCAGCAGTTCGGTGGTGGTGCCGAAACGCTTCGCGATGGTGCTCAGGGCATCGAAGGATTTGATATTGTAGCGGGTCCAGGAGAGGCGTTTCTCCGGGGGGAGCGCGGCGAGTTGTTGCGTGAAACGGGCTTCCCGGTCGATCGGCAGGGTCAACCGGTGAGGACCCTCGGGATCGGTAGCCCAACGGTTGAATCCCGCATTCAGCAGATAGAGTTCATCCAGAGAGATATCCGCCATCTCAGCGGCCCGGGCCAGATCGAGCTGGGATTGGATATCCACCGTGGTGAAGTAGGGCTCATCGGCGATCTCGAGCAGACTGACACCCAGGTTTTCGGCATCCCGGAAGATGCGAGCCAGGGCAAGCAACCGGGGTACGTAGGCGCTGGTCTCGTCCGGCAGGTCGAGTGACCAGAAATCCACCGCTTTGCCCTTCTTCTGGTTACGCGCGACGGCTCGGCGTACCGTGCCGGCTCCGGAGTTGTAAGCCGCCAGGGCCAATTCCCAGTCCCCATCGAACTGCCGGCTCAGGGACACCAGATAATCCAATGCCGCTTCGGTGGAACGGACGGCGTCCCGGCGACCGTCGTACCACCAGTTCTGTTTCAAACCGAACTGGCGTCCGGTGTCTGGAATGAACTGCCACATCCCCGCGGCCCGGCCCGGTGAGTAGGCGAAAGGACGGAATGCACTCTCCACTGCGGGCAGCAGGGCGATTTCCGTGGGCATATTGCGCTTTTCGATCTCATCGAGGATGAAATAGAGGAACGGGGCCGCTCGCTCCTGGATACGCTCCAGGTATTGTGGATGGTTTCGGTACCAGTTGAATTCCCGGGCGATGCGGTCATTCTCGGGAATATCCAGGCTGTAAGCCTGGGTCATACGATCCCAGAGTCCCTCGGGCAGGGGGTCTTCCAATGCGGCGATGACCGATTGCAGTTCCTCCGCGACTTCGGGCATCGCTTCGTGGGTGACCGGGATGGAATTTGTCGCCGGTTGGATCTGCAGGGTCTCCGCCGGCAGTTGCGCAAACTGGGAATCGTCCCACAGTTCGCCCTTCTCCGCGGTGGGCAGAGACTGACAGGCTGCCAGCAGACAGGTGAACAGCAGGTTCATGATCAGCAGGGCCGGGCGATTATGCGGTAACTGTTTGTTCGAACTTGTAATTGACATACTGGAATAGTGAGGAAAATGGTAACAGAGCCGTGTATGATTTCCATATTGAATACTCCCTGCGAACAACGACACCTGAGCAATCTGTGAACTGAGTCGGCCCTGCATGTGTACGGATTCAGAAAAACCACGCTGTTCGGCTGCATTGCCGAATGTCGCAGTACCTGACCGTGACGTACTGATCCTGCAATATTCCAAGATCGCACAAATCCACGCGCGCGGGGTCCCAGGATGCGACAGCGTAACCGGAACCCATCCCGGCATGTTTCAGGGCGATGACCGCACAGGTTACCTGACACTTGTTTCGGTAGCAAAGCCAATACCTTGATCGATGAGGCAAAATAAGCTGCAAAAAATGGAATCCTGCCGACAAAATCAGCTTAAACATTGGTTTGAGAACGACTTGGGCAGGAGCCTGGCGGACTTGGAAGCGACCCGTTTCGAGCCCTATATCAATGCCATGTTTGGCTACCATGTGGTCCAGTTGGGGCAGATGAGGGTAGGGGAGGACCTGTTGCAGAAGTGCCCCGCTCACAACCATGTTGTGATGGGTCTGGATACGCAGCGGGAGGGGTCGCAGATCATTGCGGATGCCAGCCGGTTGCCGTTTGCGGGGGATAGTGTCGATGGCGTGCTGTTGCCCCACACCCTGGATTTCTCCAGGAACCCCCATCAGCTGTTACGGGAAGTGGAACGAGTTCTGATCCCCGAGGGCAAGGTGCTGATCAGTGGTTTCAATCCCTGGAGTCAGTGGGGCGCCTGGCGCCTGCTGCGTTTGCGCTCCAATATCAGCCCCTGGTGTGGACACTTTTTCAGCAGTGGCCGGGTCACGGACTGGCTGGCTTTGCTCGGATTCGATCTTCTTGAGCTTCGCTACCTCCATTTTCGACCCCCGTTGAACAGTCCGGGTGTGATGCAGAAACTGCAGTTCATGGAGCGACTGGGGGAGCGGGTCTACCCGAAACTGGGTGGCGTGTATATCATACACGCGGTAAAACGGGTCGCGACCCTGACACCCATCCGTCCCAGGTGGACGGTGAAAAAGCGCGTGCTGCCCACGGCCGCTGAGCCCACCATCAGAAACGGACTCGAATGACCCGACTTGTAGAACTCTTCAGCGACGGCGCCTGTAAAGGCAATCCCGGCCCGGGGGGCTGGGGGGTGCTGCTGCGCTACGCCGAACACGAGAAACAGCTGTACGGGGGTGAACCCGACACCACCAACAACCGCATGGAACTCATGGCGGTGATCCAGGGGTTACAGCAGCTCAAACGTCCCAGCCAGGTGCGGGTGACCACCGATTCCCAGTACGTGAAGAACGGCATTACCCAGTGGATCCACAATTGGAAGCGCAACGGTTGGAAAACCGCCGCGAAGCAGGCGGTGAAAAATGCCGACCTGTGGCGGGTGCTGGACCAGGAAGTGGCCAGGCACCAGGTGGAGTGGCATTGGGTCAAGGGCCATGCGGGGCATGCGGAGAACGAGCTGGCGGACCGGTTGGCCAACCGGGGAATCGAAGAGATGAACGGCGGATGAGACAGATCGTACTCGATACCGAAACCACCGGCCTGGAGCCGGAACAGGGACACCGGATTATCGAAATCGGCTGTGTCGAGCTGATCGACCGGCGTCTGACCGGGAATAACTATCATCAGTTTCTGCAGCCGGATCGGGAGATCGATGCCGCCGCTATTGAAGTACACGGCATAACCAATGAATCCCTGGCGGACAAACCCAGGTTCTGCGACGTGGTGGATGATTTCGTCGACTACGTCCGGGGTGCGGAACTGATCATCCATAACGCCCCGTTTGACGTGGGATTCCTCGATCATGAACTCAGGTTCATGGGCAGTCCTCTGAGCATCGACGAATTGTGCGCGGTCACCGATACCCTGGTGATGGCGAAAAGAATGCACCCCGGGCAGCGCAACAGCCTGGATGCGTTGTGCAAACGCTACGATATCGACAACTCCCACCGGGAACTGCATGGCGCCTTGCTGGACGCGGAGATTCTGGCGGATGTCTATCTGCGGATGACCGGTGGGCAGACTGCCCTGTCACTGGACGACGCGGCGGTCGCGGGGGCGGGTGGTGATGCCACGGTGGACAATATTCAACGTCTGCCGTCCGAACGAGCTCCCCTCAAGGTGGTCCATGCCAGCGATCAGGAGATCGAAGCCCATGTGCGTCAGCTCAAGCAGATGGGAGCGTCCTGTGTGTGGCTTCGGGACGGGCAGTCCCTATGACTCACAGAGGATCTGTTTCGGACTCTAGATTAGCCCCGGGACTGGGAGGATTTGGCGTTGTCGCCGCCCTGCACCAGCTGATAGAGCCTGGGAATGTCCAGTAACTGGACATGCTTGCGCTCCACCTGCAGCAGCTGATCGTCCTGGAAACGGGTGAACAGCCGGCTCACCGTCTCCACTGCCAGGCCCAGATAGTTGCCGATTTCGTGGCGAGACATGCTGAGAAAGAAATCGCTGGCCGAAAATCCCCGCTGTTTGAAACGTTCCGAAAAGCTCAGTAGAAAGGTTGCGAGCCGCTCTTCCGCGCTTTTCTTACCCAACAGGGTCAGCATCTCCGTATCCTGTCCGATCTCGCGGCTGAGCAGCCGGTACATCTGATGCTGCAAACTGGGCATGATCGAACTGAGGGATTCAAGCTGGGAGAAGGGAATTTCACAGACTGCGGTCGTCTCCAGGGCTACGGCCGAACAGGTGTGATGGTCATCCTGGATGGCATCGAGTCCGATCAGCTCGCCGGGTAGATGAAAACCGAGGACCTGTTCACCGCCATCTTCGTTAGGGGTGTAGGTCTTGACCGATCCACTGGTGATCACGCGCAGGCTGTGAAAGCGGTCGCCACCCCGGAACAGGTGATCGCCGCGATGGTAGGGTCTGCCCCGTTTGATGATGCTGTCCAGACGTTCCACATCGTCAGGTGTCAACCCCATGGGGAGGCAAAGCGTGGAGAGGCTGCAGTCTTTACAGGCAACCTTGATGTTTTCGAAAGAGACAACTTTTCTGTTAGTCAAGAATATGCTCCAGCATAACGGGTGCGCACCTGCAATGGGGCCGGTACGTCTGCCAAACAATCACATCCTGGAGGCTCCCTGCAGGTGCGCCCTTTGGGAACCATGTCTGCTGGTCTGTCAGTTCGCTGTCCCCGACGCGTCGATCCTGTCCCTGTCACACTGAAGGAGTACCAACTCATCGGGGCTATTCTTCCAGAAAATCTTTATGCCGATCAAGTCGTTTCGATATTTTTCTTGGTTCAGGGAAGGATTGGGCGGGTCCTGATTGGGGTCATTTGCGGCCCGCACATCAGTGAATGCTGATTTTGGGTATCGCGTCCCATTTTGAATTTTGAAGTGCTTTTATGAAAAGCCTGGTGTGCCATGGATTTCGGCAGCGGATACTCAGACATGAAAAAGCCGGCAATGATGCCGGCTTTTTCCGTAACAACGGATCGACTTACTGGGCGGGAGCCGGGGCCGGAGCCGCAGGTGCCGCCGGAGCCGGATAGCCGTAAGGAGCGCCGTAACCGTAAGGAGCGCCGTAGCCATACGGGCCATAGCCATAGTAATCACGGTAGTAGTTGTTACCACGACCGTAGCCGGAACCTCTGGCGTTGCCGCTCATGCCAAAGCTGAAGTCACCGGAGCCGTCGCCCCAGCCATCGCCCCAGCCGTCATTGTTCCAACCGCGGTTGCCATTGCCCCAACCCGGACCCCACCAAGCGGAGGCGCTGGTGGAAACGGCGATGAGTGCGGCGACGCTCAGAACTTTAGCAAATTTCATCATGCTTTCTTCCTCTCAAAGATGGTTTCAATAACGACGTGATTTCTGAAAAAAAACAACCCGTTTGTCGGGATCGGGAGGTGGAGAGGTTTGCCGCTCCATGGGCCATCCGCCAAGGGACAGCGGGTTATCGTTTTCAGTTAGTTGTTATTTGCGTGGTACGCCAATCGATTATAGACCTTGGGTGTTTAGATTCAACCATGGATTCTAGTGTAGTGTCCTATACTGCTTTAGGAAATCAGAAGCCCCCAAATTTCCCAAGACGCCCAAAGGAAGTGCCCTTGGGGTACAAGACGCGGTTCGCAGGCAATGGCGCGCCCTTGTCAAGAACCGCAACGCAGGATTGGG
>JBNLFS010000107.1:0-3522 GCA_050305635.1 Candidatus Thiodiazotropha sp. | reverse complement strand
TTGCCGGAGCGTTCGATGATAATCTCCTGCACCACCCCGTTTTCTATCACAGCCACACGGGTTTCCGGGGGGGTGACGTTGATCAGAATCTCTTCACTCATCGCATCGACATCTGGTTTTGGATTGTGTTCCGTTGTTAATGGCCGCACGCCTGGATTCCTTCATGTTGCGCACCTTGGCTGACCTTCCGGGGCAGGGCCGGCGTGCCCACCCCGATTCACCGCCCTGAATTATGCATTGCCGGACAGAGACTGGGAATGTGCAAATCACCTGCACGGTCGCGGCGAATATCGGCCGATATCAGCCGTTGTTCAGTAATTCGATGCCTGCCCGCTGAAGTAATTCCGCGGTTTCGTACAATGGCAGTCCCATGACCCCGGAATAACTCCCCTCCAGCCAGCGCACGAACTGCCCGCCCAGGCCCTGGATGGCATAGCCACCCGCTTTGTCCGCCGGTTCACCGCTGGCCCAGTAAGCGGAGATCTCTCCCGCTGTCAGGGCACGAAAGGTCACCCGACTGATGCTCAGGCGGGTTTCGAAGTGCTCCCGGCCCAGGCACACCGCCGTATAGACCTCATGGGTTGCATCCGACAACTGGTCGAGCATCCACAGCCCCTGATCCCGGTCCTGCGGTTTCCCCAGAATCCGGCCATGAACCACCACGCAGGTATCGGCGGCCAGCACCGGTTGGGGCTGACCGGTGGAGAGCGCCTGCGCACCCGCCCGGGCCTTCTCCAGGGCCAGGCGTTGGGCGTAGCGCTCCGGGCACTCATTCGGATGGATACGCTCATCCACCGCCACATCCAGCAGCTCGTAGGCAACCCCGATCTGGGACAGCAGCTCCTGGCGACGGGGCGAGCGGGAGGCCAGGAAGATCATGCTCAGTCCGCCCGGTGGTAGGGGTGATTGCGCAGCAGGCTCCAGGCCCGGTAGAGCTGTTCAGACACCACCACCCGCACCAGCGGGTGGGGCATCGTCAGCGGGGAGAGGGACCAGCTGATCTCGGCCCGTTCCAGGCATTCCGGCGCCAGTCCTTCCGGCCCGCCCACCAGCAGGGCCAGGTCCTGCCCGCCGGCCAGCCAGCCCTTGAGCTGTTGCGCCAGCTGCTCGGTGCTCCAGGCGCGTCCGGGCACATCCAGGGCCACCACCCGGCAGCCCTTGGGAATGGCCTTGAGCATCCGCTCACCCTCATCCTGGGTCACCCGCTTCACATCCGCCTTGCGACCCCGCTGCCCCGGAGGAATCTCCACCAGCCGCAGGCGACACTCCCCCACCAGCCGCCGCGCATACTCTTCATATCCCTCGACCACCCAGCGGGGCATCCGGTTGCCAATGGAAATCAGGTAGATATTCATGTCGGGGGATTGTACGGGAATGTGGCGGCCCTTTGTGGGACTTTTTTCTGCCGTCCGCCTGTAACCTACGTATCACACCGTCGTAGTCCGGTCGTTTATCGGGTATGCTTGCGCGTCATGACTGACAAACACCTTACAAACACCCGATTCAGCGACTTCGATCTCAACCCAGACATCCTCCTCGGAATCCAGGAGGCCGGGTTTGAATTCTGCACCCCCATCCAGGCGGAAACCCTGCCCATCGCCCTCTCAGGAAAGGATCTTGCGGGCCAGGCGCAGACCGGAACCGGCAAGACCGCGGCGTTTCTCATCGCGGTGCTGCATCACCTGTTGAAGCGTCCGCCGGACGAGGAGCGCCGAGCCAACCAGCCGTTGAGCCTGATCCTCGCCCCCACCCGGGAACTGGCGGTGCAGATCGAACGGGACGCCCAATCGCTGGTTCGCCACACCGGCCTGAAGACCGCGGTGGTGTATGGCGGCACCGGTTACGACCAGCAGCGCAAACAGGTCGAAGAGGGCGTGGACATCCTGATCGGCACCCCGGGACGCCTCATCGACTATTTCAAACAACACGTCTACGACCTGAAGAAGATACAGGTCGTGGTGCTCGACGAAGCCGACCGGATGTTCGACCTCGGCTTCATCAAGGACATTCGTTTCCTCCTGCGCCGCTGCCCGCCTCCGAGCCAGCGCCTGGGGATGCTGTTCTCGGCCACCCTCTCCTACCGGGTGAAAGAGCTGGCCTACGAACACATGAACAACCCCCAGAGCATCGAGGTGGAACCTGAAAAGGTCACCGCGGAAAAGATCACCGAGACCTGTTACCTCACCGCCAACGACGAGAAGATCCCTCTGCTGCTGGGGCTGTTGAAAGGTCTGGAGAACGCCCGCACCATCGTGTTCGTCAACACCAAGCGCACCGCCGATCGGGTTTGGGGCTACCTCCAAGGTAACGAAATCAACACTGCGGTACTCTCCGGCGACGTACCGCAGAAGAAGCGTCTCAGCCTGCTGAACCGATTCCAGGCCGGTGAACTCCCGGTTCTGGTGGCCACCGACGTGGCGGCTCGGGGTCTGCACATCCCGGATGTCACCCATGTCATCAACTACGACCTGCCCGAAGACGCCGAGGACTACGTTCACCGCATCGGCCGCACCGCCCGGGCCGGCGCCAGTGGCGAGGCCATCAGTTTCGCCTGTGAAACCTACGCCTTCTCGATGCCCGACATCGAAACCTACGTGGGACACGCAATCCCCATCCAGACCGTGTCCACAGAACTGCTCGCCGAGGTGGATCCCAAGAGCCGGATCTATCCGGAAAAGGGCAGCCGCCAGCCGCACCACCACAAGGACGGCCATAAGGGCCATGGCAAGGGACACCATCACAAGAGCCACAAGCCCAAGGGTGAAGGCGAAGGCAAAAGACGCCCTCGGAGACATGGCCCCAAGCCACCCCAGCCCCAGAGCGAATAGTCATGGACAGCAAGTGTCAACGCTGTACGAATTCGAAATGCTGTACCTATATGACCGAGGCGATCAGCGAGGCGCCGCGTTCCAAACGCGACTTCGAACACCTGCTCTGGCAGGTATCCCATGAAGGGGTGGAAATCTACAAGGACGAAGACGGCTGGTTTCTTCTGGTCAAAGGCCACTGCGAACACCTCCAGCCCAACGGGGGCTGCGGCATCTACGATCAGCGCCCTCAGATATGCCGGGACTACGACAACGACTGGTGCGAATTCGACGCCCCCGCCGAAGACAGCTTCGAACTCTACTTCCGCAACTATACAGAGCTGCTCGCCTACTGCACACGCCGCTTCAAGAGCTGGGGCCGCTGACAATCAAATTTGACAACCCGTGTAGCCCGGGTGCAGCGCAGCGGAACCCGGGAAACCTCGCCAGTACCTTCCACCCATTCGACCGCTCAAACCTACATCGAGTCCGTGCCACATCGCCCCGGGTTACGCGTTGCTTCACCCGGGCTACAAATTCGGCGGATTCCCCTCATCACAACCACCCCGACACCCAACACCGTAGCCCGGGTGCAGCGCAGCGGAACCCGGGAAACCTCGCCAGCGCCTTCCACCCATTCGACCGCTCAAGCCTACATCAAGTCCGTGCCACATCTCCCCGGGTTACGCGTTGCTTCACCCGGGCTACAAATTCG
>JBNLFS010000106.1:0-27367 GCA_050305635.1 Candidatus Thiodiazotropha sp. | reverse complement strand
AGCACCAGTATTTGTCAGCGTTCGATTTCGCGACCCCCAGGCTTGTGGTCAATTATTCGATCGGGCTGCCGCTACTGTCGGAAACGGATCCGTGGATCACCGATGAGTCAGATATCACACGCGGGGTGTATGACAATGTTTCGCATCAGGGCAATGTGCACGGGCTACGGCTCAGTGTCAGACGTCATCGCAAATCCGGTGAAAGACACTACCGCCCTCTCCGAACACCCTCCATGCCGCTCGGTGATGCACAAGAGCCGGGCGCTTTTGTCTTTCCAGAGCATAGCGAAGTAGTTGTACCATGCCTCATGTACTCATCATCGATGATCAGTCGATCACCCGGATGATTCTCCAGGAGCTTGTAGGCTCCATTGACAGTGATGTCTCTTCAACCTGTTTTGCCGATCCCATCGAGGCGCTGGAATGGGCGAAATCCCATGAGATCGATCTCGTGATCACCGACTACAAGATGCCGCGCATGGACGGCATCAAGTTCATCAAGTGGCTGAGACGCATTCCCAGTTGTAACGATGTGCCGGTGATGATCGTTACCTGTGTCGAGGATCAGTCGATCCGCTACATGGCGCTGGAATCCGGGGCCAACGATTTCATCACCAAACCGATCGACCACACCGAGTGCCGGGCCCGCTGCCACAATATGCTGATCATGAGTCAGCAGCGCAAAATGATCAAAGACCGGGCACTGCTGCTGGAGCAGGAGATTCGTAAGACCACCCAGGAGTTGCATGACCGGGAACAGGAAACCCTCATGCGGCTGGCAAAAGCGGGGGAATACCGGGACGAGGACACGGGGAATCACATCATCCGCATCTCCCGCTATTCCCGCCTGATCGCCCGGGGCATGGGACTGCCTCAGGAACAGTGTGATTTGATTGCCCAGTCCGCTCCCATGCATGATATCGGCAAGATCGGCATCCCCGACTCCATCCTCCTGAAACCCGGCCGGTTGACGACGGAAGAGTTCGAGGTGATGAAGAACCACACCCAGCTGGGTTATGAAATTCTCAAAAACAGCTCCTCCAAATACATTCAGACCGGTGCGGTGATCGCCCTGAATCACCACGAGCGCTTTAACGGGGAAGGCTATCCGAACAGGCTGTCCGGTACGGATATTCCTCTGGAAGCGCGCATCGTAGCGATTGCGGATGTCTTCGATGCCCTGGTCAGCGACCGGCCCTACAAGCGGAGCTGGCCATTTGAAAAGGGTGTCGACTACATCAGTCAGCAAAGAGGCCAGCACTTTGATCCGCAATGCGCGGACGCCTTTCTGGATGAACTGCAGGAGGTCGAAGCCATTCACCAGGCGCTTTGCAGCGAACACGAGGGTACGGACGCTTGAATCAGAAAACCGCAGACCGGATGCCCGGTGTTCCAGCGACGGATCCGACTGATCGCTACTACCTTCGACTCAGTTTTGTGGTCAGTTGTGTGACACTGCTGGGCTTGTTGCTGGCCCACATCTGGCCGGTCCGGCATGCCGATGGCCCCGGCACCCTGGTGCTTGCCCTGGCCTACGCCTCGATCCGGCTGATCCAGTTTCTTTCCAACGGTCAAACCGGTTCGAAGGTTCTGCGCAGCACCACCCTGATGTTCGACCAGGCGTTTCTCGGGCTGGCATTGCTGGCGGGGGGACCCGACCTGCTGCTCGCCCCCCTCAGCCTGCTGCTGATTCTGGGCGCCCGAACCTATGGAATTCGTCAGGTCTGGCTGGCCGCGCTCAGCGCCCTGAGCATGCGCCTGACTGCGATTCTGCTGAGTCAGGCGCTCAGCCTGGATGCTCTGCAGATGCTGGTGTTGGGCCTGACCGTTCTTCTCCCCCTGGCCCTGAGCCTGAAGCAGGCTGACCGGTCGGCTTCCCACAGCAACGATCCCGACTCGTTGCCGGAACAACAGCCTGCCGCGCACCCCAAGCCCGCCGACAGCCCCCAAGTGGAAAGGGTGACAACCTTCAAGGACACCCCCTCGCCGCGTAACAGCCGCAGATTCCTGGTTCTCTCCAACAGTCAGAACAATATCGAACTGCTTTCCCGGCAACTCTCCGAGTGGGGTCATGAATCCACGACCTGCGGCAACAGCCTGCAGGCCTTCAAGCATATGCTGTCCCGCCGGCAGGGTGAGGTATTCGCGCCCTATTCGTGCCTCCTGGTGGATGGTGAGAGTCTGGACATCGAACCCCTCTCCCTGGCTCGCCTGGTCAATGATGAGCCCCGTCTCAAGAACCTGCGCCTGATCTGTATTCAGCCCTCGTTCTACAACGACAAGTACGCTCAGCGACTGTTGCGCGCCGGCTATCACACTCTGCTCGAGTCGCCCTGGTCCAAGGAGCAACTGTTCAGCATCATCAGCTATGAGGCCGATCAGCAACCCCTGGCGGCCAATGTGGTGAGCCTGAGCAGGCACCGGAACATCAAGCAGGCCTACACCCGGCAAAAGCAGCTGTTGATCGCGGACGCCCCGTCGGAGGAGCGCAGCCTGCTAGCCAGCGCCCTGAGTCATGCGGGCTACAGTGTGCGTACCGTGGAAAATGGCGATCAGGTTCTGGATACCCTGGAGGAGCACTTCTTCGACCTGGCGATCGTCAATACCGACCTGCCGGTGATGAGTGGCGTTCAGGTGGTAAAACTGCATCGCTTCACCACCCCGTACAAACACTGGGTTCCCTTTATCTTTCTGCATGACCAGAACGATCCGGAAATTCTCAATCAGTGCCAGAGCATTGGGGTGGACATCTGTCTGTTCAAACCCGTCTCCCCCCATGAGGCCCTGCTGTCCATTCTGGCGGCACTGGACAAGGGGGACCTGCAGAATCTCACATATGTGTATCGCAACACCGATCCCATCCAATTCAAGAACAACCGCATTCAGGATGCCATGCTGCTGGATCACATGACCCTGTTGCGTCTGGAAAAGCTGGAGACCGGAATCAGCTTCATCAACGAACTGTTCCGGATATTCGAGACGGAGGGTCGCAGCATCCTCGACCGAATGGAGCAGGCCGTCGCCCAGCAGCATCTGGGACAATTTCTCGATCAGGCACAGACTCTGCTCGACAGTGCCGGCCAGTTGGGCGCCGTGGTCCTATATGAACTGAGTCAACAGGCTTCGAAAATGTCCGCCCGGGAGTTCGAATACAAAGGCTCTGACATCCTCAGTGAAATCGAACAGACCTTCAACCTGACCTTGCAGGCCTATCACTACTACCTCTCCCAGCGCACTGCGGCACTGCATTACGAACCCATCGAACCGGCCACCTGATGTTTCACCGGGCAGGGTCAGGGCCGACCCTCCCGCTGCCGATCACACCGCGGTGGATTTCTGATACCGGTCCAGTGCCTGACAGGTCATGCTGTAACTCGATGCAACCCGACCCAGCAGTTTCTTACCCGACTCCGCGAAGGCCTCCTCGTCGACCCTGGAGGCTGCGGATGATGCGGCCATCAATGCGTAAGCGCCAATACCCGATGCGTTATCCGCCAACAGGTGGGCGCTGTCTCGAAACGTGCGCGGATTGCCGCTCTCCAGGGATTGGCGCATCGACACCAGCAGGGTTTCGCTGTCACGCAGAAAACTGCTGATCAGATTCGTTAAAAACCCCGGATCCCGACTCAGTCCCTCCAATCCCCTCAAGGTCTCCCGGTCGAGTACCCGACTGTTCTTCTCGATGCTCGCGGGGCGGGTGGGCTGATCGATCAGGGTATCGGTATCGATGCCCGGCATGCCGCCGCCCAGCAGTTTGTTCACTTCATCGAGCAGATGAGCGGATCGTACCGGTTTGGTGAGATAGGCATTGACCCCCGCGGCCTCGCACTGACGCACCGCCTCCGCCGTAGCGTTGGCGGTGAGGATCATGAAGGGTATGGCATCGCCTCCCATATGGGTTTTGCGATGGGTTGTGATCACGTCGATACCGCCGACATCCGGCATATGAAGATCGAGAATCGCAAGATCAAAGGTCTGACTCTCCAGGGCTTTGAGGGCCTGTGAGCCATCATCCACCACGGTTACAAGGTGACCCTGAAGTTCGAGAATCTTCTTCACCACCTTCTGGTTGATCGGGTTGTCTTCAGCCAGCAGGATACGCGCCCTGCCTCCTGACATCTGATCCGCGGAACGAAAGATCCGGGGTGGTTTCTTGAACGACGCCCCGGTCCCGCCCTTGAGCGCGTACTGCAGGACATGACGGATCTTCTCCTTGGTCACCGGACAGGTGACGACCGCATTGAAACCCGCGAGACACAGTTCCCGCTCCCGTTCACGGCTCGGCGCATGGCGCGTCACACACACCAGACCCAGATTGTCGAGGCTTTTTTCGGCGCGGATGACCTGTAACAGTTCGTCGCCGGAAATCACATCCTGGGTTTCATCGACGATGGCAATATCATAGGACTGCCCCATCTTGGCAACGTTCAGCAGCTCCAGGAACCCGTCGGCGATGGTATTGCACACCATGATGTCCACGGGCCATTCCTGCAGCGCATCCAGCACTTCCTGACGCTCCGACAACAGGTCGGCGAACAGCAGCACCCGGGCATCCATCAGACGCTGCTCATTCAATGACAGATCCCCGGGTGGCGCGGGAATCTGAAACCAGAAACGGCTACCGGCACCGGTCTGGCTATCCACGCCAATCGTTCCGTCCATCAGTTCCACCAGCTGTTTGGTGATGGTGGTTCCCAACCCGCTGCCCCCGTACTGACGGGTCGTAGAGTCATCAACCTGTTTGAACCGTTCGAAGATGAGTTCGAGCTGACTATCAGGGATGCCAACCCCGGTATCGATGACTTCGAACAACAGTTTTCGGCGATCGTCGGGATCCGTTTCGTTCCGATACGGCGTCACTTTGAGCATGACACTGCCTGTTTCGGTGAACTTGATGGCGTTATTGAGCAGGTTGATCAGAACCTGCCGCAGCAGCTGGGGATCGACCTGAACCACGGGCGAGACATCCAGATCGATCCAACTGCGTAATTCCAGGGATTTGGCGTCCGCGGCGGGTTTCATCATGGATACCACCAGTCTCACCAGTTCTGAGATATCCTGATCGATCCGTTTGACCTCCACTTTCCCCGCTTCGATTTTCGAGAAGTCCAACACACCCTCGATCAGATTCAGCAAAGTCTCGGCGGAGACCTGGATCGAGGCCATGATCTCACGCTGCTCCACCCCCATCGGGGTGCCCGCCAGCAGGTCGGTCATACCCACCACCCCATTGAGCGGAGTGCGGATCTCGTGACTCATATTGGCGAGGAACCGGCTTTTGGCCTGATTGGAGGCCTCGCTGAGCTGCTTTTCTTCCTCGATACGTCGCAACAGCATCGCCACATACAGGGTGGTGATCAGCAGACCCACCAGCAGTCCCACACTGAGAATCGGCTGGTTGCGCCAGAAATCGTTGGACACGATGACGATGGCAAAGCCCAGGGTACTCAGGGTGCTGGCGAGGTAGAGCAGCGAGATGCCGAAACGCAGTCCGTTACCCAGACTGAGCCAGAGAAAGATGACATAGAGCATGGAAGTGCGTTCATCACCCACCCACATCGAGAGGGTGATGACCGATACATCGCAGACCATGGTGTACACCCGGCGTCCCGGGTAGCCAAGTGGTTTCCAGGCGATAATCTGTATCACGACCACCGCGAAAACCATGTAACTCAACGCCACACCGAGCAGGATGGCCATGATCCTGTCGTCCAACACGAAGAAATTCATGTACCCCGAATAGAGGCACATGACGATGGTCAGGCCAAACCTCACCACCGCCTGTTCCCCCTCCCGGTCAGGGGCCAGCTTGAGTCGCGAGATAAATCTTGTCCATGATCTCTTGAGCATCTTGATTCCGAGATTCGCGATCCTCGATCACTGTCGCTGTGAAATGATTAACACCAATGCCTGCAGGGGCGGTCCGTCAATGCCCTCGCGCTGCATGACATGCATGAAATTACGGTGCAACCCCGATCCGGGTCGCACGGGATAAGGTTAACTCTACGCCAAACGACCCGGGTTCGGACAGTCTTTGTGGGAATGTAATGTGCAGACTGGTGCCATATTGAAGGACCCGCCACAGGACCCGGGGTCGGCCGTTTTCAGTCACTCAGGGCTTTCTCGGTTTAGCCCTGCGGGTGGCTTCCGCCTGCAGGGGGTCATCCGGCCAGTAGTGCTTGGGATAGCGGCCTTTCAACTCTTTTTTCACCTCCACATAGGTGCGGGTCCAGAATCCGGCCAGGTCCTGAGTGACCTGGATCGGCCGCTGGGCCGGAGACAGGAGATGCAGCATCACCGCCACCCGGCCCCGGCAGATCCTGGGGGTCTCCGCAAGACCGAACAGCTCCTGCAGGCGCACCGCCAGAACGGGAGTACGGTCCGCTTCATAGGTCAGGGCAATCCGCGAGCCACTGGGTACCTGCAGATGGCTGGGCGCCCATTCATCCAGTTGTTGCGACTGGTTCCAATCCAGACGCGACTGCAGGATCCCCATCAGATCGAGCCGCTGTAACTGATCCCGGCTGTGCACCCCGTCCAGCCAGGGCCCGAGCCACTCGTCCAGGTGCCGTTCCAGCCACTCGTCGGACAGATCCGGCCAGGCCGCCACAAACTCCTGCCGCCCCAGCCAGCAGACCCGTCTCTGCCACTGACGGATCCTTGGGTTCCAGGGCAGCGCCTCCAATCCGATGCTGCGGATGCCCTGCAGCAGCGCGGCGCGTACCGCCTCAGGCTCTCCCCTGGGCAAGGGCGTCCGGGAGAGTGTCAAGGCGCCCAGACGCTCCTCACGGTAGCTCATGACCCGTTGGGCCGGGTCGTCCCAGCGGGTCCAGCATTGCGCTTCGATCTGCAGATCCGGTAGTGCGCGCAGTTCCGACTCGTCCAGGCTGGCCGCCAGACGGACCCAGGATTCGCTCTGCCCCGCCTCCAGATGCGGAATCACAAGATAGGGCTCGTTGGCGAGGGGATCGCTGTCCGCAAGTCGGGCGGCGCGCCCGCTGATGAGCCGGTAGCGGGCATGCCCGGTACGCTGCGCGATGCGGTCCGGAAAGGCCAGGGCCAACATGGCGCCAATGCTGAGCGCATCCGACTCGGCGAATTCAGGACGGCTGCGCAGACGCCGGACCCAGTCACGACTGAGACGATCCACCTGACGACAGACCGCGCTATTGAGCCCCTCGGTCCTGCCCTGCTCTCGCCAGTTGGCGAGCAACCTTAAACGCAGCCCGAGATCGCAGCCGGGTCCATCCCCGGACGGACGCATCAGAATGTCCCGCTCACTGAGCAGCGCGGCCAGATCGCAGGCCTGGGCATGCGCCTCCGTGGGGGCGCGCAGCAGCAGGTGCGCAAGTCGCGGATGCACGGGCAAAGGGGTCATTGCCCGGCCCATGGGTGTCAAACGGCGTGCAGGATCGACCGCTCCCAGTTGCTTCAACAGATCCATGGCCTGGTTATAGGCCGCTTGGGGGGGCGGATCGAGCCAGCGCAGCCCGGCGGGATCCGGGAGTCCCCAGGCGCACAGCTGCAGTGCCAGGGGCGCCAGGTCCGCCTGCAGGATTTCCGCCGGATGGTGGGCTGCATAACGGGCGTGCTGGGCCTCTCCGGGGAGCCGGTAACAGGCCCCCGGACCCAGACGGCCGGCCCGCCCGGCGCGCTGATCAGCCGCCGCGCGGGAGACCGGAACCGTCTCCAGGCGGGTCATGCCCAAGCCCGGAATGAAACGGGGCTGCCGCGACCAACCGCTGTCGACCACACATTGCACCCCCTCGATGGTGAGACTGGTCTCGGCAATCGAGGTGGTGAGAACGATACGCCGGCGCCCCCCGGGATCGGGCTGAATCGCCCGCTCCTGCTCAGCCGCGGGCAGATCCCCGTAAAGCGGACAGATCTGGGGGGCATCGTCGGCATCCTGCCAGCGGTTCCTGAGCCCCCGCTCCACCCCGCGAATCTCCGCAACGCCGGGCAGAAACACCAGCAGGTCACCGGATTCCCCGGACCAGGCCTGGCTGACGGCAGCGATCACCTGCTCGGCAATGCGTTTGCGATCGGGCTCCCAGCCCAGATAGTTAAGGGTGATCGGGTACTGTCTGCCTTCGGCTTCCACCAGCGGGGCGTCCTGGAGGAGCGCACACACCCGCTGCTGATCCAGAGTCGCGGACATCACCAGCAGGCGCAGATCCTCACGCAATCCCTGCTGAGCGTCCAGGCACAGCGCCAGGGCCAGATCGCTATGCAGATTACGCTCGTGAAATTCATCGAAGATCACCAGGCCGACTCCCGGCAGTTCCGGATCCGTCTGCAAGCGCTGGGTGAGTATCCCCTCGGTCACGACCTCGATGCGGGTCGCATGGGAGACTTTGCGTTCCAGGCGGATGGTGTAGCCCACCCGCTCACCGGGGGACTCTCCCAGACAGGAAGCCATGTAGCGGGCAGCGCTCTTTGCCGCCAGCCGCCGGGGTTCAAGAATGACGATCGACTGACCCTCCAGCCAGGACGCGGAGAGCAGCTCCAGGGGAACCTGGGTGGTCTTACCCGACCCCGGAGGCGCACTCAGCACCACCCGATGGTGCTGCTCGAGGGCGCTCCTTAACCGGGGTATGACCTGCTTGACCGGTAGTTCGGGCACTCAGTCCCGGGGCGCCGACAGGGTCTGTAGTTCCCGGTCACAGCGGATATGCCGATCGAACTGCAGATCCGCGGCAAAATCCTGGGAGACGATCCAGATCTGGTTCAGCTCCTCGCTCAGGGTCGGCAGCACCCCCAGGGCGTTGCGGGTGCGTTGCTCATCGAAGAAGGCGAAGGGCTCATCGAGAAACAGGAACTGACTGCCCTGCACCGCCCGGTCCACCAGCTCCTGGGACAGGGCCAGACGTACCGCGAGCATGATCTGACGCTGGGTACCGCTGGAGATCTCCTCCAGGTCCATGAAGTCCCGCTTTTCGCTGGAGAAGGCGCGCACCGTGAGATCGTCCTCGATCTGCAGGTGCTCATAGCGCTGTTCAGTGAACAGGGGCAGTGTCTTGCCCACCAGGCCCCGCAGTTTGCGGTTGAACTGATGGGAGATCTCCCGGGTGGTGCCCTGGATCAATTCGTCGGCCACCCGACACACATCGAGGTGGTTCTGCCGATCGGCGATCTTCTGCTTGAGTTCGAACATGATGTCGCGCAGCTGGGTGGCCTTGTCGAGTCGCCCCTGCTCCAGCGCGATCGCCTGGTCGAGCTGCCCGAGGTGGGCTCGCTGCGTCTCCAGACGGGCTTCGAGTGCGGAGATCTCCCGGGCAATCCCCTCCCGCACCTCGGCCAGGGAGACCTGCCAGTCGAGAATGCGTGCGCTGAATCGACTGCGGGCCGCCCGATCCACGGCGGGGGCATCGGTCGCCTCAACCGGCTCCGCCTGGGTCGCTGTTCCATCCTCTCCCATCGGTGTCTCGGATGTCTCCTCGATGGAAGCCTCCTCAGCCGGTAGCTCGTCCAGCTGATCGATGGCCGATACCAGTGCCTGCGCCACGACGTTGTAGGCGAGCGCTGAACGGCCCAGGGAGGCGCGTCGTGCCGCGAAAACCAGCATCAGCACCGCAAACCCACCCGCGGCATAGAGCAGATAGGGGAGCATTTCCGGCTGCCACGCCGGAAACGCGGCCAGTTGGTTGGACAACTGCACCGAGAGGTCGTGCTCGGGCATTCTCGCGAGCAGATACCAGGCCACTCCGGCCGCCAGCGCCAGCAACAGGCAGAGCCACAGGAAAAACCCGCTGCGGCCCCGGGAGGAACGAGCCTGTTCCCGTCTGGGCAGGGCATCCTGATATGACATGGAGGCATTGTCGAGTTCGTCGATCAGCACCTGGATATCCTGCTTGACCTGCAATCCCTGGCTGCGCTGCCGCTCCAGGTCCGGCATCAGCACCGGGTCGATATTCAGTTCATCGATCTGTCCCTGGATGTTGGCCAGTTCCGCCTGACGCTGCTCGATCTCATTCAGGGTCTCATCCCGATCCTCCTGGCAGGCGGAGTCGCAGTACTCCAGGGTCACCAGTCCCGCCATGGTCTTCACCGCGTAGCTGTGGGGATGCGGGGTGGTGATCTCCCGTTGTGCCAGGTAGAAGGACTCCACGAACTCCTCGTATTCGAAGCCGATCAGCTCATAGACCTTGTCCGCCACCGCATCCACCCCCCGCACCACCGAGGCCTCGTCTTCGGCGCCGAGGGGCGCCAGGCGGGCGCTGTGATTGCCCGCATCGTCGAGGAAGCGTTCCAGTTGATAACGCGCCCCTTCGCTGTCGGAAAACTCCAGTTCGGCGGAGCAGTGGGTCTCGCCCCAGCGGATCACCTTGGTCAGTTCATCCAGGCCCAGGGAGAAGGTGCGTCCGAACAGGGCGAAACAGACGGTCTCCCCGATCGAACTCTTGCCCGATTCGTTGGCTCCGGAGATCGCGATGAGCCCTTTCTCCGGCAGGTCGAGCAGTTCCAGCTGCCGGTATTTGAGGACATTTTGCGCTTTGATGGCGTGAATGATCATGTCCAGCCCTCATCGGCCAGAACCCGGAGTTTCGCCAACACCATCTGCATGGCCTGGTCGAACTGGGCCTCATCGAAGGGTTCGCCCGAGTTTTTGCGACGTTCGCGCTCGGCGGCACAGTAGTTGAGGAACTCCACACTGGAGGGTCCCTGCGCAGCGTACTCGGACTGCAAGGCGTGATCGGCTGATGACATGCGGTTCTCCCCTGTTTTTTGCTTTATACCGCTCCATACACGTGTGCTTCACGACAACCTGGATCCGCTTGCGGAGGACCCGGGCTTGCGCACAGACTCTGGCTCTGGTTCTGGCCCTGGCGCAGTGAAACATTCGCACCAGTATAGGGAGTTATCGTCGATTGGTCACCATTGTGAAGATTCGCTCAGAGTGGCTGGCCCTCCGGGTTGCCGATGATCAGGTGAGCCCGGGAACCCAAGGCCTGCCGGATCTCCTGGATCGAGGGCGGGGTGGCCTTCCACATGTAGTCGAAGGCTCCCCGGCAGCTCAGGCGCATCACATCCGGCTGCTGTTCGGATTCGAGCCACAGGTGGTAACCCCGGGTCACCGAGGAAGAACCCGAGTCGTCCATTCCGACCCGCATCAGACCTCCTCGTACGGGGGGATCGTGTCGCACCACCTCGACCATGAGGGCCTGAACCCGCTTGATGATGAACTCGTCGGGCTGAATGGTCTGGGTCTCGGGTTTCAGGGTTCTCACCTCGAAGTTGCAGTTGACCTTGTAGCGGTCGAAGGCGTCGAGCGCCATGGGTTCCCCGTTCTGCAGGAATATCCGGGCGGTCTCCGGGGGCAGTTCCAGCGGTTCCAGCAACGCTACCCGATCCCCCACCGATGGGGGCTGGTAGGGATTGGTGTCATCGCGCAGGGTGTGCGTAGTTTGGCTGCAGGCACTCAGCATCAGCAGTACCGGGATGAGGGCTCTCATGGTGCTTCTCCATTCGGATTGCTTGTCTACTGAGTATAGGCAGCAGGATCGGGCGGATATTGCACGGGTACCGGGCATCCATTGCGGATTCCACCCTTGCGCCGAAAAATCGCAGTTTCCTGGAGCGAATGAGCATGTTGAGGCGGATTTCAACCCAGGACCGCGCCATCTGAGTAGAATTTCAACAGCCTGCTTGGCAGGCCACTCAAACAGGCCCCTTTTTCCGTGACGATCAGCGGAGAACCTCCCCTATAACACCCGGAAATAGCAGCTCAGGTCCGGCAGATCGATCTCCCGGGTTTTGAGTTTCACCAAATCGTTCAGTTCGAACTCGCCGCGGATGCGCACCTTGCTTTCGAAGCCGATGGCGGGGATCAGAACCGTCGCCCGCTCCCCCTCCTTGGCCACCACCACCGCGTCACCCCGCCAGTCGCCCTGTTCTCTCAGGTAGATCAGCGTCCAGTGGTTGTTGGAGATTCGTTCGGTCTTGCGATTCGCCGTGCTGCCGATCTCCGACTGAGCAATGCACTCTGTGAGGACCTGCGCGTCAAGGACCGACTCTCCCCGCAGATGGGCGCGCAGCTGTTGATGGGTCAGCAGATCGACATAGCGTCTTAGGGGACTGGTGGCGCGGCAGTAGCGGGCCAGTCCGAGTCCCGAGTGGGGTTCTGCATCCAGTTTGGTCTGGCTGGGTTTGAACTGACGCCGGAAGGCGTACATGCCCGCCATGTCACCCGGCACCGTCTGCTGCTCCGGAGGCGCCTGGGTGGCGAAAGGCAGCGGCACGCTGTGTTCGATGCCGTAGTTGGCAACCCCCTCTCCCGCCATGAGCATGAGATCGGTCACCATCTCCCGACTCTCCAGTCTCGGCAGGGGCAGGATCCGGACCGCCCCATCGATGACCCGAATCTTCACCTCGGGCAGCTGGATGGTGGCGGCTCCGGCCTGAAAACGGCGTTCACGATAACGGCGACTCAGCTCCAACAGGGTATTGAAAGGCGCCTCTGTCAGCTGTTGATCCGCCTGGTCGTAACTGATCCGGGTCACCCGCACCCAGCTGGGTTCGATCACCACATCCCTCACCTCGCCCTCGGGGGACAGGATAAAACCGATGGACAATGCGGGGGAACGCGCCTGCAGGCCCAGTCCGAGGCGATCGGTGATCTCCGGGGGCAACATGGGGATGATCCGGTCCGGCAAATAGAGATTGGCGCCCCGAGCCCGGGCTTCCCGGTCCATGGGACTGTCGGGGGGAACCAGCACCGCCACATCCGCCACATGCACCCAGATCCGCTCCCCGTCCAGACTCACCGCATCATCCGGATCCTCGCTGCCCGCGTCATCGATGGCAAAGGCCTGCAGATGGGTCAGGTCGAGACGCGCCTCTTCGGGTAACTCCGGAACCGGGTGTTCCGGCAGGGACTCATCGACCCCGAAACGCCTCGGATAGGGATTTTCGTTGCCGGACCAGTAGCCTGTGGCGACCAGAAGCCGATGCGCCGTGACCGGGTTCTCGGCCAGATCCAGGGCCTGCAGGATCCGGCTGCCTTCGCGTTTTTCCAGGGCCAGTGCCTCGACCTCCGCGAGCATTTTGCGATCCTCGTCGATAATCGCGCCGTTCTTGACCCGCTGCAGAAAACCTTCCCAGGCCTCGGCCTCCTGGGCCTTTCGGTTGCGGGTCTCGATTTCATCCCGCACCGCCTGCTCGCTTCGCGGCAGGATCCGCTCCGGCTCGCCTTCGAAATAGATCCCGTCCGCGACGATCTGCCAGGCCGCCCAGGCGGTGGCCGGACTGTAGTCCTCGAACAACAATTCGCTGAGTTCCCGCAGGTTGGTCTGTTCACCCTCCAGCAATTGCCAGCTCTCCTCCAGAGCCCCGCTCATGGGCCCCAGCTGAGCCAGGTTTCGCACCGGCCCCGGATGCAGCAACTGCACGTCCTTGTCCCGGACCCGCTTGCTCTTTCCGCCCTCCAGTTCGATCGTGATCTTGTCACTGATCTCCAGCACACGGGCCGGGCGAATCTTGTAGAGCACCAGCGCGTCGGTTTTTAATTGATACATACACACAATCCAAATAACGGCCTGTAGCCTGAGCAAATCATCCAGCAAACCATCCTGGGACACCCGTCCGTTAACACACCTTGTCATGTTCCCGATAAACCCGACCCTGTAGGGAGTTTCGTCCTCAGCGGGATCGGGTATGATACGCATTGTTTCCGCCCAAACCCAGGAGACCGTGCCTGTCATGAACCAAGAATGGACTGATTTCCTTGCCAGTCGTCCTGCCACCAACCCGTCCGGAGATGGAATGAACTGCGTGCTCAATGACCTGTCCCACTACGGACTGATCCGGGTCTCAGGTGCGGATGCCGAAACCTTTCTCCAGGGCCAGCTCACCAACGATGTGCGCCGGGTCAGCGAGACTCACAGCAACCTGGCCGGCTGGTGTAATGCCAAGGGCCGGATGATTGCAAATTTCCGCTGTTTCAAAAGCGACGGCGACTATTATCTGCAGACCCCCGGCGAACACATCGAGCTGGTACTTAAACGCCTGGGCATGTATGTATTGCGCGCCCAGGTGAAACTGTCTGACGCCAGTGACGAGCTGATGCGCATCGGTCTGAGCGGAGCCTGTGCCGAGTCGCTCCTGGCCAGCCGTTTCAACAACCTGCCGGAGGCGGTCAACGGGGTGGTGCAGTCCGGCGCCATGACCCTGATCCGTCTGCCCGGAACCACCCCGCGGTTCGAGATCATCGGTCCCGCGGAGGCCTTGCAGGCCCTGTGGCAGCAGGCCGAAACCCAGGCCGTTGTCGCGACCCCCGACTACTGGGCGCTGCAGGAGATTCACGCGGGGGTGCCCACCGTGTTCGCTGAGACCCGGGAGGCCTTCGTGCCGCAGATGATGAACATGCAGCTGGTGGACGGGGTAAGCTTCACCAAGGGTTGCTACACCGGTCAGGAAGTGGTGGCTCGGATGCAGTATCTCGGCACCCTGAAACGGCGCATGTATCTGGCCCATGTGGACACCGGGACCGCGCCGAAACCCGGTGACGAACTCTCCTCCAGCGAGAGTACCTCGGGTCAGGGAGCGGGCAAGGTGGTGGATGCACGGGCCAGCGGCAACGGCTACGACCTGCTGGCGGTGATCGAGGTGGCGAGCGCCCAGAGCGGCGATGTCCGTCTCGGGGATCAGGGTCCGGCGCTGCAGATCCAGACGCTGCCCTATGCCTTCCCCGAATAACCCCAGACCGGGTTTTCCAAGATCCAGAAATACCGGATACGGCCGATAGCAGAGGAGTGTTGGATCAGCCGCAGGCCCGCACAGTGGAATCTGCGCGTACTGTGGCTGTGAAACCGACACCGGAGAGACCCCATCAAGATGTTTAGGATCGGTCGAGCCCCGTCCGGCGGATCCAGGGACAAACGCAATAATGATCGACGAAAAACAATTTTTAAACGAACTCAACCAGGCCATTGACAGCAACAAACTGACCCTGCCGACGCTCCCCGAAGTAGCGTTGCGGGTCCGTGACGCGGTGGAGCGAGAAGACAGTTCCGCGAATCAGATCGCGGAGATCATTGCCTCCGATGCGGCCTTGTCCGCTCGTCTGCTGCAAGTGGCCAACAGCCCCCTGTACCGGGGACGGGTACACATCGACAACCTGCAGATGGCGGTGGCGCGCCTCGGAGTACGTCTGGTGCGCAGCATGGTGGTGAGCCTAATCATGCAGCAGATCTTCCAGGCCACCAACGACACCCTCGACAGCAAATTTCGCCAGATCTGGGAGGAGAGCGTACAGGTGGCCGCTTTCAGCCGGGTTCTGGCCAGCAACCTGCCTCACCTGGACAAGGAACAGGCCATGCTCGCCGGCCTGATTCACAACATCGGCGCCCTGCCGGTCCTCGCCATGGCGGAGAAGTACGACGAACTCTTGGAGAATCCGGCCGAACTGGACCGGGTGCTCGGCATACTCAGTCCGCAGATCGGCCAGCGGATCCTGGAACTCTGGGATTTCCCCGACACGCTCATCAAAGTGCCGGCAAATTTCCTCAACCTGCGTTATGACAGCGATGGAGACGGGGACTACGTGGACGTGGTGCTGGTCGCCCGCCTGGAAGTCCGGATCAACACGGATCAGAGCATCGATGCCGCGCAATGGGGGGAGATTCCCTCCTTCGTCAAGGTGGGCCTGGAGCCGGAGATCAACTTCATCGAAATCGATGGCGTGGCGGACGACGTGCAGAACATCGAGGTGATGTTCCTGTGATGACACCCGTTCAAGCCCCCGGCCCGGGATCATGATCGAAGCACAGAACCTGTGTAAGCACTATACAGGGGGCATCAAGGCTGTGGACGACGTCAGTTTTCACATCCCCAGGGGCGTCTGCGTCGGTCTCCTCGGCCCCAACGGGGCGGGCAAGACCACCACCGTCGAGATGCTCGAAGGCATCAAGTCACCCTCCTCCGGGAATATCCGCTACAAGGGGGAACCCCTGGGCAGGCGGTTTCGCAACGAGGCGGGCATCATGTTTCAGCACACCGCCCTGCAGGAGTTCATCCGTGTGGACGAGGTGCTGAAGATGTTTCAGCGCTTCTATCCCAACCCGAGACCGATGCAGGAACTGGTGGAGGTGTGCGCGCTGGGGGAATTTCTCGATCGCGACACGCGCAAGCTCTCCGGAGGCCAGAAACAGCGTCTGCTGCTCGCCATCGCTCTGATCAACAATCCGGAAGTGGTATTTCTCGACGAACCCACCACCGGGCTGGATCCCCAATCCCGTCGTAACCTGTGGAACCAGGTACGCCGCATCAAGGCGGAGAACAAGACTCTGGTGCTCACCACCCACTACATGGAAGAGGCCTTCGAACTCTGCGACGAGATCATCATCATGGATCACGGCACCATCATTTCCCAGGGCAATCCCAAGGAGCTGCTGGCCCGGCATTTCGAAAATTCCGTGATCACCCTGCCTCCGGCGACCCTGCCGGACAACTTCCAGGCGGACACCCAGGCCACCGTGCACCGGCAGAACGGTCAGGTTGAGATCCACTCCCGGGATGTGGACGCCAGCATCCATCACCTGATCGCCCAGGGGGTCTCCCTGAAGCAGCTGCAGGTGCGTTCCCCCACCCTCGAGGATCTGTTTCTCGAACTGACCGGCCATCATTTGAGAACCTAGCGCATGTCCCTGAGACGTTTTCTCGCTGCCCTTCAGGCACGCAATCTGGAATTCCTGCGCGACCGAACCGCGTTGGGATGGAATCTGATCATGCCGGTGGTGATCGTCATGGGTTTCGCCTTCGCCTTCACCACCGGGCAGGAAGAGCTGTACAAGGTGGGCCTGTTTGGTGAACCCGCCACCGAACAACCCATCCAGACCTTTCTGCATACCCGCTACATTGACTTCATCCCGGTTGAGAACCTGGAGAAGATGATCGACAAGGTCGACCGTCACCAGATCGATCTGCTGCTGGATATTTCGAACCACCGCTACTGGGTCAACAGCACCTCCCCCAAGGGTTATCTGCTGGAGCAGTTGCTGCAGCCCTATCGCTATCAGCGGGAGGCTCTGCACGGCGCGGAGATCCGCTACGTCGACTGGGTGGTGCCCGGTGTGCTGGGCATGAACATCATGTTCAGCGCCCTCTTCGGGGTGGGTTACGTGATCGTCCGCTACCGTAAGAACGGCGTCCTCAAACGGCTCAGAGCCACACCGCTGACCGCGTTCGAATTCCTCACCGCGCAGATCGCCTCGCGCATCCTGATGATCGTCACCGTGACCTCCCTGGTCTACATCGGCACCAACCTGGTGGTGGATTTCCGCATGGCGGGTTCCTACTGGCTGTTGCTGCTGATTCTCATCATGGGCTCCCTGAGCATGATCAGCGTAGGTCTGCTGATCGCCGCGCGGATCAGCAGCGAGGAGGCGGCCAACGGGCTGCTCAACCTCATCAGCTTCCCCATGATGCTGCTCTCCGGGGTCTGGTTCTCCCTGGAAGGCTCCCACCCCTGGGTACAGTACCTTTCACAGGCGCTGCCCCTGACCCACATGCTCGATGCGGCCCGCGCCGTGATGATCGATGGCGCGGGCTTGCGGGAAGTGGTGCCGGAACTGTTCATCCTCGGCCTTTTTACTCTATGCTTTGTGACCATCGGCTCAATAACCTTTCGTTGGGAGTGAGCAATGGCGGATCGGGACGCGGAGTTCATGCAGGAAGCCCTGACGCTGGCCCGGCAGGGCATCGAACAGGGCCACGGAGGACCATTCGGCGCCGTAGTGGTGCATGAGGGGCGCATTGTGGGACGCGGCTGGAATCAGGTCGTGAAACACAACGATCCCACCGCCCATGCGGAGATGCAGGCGATCCGCGAGGCCTGCCGATCACTTGAAACCTACCATCTGAAAGACGCAGTGCTCTACACCACCTGTCAGCCCTGTCCCATGTGCCTGAGCGCAGTCTATTGGGCCCATATCTCACGCTTGGTCTATGCCGCGGAGTCCGGGGATGCGGCGACCATCGGCTTCGATGATCACCGCATCGAAGAGGAGCTCAAGCGACCCCAGGCGCAACGCAGCATACCCAGCCGCCAGATCCTCAGGGAGGAAAGCCTGAAGTTGTTCGCGCAGTGGCGCAACAGTGCTCTGCGAACCGAATACTGAACTGGCACGCCCAGTCATAGTGGCATTTCCCGATTAATTGTTCCGTAGCCCGGGTGCAGCGCAGCGGAACCCGGGAAACTTCGCCAGCGCATCCTAACGCCTCGACGGCACCCCCCTGTTTCAAGTCCGTACCACACCCCCCGGGTTACGCGTTGCTTCACCCGGGCTACAGGATCAGCGGATCCACATTGATCACAACCACCCCACCGTAGCCCGGGTGCAGCGAAGCGGAACCCGGGAAGCCTCACCAACGCATCCCGAAGTCTCGACGGCACCTACCCGTTTAAAGTCCGTGCCACACCCCCCCGGGTTACGCGTTGCTTCACCCGGGCTACAGGGTCGGCGGATCCACATTGATCACAACCACCCCACCGTAGCCCGGGTGCAGCGAAGCGGAACCCGGGAAGCCTCACCAACGCACCCCGAAGTCTCGACGGCACCTACCCGTTTAAAGTCCGCGCCACACCCCCCCGGGTTACGCGTTGTTTCACCCGGGCTACAGGATCGGCGGATCCGCATTGATCAGAATCATCCGTTTCATCAAGATCATTCCTTCAGGCTCGAAAAGGTACGGCAAGCGCAAGGCAGGTGATGAACCGATGAAGATCGGATGTAAGAGGCGTGACGTTGTTTGCAGCCTCCAGGCAAAGGCCTAGAATGAAGACTTCAATCGACAACGATTCATTGAATTGAGCGTTTCGCAGAGCAGGCCCATGACCATGACCCTGAATATCAACGGTGCATCGGTATCCGTGGATGTCGATCCGCAGACACCTCTGCTGTGGGTGCTGCGCGACACCCTGGGACTCACAGGCAGCAAATACAGCTGCGGTATCGGCCTGTGCGGCTCCTGCCGGGTCCTGCTCGATCAGCGTGTCGTCAGCGCCTGCCGGCTGAGCATCGCCGATGCCGCCGGTCAGGCCATAACCACAATCGAAGGGTTAGCGGACAACGCCGCGAATCACCCCCTGTTACAGGCCTGGGCGTCACTGCAGGTCCCGCAGTGCGGCTACTGTCAGTCCGGCCAGATCATCACCGCCTATGCCCTGCTTCAGGCCCACCCCAACCCTTCGGACCAGCAGATCGACGACGCCATGTCCGGCGTGTTGTGCCGCTGCGGCAGCTACCCCCGGATAAAATCCGCGATCCGGGAGGCCGCACGCCAGCTGTCGACACAAGAGTCGCGCTCATGACCGTGTTTCGACCGGATCGACGCCGGTTTCTGAAAATCTCCGCAACCAGCCTGGGATCGGGACTCACCCTGGGCATCTGCTGGTCTGAGCTGAGCGCCGAACCGACATCCGAACCGGGCGATTTTCAACCCAATGCCTGGCTGCAGATCGACCCACAGGGCCTCGCCACGCTGTTTGTGGCCGAATCGGAGATGGGCCAGGGGGTCTATACCGCCCTGCCCATGCTGATCGCGGAGGAGCTGGAAATCGATTGGCACAAGGTGCGGGTGGCGCACGCCTCCCTGGATCCGGCCTACGGCTTCCAGGGAACCGGAGGCAGCCGCAGTGTACGTAAAGCCTGGAAGACCCTGCGTGAAGCGGGGGCGATCGCCCGGCACATGCTGATCAGCGCCGCGTCGAATCAGTTGGGGGTCGCGCAAGAGGAGTGCTTTGCCCGGGAATCCCGGGTTATACACCGCCCCTCGCAACGGGCGTTGGACTATGCAAAGCTGGTGGACCGGGCTTCGCGACTCCCGCTGCCGGACAAGGTCGCTCTCAAGCCGGCGGATCGATACACCCTGATCGGAACCCCGGTTTCACGGACAGACCTGCCGGGCAAGATCGACGGCAGCGCACGATTTGGCATCGATGTGCGTCTTCCAGGGCAATTGTATGCCAGCATCAGGCAGTCACCGGTGTTCGGTGGGCATGCCAGGAGTTTCAACGCGGAGGCGGTCAGACAACTGCCCGGGGTTGTGGATTGTTTCGCCTTTGATGAAGGCGTCGTGGTTGTCGCACACAGCACCTGGCAGGCTTTCCAGGCCCGTAAGGCCCTGAAAATCGACTGGTCGGAGGGGACACAACCCGGCCTGGATAATGATCAGGTCCTGAAACAGCTCACCGATGCCCTGGAGACTTCCGTGGGGAAAACCATTCTCCATCGGGACGACCCCGGCGCCGACCCCGGGCGAATGAGCCGACGTATCGAACGCCGGTACGCCCTGCCGTTTCAGGCCCACATGACCCCTGAGCCGATGAACTGCACCGTGCAGATGGACGGTCGAAGCATCCGCATCTGGGCGCCCACCCAATCCCCGAGCAGCGCCCGTTCAAGCGCCATCGCGGCGCTGCGAAGTCTGGGCGGCGACTGGGCCCTGGAATCCGAACAAGCACTGGAATCGCGCATCGAGGTCAACACCACCCTGCTCGGTGGTGGGTTCGGGCGACGCATCCTGCAGGACTATGTCACCCAGGGGGTCAAGATCGCGGCCCGCTTCAAACAGCCCGTACAACTGCTCTGGCCCCGGGATGAGGACCTGCAGCACGACTTCTATCACCCCTATACCCTGCATAAAATGAGCGGCGTGCTGGATGAACAGGGTCTGCCCCACGCCTGGCACCACCGGATCGCCGGTTTGAAGGCCGATCACTACGGCGCCGACGAACTCCCCTACGACATCCCCCAGGTGCAGGTGGAACTGCAACGTCTCGACACCCCGGTCCCGATCGGTCCCTGGCGTTCGGTCACTCATCACTATCACACCTTCGCGATCGAACACTTTTTCGATGAACTGGCGCGGGCTGGCGGCCAGGACCCGTTGCAGCTTCGACTGAAGCTGCTGAATCAGCCCCGCCTCAAGAGGGCGTTGGAAATTGCCGCTGAATCCACCGACTGGGCGCGTCAGAACGAGCAACGGCACCTGGGCTGTGCCGTCCATTCCAGCTTTGGCAGCCACGTGGCCGAGATTGTCGAACTGCAGGGCACGGGAAAGCAGCGCCGTCTTGCCAAGGTGACCTGTGTGGTGGACTGTGGCCAGGTGGTGAACCCGGATATCCTCAGGGCGCAGATGGAAGGCGCCATCGTGTTTGGCCTCAGCGCTGCCTTGAAAGCGCCGATCTCCCTCACCCGGGGTCGTGTCATGCAGAGCAATTTTCACGATTATCCGATTCTCAGATTCCATGAATCGCCTGACATCGAGGTGATCATCGTTCCGAGTCATGAGGATCCCGGTGGCGCCGGTGAGCCCGGCGTGCCGCCCCTGGCGCCGGCACTGGCCAACGCCCTGCTGGCTGAAACAGGTCGGGCTGGAGGCGGTCTGCCCCTGGATTGGTGAAAGGAAGACCATTAGAAATACCATAATTCTCAGCCATAGAGTCCGCTGTAGGAAGCGATTTTGAGTGTTAGGCCTTGCTCCCGCACCTTCTCCCCATCCCTACCCAGGAACCTCTTCCAAATGATTGATTTTATGGACTCCAATTTCTGGAGTCCTATCAGTATCGCTATGCGGCATGGATCTCTGTAATAAGAGCGAAGGGAGACGACTGGAGGGTTTTGTATGATTCCGCAGTGCTTCGCATTCTGCTCGATCCCGGGTTCCACTTCGTTGCACCCGGGCTACGGGGTGATGCTCGCTCCTTTTGAGGTTCCCGTGTGGCCGAGCAGCGTAGCCCGGGTGCAGCGAAGCGGAACCCGGGAGCAACCCCCCGGAACTCCGGGGCGGGCTGTTTGAGCGTAGCGAGTTACAACCCCGCAGGTTTTTGTGAGCATCGCAGCGGTCCACGAAGGGGCGGGAGAGTCGGGTGCCGTTTCTTTTGTTATCTTGTTCCCACGCTCTGCGTGGGAACGAGGCGAAACGTGGTTTTCAACGCAGGATCGTGCCGTCTGATCAGTATCTCAGCGCCTGTTAATCCGGTGTCACCCGGCCCTCTGGATGTTTTGGGGATTCAAGATAGGGCGTCGACCCAACCACAGTCCCTGTGGTTGGGCCCACAATGATCAAGCAGCTCTTCTCACCACTTTTCCACCCTGGCAGTCCCTCGCCCGGATTCGCCCTCTATCCCTGTTGGCGATTCCTGCAAGCCATGTCCCTATCGGCTTCAATTTCATTCTGGCACAACGGCAGGATTTGTTTATCGGAATACGCGGTGGTTAAGTGTCAGATGTTCACCATATCTTTTGTAGGGTTAATCTGACACACCCTCTGAAACGCCGGGTGTCAAGTGTAAATACTGACACTCTGAAACTATCGGCAAGGGTTTCACTCCCGTGTTAAAGTGCCTCCATCCATTTACCGTTACTGGCAGTTAGAACCCGGATCAATCCATGTGTGGCATCGCAGGCATCGTGAACCTGAAGGAAGGCGTGGCTCCTTCCCGGACTGAACTCGAACAGATGATCCACGCCGTCCACCACCGGGGGCCGGACGGATACGGATACTACAATCATGACCGGGTCGGGCTGGCCCACGCCCGCTTGAGTATCATCGATCTGGCCGGTGGCGATCAGCCGATCCACAATGAACACAAGACCGTTCAGGTCGTATTCAACGGTGAAATCTTCAACTACGTGGAACTCCGCGCCGAACTGGAGAAACAGGGGCACCGCTTCTACACCCACTCCGACACCGAGGTCATCGTGCATCTCTACGAGGAGCACGGAGAGGCCTTCGTCGAGCACCTCAACGGCCAGTTCGCGATTGCCCTGTGGGATGAACCCCGACGCAAGCTGGTGCTGACCCGGGACCGGACCGGCATCCGCCCCCTGTTCTACACCGAGACCGGCAACCGCCTCTATTTCGCCTCCGAGGTGAAATCCCTGTTCAGCCATCCGGCGATCCATCGGGCCATCGATCTGACGGCCCTGCAGGAGGTGTTCACCTTCTGGACCACCCTGCCTCCCAATTCCCTATTCGAGTCGGTGAAGATGCTGCCACCGGGCCATCTGATGACGGTGCAACAGGGTGAAATCAGCATCAACCGATACTGGGACTGGAACTTCCCCAACGAGGCCATCGACTCTCACAAATCTGCGGATGAGTGGGCCGAGGAACTGAAGGCGCTGATGATCGACTCGGTACGCCTGCAGCTGCGCTCGGATGTGCCGGTAGGCGCCTACCTGAGCGGCGGGCTCGACTCCTCGGTGCTGACCTCACTGATCAAGAATTTCACCGACACCCCGCTGCGCACCTTCTCCATCGGCTTCGAGGACGAAGAGTTCGACGAAAGCGCCTATCAGCAGGATCTGGTGAAATACCTGGGCACCCACCATACTCACGTGCAGTGCAAGCGCTCGGATATCGGTGCGGCCTTCCCCAAGGTGATCCGCCACACCGAATCCACCATCGTGCGCACCGCGCCGACACCGCTGATGCTGCTCTCTCAGGCGGTGCGCGAATCCGGTTACAAGGTGGTGCTGACAGGGGAAGGCGCGGATGAGGTGTTCGGCGGATACGACATCTTCAAGGAGGCCAAGGTACGGCGTTTCTGGAGCCATGCCCCGGAGTCCGAGTGGCGGCCGCTGATCCTGCAACGACTCTATCCCTACCTGAAGCATTCGCCCACTGCCAGCGGCGCCTTTACCCAGCGTTTTTTTCAACAGGGCATGGAGCATCTGGACAAACCCTATTTCGCCCATATCCCCCGTTGGGCCACCACCCAGCGGATTCTGCAGTTTCTCTCCGACGAAGCCCGGGCGGCCGTCCAGCCCCCGGTGGACTTCGCCCGCATCGAACGCATCCTGCCCGACGCCATCCAGCAATGGAAACCCCTCAACCGGGACCAGTACATCGAGGCCAACACCCTGCTGTCGGGCTATCTGCTGAGTTCCCAGGGGGACCGGGTCGGCATGGCCAATTCCATCGAGGGACGTTTTCCGTTTCTCGACCACCGGGTCATCGAGTTTGCGGCGCGACTCCCGAGCCGCTACAAAATCATGGGCCTGAACGAGAAATACATGCTCAAGAAGACCATGCAGGGACTGATTCCCGAGAGCATCCGCAACCGCAGCAAACAGCCCTACCGGGCGCCGGACAGCCAATCCTTTTTCCAGGACGGCAAACCCCTGGACTACGTGGACGACCTGTTCAGCGAGTCACGCATCAGGCAGGCGGGCTATTTCAACCCCAAGGCAACCAGCATGCTGCTGAACAAATGCGCCCGGGGCAAGGCGCTGGGATTCGGCGACAACATGGCGTTTGTCGGAATTCTCTCCACCATGTTGATCGACGAGCAGTTCATCGCCCGCCCACCGGCTTGAGAGGTAGCCTCAAGCGAACGGTTTGATTACGCAACAGGGGCCAGATAGCGTATATTTCGCAGATCCCGATACAGTATCATTCACCACTATTTCACATATTTAGGAAACCCCATGTCTGTAGAAGAACAAATCAGAAACTATATCCTGGAGAACTACCTGTTTACCGATGATCAGTCAGCCCTGGACAGTAACGATTCCTTTCTCGACAAGGGGATCCTCGACTCCACCGGCATCCTGGAAGTGATCTATTTCCTGGAAGACGAGTTTGGCATCAAGGTGGAAGACACGGAGATGGTTCCTGAAAATCTCGATTCGGTGAACAACATCGTCGCCTTCGTCGGTAAGAAGAAAGCCTGATCAGCGTTGCCCGCCCCGCGGGCCGCTTTCACAGGATATGTTGCGAATGACGAAAGACTTGGCACCCCTGAAGGCAGGTTGGAAACCCGCCATTCATCCCAGGAAGGCGGTTGCCTCGATTTGGGTGAGTTATGCCGATTAATGCGTTGACCCCTCAAACACCTCTGATCAGACACTTCAGGAGCGTGGCGGAGGCCCATGCGGATGCGCCGGCGGTAACCGACAGCAGCCGCCAGGCAAGCTACCGGGAACTACTCGACGAAATCGGCCAGGTCGCCGCCTACCTGCATGCACAAGGTCTGCAAAAAGGCGACCGGGTGGCATTGCTGCTCGCCAACTCGGTCGATTATGCCGCGGTGTTCTACGGGGTTTGGGCTGCGGGGGGTGTCACAGTGGCGCTCAACACCCAGTCAAAGGCTCGGGACATTCTGAACTGGGTCAAACATTCCGGTTCCCGCTGGCTGTTCATGGATGCCCGGCATGCCGAGCGGGCTGCAGTGGCCGAAAGTCTGGATGGGGACACCCGGATGATCGCAGTCGGCGCCCAGGCAGCTGCTGACGATGAAGCGGCCATTCTCTGGCAAACGATCCGCAGTGGTGTTACAGAGTGGCCTGAAATGACGCTGGAAGCGCAAGACCTGGCGTCCATCATCTACACCTCGGGCACTACCGGGCATCCGAAGGGTGTCACCCTCAGCCACGGCAACCTGAGCGCCAACGTGTCGTCGATCCTGCAATACCTGGAGCTGACCGCCCGGGACAGCATCCTCAATGTGCTGCCCTTCTACTACTCCTACGGCAACTCTGTGCTGCACACCCATCTCGCGGTGGGCGCTTCGCTGATCCTGGAGAACAATCTGGTCTATCCGCACCGGGTGATCGAGCGCATGGCCAATGAACGGGTCAGCGGGTTTTCCGGGGTGCCCTCCACCTTTGCCCTGCTGCTGGGACGGGTCAACCTGGCGGATTACGATCTCAGCGGTCTGCGCTACCTGACCCAGGCCGGCGGCGCCATGGCCCCGGCTCTGGCGGACAAGCTGGTCGACGCCCTGCCCCATACCCGGATCTTCATCATGTACGGCCAGACCGAGGCCAGCGCCCGATTGACCTACCTGCCTCCGGCCCAGCTCATCGACAAACGGGGCTCCATCGGCATCGCCATCCCGGACACCACCATCGAGGTGCGCAACACCCAGGGCCAGGTCGCCCAGCCGGGTGAAACCGGTGAGATCTGCGCCTGTGGACACAACATCATGCAAGGCTACTGGGGCGACCCGGAGAAGACCGCCGAAGTCCTCATAGACGGCTGGTTGCATACCGGAGACCTGGCGCATACCGATGCAGACGGTTATCTCTACATCGACGGGCGCTCCTCCGATATGATCAAGAGCGGCGCCAACCGCATCAGCCCGAAAGAGATCGAAGAGGTGATTCAGGAGGTTGAAGGGGTCATGGAAGTCGCAGTGATCGGCATTCCTGACGAGATGCTGGGCGAAATCATCCGCGCCTACGTGGTACCGAAACCCGGCAGTGAGTTGGACAAAATGTCCATACAGCGTCACTGCAAGAGCAACCTGGCGATCTACAAGATCCCCAAGGAGATCGCCTTCATCGACGAATTGCCGAAAACCGCCTCGGGCAAGATTCAACGATTCGTACTTCAGGAGAAGGCGACGAAATGAATATCGACCATGTGTGCATCGCGGTACGCTCCATACCCGCGACCCGCAAACGGCTGTGCGAGATACTGGGCTACGCGGAGAAGACCCAGGTGGTGAAAAACACCCGCCAGGATGTGCTGGTACAGTTTTTCAGCAAGCAAGGCTCTCTGGACATCAAAATCATCCAGCCGGCGAGTCCCGACTCCCCCTTGAAGAATTTTCTCAAGTCCCGGGGCGAAGGGCTGCACCACCTCTGTTTCAAGGCGGATGATGTCCACCAGACCATGAACGCCCTGACCGAGCGCGGGGCCCGAATCACCGCCGACCCACTGCCGGGGGAAGCCTTCGATGATGAACTGATCGCCTTCGCCTACGTGGCCGGCGGTCTGAACATCGAAGTCATCGACACCGATAAGCGTCGCGATCTTATTTAGATAAAAATCAACGGGAGAACACCGAATGCAATCCTTATCCGAACGGTACGAAGCTGAAGTCCTCAATTTCGACCGTGATCAAGCAGTCGACAAAATCTGCGAAACCATGCGCGAAGTGATGCGCAGCCGACTGAAAAAACGCGGCCTGGTGGTTGCGGTTTCGGGGGGTATCGACAGCTCCGTATCCGCAACCCTCGCGGTCAAGGCATTCGGACCGAAAAAGGTGTTCCTCATTCAACTGCCGGAAAAGGCGTCCGCGGAAGACACCCAGTCCCGCAGCAGTCAGCTGATCCAGCATCTGGGTACCGACCACACCGCCCACAACATTGCCGCCACCCTGGAGGCCATCGGCTGTTACGACGCCCAGGACGAGGCGGTCAAGAAAACCTTCCCCGAATACAGCGAGGGCTGGAAGAACAAGATCATCATCAAGGGCGGCATCGACGGCCAGGTGAACCACTTCATGCTGGTGGTTCAGGATCCCCAGGGGGGACTGCACGAAAAACGCCTCGACCTGAGAGAGTATCTGCAGATTGTTGCCGCGACCAACTACAAGCAGCGCATCCGCAAGACCATCGAGTACTACCAT
>JBNLFS010000105.1:0-25478 GCA_050305635.1 Candidatus Thiodiazotropha sp. | reverse complement strand
GGAGGTCCAGCTGAAACTGCTGGCACAGCACCTGGACTCCCCCAATGTTTCATTGCGCAACGCCCTTCAGGACGCCATTCTGAAACTCCATTTTGCCGGCTACCTGCTGAAGAATCATCCGGGCCTGACCCACAAGTCCGCCCAGCAGCTGGACGATCAGGACTCCGCATCCTCCCCGGCCGAATAGGGCCTGAACGGTATCGATTCGACCCGCCGCAGGCAAGTGGCTCTGGGGTAGTGTCCTATACTGCAGCAGGAGATCAGAAGCCCTACCCCCGCAACAGCACCGGGGTCTCATCCTCCAGGTAGGTGTAGCCTTTCAGACCTGCCTGGTAGAAACGCAGAAAGGAGTTCGCCTCGCGGGCCGTGATGCGGCCTTTGCTGCGGGCCTCCTGCAGTTGGCGACGCATCCGGTCGACCAGGACGGTCTCATGAAACTGGACATACTCGAGCACCTCGGCCACGGACTCGCCCTCCACGACCTGCTCCAGTTCGTAGTGATCCCCGTCCATACGGATGTGCACCGCATGGGTATCACCGAACAGGTTGTGCAGATCCCCGAGTATCTCCTGATAGGCCCCGACCAGGAAGATGCCCAGCAGATAGGGTTGACCGGGTTGTTCGGTGTGCAGAGGCAGGGTCTTGGAACGCCCGTCCTGAAGCGGAAAATTCTCGATCTTGCCATCGGAATCGCAGGTGATGTCCACCAGCACGCCCTGACGGGTCGGTCGCTCGTTCAAGCGATGAATGGGCATGACCGGGAACACCTGATTGATCGCCCAGCTGTCCGGCAGGGACTGGAACAATGAGAAGTTACAGAAATACCGGTCGCCCAGTTGCGCGGCCAGACCGGGCAGCAACTGCTCGATCTCTTCATCGTTGAGACTCTTCCTGACCTGTATCACCACGCGCCAGTAGAGATCGTCGGCAAGAGCCCGATCCGACAGCGTGGCATGTCCGAGAGTGAAAAGCTTGTTGATGTCGTCCCGATAGGAACTCACATCGTGCAAAGCCTCCCGGGGGGAGAGTTTCTCGAACTCCACCAGAGTGTCCCACAGCTGTCGCAGTTGCACCGGGCTGCCGGGCTCCGGCTCCTGCGGGGGCGACTCGCCGGCCCGTCTCGAGATACCGATCACATCGATGATCAGCACCGCATGATGGGCCACCAGGGCGCGCCCGGACTCAGAGATCACATGGGGATGCGGCAGGCCCTTTTCGTCACAGATGTTCTTCAGGGTCCAGACCACGTCGTTGGCGTATTCCTGAAGGCTGTAGTCAACGGACAGGGTACTGCCGGAGATCATGCCATCGTAATTCACCCCGAGGCCGCCACCCACATCCATGTACTCGATGGGCGCCCCAAGCTGGCGGACCTGGACAAAAAATCGCGCCGCCTCCTGCATGGCCTCCTTGATATGCCGGATGTGGGGTACCTGACTGCCGATATGGAAATGCAGCAGCCGCAGCGATTCGAGCTTACCGACACCCTTGAGTTTTTCGGCCGCCTCGAGGATCTCACTCGCGGAGAGGCCGAACTTGGAGTTGTCGCCCCCCGAATCGTCCCACAGGCCGTTGCTGGTGGTGATCATGCGGCAGCGCAAACCGATCAGCGGTTCCACCTCGAGGCGACGGGCCGCATCCAGGATCAGATCCAGCTCGTTGGGCTTCTCCACCACCACGAAGACCCGTTTGCCCATCTTCAGCCCCATCATGGCAAGATCGACAAACTCCTGATCCTTGTAGCCGTTGCAGATGATCAGTCCGTCCACATCCTCGAGCATCGCCAGGGTGGCGTGAAGTTCCGGCTTGGAACCCGCCTCGAGTCCCCAGTGATAGACACTGCCGAACTCCACCACCTCCTCGACCACCTGCTGTTGCTGGTTGACCTTGATGGGGTAGACACCGAAATAGTCTCCGTTATATCCCGACTCCTGAATGGCGATGCGAAAACGCTCGTGGATCTGTCCCATGCGGCGTCTCAACATATCGGAGAAGCGCAGTAACAGGGGTGGGCGCAATTCCCGCTCGGTCAATTCGTCGCAGAGTTTTTTCAGATCGATGCGGCGTGCCCCGTCAGCGATCACCTCCATATTGCCCTCATCATTGACGCTGAAATAGCCACCCCCCCAGCATTCGACCTGGTAGAGTCGCTCGGAGGCGCGTCGATCCCATTTCATGTCACTCATCGTCCACTCCGATTTGAGAACCTTCCGGAGACCTCCGGTCATACCCCTGGGACTTGCCCCAGTAGGAGATACACTTCTGCAGGAACTTCGCGGCAAACATATCGGACACACGATGGGCATCCGGCACCAGTTCCAGGAGATCGACCCCGGCGAGTTGGATGGCCGGGTTGTCCGTGAGCGCTTCGAGGACATTCAGTCCCTGATGCCAGCTGAGACCACCCGGCTGAGGCGTTCCCACCCCCGGCACCTGACCGGGATCGAAACCGTCCATGTCGACGGTGAGCCATACCGGACCGCGCAGATCCGCCAGCATCGTGAGCAGGGATTGCCACTGCCCGGGCTGCTGCAACTGACGATCGAAGAACACTTGAATACCGGGATCCTCCGCCATCCGCCGGGCCTCGTCACCGTGCAGTGAACGAATACCGATCTGTATCAGCTCATAGCCGCGCTCCCGGATCCGGTGCATGGGGCAGGCGTGGTTGTAGATCGAGCCATGGTAGCTGGGCCGCAGATCCGCATGGGCATCGATCTGCACCACGGTGCCGCCCTCGGGCATGCGTGCGAATACCATCTCCGGGGTGATCGAGTGCTCGCCACCCAGGGCAATCAGCAGATTGTCTCTGGGTAATTGATCGACCGTCTGGAAAAGACGCTCATGGAACCGTGCTTCATGCTCCGCGACCACATCCACCGCGGGCAGCACGGCGGATTTCAGATAGCGGCTGGGACACCAGCGCCGGTCTTCCTCGTAAAATTCCAGCTGACCACTGGCATTGAGTATGGCCTCCGGTCCCATCCGGGTACCGCCCTGATAGGTCACAGTGCGCTCATAAGGAACGGGCAGAATCAGGACATCGGCCTGTTCAATCGGACAGTTGGGAAGTGAAAGATAGTGCATGATCAACTACTACCGGGGCTTGTGATCGTATTCGGGGCGTAGAGTATATGTCAGCAATCCCGATCGGAGTAGCGTCGCGATCATTTGCCAACGAACCCGCTGAAAGGATTTTCAATCTGGCAATCTCCGGGAAGGGATGAGTATACTGGCTGCAAGCGGGTTTTTTTCGGTATTATATGGGGATACCCGTGTCATTTCCGGTATCGCCTTGCGGTACAGGAGATCACAGGGATGCAGGACGCCAAGCCCAGGGCGCAACGTCTTTGACATCCAACATTGCTTTAAACATTTCACCGGACAGACAAATCGATGGAAAGCGCATCACCCACTCAACTCGAAGTCGCACAGCTGATTGTGGAGACCCTCAACCTCGAGGACGTATCCGCTGATGAGATCGAACCGGATGCACCACTCTTCCGGGAAGGCCTCGGTCTCGATTCCATTGACGCACTGGAACTCTCCCTGGGCATCAAGCAGAAGTATGGCATCCAACTCAAGGCGGACGATGAAAACATCACGGAGATCTTCTCATCGCTGGCCAAACTGACCCGTTACATCGTGGATAACCGCTGATTGTGTGGTGTGAGTTCGCCCCTCCGGTACCCGTCGACCACCCCTGCCTGGCAGGCCATTTTCCCGGCGATCCCATCGTACCCGGGACCCTGATACTCGAGCAGGTCATCGACCTGCTGATGCGTCGCTTTCCGGGATCCGAAGTCACGGAAGTGATCAGCGCCAAATTCATGCAGCCTCTGCGGCCCGGGCAGGCCTTCGAGGTCTGGGGAGACGACAAGCCCGGACAGGTTAAGTTTGAATGCCGCGTGGCTGGATCGGTCATCGCCGCCGGCAAACTGCTGTTGACTGGGACCGGGTCGCCCCATTGAGCAGTCATTGGAAGGGACAGGGGGAACGCGGGACGACCGGCGCGCTTCGACTGATACTATGGATCGCGCTGCATCTGGGCCGCTTTGCAGCGCGCTCCCTGCTGTATCCCATCACCCTCTATTTTCTGGTTACCGCCGGCACGGCACGGCGTGCCTCCCGGGAGTATCTGAGCCGGATCCTGGAGCGCCCCACCGGAATACGGGATACCGCCAGACACATCCATACCTTCTCCGCCACCATCCTGGATCGGGTGTTCCTCATGGCCAACCGCTTCGACCAGGTGGACGTAGCGATTCATAGTCACCCCCTGATTGCCGAATACAGCGGAGCGGGAAAAGGCTGCATCCTGCTGGGCTCCCATCTGGGCAGCTTTGAAATTCTCAGGGCAACCGCAATCGTGAAACGGGAACTGCCCCTCAAGATCCTCATGGTGCCCCATCACAATGAGATGATGATGAAAGTGCTGTCCGAACTCAATCCCCGGCTCAATGACAGCATCATCCCATTGGGTCAGCCGGACACCCTGATCCGCGCCAAGGAGGCCCTCGCTCAGGGCGGCATTATCGGTGTCCTGGGAGACCGGGTCGCCGACAGCAGTAAGATCGTGCATTGTCAGTTCCTCGGACGGGAGACCGAATTCCCCCAGGGACCGATGCTCATGGCTTCGATCCTCAAGGCGCCGGTGTTCCTGTTTTTTGGTCTCTACCTGGGCGGCAACCGTTACGTCATCCACATCGAACATTTCGCCGATGAGGTCACCACGGAACGGGGCCGGCGGGATGAGATGTTGCAGCAATGGACCCAGCGCTATGCAGACCGACTCGAGTATTACGCCCGAATGGCCCCCTATAACTGGTTCAATTTCTATGATTTCTGGGGGACGGATGAGTCATCCGATCCGTGTACTGACTGAGCCGGTGACGCAAACATGAGCGGTCTGTTGAAAAACCTGCTGCGGCTCGGCTTGTTGCTGTTCTGTACCTTTTCGGCACAAGCTGCCGAGTGGAATCTGGCAAGCCTGATGCATTCGCTGCAGCATCAGGGAGCACGCCAGGCCCGTTTCAGCGAAACCCGCACCCTGGCGATCCTCGATCAGCCCATTGAACAGACCGGCCTGCTGATTTTCGAACCTCCGGACCGACTCATCCGACGTCTCGATCCCCCCGGCAATCTGCGTGCAGAAATCATCGGCAATCAGCTCACCCTGTGGCAAGGCGATGAACGGAAGCAGACCCTGCTGCTCGACAATGTCCCGGAGTTACTGGCGTTTAGCGCCTCGTTCCGCGCCATCCTGAGCGGAGACAGCGATACCCTGCAGCACTATTTCGAGACGCACCTGGAGGGTGATGCCCAGGCCTGGAGCCTGACCCTGACCCCCCGGGAAAGCGGCCTCGCCGCACGAATCCAGCAGATCCGGGTCGAGGGCCGGGGTGCTGAAATCGACCGCTACACGACCCTGGAAAGCAACGGTGATCAAACCCTGACCCGTCTGCAGCCGATCGACGCACCCACTGAGACCCGTTAATGACTGCGCGAGTCCGCCTCCTGCTGATATGGCTGGGCGCCCTGTTGCTGGGCGGCGCGTGGGCGATCACCCATATCAGTCTGCGCACCGACCTGAGCCTGTTTCTCCCCCAGGGCACGGCGCCGGAGCAGCGTCTGTTCCTCGAGGAGATGAACCAGGGGCCGGCCTCGCGCCTGCTGTTGCTGAGCATTGCGGGGGGCACCCCCGAAACACGTGTAGTGCTGAGTCAGAAACTCGCCGCCGGATTGCGCACCTCGAACGCTTTCGAACGGGTGGAAAACGGGGCCCCGCGATCCTTTGCCCCGGACCCGGTCCTGTTCGAGTATCGCTACCTGCTGCGGAACATCGCGGACACAGACCCGTTTTCGGTACCAGGTCTGCGTTCCGCCCTGGAACAGCGACTCAGTGAGTTGCACGCCCCCTTCCCCAACCCCTTTCAATCCCAGCTGGCCTCCGACCCGACGGGGACCTTCTCCGCCTGGCTGATGCGCAACCTGGCGCAGGACACCCTGTCCAAGCCCCTGGGGGTATGGACAACCCGGGATGAGCAGCAGGCCCTGCTCGTGGTGATGACCCGCGCCGGAGGACTGGAACTCGATCAACAGGCAGCGGCGCTGCAACGGATACACAGGGATTTCGAGGCATTAAACCCCGACCAGGCGCATCATCTGGTGATCAGCGGCCCCGGGGTTTTCGCGGTCAGCTCACACGATGTCATCCATCATGAAAGCCAGCTGCTCAGCATGATCGCATCCCTCGCAATCGCCCTGATGCTCTGGCTGGCCTATCGCTATCCACCCTATCTCCTGTACGCCGCCCTGCCGCTGGCCACCGCTCTGCTGAGTGCCAGCGTGGTGTGTCATTTCATGTTCGGCGAACTGCACGGCATCACGCTGGCTTTTGGCATCACCCTGCTCGGCGTGACCATCGACTACCCCATCCACCTGTTCAGCCACCTGCACAATCCGGCCCACGCAAAGTCCGAAATGCGGGCAATCTGGCCTACCCTGAGACTCGGCGTGATCACCACCTGTGTGGGGTATCTGGTGCTGGTCACCACCGAATTCATCGGCTTAAGGCAGCTCGGCGTGTTCACCCTCACTGGGCTGGCGGCCGCCGCCGTGGTCAGCCGCTTGCTGCTGCCGCGTCTGTTCCCGGAACCCTTTGCATCACCGGAGCCGAGAGGACTCGGGCTGCTGCAGGGGTTCCTGATGAAGCGCCGCTGGCCCGTTGTGGTCACCCTGGGATTGGGCCTGTTGAGCCTGCTCCTGGTATCGCGCCTGGGTACAGATCTGTGGCAGGACGATATTGCAAGCCTCTCCCCACTGCCGAAAAAACTGTTGCAACAGGACAGGGCCCTGAGAGCCGAGATGGGCCGCGCGGAGCCGAATCATTTCCTGATCCTGCAGGGCCGCGATGTCGAGGACCTGCTGGCAACCTCCGAACGGCTCCGGCAGCGGTTGCAATCAGCGCCCGACGCCTCGTTCGCAAACCTGGATCTGCCGAGCGACCACCTCCCCAGCCAGGCGAGACAGCAGGTGCTACAAGAGCAACTTCCTGACCGCCCGACCCTGGCGCAGCGCCTGAAACAGGCCATGCAGGGCCTGCCGTTTCGGGATACTGCGTTCACGCCGTTTCTCGATGCGGTTGAGCACAGCCGGACCCTTGCGCCCCTGAGCTACCCACAGGCCCTGCAAACCGGACTCAAAGATCAACTCCAGAGCAGCATCAGAACCGGTTCGGACGGCGCCTGGGCGCTGATCCCCCTGCACAGCGCACAGGATCCCCATCAACTGGCTGCTTTCATCCAACAGACGCTGCCCGAAGTCCGGTACCTCAATCTCCGACAGGAGACCAGCCGCCTGGTCGGCGATTTCCGGGAAAAGATGCTCAAGCGGGTAGCCCTGGGAGGGCTGTTCATGCTGCTACTCCTTTGGTATGGTCTGCGCTCGTTGCGACGGGCGTTACTCACCCTGTTGCCGATTGCCGTGGCCATCCTGGTCACCGTGGCAATCCTGTTCGGCAGCGGTGAATCTCTCAATCTGTTCCACCTGATCTCCCTGATGCTGGTCCTGGGTATCGGATTGGACTACAGCCTGTTTTTCAACCGTCGGGACCAGGATCCGGGACGTTTGAGAACCCTGCACGCGCTGACCATCTGCGCCATCAGCACCAGTGGGGTGTTCGCCATACTCGCGAGTTCCTCGATACCGGTCCTGCGCGCCATCGGAATGACGGTCGCCATCGGGGTCGCATTGAGTTATTTTTCCACCTACGCCCTGTCGCGGGGGTGGACCGGTTATGCGGATCGCTGAATGAAAGGAATGCAACAGACACAGAACCGGCCATTGCAAAGATGGCTGCCCCTGGGCCTGCTGTTGCTCGGTCTCAGCTATCCGTTGGTGCTGCACCTGGGGGTGGTCAACGGCAACCTGATACCGGCGACTCTGATCATGCTGCTGATCCTGGTCTGCTGGGGAATACTGGAACTCAGCAAGTCGCGAGCCAACGGCTGGCCGCTGATCGGCATCGGTCTGGGTGGCGTCCTGTGGCTGTGGCTCGGACAGCCGGACATGGTCAAGCTTCTGAAACTGCCGCCGATACTCATCAATGGTACCTTTTTTTTGATGTTTTCCATGACTCTGCTGCCCCACCGGACCCCGCTGATCACCCGCTTCGCGCAGCTCATGCATGAGCAGGAGCGTGACCTGAATGAGGTGGAGCAGCGATACACCCTCTGGGTGACCCGGTTCTGGTCCGGGATGTTTGCATTTCTGACCCTGGAGAGCGCCTGGCTGGTCTTCTGGGCGAGTGAGGAAACCTGGTCCCTGTTCACCAATTTCGTCAACTACCTGCTGGTGCTGGCCGCTCTGATGGTCGAGTACCGGATCCGGGTATGGCGTCTGCCGCATCTGGAGCACCCGGGTTTTGTGGGTTTCATGAGACGGTTTCGGAGTATCGAATGGCGCAGCCTGCTGTGAACAGCCCCATCCCCAGCGGATTTTTGCTGCATCATCCGCAACAACCGGTCGCCTGGCATCGGGGAGTCCCAATCAGTGCCGAACAGTTCCTCAGCGATGTCTCGAAACTCGCGGCACAGCTGCCGGATTCGGACTGTGTGTTCAATCTGTGCGAGGATCGCTACCACTTTCTGGTGAGTTTCGCAGCCGCGATCATGCGCAGCCAGGTCACGCTGATGCCCTCGAACAGCACCCCGGGCGCAGTCAACACCCTGTTGCGTGATCACCCCCAGGGTTATTGTCTGTGTGATCGTGAAGTTCCAGGTATTCAGGCGCCGCAACACCGATTTGATGCGTTGATCCGACAGACTCTGCCGCCCATGCCTCTGCCCCGTGAGATCGTACCGACTCAGCAGGTGGCTATTCTCTTCACATCGGGCAGTACCGGAGCACCCAAGGCCAATCCCAAAACCTGGAGTGAACTGCAGAGTGAAGCGGACAGCGCCTTGCGCCATTTTCCGTTCCTCTCCCGCAGCATCGCTTCCATTGTGGCCACGGTACCGGCACAGCACATGTACGGTCTTGCGACCTCGGTGTTTTTCCCCTGGCAGGGAGGGCTCGCGGTACACACCGGTCGCCCCCTGTTTCCCGCGGACATCGCTGCGGATCTGGCGTTGGTTCCGAAGCCCCGGGTGCTCATAACCACCCCGCTGCACCTGAGGGCCTGCCTCGACTCGGGTGTCAGCTGGCCGGATATTGAATTCGTCATCTCCGCCACCGCACCGCTTTCTCAGGATCTGGCGCGGGAAGCGGAGCGACAGATGCGCACCGAAATCCATGAAATCTACGGCTCTACAGAGACGGGATCGATTGCCAGCCGCCGAACGGTTCATGAACAGACCTGGCACCTCTACGAAAGCATCCGCATCGATTACGTCGACGACCGTGCCATTGCCCAGGGGGCTCATCTGTTCGATCCGGTATCCTTGAATGACCGAATACGCTCCCTGGACAAACACACTTTCCTGCTTCAGGGTCGTGATACGGACATGCTCAAGATTGCCGGCAAACGGGCCTCCCTCGCTGATCTGAATCAAAAACTCCTGGCCATACCCGGTGTTGTCGATGGGGTTTTCCTGCCGCCGGAAAACCCAGCCTCAGAGCGTCAGCGCCTGACAGCCCTGGTGGTCGCCCCCACACTTAAAAAGCAGGCGCTGCTCTCGGCCCTGGCGGAATCCGTGGACGCCGCATTTCTGCCCCGCCCCCTGATCTTTGTCGATGCACTGCCCCGTAACAGCACCGGGAAGCTGCCCAGGGAAGCACTCACCCGGCTGCTGAAAACCCTGAAGAGATAAGCCTGAGGGGACAGCCCTTCTCCAGGGGCATCCCCTTATTGATTCGCCTGGAGGGGTAATTTTACCTGTGCGGCGCCTTGAGCATTGTTTTACACCCCCATGACTCGCATAATACCCCGCTCCCACGAAGGACGAACAAGCCGCGCCAGACATCTGATGCCTGCATTGCCACTGAAAATTACCCATTACACACTGACCAATGCACTGGGTCGGGGCAAATCGGCCTCACTGGAGGCGCTGCAGCGCGGCCATAGCGGTCTGCGTCCCTGCGACCTGGACGAGGTGAACCTGCCGACCTGGATCGGCCGGGTTGCGGAATTGGAAAACCTGCCTTTACCGGAAGTCTGGCGGGCTTACGACTGTCGCAACAATCGTCTGGCGCTGCTGGGACTTCAACAGGATGGATTTCTACCGGCGGTTGAAACGGCCAAAGCACGCTACGGCGCCGAGCGTATTGGCGTCTTCATCGGAACCAGCACCTCCGGCATTGCCACGACCGAAAGGGCCTATCGCGAACGTCAGGACGATCGGCTGCCAGCGGACTACACTCCCGCGACCACCCACAATATTGCGTCCCCCTGCCATTTTGTACGTCTGGCACTGGGTCTGAACGGCCCCGCACTGGCGATCTCCACCGCCTGTTCCTCCAGTGCCAAGGTGTTCGCCGCGGCGGACCGTTACATTCACAGCGGTTTGTGTGATGCGGCGATTGTCGGAGGTATCGACTCCCTGTGCCTGACCACGCTGTACGGATTCAATTCGCTCGACCTGATCTCAGAACGTCCCTGCCGACCCTGGGATGCACAGCGTAACGGGATCAACATCGGCGAAGCCGCAGGCTACGCCCTACTGGAAAAACCCCACGACGGTGAAACCGGGTTGCATCTGCTCGGCTATGGGGAAAGCAGTGACGCCTACCACATGTCCACCCCGCACCCCCAGGGTGACGGCGCCCTGTCGGCGATGAGTCAAGCCCTGCAACGCAGTGGACTGGCGCCCACCCAGATCGACTATATCAATCTGCATGGCACCGCCACCCGCAGCAATGATGCCTCCGAGGACCGCGCTGTTTCCCGCCTGTTCAAACCCTGTCCACCGTGCAGTTCCACCAAGGGTTTCACCGGTCACACACTCGGCGCGGCGGGCATCACGGAAGCCGTATTCTCGCTGCTCTGTCTCGAAGCCGGCTGGATGCCGCAAAGCCTGCAAACCGACACCATTGACCCCGAGCTAGGGGCGAATATCCTGCTGCAACCACAGGTGGCTCCCATACGCCACGTGCTTAGCAACTCGTTTGGATTCGGCGGCAACAATTGCAGTTTGATCTTCGGGCTTGCGCAATGATTCGGGTCGGACTCTCACGTATCGGCATCATCACGGAAGGGATCGATTCCTGGCCGGAGGCGGCGGCCCTGTTGCGCGGTGAAGCCCCCTACCGGGATGGCGGGCTTGCCCCCTTGAAACCGGCCATGTTGCAGCCCAACGAACGGCGACGCACCACCCGTACCATCAAGCTCGCGCTTCAGGCGACCGAAGAGGTTCTGCAGGGCTACACTGACACCCAACAGCTGCTCTCGGTGTTCAGTTCCTCGGAAGGCGACCTGGATATTATCGACCAGATCTGTCTGGCGCTCTGCCAACCCGAGCGGCCGGTATCACCGACCCAGTTCCATAACTCGGTGCACAATGCCCCGGCGGGATACTGGTCAATTGGCACCGGATCCCAGGCAGGCTCGTGCAGTCTCGCGGCCCTCGACGGCGGTTTTTCCACCGGTCTGATCGAAGCCGCCACCCAGGTGTTCAGCGAACAACGTCCTGTGTTGCTGGTCTGCTACGATCAGCTGCCGCCTCCCTTGCTGGAGCAGGTAATGCCCATCCTGACACCCTTCGCGGTGGCACTGCTGCTGACTCCGGAACAGGACCCACAACCCTGCCTGGCGCACCTGGCACTGCGTCTCGATGCACAGGGCGAACCCGATCGACTGGCCAATGAGACGCTGGAGAAACTGCGACGATCGGCCCCTGCGGCACGCTCACTGACACTGCTTGAAGCAGTCGCATCCGATCTACCGATCCAGCAACGCTGCCTGAGCTATCAGCCGGGCCTGAATCTGCACCTGACCATCAATCGATGAAACTCTCAGGTCCGGAGCTCTATCGGTTACTGCCCCATGCCGGGGACATGTGTCTGCTTCAGGAGGTTTTGGACTGGGATGCGCAGCAGATCGTCTGCCGCACACACACACATCGCGACCCAAGCCATCCCCTGCGCTGTGCCACAGGACTCGCTGCCATCCATGCGGCGGAATACGGCGCCCAGGCCATGGCTCTGCATGGTGGATTACAGGCTCAGGCACAAGGTCAAAGCAATCCCGGGGGTTACCTGGTCAGCCTGCGCGGAGTGAAACTGCACCGAGACCGCCTGGATGACCTGGATGAACCGCTGACCGTAGAAGCCCGTCAGCTGCTGGCTGATGCGGGTAACATGCTTTATGATTTCACCGTCAGGACCCACACCGCTGTCATTGCCGAAGGAAGGGCTGCCGTCATCGTAAACTCCGAGGAAACATTGTGAAGCGTGCATTGATCACCGGCGGAAGCGGTGATATCGGCGCTGCGATCTGTCGCAGGCTGAGCGCTTGCGACATTCACGTCATCGTCCACGCCAACCGCAACCCGGAACGGGCCGACCAGCTGGCGCAAACACTACGGAACCAGGGCGGATCCGCCGAAACCTGTGTTTTCGATATTTGCGATGCAGCCGCCACCCAGTCGTGCCTGGAGAAACTCCTCGAGCAAGGTCCGATTCAAATTCTGGTGCACAATGCGGGCATTCACGACGATGCGCCGTTGGCGGGGATGCAGGCCGAGCAGTGGCACAAGGTCATCGACGTATCCCTCAACGGTTTCTATAACGTGGCCCAGCCCCTGATGCTTCCGATGCTCGCCTCACGATGGGGACGGGTGATCGCAATCTCATCCATCGCGGGCGTGATGGGCAACCGGGGGCAATGCAACTATGCGGCCGCCAAGGCGGGACTTCATGGCGCTGTCAAATCCCTCTCTCTGGAACTGGCCTCCCGGGGCGTCACCTCGAATGCGATCGCCCCGGGGATCATCTCCGGCAACATGGCGGACGCCGCCTTTGACCCCGCCCAGATCAAACAAATCGTGCCGATGAAACGCGCCGGCACTCCGGACGAGGTGGCGGCCCTGGTCGGGTTTCTCGCTTCTGAGGATGCGGGATATATCTCGGGTCAGGTGATTTCCATCAACGGAGGCATGGCCTGATCTTATGTTCAGCGTGGCAGTCATTCCCGTATTCAATGAAGCGGCAACCATTCGCGAGGTGGTTCTGAGCACCGCGCCTTACGTCGATCAGGTCATCGTGGTCGATGACGGATCCAGTGACGACAGCCATCGGCAGCTGGAGGGCATGGATCTGCAGCTGATCCGCCTCGAACACAACCGTGGCAAGGCTCATGCACTGCAGACCGGTTTTGATTGTGCGCTGCAACTCAATGCGGATTATGTGGTTACCCTGGACGGAGATGGCCAGCACAACCCGCAGGAGATCCCCCACCTGATCAGTGCCGCACAGGACAAACCCGGCTGCATCATTATCGCAGCACGCCTGAAGGACACGCACAACGCCCCCAGACTGAGGCTGTTCGCCAACCGTTTCGCCGACTTCTGGGTATCCTGGGCCGCGGGTTACCCGGTTTCGGATTCTCAATCCGGATTCCGCCTCTACCCGGCCGCCCTGCTGCGGGAGGTTCGTCTCAATACCCCGAAAGAGCGCGGTTTCGTTTTTGAGAGCGAAATTGTGATTGAAGCCGCAAGTCACAGCTTTTATAGTGTGTCCATACCAGTCGAATCGATCTACCACTCCGGGAGGCGGCAAAGCCACTACAAACCCTGGACAGACACTTGGCGAATCGTTCGCATGATTGCCTGGCGATTGATTCGCCGGGGGCTCTACCTCCAGGGGTTGTTTCGCAGTCTCGGCCTGCTTGATGACCCGCGCAATCGCACGATGTGATCGTTTCGATTCAGCGGAAACTGACGAAGGACAAACAGCGACAGGATGTTCGAGCGGTCCGGAGCGGGACGAAGGGTTGCCAGACTGATAATCGGCCCATAGCCATGATACACATCGAACGATTTCAACCTACATTCACAAAGCAACCAAGACCATAAAGGGAGTCTGTTATGAAACTCATGACTGTAAGAAATTCACTCTTCATTGCCATGCTGGTAGTCACTTTGGGCCTTATGGGGTGCCGCACAGAGCCGGTTTACAATGTCCAGGACACGCCGGTCAACACCATGGATAAGGCTTCGATGACTGACGTCAAGAAGGCCATCATGTCCGCCGGTGCAAGCCTTGGCTGGCGCATGAAAGAGATCAAACCCGGACAGATCGTGGGCACGATCATGCTGCGCGGCACCACCGCTACGGTTGACATTCCCTACAGCACCAAGACCTACAGCATCGTCTACAAGAACAGTGACGGCCTGAAGTACGACGGCAGCAACATCAACAAGCAGTACAACAAGTGGATCCAGAACCTGGATAATGCCATCCAGTCGCGCATGATCGCCATGTGATCCCGCCAGGCCCCGGACCCTTCCCCGTCCGGGGCCTGACAATGAACCTACCCTGCCATAGCGTCCGAACCGATGCAGTTTGACCCTGAACGGGGCAGTATCGACTGGGACGGCCTGTTCACGTTTTTCCTGACACTCCTGTTGCTGATCGTCGGCATGGGCATCCCCCTGCTGATCAGTACCCGCTACATCTACCGCACCGCCCGTTCCCAGGGCACCGATTGCGATCACAGCAGCCTGCTGGTTTTTGGCAAACGTCTGGTGCATGGCCAAATCGATGAGGACTACCGGCGTCGACTCTCCAAGGTACTCAGTCAGATGCAGGCGGACAGCTCCGCTCAACTGCTGCTGGTGGGTGGCGTAGCGCCCGGCGAGCAGATCAGTGAGGCCCAGGCCGGCCGGGACTATCTGGTCGCCCATGGTATTTCAGAGCAGCGGCTCAAGTTGGAGCAGGAGTCGCAAAACACCCTGGAAAACCTGCGACATGCTCGCAGCATGCTCAGCCAGGAAGCTGCTTTTCCGATCACCCTGATCAGCAACCGGTATCACCTGGCACGTATTAGCACCATCGCCAACAGCCTGGGGATGGAACACCAGTTATGTGCCTGTGAAGAAACCTTTCAGCCCGGACTGGGCCTGCTGCCCAGGATGCTGATGGAAGGCTGGTATGTGTTATGGTTTCAGACCGGCAAGGCCTGGTCCCGATTGATTCGCAGTGAACGGATGCTAAGTCGCGTGACCTGACAGGTCATGGATTCCAAACCACAGAGCCTCAACGGTTCGCACGAGCTTTATCTTCCGTTGTACCCACGCTTTGCGTGGGAATGTCGATCTGACTCACAGCGTACGGTCAAGCCGAAGTCTATGGCCGAACCTAGTGTAGGGACCACTACTAGTGTAGTGTCCTATACTAGGTATGCGTTCCCACGCGGAGCATGGGAACGAGTCACGCCTGAGTAGAATTTCAACAGCCTGTTAGCCGTACTGCGCCGCCGCACGGGCGAACACATCCACGGTACGCTCGTGCTGACGCACGCAGGGATTGGATTCGTCCCATACATAACCTGCGAGTACCGAACAGATCTGTTGCTGGAACTCCTCGGGTTTCACCGCACTGAAGAAAATCGTGGGGAGACGGTTGTCATACCAGGCGGTGACGAAGGTACGGAAGGCATCCACCCCCATCATCATGTGCCGGGCATATTCCTGATCCCAGTCCGGCGACTCACCGCGCAGTTGACGGATCAGGGTCTTGGCCGCCCGATTGGCGGATTCCAGGGCCAGTGTGACTCCGGAGGAGAATACCGGATCGAGGAACTCAGTGGCGTTACCCATCAGGGCGAAGCCTTTGCCATAAAGTTTCTTTGCGGAGATGGAGTACCCGTTGATATGCCGGACCGGGAAACTGAATTCCGCATCTCCGAGCCGTGCCTGCACATTGGGATTGCTCGCGATGATGGCGCGAAGCTTTTCGTTCGGATCTTCCGGAAAGCGTGCCAGGAAATCGGGTTTCGCCACCACACCCACCGAGGTCTTGCCGTTGGAAAAGGGGATGATCCACATCCAGGCATTGTCCGGATCATCCAGCATGCAGATCCAGATACGCCCCTCGGCATCGCCTTCGGGCCGTTTGTCACCGGTGACGTGGGTGAAATAGGACTCGCGCAGTGGCAGCATGGAGTTTTCGTCCAGGTCCAGTAAACGGGGCAGCACCCGGCCGTAACCGCTGCCGTCGAGGATGAACCGCGCATCGATGCTGACCGGAGTCCCGTCTTCGGCCTCGAGCAGGACGGTGGATGAACCATCCTCCTGAAAGGTCACATCGGTCACACCATGGCGCCACAGAACCGGCACCCCACGGGCTTCCACGGTTTCCGCCAACACCTGATCAAACTGTTCCCGGGGCACCTGGAAGGTGTACTTCCAACCCTGGGTGAACTGCTGGGAAAAATTGAAGGTGCAGGTCTCATCACCGCGTTTGAACACGGCGCCATCCTTGATCATGAATTTCTGTGCCTGTACCGCATCCAGCAGGTCCGCCTCTTCGAGCAGATCCATGCATCGGGGCAGCAGACTCTCGCCGATCACGAACCGGGGAAACTGCTGCTTCTCCACAATCATGCAATCGTACCCGGCCTTATGAATCAAAGCGGCCGCCGTCGATCCCGCCGGGCCGGCACCAATAACCAATACATCTGTCGTATATTTTTTCATGACCAGATCTGAACCTCGCCTCAAAGAGCCAACAACCTGATTCCACCAATGGATCGGCACGCAACCCGTTTCGCCAGCCTGTTACACAGAATTTCAGTTCGGCCAACGGGCATGAAAGCATCCTGAATCAGGGCTAATAGAGTCGCTTACTTTAGTTTATTGATTAACAACTTACCAGCCGGAACATCACTCGATATCACGCCGGGTCCCGGGCATCAGTCCACCCACACGCGGGCATTGCGAAACAGGCGCAGCCAGGGAGCATCCTCACCCCAGTGATCCGGGCGCCAGGAGTACTGAACGGAGCGGGTCACACGCTCCGGATGGGGCATCATGATCGTCACCCTTCCGTCCCGATTGCAGAAACCGGTCAAGCCCTCGGGGGAACCGTTGGGATTGGCCGGGTAACGCTGGGCGACCTGTCCATCATTTTCCATGTAACGCATCACCGCCAGCTCCCGGGCACGATCCAGGTGTTCGGCATCCCGGAATTCCGCCCGCCCTTCCCCATGGGCGACCACTATAGGCAGACGAGAACCCTGCATGCCGGAGAGCAGGATTGAGGGCGATTCGGTCACTTCCACGCTGACAAAGCGGGCTTCGAACTGCTCCGAACGGTTGCGCACGAAGTGCGGCCAGTCCTCAGCGCCCGGTATCAGATCATGCAGGTTGGAGAGCATCTGGCAGCCGTTGCATACGCCGAGGGTGAAGGTATCGGTGCGATTAAAAAAGCGATGGAAGGCCTCCCGGGCACGGCCGTTGAACAGTGCGGATTTCGCCCAGCCCTCGCCGGCGCCCAGCACATCGCCATAGGAAAAACCGCCGCAGGCCACCAGCCCCTTGAACCGGTTGAGATCGACCCGATGCTCGATGATGTCGGACATGTGTACGTCGATACATTCGAATCCGGCCCGATGGAAGGCTGCGGCCATCTCCAACTGACCGTTGACGCCCTGCTCGCGCAGTATCGCCATGGGCGGACGGACACCGGTGGCGATCATCGGTGCGGCGATGTCCTCCTCGATATCAAAAACGGGCTTTGCCGTCATGCCCGGATCCGCCGCATCGAGTCGGGCATACTCCTCCTCGGCGCACTCCGGGTTGTCCCGCAGAGCCTGCATTTGCCGGGTGGTCTCCGACCAGGTTTTCTGCAAGCTGCTTCGGGTTGCCTGCAGGATCGGGATGCCGGCACGCCGGAACACAATGTGATCCGCTTGATTGAGCGTACCGATCACATGGCTGCAGCGGGCCAACCCGGCATCGCTGAGCATTTTCAGTACCTCGTCAGTCTCAGTGTGGCGAACCTGTAAGACCGCACCCAATTCCTCATTGAACAGTACCCCAAGATCGTCCTCCCCCAGGTCATCCACATCGATGGTGATGCCGCAATGTCCGGCGAATGCCATCTCGCAGAGCAACGCCAACAGTCCCCCGTCGGAACGATCGTGGTAGGCCAGCAACAGCTGACTGCGATTGAGTTCCTGGATCACGTCGAAGAAACGCCGCAGCCCGGAGGGATCGCTCAGGTCGGCGCCATGATGGCCGATCTGCCCGTAAACTTGAGACAGCGCAGTGGCGCCCAGGCGGTTCATCCCCTTGCCGAGATCGATCAGAATCAGGTCGGAATCTCCCAGGTCCGTGCGCAGTTGGGGGGTCAAGGTCCGCCGCACATCGCTCACCGGAGCGAATGCGGAGATGATCAGGGAGATCGGTGCGGTCATCGCCCGCTGCTCGCCCTGCTCCTGCCAGACGGTCTTCATCGACATGGAATCCTTGCCCACCGGAATCGCGATGCCGAGGGCCGGACAGAGATCCATACCCACGCTTCTGACGGTCTCGTAGAGCTTCACATCCTCTCCGGGATGTCCGGCCGGAGCCATCCAATTGGCGGAGAGTTTGATATCCGAGATCTGACCGATGGCCGCCGCCGCGATGTTGGTGATCGCCTCGCCGATGGCCATGCGGCCGGAAGCCGGGGCATCGAGCAAGGCCAGAGGCGTGCGTTCACCCATGGCCATGGCCTCACCGGTAACGCCCATCAGCCCCGATGCGGTCACCGCCACATCGGCAACCGGAACCTGCCAGGGACCGACCATCTGATCCCGGGTAACCATACCGGTGATGGAGCGATCCCCAATGGTGATCAGGAAGGTCTTGTTGGCCACGCACGGCAGGCTCAACACCCGCCGTGCGGCCTCCTCCAGATCGATACCGGAGAAATCGAGCTCCTGCTTCTTGAAGGTCTTGCGTCGCACATCCCGCAGCATGCGCGGGGGTTTGCCAAACAGCAGACTCATGGGCAGATCGATGGGATTGTTGTCGAAATGGGCATCGCCGAGAATCAGGGTTTCCTCATCCATCGCCTCGCCCACCACGGCATAGGGGCAGCGTTCCCGCTCACAGATCGCCTTGAACTCCTCCAGCCGGGCCGCGTCCACAGCCATCACATAGCGTTCCTGGGACTCGTTGCACCAGATCTCCATCGGCGACATGCCGGGATCGTCATTCGGGATGGCGCGCAATTCGAAGCGACCACCGAGGGCGGCGTCATGCACCAGTTCCGGCAATGCATTGGAGAGACCGCCGGCACCCACATCATGGATGAACAGAATGGGGTTGTGCTCACCCCGGGACCAGCAGGCATCGATCACTTCCTGGCAGCGCCGCTGCATCTCCGGATTCGAGCGCTGTACCGAGGCGAAATCGAGATCCTCCGCGGAGGTGCCGCTGGCCATGCTCGAAGCGGCGCCGCCGCCCAAGCCGATGAGCATCGCCGGACCGCCCAGCACCACCAGCGGGGAACCGCCGGGGAAACCGTTCTTCTCGATATGCTCACCGCGGATATTGCCGAGACCGCCCGCCAGCATGATCGGCTTGTGATAACCCCGCAGCTCATTCCCGTCCGGACCCGGCACCTCGGCCTCATAGGTACGGAAATACCCACACAGGTTGGGTCGACCGAATTCGTTATTGAACGAAGCCGCGCCGATCGGTCCCTCGAGCATGATGTCCAGGGCCGAGACGATGCGTCCGGGTTTACCGTAATCCACCTCCCAGGGTTGTTCAGCACCGGGGATTCGCAGGTTGGAAACCGAGAACCCGCACAAGCCGGCCTTGGGTTTGGAACCCCGTCCTGTGGCGCCCTCGTCGCGGATCTCACCCCCCGATCCGGTCGCGGCGCCCGGATGGGGCGAGATCGCGGTGGGATGGTTATGGGTTTCCACCTTCATCAGGATATGAATATCCTCCTGACCGAAACCATAACTCAGGGTTCCAGGATCGAGGATGAAACGCTCGGCACGGGGCCCCTGAATCACCGCGGCATTATCCTTGTAGGCCGAAAGCACATTGTCCGGGGTGTGCTGGGTGGTGTTGCGGATCATCTTGAACAGGGAGTGCTCCTGCTGTTCCCCATCGATGATCCAGTCCGCGTTGAAAATTTTGTGCCGGCAGTGCTCCGAGTTGGCCTGGGCGAACATCATCAGTTCCACATCGCTGGGATTGCGCCGCAGGGATTGGAAGCTCTCCACCAGGTACTCGATCTCGTCGTCCGACAGGGCCAGTCCGAGTTCCAAATTGGCGCTGCGCAAGGCCGCCTCGCCGCCCTCCAGAACATCCACCTGGACATACGGGGCCGGCTCGGCGAGCTTGAACAGGCAGGTCGCGTCATCCGCATCGGCCAACACCGTCTCGGTCATGCGGTCATGCAGCAGAGCCGCCGCCTCGACAAACTGGTCGCTATCGAGGGCAGCGTCGTTGACGCTCAGGTAGTAGGCGATACCCCGTTCAAGCCGCTGCACCTTCTTCAAACCGCAATGGTGCGCGATATCCGTAGCCTTGGTGGACCAGGGGGACAGGGTCCCGGGTCTAGGCACCACCAGCAACAGGGTGCCGATCGGTTCAGAGGTCGGCAACGCCGGGCCATATCGAAGGAGCGTTTCGAGTACGTTCTGTTCACTCGCTTCCAGGGACTGCTCGATGTTTGCAAAATGCAAAAACTGGGCGGCCAGTTTGACCGGTGCCTGCAACTTCTCGGAGAGGCGGGTGGAGAGTTTCTGAAGACGAAAATCGGAAAGAGCGGGCGCGCCACGGAGAATCAACATCGTCGAGCCTTTGTCCTGGGATTGGAAAGGCACCTATGATACTCGAATACACAAAAAAAATGGCAATCCAACAACGCGGATCCGCGTTGTTGGATTGCCGAGATTCGGCCAATGCCGAAAGTTCTCCTCCATAGAGACCTGTTCAAACCGTCGACGTCACCCGGCAGGCGTTCACAGCGGATGGCTGAAACGCATCGGGAACGACCATCAATTCGGGACGACACCGTCCGCATGAGGAGCTTTCAACGGCAATGCAGACAAGCAGACTGTTGAAATTCTACTCAGACGGTACGATCCTGCGTTGAATACCGCCTTAAAATGCTCATTTACTTCAGTAAACTGCGCTTTTTCGGGGGTTTTCGCCTGGTCTCGCACTCGCATGAGCGAATTTCAACAGCCTGCTAATGGAAAACCTTGAAACAGAATCCAAGCAGACGTATTGCTCTGGTTAAGAATGCAACCTACTGGATTTTGGGAAGAGATGAGTAGCGATACAGCACTGCGGCCCGGTCCCTTCGGTAGTGCTTCAGAATCCCTCCGATTGACTGCGGCACCAGAATACCTCAGTCAGAGTGAGGCTCCTAGAGCAGGAAGTGTGAACCCGTTCATAAAACGATTCTTGCTCAACCGCAAGCTAACATATTGTTGATTAAGGTCAAATTTCACTGAAATGTCGTTTTGATGACATTAATTCCCCAGCGATTGATTAATCTCAATGACCCAATTGAACATCGGTGATGAAATACTTCCAAGTCGACCGGAAACGCAGTTTTTCTGGTGGCTTATCTCCTCCATCCTCCTTTGGTATAGCCGCTTCGACGTCATGACGAAGCGTTTTTTTTTTGCCCCCAGATGTCGGTCCCGATTCGACTGGGATCAGCGGCCATACATCCTGATGCGCCGTAACAGGCGCTCTTCGGTCTCCGGCTTGATGTGATCCCAGGTAAAGCGCCAGGCCCAGTTGCCCTCCGAAGTGCCCGGTATATTCATACGATGCTCCGAGTCCAGGCCCAGTATGTCCTGGAACGGGATGACGGCCAGATTGGCCCGCGAGGCGAGTGCGGACCGGATCAAGGGCCAGGGCATCACCTCGAGGGGTTTCCCCAGATATTCGTCGACGAATTCCCGGGACGCATCATCCAGGGATTTGTACCAGCCCAGGGTCGTATCGTTGTCATGGGTGCCGGTGTAGACCACGGACTCCTGATTGTGGTGAAACGGCAAGTACGGGTTATCGGCGCCACCAGAAAACGCAAACTGGAGGATTTTCATCCCCGGCAGGTGATAACGCTTGCGCAGCGCATCCACCTCAGGAGTGATGACCCCCAGATCTTCTGCGATCAGGGCCAGATCGGGCAGTTTGCGGTAAAGCACACTGAACAGTTCGTCCCCGGGCGCCTGAATCCAGTGACCATTCACCGCAGTCGGTTCGTTGGCGGGAATCTCCCAATAGGCCTCGAAACCACGGAAGTGATCGATCCTCAGCAGATCGAACAGGGTGGCTTGAGCGCGTAATCGCTCGACCCAGAAACGGAATCCGTCGGCCTGCATTACATCCCACCGATACAGCGGATTGCCCCAGCGCTGCCCGGTCTCGGAGAAGTAGTCCGGCGGCACACCGGCCACAACCCGGGGATGTCCGTCATCGAGCAGATCGAACAGATCCCGATGCGCCCAGACCTCGGCACTGTCATGGGCGACAAAGATCGGCACATCGCCAAACAACAGCACACCCCGGTCATTGGCGTAGCGCTTTAAATGCATCCACTCGGTATAGAACAGGTACTGCTCGAACCGGGTGAGATCAATCGAACTCTTCAGCCGCGCCCGCGCCATGGCCAGGGCCTGGGGTTGACGATCACGCAGGGTGTAATGCCAATCCCACCAGCAAGCGTTCTCCTCCTGATGCAGAGCCCGGAACAGGGCATAGTCCTCGAGCCAATGCTTCTGCTCGGCAACAAAGCGCTGGTAGTCGTGCTGATCGTGATTGCTGGCGTGCTTGCGGAATCCCTCGAACGCCTGTTTGATCGCTTCACTGCGAAGCGTGTCCGTGATGACGCTGTCGGGCATTGCCTTGAGCCAGCCACGCTCCACCGGCAGTTCCAGACTGATCAGCCGGGGATTACCTGCGTACACGGAACTGCTCTGATACGGCGAATTGTCGAACATGGTGGGACCGATCGGCAGGATCTGCCAAACGGTCATCCCGGAGGCCACCAGAAAATCGACAAACCGGTAGGCGTTACATCCCAGATCGCCCACATTGGCCGGCCCGGGCAAAGAGGTCACATGGAGCAGAACACCTGCCCGCCGTTGTTTCAGCAGATGGTGTATGGATAGAAGAGGAGGACTCGCGGCCTCATTCATAGGACTTTCTCATCAGGGCGATCCCCTGCTAACGGTATCAATTCAGTAGATAGGTGTTATTGCTTTAATTTTCATTCTTCTTCATCACCCCACCCTGGGCAGGATTTCCGCTCCCCGTTGCAAACACTTTGGAGAGGTAATCGGGTTTCTCCGCACCCAGGAGATCATAGAGGTGTGACAGCTGACTGCGGAACAGGCGTTCGAAATCGCTGACGGTGGACCCGGGATTGTAGTCACCAAACCACCAGAACCAATCGGAGCCTTCGCAGATCGCCAGTTGCTTCTCCAGTTCTTTGCGGGTCTTGGCCGAGTAGGTCTTCTCCTCCAGGGCCGTATCGTAGATCCTTTTTGCCTCACCCAGCATATCCCAGGCGCGGTTCTTGTCCTTGTCACCGATCCAGGTCGTAAAGGTTCCATAGACCCAACTTCCGGCCACCAGTCGTGAGAGTCTTGGTGTCGGCTGATTGCGCGGCTGCTGGAGCACTTCTGAAAAGGTGGTCAGACGCAGCCGCGGATGACTGGCCAAACGCTTGTACATGGTGCTCAGAAAATAGCTGCCATTATACGGGTAGTATTCCCAGGCATTTTCCCCATCCATAATAATGGATACCACCGCATCCGGATTGTCTCTGCAAGCATCCGCAATGTTGACCAGATGGTTGATCAGATCCCCCACCGCGTCGTCGGCATGCCACTCACCGTAGGTAAAACCGATCAGATCGGAAAGACCGTCGTCGCGGAAAAACACATTCAGATGCCCTTCCTGGATCTGGTACGGGGTGTGCACCCAGTTTTCCGGTAGCGGGGAATCCCCACCTCCGGCCATCAGGCTGTTGCTCAAGACCTGCTGACCTGTGGCCGCCCATTGGAAGCCTTCCTCTTCGAGCATCTTCAGGGTCGATTCGCTCACCCCACCCTCGGATGGCCAGCAGCCACTCGGCTGAAAACCAAAATGCTTCTTGAACACCTCGATGCCATTGCGCACATGCCAGCGGGCACGGGAATCGCCCCCTGGATACTTCTCCAGCTCCGGCATATGAATCGATGGCAACGCCTCTTTCGCCGAATTCAGATCGATCATCAGTGGCACGATGGGATGGGCATAGGGTGTGACCGAGAGTTCCACTCGTCCCTGCTTGGCCAATGCCGCATAGCGTCCGGTGAGCCCGTTGAGGTTTTCGTACAGCGCTTCCATCACGCGACGTCGGTCATCCTTGTCGAAACCGTGCCCTTTCGCCTGCAGCGAGCGGATCCGCAGATCGTTCATGCGCTGACATTCACCCACCCAGGCCAGGTGATACCAGACCAGCAGATCGGCCAGATACTGATCGTTGAAATACGCGAGCAGGGCCTCATGCTTGAGTGCATGGCGAGCCAGTTCGGCCAGTTCCTTGAAATGTTTGAAACGCCCGATGAGGTGATGCTCATTGGCTCGCAGACAGGCCACGATCAGATCCTTACGGCTGGGCACATCGACCGGTAGTCCCGGCCCGGCCAAAGCAGCCAGCAACGGATCCCGGATCAGGGTTCCCTTGTTGAGCCAGGCATCGATCTGGCGGGTATAGTCATCGATCTGCTCAAGCAGTACGGGGGCGAAATTGACCACCGCCTTGGCCTCAGACACCTCTTCGAGGTGGGCCGCCATATCTGAATAGTCCTTGAGTCCGTGCAGATAGACCCAGGGCAACAGGTAATCACTGTTTTCCGGCCCTTTGTAATATGGCTGGTGCATGTGCCAGCAGAACACCACCTGCAGGCGATCGTCCCCCTTCCTACTACCTGACATGGTGCAAGACCTGCCCCAACATCTCCGGAGTCACCAGCACGATACCGGACTCAGTGACGTAGAACCGCTCGGCGTCCGCCTGAGGATCGATACCGATCTGAGTACCCTCCGGTATGTCGCAACCTCGGTCAATGACCGCCTTGATAATCTTGCAGTTGCGTCCGATATTCACATCGGGCAGCACCACGGTTTGATCGACCGACGAGTACGAATTGACCCGGACATTGGAGAACAACAGGGAGTTGGTAACCTTGGCGCCGGAAATCACGCAACCGCCGGAAACCATGGAATCGACCGCCATGCCCCGGCGTTCGTCATCGTCGAAGACGAATTTCGCCGGTGGCAACTGCTCCTGATAGGTCCAGATCGGCCAGGTCCGATCATACAGGTTGAGTGGCGGCGTGACCCCGATCAGCTCCAGGTTGGCGGTCCAGAAGGCATCGATGGTACCCACATCCCGCCAATAGGCCTGCTTGCCACTGCTGGAATCCCGGAAGGGGTAGGCCAGAACCCGGTATTTTTCGATCACCCGGGGAATGATGTCCTTGCCGAAATCATGCGAGGAGTTCGGGGTATCCGCGTCCT
>JBNLFS010000104.1:0-8381 GCA_050305635.1 Candidatus Thiodiazotropha sp. | reverse complement strand
GGAAGGCGTGGTTGGCGGTCTTGTGCTCGTTGCGCTGCTGGCCGTCGGCATCGGCCTGTGGCGGGGGCTCGACATCGCTGTGCTGTTGCCGTTCTTCCTGGCCGTGGCCGCGATCTCGATCATCGGCGACCTGACCGTCAGCATGTTCAAGCGCACCGCGGGCGTAAAGGACAGCGGCTCGTTGTTCCCGGGACATGGCGGCGTACTGGATCGCGTGGATTCCGTCGCGGCCGCCTCGCCATTGTTTGCGCTCGGGCTGCGGGCACTGGAGATCGTTTGACCATGCGTTCAGAGGCCATTCATGTCGCGCGACATAGCCTGTCCTGCAACGCTGCGGGAACTGCGGTCATGAGCATGAGTCAACAAGGACATGGAATCGATGGGTAGCGCCTTGACCAACTTGTTGTCTTTCGTGGTCGCGATCAGCGTGCTGGTCGCCATTCACGAGTTCGGGCACTACATCGTGGGCCGCTGGGCCGGCATGAAAGTGCTGCGCTTCTCCATCGGATTCGGCACTCCTCTGTGGCGACGTGTCAGTCCGGTGGACGGCACCGAGTACGTGATCGCGGCAATTCCCCTGGGCGGATACGTGAAGATGCTCGACGAGCGCGAGGGCCCGGTACCCGAGCATCTCCAGGCTCAGGCCTTCAATCGCGCGTCCCTGGCCAGACGCAGCGCCATCGTGGTGGCGGGCCCATTGTTCAATTTTATCTTCGCCATCCTCGCCTTCTGGTTCATCTTCGTGACCGGTGACACCGGGCTGAAGCCGCTGATCGGTGATGTCACGCCGGACTCCCTGGCGCAGAAAAGCGGCTTCGTGGCGGGTGACCGGATCGTGGCCATCGACGGCCAGCCGACGCCCACCTGGGAGAACGTGGTCTATACCCTGTTGTCCCGGGCACTGGATCACGACAGCCTGACCATTCAGGTGGAGAATCCGGACACCGGTGAAATGGAGTATCAGCTGCCCAGCGCCAATCTTCCGGAGATGGCGGAAGAGGGGCAACTGCTCACCAATCTCGGCCTGACCCCGAAACGTCCCAGCATCCCGGCGGAGATCGGCGAGATTGTGGCCGGAGAACCGGCGGATGAGGCCGGTTTGATGCCGGGTGACCGAATCATCCGGGTCAATGGCCAGGATGTCTCGAATTGGGAGGCCTGGGTGAACTACGTGAGGGAGAGACCCGGGCAACTGATGGAGCTCGAAATCGATCGGGGTGGGGATTACCAGGTCGTTGAAATCACGCCGAAGACCATCGAGGGGTCTGACGGCAAGGCCTATGGCCGGATTGGGGCAGGGGTCAAGGTGCCGGATAACCTGATGGACGATTATCGGGCGGTGGTACGCTTCGGCCCCGTCGATTCGGTGGGTCAGGCGCTGGACAAGACCTGGGACCTTTCCGTTCTGATGTTGAAGATGCTGGGCAAGATGGTCATCGGCGAGGTTTCTCTGAAGAATCTCAGCGGCCCCATCTCGATCGCGGATTCGGCCGGCAAATCGGCCAGCTACGGGGTCATCTATTTCATCAAGTTCCTGGCCGTGGTGAGCGTGAGTCTGGGTGTTCTGAATCTGTTGCCGATTCCGGTTCTGGACGGGGGGCACCTGTTCTATTTCCTGATTGAGGCGATCCAAGGGCATCCACTCTCGGAAAAGACCATGGAACAGGGACAGAAGATCGGTCTTCTGATCCTGTTGCTGGTCATGAGTCTGGCGATCTACGTCGACCTGAATCGCTTCCTGGGATAGCACTATGGCAACCGGTCCCGGATAACTTATACTGACGGGCTTTCCGTAGCAGTCGACACCCTGGAAGCCAATAACCGGGGTACAACATAATGAATAACCCGGTGTAACAACACATCATGCATTTTTGGTCGCGGATTATTGCTCCTCTTGCACTGTTGTCTGGACTGCTGTTACCGCAGCTGGCACAGGCCTTCGTCGTAGAGGACATACGGGTAGAGGGGTTGCAGAGAATCTCCGCGGGTACGGTTTTCAACTACCTCCCGGTAAAAACCGGCGATGAGGTCAATACCGGCAATACCGCGCAGATCATCCGCGCCCTGCACAAAACCGGCTTCTTCCAGGATATCCGCCTGGAACGCGAAGGCAATGTGCTGATCGTGTTCGTGCACGAGCGGCCCGCCATCGCGGAGATCAACATCAGTGGCAACAAGGACCTGGATACCGATGCCCTGAAGGCCGGCTTGAAGGACATCGGCCTGTCTGAGGGTCTGGTGTTCAAACGCGCCCTGCTGGAGCAGGTGGAGCAGGAGCTCAACCGGCAGTATTTCTCCCGTGGCAAGTACGGGGTCAAGATCACCTCAACAGTCACTCCCCTGGAGCGTAACCGGGTTGGGGTGGACATCGAGATTTCCGAAGGTCTGACCGCGCGCATCAAGAAGATCAACATCATCGGCAACAAGGCGTTCGATGATGATGAGCTGCTGGATGAGCTGCAGCTCGGAGTGCCCGCCTGGTACGCGATCTTCTCCAGCCGCGACAAATACTCCAAGCAGGCCCTGTCCGGTGACCTGGAGACCCTGCGTTCCTACTACCTCGATCGGGGGTATATCGATTTCAAGATCGATTCGACCCAGGTCTCCATCACCCCGGACAAAAAAGATATCTACATCACCATCGCGCTCACGGAAGGGGATGTGTTCACCCTCAGCGACATCAAGTTGGCGGGTGAACTGGAGTTGCCCCAGGATGAGCTGTTCCCCCTGATCCACCTGCGCCGGGGCGAAGTGTTTTCCCGCAAACGCCTGACCGCAAGCGCCGACCGGCTGAACAGCAAGTACTCCGACGCGGGCTACGCCTTCGCCAATGTCAACAGCATTCCGGATATCAACCGGGACAACCACACCGTGGCGATCACCTTTTTCGTCGACACGGGCAAGCGGGTGTATGTTCGGTATATCAATATCTCCGGCAATTCGACCACCCGGGACGAGGTGATCCGGCGCGAGATGCGGCAGATGGAGTCCGCCTGGTTTTCCGGCGAGAAGACCCGCCTTTCCCGGGAGCGGCTGCAGCGTCTGGGTTTCTTCAGCGAAGTGAACATGGAGACCCCGGCGGTGCCCGGCACCACCGACCTGGTGGATGTCAACCTCAACGTATCAGAGGCCGCGTCCGGCAGTCTGAGCGCGGGTATCGGCTACTCTGAAACCCAGGGCATCCTGTTTAACGCCAGCATCACCCAGAACAACTTCCTCGGCACCGGCAAGCGGGTGAGTGCCGGATTCGACACCAGCGACGCCACCAAGAAGGCCTCACTCTCCTACACCGACCCGTACTTCACCATCGATGGTGTCAGTCAGGGCTATGAGTTGAGCTACCGCAAGACCGATTTCTCCGAATTGAACATCTCCAGTTATTCCACCGACGTGGGCCGGCTTGGGATGAATTTCGGTATTCCGGTGACCGAATATGATCGCCTCAAGTTCAGCCTGGCCTACGAGAACACCACTTTCTATGAAGGTTCTTCCGCGTCGGACGAGATCAAAGACTTCATCGAGGAAAATGGTACCAAGTTCAATGATTTCGAGGTGGTGGGCAGCTGGATTCACGATACCCGTGACCGGGCCATCTTTCCGAACCGGGGTGGTCGCCAGGTGTTTACCGCCGAGGCGAACACACCGGGCAGCGATCTGCAGTATTACCGGCTCTCCTACCACAATGCGCACTATTTTCCACTGACCAATGATCTGACCCTGAAACTCAACGGCGAGCTGGGTTACGGCGACGGATACGGGGATTTCGATACCCTGCCGTTCTTCCGAAATTTCTATGCGGGTGGAATTGGATCGGTGCGGGGTTTCGAAGAAAATTCACTCGGTCCGGTGGATTCCGAGGACGATGCTTTGGGAGCAAATGCTAGAATCGTAGGTCAGATGGAATTGCTGTTTCCGATGTTCGGAGACGATTTCAAGGATACCGTGAGGGGTGGCTGGTTCGTGGATGCCGGCAATGTGTTCGACCTGGCGGGCAATGAAGACATCACCTGGGACGGATTTCGAGCTTCGACCGGTCTGATGTTATCCTGGTTCTCGCCGGTGGGAGCCTTGTCATTCAGTCTGGGCTACCCGCTGAAGAAAGAAGAGAACGACGATACGAAAACTCTTCAATTCAGAATCGGTAGTGGTTTCTAGACAATTAGGGAGTCAATGAGTGAATTTTAAGCATACTCAAATACTTGCATTTATCCTGTTGATCATGACGGCAAGCGTTGCCGGGGCCGAGGAGTATCGCATCGCCTTCGTTAACGCGACGAAGGTGTTTGAAGAGTCCCCCCAGTACCAGGTTGCCCGTGACCGACTGCAGAATGAGTTTTCCCGACGGGAAAAGGACCTGGTTGCCTCGCAGAAACAGCTCAAACAGCTTGAAGAGAAGCTCCAGCGCGATGGTTCCGTGATGAGTGAGTCCGAAGCCAAGCGACTTGAGCGGGATATCCTGAATCGCAGCCGCAAGCTGAAGAATTCGCAGACCGAATTTCGCGAGGACCTGAACCTGAGGCAGAACGAGGAGTTCAAGAAGTTGCGTCAGCAGATTCGTGAGGTGATCCAGGATGTGGGCAAGAGTGAAAACATCGACCTGATCGTCTCCGACGGCGTGGTCTATTTCAGCAAGAAGATCGATATCTCCGACAAGGTGTTGGAAAAGCTCCGCCAGCTCAAGACCGAGTAAAGCGGGTCAACCCTTGTCCATCCGTCTTGGAGCATTGGCTGAAACACTGGGCGTGGAGCTCCGCGGTGACCCGGAGACCTGTGTCGAGGGTGTAGGTACGCTCCAGGCGGCCCGGCCCGGACAGCTGAGTTTCCTCAGCAACCGCAAGTACAGCCGTTATCTGAGCGGTACCCAGGCGAGCGCGGTCATCCTCTCCGAGGAGGCGGCCGACGCTTGTCCCGTGTCCATGCTGGTGTCCGACAATCCCTATCTGGCCTATGCCCGCGCCGCGGCCCTGTTGTCGCCGACGCCCACCCCGCAACCCGGGGTTCACCCCTCCGCGGTCATCGCCGAGTCCGCGCACATCGATCCCACCGCCAGCATCGGCGCCTGCAGCGTCATCGGTGAACGGGTCAGCCTGGGCGCCGGGGTGGTGATCGGTCCGGGGTGCGTGATCGAGGCGGATTGCGAGATCGGTGATGAGACCCGCCTGGTGGCCCGGGTGACCCTGTGTCATGCCACCCGGCTGGGGCGTCGCTGCCTGATTCATCCGGGCGCGGTGCTGGGCGCCGACGGTTTCGGTCTGGCCAATGACCAGGGACGCTGGATCAAGGTCCCCCAGCTGGGACGGGTCTGGGTGGGTGATGACGTGGAGATCGGCGCTAATACCACCGTGGACCGGGGCGCCCTGGAGGACACGATCCTGCGGGATGGCGTCAAGCTCGACAACCTGATCATGATCGCCCATAACGTGGAGGTGGGGGAACATACCGCGATGGCCGGTTGCACCGGTATCGCCGGTTCGACAAAAATCGGTCGTCATTGCACTCTGGGCGGGCAAGTTGGTCTGGCGGGGCATCTGACGATCGGTGATAATGTGCACTTTTCTGGGGCGACCCTGGTGACCCGATCGTTTCCGGATCCCGGATATTACAGCGGCAATCTGCCGGCAATGGAAAATGGCGCATGGCGCAAGCTGATCGCCCGTCTGAGGCACCTCGATGAGATGGCCAAGGACCTGAAACTGATTAAGAAAACACTGAAGACGCCGAGTGGAGAGTCACCTAAATGAGAAGCTTGGATCACGGGAGGCGGGCTTGATCGCGATGGATATCAACAGGGTGCTGCGCCTGCTGCCGCACCGTTACCCTTTTCTGCTCATCGACCGTGTGCTGGAGTTTGAAAAGCATACCCGTCTCACCGCACTGAAGAACGTGACTTACAACGAGCCGTTCTTCAACGGTCATTTTCCGGTGCAGCCGGTGATGCCGGGTGTGCTGATCATCGAGGCCATGGCCCAGGCAACCGGCCTGTTGGCGATGGAGTCCAACCCCGAGACCGTCAACGAGACGACCATTTACCTGTTTGCCGGCATCGACAAGGCCCGCTTCAAACAGCAGGTCGAGCCCGGCGATCAGCTCATCATTGATGTGCTGCAGAATAAACTCAAACGCGGCATCGGCTTTTTCACCTGTACCGCGTCGGTGGATGGCAAAACCGTAGCCACCGCCGAGATCATGTGTACTGCCAGGGAGATAGGCCGCTGATCGATCCACGCGCAGTCATTGATCCGGATGCGGAGCTGGCTGAGGACGTCTCGGTCGGCCCGTTTTCGATCATCGGTCCGGGCGTGGAGATCGGCTCGGGGACCGTGGTCGGACCCCATGTAGTGATCAAAGGCCCCACCCGAATCGGTCGCGATAACCGGATCTACCAGTTCGCCTCCGTGGGGGAGGAGCCCCAGGACAAGAAATACGCCGGTGAGCCGACCCGTCTGGAGATCGGTGACCGTAACGTGATTCGCGAGTTCACGACCCTGCACCGGGGCACCGTCCAGGATCAGGGGGTGACCCGTATCGGCAATGACAATCTGCTCATGGCCTACATCCACATCGCCCATGACTGTGTCCTGGGCGACCATGTGATCATGGCCAATGCCGCCTCCCTGGGGGGGCATGTGCAGATCCATGATCATGCAATCCTTGGGGGATTCAGCAAGGTCCACCAGTTCTGCCGGATTGGAGCCCACAGCTTTTCCGGCATGGGAGCCGCGATCAACATGGACCTGCCCCCCTATGTGACGGTGGCGGGCCACCCCGCGAAACCCCACGGCATCAACCGGGAGGGACTCAGCCGCAGGGGGTTCAGCAAGGAGGCGATCCAACAGATCAAGCGGGCCTACAAGGTGCTCTATCAGTCCGGTCGCCGTCTCGAGGAAGCCCGAGAAGTGATCGAGGGAATGCTGGAAGAGACACCCGAATTGAGCCTGATGACCGAGTTTCTCTCCCACAGCGGACGAGGCATTCTGCGCTGAATCCCGAATGCGCATCGGTCTAGTCGTCAACGAGGTTTCCGGCGATCAACTGGCCAGCGCGCTGATCCAGGCGCTGCGGGAACGGGTTCCGGATATCGCGTTCGAGGGCATGACCGGGCCGCTGATGGAGGCCGCCGGTTGCAGGTCCCTGGCGGTGATGGATCCCGTGATGGGGCTGACCGAGGTTCTGGGCCATTTACCCGGGTTGTTGAAAACCCGTCGCCGGTTGATTGCCCATTTTCTGCAGAATCCTCCCGATCTGGTGCTCGGCGTGGACGCGCCGGACTTCAATCTAGCGCTGGAAACCCGTTTGAGAGCGAGGGGGATCAAAACCGCGCACTTCGTCAGTCCCACGGTTTGGGCCTGGCGCCCTGGACGGGTGAAAGGATTGCGTGAGGCGGTTGACCTGATGCTCTGCATCTTCGAGTTCGAGGTTCCCTTTTTGTCCGCGAACGGTGTGCCCGCTGTCTACGTCGGCCACCCGATGGCGGATCAGATTCCGTTGCAACCACCCGACACCAGAGCAGTCCGCAGAACCCTGGGGCTGGATGAACAAGACCCCGTGGTGGCCCTGTTGCCGGGCAGCCGCATGAGCGAGGTCAGCCGACTGGGTGAGATCTTCGCCCGCACCGCGGCCTGGTTGAAAAGCCGCAAGCCCGGAGTGCAGTTCGTGGCGCCCATGGTCAACGAGACGGTACGACAGCATTTTCAGCAGCAGTGGCAGACGGCCAATCCCGGTTGCGATGTGCTGTTGCTGGAAGGCAGGGCGCGGGAGGCGATGGCGGCTGCCGATGTGGTTCTGGTGGCGTCAGGCACGGCGACCCTGGAAACCCTGCTGATGAAGAAACCCATGGTCGTGGGTTACCGCCTGGCGCCATTGACCGCCTGGATCATCCAGCGGTTCAAGCTGCTGAAAACTCCTCATGTGGCTATTGCCAATCTGTTATCCGGACAACCCCTGGCGCCGGAGCTGTTGCAGCAGGCGTGTCGGGTCGAGCGGCTTGGGCCGGCCCTGCTGGAGTTGTTGGACGATCCGGAGCGGCGCGCGGCGATTGCACAGCACTATCAGGCGATCCATCAGGGCCTGCGCCGGGATGCCGCGGCTCAGGCGGCGGAGGCCATTCTGCAGTGTCTGGGGCGTGGGGCGTCCACCCAATGAGCGGGCACTCAGGGGTGTAGCGGCTCTAGATGCCCCATCATATTTGCCCTATTGAATGCGGCTTCGGGTATTGAGTCATGTTTTTCCAGGTTTAGAACTGTGGCGTGAGCTGCGCTCACGGTTTTTTAATCCCCTCATCCCGCCCCTCTCCCGCAAGGGGCGAGAGGACGCGATAACTGTAACCGCAGTAACCGTAGGTCGGGTTAGCGCAGCGTAACCCGACATGAAGTGGATAGGGC
>JBNLFS010000103.1:0-24276 GCA_050305635.1 Candidatus Thiodiazotropha sp. | reverse complement strand
AAACATTGTCATACACCCCGCGTGTGATATCTGACTCATCGGTGATCCACGGATCCGTTTCCGACAGTAGCGGCAGCCCGATCGAATAATTGACCACAAGCCTGGGGGTCGCGAAATCGAACGCTGACAAATACTGGTGCTATCATCCTTGCAGTCCGAACCTCGTACAAACAGGCTGTTGAAATTCTACTCAGACGGCACGATCCTGCGTTGAAATCCGCCTCAAAATGCTCATTTACTTCAGTAAACTGCGCTTTTTCGGCGGTTTTCGCCTTGTCTCGAACCCGTCTGAGCGAATTTCAACAGCCTGCAAACCGCAGCCCGGGCGACTTTAGTTCCTTGAGATGGTATCCGATTTTATACACCCGTGCGACCGGCGCAAGAGCAACCGCGCAAAATATCCGATAGGTGGTGGAATGGACTGAAAATCAAGGAATAACAATCGCTTATTGAGCGGCGTTTTATTGTGTTTAGGAGCTTTTATCCGGCTTCCGGGTCGAGCAGTTTCTGCATCATCTGGCGCACGGTGTCCGAAGTAAACGGCTTGTCACAGATGGCGGATACCCCGGATTTCTGAACGGCTGCAAGCCGGCTCTCGTTGGATTCACTGGTGATCATGAGAATCGGCATGCCGGGTTGGGCGCTCTTCTGGCGGATGAAGTCGACCAACTCCTTACCGTCCATTTCCGGCATGTTGTAATCGGAGATGACCAGGTCGAAAAAGTGTTCGTTGATCAACTGGGCGGCTTCCGCGCCGTTGCGGGCTTCAGTGATGTTTTCTATGCCCATGGCCTCGACCAGGCGGCGCACCTGATTGCGCGACATCAGGCTGTCATCCACGATGAGAATCTGCAGCGACTCGGTATCCACATTCTGCAGCGTCAGATTGGGCGCTTCGATGAAATCCAGAGTCGCGCTGAGGGCGACCTGCAAATCGTCCTTGTCGAACGGTTTGGGCAGGATGGCCACCGCGCCGGCCTGACGGATCGGGTCGAGGTAGGCCAGGCTGGTCTCGCTGGAGATCAGCATGAAGGCGCAGTCCAGGAGACGCTCCACATTGTGCATCTGATACAGCAGGTCGGTGCCGGTCATGTCCGGCAGGTAGAGGCTGCTGATCACCACGTCGGGTTTGCTTTGGGGCAGGGCTTTCAGGGTGTCCTCGCCGGTGGTGAAGGATTCGATGTGCTCGATGCCCAGCTCGCCCATCAAGTGCTCGATGATATGGCGTTGTGTCAGAGAGGGCTCTACGAGTACAACGGAAAGGTCTTTGATGTTCATCAGTAAGCGGCAACTAAGAGGTTGTTGAATACTGACTCAATCATAGCAAGCAGGTATGGGATGTTGTAGTGTCCGGGGCATGGGTGCGCAGAACTGGGGTTGCGCACCGTCATGAGCATTGGGCGCGGGGCACTGGGTCCGTGTTGAATCTCATTTCCGGACAGACCGGTCCTGCAGGGGGCTTATCCCGGGAGTGTGGCTTTTCTCGGCGCGGCTCTGCCCGTAGAATTAGCGCCCATTTATGAATCGCTGGGGAGCCCTCTGTGAAGCTGACCGTGGATGAATTTCGAAACTGGGATCGCAAATGCGTCACCCTGATGGGTATGTCCGGGGTGGGCAAGACGCGCCTGTCGAACCTGCTGCGCTCGAGCGACTGGTTCCACTACTCCGGCGACTATCGCATCGGAACCCGCTACCTGGATGAGGCGATTCTCGATACCATCAAGGAGCAGGCGATGCGGGTGCCGTTGCTGCGGGACCTGTTGCGTTCCGACTCCATATTCATCCGCAGCAATGTCACCTTTCATAATCTCAACCCGGTCTCGACCTTCCTCGGCATGCTCGGAAACCCTGAGCTGGGCGGGCTGCCCCTGACGGAGTTCAAGCGCCGTCAGGCACTGCACCGACAGGCGGAAATCGCGGCCATGTACGATGTGCCGAGTTTTATCCATAAGGCAAAACTCATCTACGGTTACTCCCACTTCATCAACGATGTAGGCGGCAGTCTGTGTGAACTCGACGAGCCGGGTATGCTGGATTTCCTGGCTGAGCATTCCTTGATTCTCTATATTCGGGCCAGCGATGCGGATGAAGCCTCACTGATTGCCCGTTCGGTATCCCACCCCAAACCGCTGTACTACCGGGAAGCGTTTCTCGATGAACAACTGGCGGAGTACATGACCCTCAACGGGCTGAGTTATGTATCCCTGGTCGATCCCTATGACTTTACCCGGTGGGTGTTTCCGCGCCTGTTCCGGACCCGGATACCCCGTTATGAGGCTATTGCGGCCGAGTACGGATATACGGTGACCACCCAGGAGCTTGCCCGGGTGCAAAGCGAGTCCGACTTTCTTCAACTTCTGGAACAGGTGATCGAGCGGGAGTCATGACATGCCACTGGTAGCCCACAACAATTTACCGACCTTCTCGCGCCTCAGGGACGAGGGACAGAATATCCTCAGTCCGGATCGCGCCTCCCACCAGTACATCCGCGAACTGCATATCGGGCTGTTGAACATGATGCCCGATGCCGCCATCGAGGCGACCGAGCGGCAGTTTTTCCGCCTGGTGGGCGAGGCCAACCCGATTGCCCAGTTCTTTATTCATCCCTTCACGCTGGACGAGCTGCCCCGTGGGGAGAAGGCCCAGGCCCACATCGATCGCTACTACGAATCGTTCGAGCAGATCCGCAAGGACGGACTGGATGCCCTGATCATCACCGGTGCCAACGTGAGTCATCCGGATCTCTCCCTGGAACCCTTCTGGGAGCCCCTCACCGAGGTGGTGGACTGGGCCCATGAGAACGTCACCTCGGTGTTGTGCTCCTGTCTGGCCACCCATGCGGTGGTGCAGTCCCATCACGGGGAGAAGCGTACCCCCATGGGCGACAAGCTGTGGGGGGTGTTCAGTCATCGGGTGGTGGACCTGCGCCATCCCCTGGTCAATGACGTCAACACCCGTTTCGATGTGCCCCATTCCCGCTACAACCAGATTTCGCGTGAGCAGTTCGATCGAGCCGGCCTGCGGGTGCTGGTGGAAAGCGAAGAGGCCGGGGTGCATCTCGCGGTCAGTCGGGACGGCCTGCGGGTGGTCTATTTCCAGGGTCATCCGGAGTACGACACCATCAGTCTGCTCAAGGAGTACAAGCGTGAGGTGATGCTCTATTTCGCCGGCAAGCGCGGCGACTATCCGCCGTTTCCCAGCCACTACTTCACCCTCACCACCAAGGCGATCTTCGATGAGTACCGGGAACGCCTGGATCAGGCCCTCGTGGCGGGTTCAGCAATGCCTGAGTTTCCGGAGTCCCTGGTGATCGACAGCCTGGACAACACCTGGCACGACACCGCGGAAGGTGTGATTGGCAACTGGATCGGGCTGGTCTACCAGGTGACTCACCAGGACCGCAAACTGCCCTTCATGGACGGTATCGACCCCGAGGATCCGCTGAGTCTTTTCAAGGCCGGGTGAACCCGGCTGAGCTCTGACCCCGGAGATCAGACAAACAGCCGGGTATAGGCGGATCGGGGATCGTTCGTGGTTTGGAAATTCGCCAGATTAGGAAACAGGTTGCGAATCAGGCCCGGGTCGGCCCCCAGCCATTCGACCAGGGCGGCATTGACCTGATCCTGGGCGAGTTTCGGAATCATGCGCCCCTTGTCGCTGTAATCGTCTTCACCCGAGAGGGTCAGGTCGGGCTGACTGCCCAGTAAGCGGCCTCCGTCGAAGGTCCCGGCGGCGCCTGTGCCGTTGCCGCCCATCACGATCTGATGCGATCCCCAGCCATGATCCGTTCCGTCGCCGTTGTAACTCAGGGTGCGTCCAAAGTCCGACATGGTGAAACTGGTGACCTGATCCGCATGACCCAGTTCCTGCATGGCCCTGTGGAATTTCCACAGACCCAGGCTCAGTTCGCGCAACAGCAGGGGGTGTGATGAGGATTGGGTGGCGTGGGTATCGAAGCCGCCGAGCTGCACATAGAAGATCTGCCGGTTATAACCGGCGCCCAGCCCGCCGCTGGCACCCAGGTGCACCATCTTCGCCACAGCTTCCAGCTGACGAATCAAACCACCGCCCAGGGTTGAGGCGAACCCCAGGGTTTGCGCATCCGGGATGTCGAACAGGGCCTCCCCGTAGGGACCCCGGGTGGTATAGCTCAGGGTCAGGGCGTTCCAGCTCTGGTTGAGCTGTTCGAAGGTGTTGAGCGACCGGTTTAGGCTGCGGTTGTAGAAATCCCGCAGCGGATCCGCGCTGGTGGCGGTGTTCTGAGCATCGAAGCTGAGCCGGTCGGTGGTTGAGGTCTGTCCGGCCAGTGCCAGAAACAGGGCGCGCCGGTCCTCGTTCCCGGCGCTTCCCGGGCGCAGGTGGTAGACCTCGGGCAGAGCGCCGGATTTGAGCACCAGGGGCGAGGTCTGCTGGCCCATCATCAACCGGTCGTTGCCCGCGTATGAGATGTTCAGTCCCAGGGGGTGACCCTGGTTGATGCCGCTCCACTGATCGGCGATTTTGCCCGCCCAACCGATGTCGTCCAGATTATTGGCCTGTCCGGTTTGCAGTTCGCGCTGCTGATGATTGTGAGCGAACAGGAACAGGGGCAGCTCCGCCTGACCGCTGCGGATCTGCTCCCGGGTCACCGGGCGCACCAGGGTTCCGGTGCTGCCGAGGATCGACAGCCGGTCGTCCATGAACAGCTGGGCCAGCTCCGGCATCACTCCGTTGACCCCGAGATTCACACCCTTTCCGGTCAAAGGATAATGGCCGCTGAGGTAGGCGGTGGCCTGATTCAGGTTGCGGTTATAGGGATTCGCCGCGCCCGGGCCCAGTGTCCCCTGATTCAAATTGCCACCCCCGCTGGTGATCTGATCGAGACCGAGATCCCGGTCCTCAACCGCCAGTCCGGCGCGGATTGCCGCATAGGGGGGATAACCCTTTCGCGCATCGTTGCCCAAGGGTACGAACATGTTGTGGACATCGTTGCCCCCGTGCAGATAGATGCATACCAGGGCCCGGTAGTCGCTGAAATTCGGCGCCGCAGCCAGCGCGGCGGTGGGCAGTGTCATGGGCGCCAATGCGCCCAATCCGGCATATCCGGCCATTGCCTTAAGAAAATTCCGACGTTGCAGGGTCATGGGGTGCGATTCCTTGCGGGTTACTTTTGAATCATGTAGGCGCTGGATGTGGCGATAAGCACATAGGCATCGCGGATCATGCGCCTGGCCTGTTCAAAGTGGTTCCGGGTATTGGTGTCATTGCTCGATGTCAGATAGTGCCGCAGAGCAGCCCGGTAATCGGAGGTCATGTTGCCGCCCAGCAACAGCAGATTCAGATGATCGATCAGGGCATTGATGCCACGATCCCTGGGGGTCAGCCCCAAGGCGTCGGTCGTGGCGTCATCGAAGCTGGCGAAGTCGCCGTTCTGGTCCTGCTCCATGGCCTGTTCCATGAGCACCAGTTCGGTGTCGAAACGGGTCAGCAGGTTGGTCGTGTAGTGCCCCTTGGATGCGGCGAACTCATTGATTGGTTTGTCGTTGGTGCGGGTGATCCGGTTCTTCTCCAGGGTGTCCAGCAGTGAATAGACCAGATTGCTGTAGTTGATCAGCATCTGCTCCGTCTGGATCTGCATTTCCGGCGCGACCAGGGCGTGTGATTTGAAGTAGGCATCGCTGGGGACATGGTTCGGACTGTAGAAGTTGAACACCGTGGGCGAGCGCAATGGACCCTGTTCGATGACGGATTCGGGGTTTCTGAACCAGTAGACATTCTGCATGTTGCGCCCCTCCTTGCTCTGCCATCCGTTCAGCGGTGTGACATGAGCGGCACGCAACAGCTGGGTCAACGCCAGCAGGGGTTCCTTGTATTTGCCATAGGTGGGATCGGTGTAAAAACGTTCGTCCCGGGCTTCGGGATCCAGCAGGATGGCCCGCACCACCGCTTTCAAATCACCCTTCACGCCCTGGCCGTTGTCATTGAATACTGTGCTGATTCGCGCCACGTAGTCGGACGAGGGGTTGGAGGTGATCAGGCGCTGGATCAGGTGCTTGCTCACATAGGGCGCCAGGTTGGGATGGCTGAACAACACGTCCAGTGCGGCATCGAGGCCGCTCTGATCACCGCCGGCATCGAGGGCGAGCGTATGTCCCAGCAGGGTGATCCGCCCATCACCCCCTTCGGCGGCTTCATCCTCGTGCTCCGCGGCGATGAACACCATCGGTCGGGTGTAGTCTCCGTCCCGGTTGCCGAGGCGGCCAAAACGGCTGTTACTCGCCAGGTCCCAACCGGTCATGACCTTGGCGAGTTCTTCAATATCCTGCTGGGTGTAGGTCGCCACCACGTTGCTTCCCGCGTCCGGGAAGGTGAGGCTGTTGCCGTCCCGGTTCGGTGAGCCGTCCTGGTTCAACTCATAGAGCCCCAGGGTAAACAGTTGAATGATCTCCCGGGCGAAATTTTCATCCGGTCGGGATCCGCTGGCGGGATTGGCCTTGCGGTTACCCTGGTGGGAGAGATACACCCCCATGGCGGGACTGGTGGCGACCGCTTTCAGCAGCTGGCGGTAGTTGCCGAAGGCGTGATGGACCAGCAGGTCGTAGTAGCTCGCCAGGGCTTCACCCCGGTAGAGCAAGGTGGGGGTGCTGTGGGAAACCACCAGCAACTGGCTCAGGGCATAGGCCACCCTTTGGCGCAGTGGATCGGATCCGATCTGGGTGCGTTGCGGAGCGGTGGCGCCCAGGGCATTGTCCCACCAGGCCGCCATCTGGTAGTCGAGGGCGTCCCGGTCCGAGGTGGCCTGATTGAAGATGCTGCTTCCAAGCCAGTCGGTACCCGGTTCCGCGGCGCGGGCGATCTCTTCGGTCCGCTCCAGATGAGTCTTCCAGCCATCCGACGGGGTGCTGTCCGCCGACCCAAGACTCAACTGCTGATCGACCCAAGCGGTGATGCCCAGGCTCTTGACCCGTGCCATTTCGCTCAGGGTGGGGCCGAAGGTGCTCTGCAGCAGCAACCGGTGCGCCATGCTGTCGGTGATCTGATCCGCTTCGGTGACCCTGAGGGTGAAGCGGTTTTCGATGCTGTTCTGACCGTCGCTGACGCGGACGATGATCTCATGGCTATCGCCCAGTTCTTCCCAGGACGGGGATCCCGACAGGGTGTGTGTCGCCTCCGTGTAGACCAGCCAGTAGGGCAAACCGCTGACAAGATAATCGAGGTCGTCCCCATCTGGGTCGCTGGCCTCCACGGTGACACTGAAGAGCTGGTCAACCGGCGCCTGGGCATCCTGTCCGGATTGGATGAAAACCGGTGAGTGGTTGGTGTCAGAGATGCGCACTGTGACCCAGGCGGGTGCTGAGCTGGCCTGGCCGTCCGTGACGGTGTAAGTGAAACTGTCCTGGGTGGTGTCCGATCCGTCATGTCGGTAGATCACGGTGACGCCGTCATCCTGTTTCTGTACCGATCCGTTCGCCGGTTGGCTGAGTGAATCGATGCGCATCGGATCCTGGTCACGGTCCGCGTCATTTGCGGTCAGGTTGAAGCTGACGCTTCCTCCGCGTGTTACCTGCAGCGTGTCCGAGCTGGCTATCGGCTGATGATTGGCTGGTGTGGGATCAGGGGTGTCATCCGTCGGTGGATCGTCTTCGGTGCTTTGGATGGTCACCGTCACTGTGGCGATTTCGGAGTCCTTGGCGCCGTCGTTCGCGGTGTAGGTGAAACGGTCTTCCGCGGTGTTCGAGCCATCGTGCTGATAGAAGACCTTTCCGTCCGCCTGTAGAGTGACCCGTCCATGCGAGGGTGCCGCGAGGTGGGTGACGGTCAGTGGATCGTCGTCCGTGTCGTGGTCATTGCTCAGCACTGCGATTGCAACACTGCCGCCCTGGCTGGTGGCGGTCTGGTCGTCATTGGCTTCCGGCGCCGTGTTGTCGTCCTCGATACAGCCACTGAGAAGTTGGCTCATCAGGAATAACATGCCAATTTGTGCCAGGGTCTTTCTGATCAGTTCCATTGCGCTCTGCTCAAAAGGTCAAGTGCCGCTGGGGACACGCCGGGAATCATTGAGCAAGATTCCGTGTTGTATGGGACGCTAGGTTAGAGTGATATCCGTTCAAATACTGTGTGGTGATTCAAATTCCGTTTCTTTGCAAAGCAGAGATAGGCCGGACTGCGGATCGATTCCGTCTCGGCGTGGGAGATTGACCCCGGCCGATGAATTTGCAAAACCTAGTGGCATCGAACGGGCGGCGCAATACGCAATTTCCCGGATATTCGGGTCGAGCTGAGTGGGTGATGGTGTCGTGAAACGGGCGGGTGCAACCCGTTGAAACCGGACTTGGCAGAGGCTTGAAGATGGCGGAGCGGACGGGACTCGAACCCGCGACCCCCGGCGTGACAGGCCGGTATTCTAACCAACTGAACTACCGCTCCGAAGCCAAGAGCGCGTAGTTTAAGGTTTTTCCCGCCCAGGTCAACCTTTTGCGGAATATCAACGATTATCCTGGGAAAACTATGCCATATTGACGAGTGGACAGGCCCTGATATCAAGTGAGACCACAGCCATGCTATTTGAAACCGACGAAGCCCAGCGCAAGCGCGCCAAATCACCCCATGAACTCTCCATGTTGAATCTGGTGGGATTTCACCTGATTGCCGCGCCGGCCTCCATCGTTTTGGACATCGGTTTACTGGGGTTTCTGGTCCCATTGGCCCTGTCTCTGAGCGTCATCGCCTACATCTGGCTGACCGCGGCCAGGACTCGAACCCATGATGACTGGTTTGTTGCCGCGCATTGGCGACTCTCGGCGAACCGCACCCGGATACTCATGGTGGGCTACACCATCAGCGCGATCATCCTGGGCATGGCCTACATGGCCACGACGGGCAGTTCGAAAGGGCATATCATGATGGTGGCGATCTCACGGGTCGCGGTGGTGCCGACCCTGATCACCGTGATGATCTGCTTTGTGCTGGAGTCCGGTTCGATCTACCAGGCCGGTCGAGGCGAGGTGCCCGACGGTGTCGTAAAGCGCATGCCCCCTCCGGAAGGTCTCGAGGTCATCAGTGATGCGGCCCCTGTGGCGGAGGCTGAGGTCAATGAGCATTGAAATTCGAATCGGGCCGGCATGGCCCGGATTCAGGTGACCGGGAACGCGTCGGATTGCGTTACCCCCACAGGCGGTCTGCGAGCCAGTAGAGCAGGGAGGCCAGTAAGCCGGTCACCGGCAGGGTGATGAACCAGGCGACGATGATGCGCCGGAAGGTGGAGCGCGTCACCAGTTCCCGATGGTAGAGTTTCTCCAGCCCTTTGCGGTCTTTCTTGCTGATCGCCATGACCCCTTCGGACTGACTGATCTGTTTCAACAGCAGCCCCTTCGCGCGAAAGGATGAGGCATCGAAGCGCGCGATAAAGGCTTCGATCTCCTCCTCGTTCTGTCCTTTCTTATGCCGCCGGATCATCTCCAGATTGACCGCGTAACGGGTTTTCAGGATTTCACGCAGAAAACCGATGCCGAATATGGCGCCGACGGCGGTGTGGGTGCTGCTGACCGGTATCCCAAGCTGACTCGCCAGCAGCACCGTGATGGTCACGGAGGTGACGATGCAAAATGCTCGCACCTGGTCGAGTTCGGTGATCTCGCTGGCCAGGGTGGTGATCAGGCGTTTGCCGAACAGCACCAAGCCCAGGGGAATGCCAATTGCCCCGATGAGCAGCAGCCAGGTGGCCAGCACCGGGGTGTTGAGTTCTGTGTTTTGACTGAGCGCTTCCTTCACGGCAATCAACGGTCCGATGGCGTTGGCCACGTCGTTTGAACCGTGGGCGAAACTCAACAGGCTGGCCGCCAGCAACAGGGGCAGGTTGAAATGCCGGTTCACCGCGGATTTGGTATTCGGCAGCAGGGCGGTTCGCTGCTTGATCGTGGGCTTGCTGATCAGGAATACCCCGGTGCCGACACTCAGACCGCACAGCAGGGCAGTGGTCAGATCGACCCGCCAACTGGCCTTGAGTCCCTTTACCAGCAGGTAGCTGGTAAAACTCCAGGCCATCATGCCCACCAGCAGAGGGACCACCTTTTCCGCCGCTTTCGACATGTCCGTCTGGTAGGTGATGGTGCGTTTGATCAGATACAGCAGCAGCGCGGCGATGAGGCTTCCCAGCACAGGTGAGACCAGCCAGCTGACAGTGATCGCGCCCAGCAGTTTCCAATTGATGACCAGTGTGCCGCCCACCGCGATGCCGGCGCCCAATACCCCGCCTACGATGGTGTGAGTGGTGGAGACCGGCATGCGGCTCAGAGTGGCCACATGCAGCCACAGACCGCTCGCCAGCATGGCGCTGAGCATGACCTTGATGATCGCCTGGCTGTCGCCGAGCTGCTGCCGGTCCACGATCCCCTGTTTGATGGTGCTGATCACCTCGTCGCCGGCCAGCAGGGCGCCGGCCATTTCGAACAGCGCCGCCAGCAACATCGCGCCGGCCAGGCTGATTACGGCCGAACCGACCAGGGGACCGATATTGTTACCCGCATCGTTGGCGCCGATGTTGAGCGCCACGTAGCCGGCCAGCAGGGCGGCAATGACCAGGGTCAGTGGCTGCTCGATTCCGCCGGTGAAGGATTGCGACGAGGCGACGATGCCGAGCATGAACAGCAGTGCCAGGAATACACTAATTCTCAGAGGCATCGGGGCTGGGTGTTCTACCGGGGTGGATATTCGCTGCTGAGGTCCGGTCTAACCCTGGGATTCGGCCTGCATGTCCTTGATAAACGCGTCAGATTGCTTGATCGATTGATTCATCCGCTCGATCAGGGTGGTGATGTCCGCCTTCAGACTGGCGAATTCACCGCGCAGGGAACCGATCGCCTGGGCATTCAGGTTGTGTTTGAGGAACAACACGTTGTCACGGAAGTTGTTGAGTACCGGCTGCATGGAGGATTCGGAGCGGTGCATCGACTTGAGCATCTCCTGATAGCGCTTGCGGGTCTGCTGAAGTTTCTTCTGGCTGCTGGCCTTGAGCTTCTGGTTTTCATACAGGTTCAGTTCCTCCTGCCACTCCTCGAACAGGGCATCCGCCACTGACTCCACCTTGGCGATCCGGTCCGAGACCTCCTCGGCGGCGGTTTCACAGGATTCGAACTCATCGTTGAGACGTTCGTAGGCCTCTTTCAGGTCGCTTTGCTGCAGCTGCACCACCGAGGCGAACTGGTCCAGGGCCGATTTGAACTGTTCCTGGGCCTCATTCTGCGCATCCCGGGTCGCCCCGACTCGATCCACCAGGATGTCCCGCTTGTGATAACCCGCTTTTTCCATGGTGTCGTAGTAGACACTCGAGCAACCGCTCAGCCACAGAAGGAGAAGGGTCAGGGAGAGCGTATGAGCACGGGACATAGACGGTATTCCTTTTACAATCTTGTGGATTTGTCAATTACAGATTCTATACCATTCGGGGATGTACCCAAATGCCGCTTCCCTAAATGCCGAAGGCGCGAGGGGGTAAAATGTGGTAGCGGAGACTGGGCGTCTGTATGGTTTGCCCTTGTCGGCCAGGGACCATACTAGGCCAACTATCCGAGATGATCATTGGATTCGGTGGCTTCCTCCTAAATTGAATTGGCCCTGGGCCGGTATTGAATCATGTTGTATCGACAAAATGTGCTGCTGGGAGCCTTTTTTATCCTCGCTTCGGAGTTCATGTTCGTTTCCATGGGCGCCATCGTCAAACAGGTCACCCAGAGTCTGCCCAGCGAAATGGCCGTTTTCATGCGCAATTTGTTCGGTCTGGCCTTGCTGATGCCACTGGTCTGGAGCAGTGGGGTCACGAGCCTGCGAACCCAGGTGTTTCACCTGCATATCCTGAGGTCCGCGGCCGGTGTCTCTGCGATGTACTGTTTCTTCTACGCTCTGGCTAATCTGAAGCTGGCCGACGGCATGCTGCTGAAGATGACCTCGCCGTTGTTCATGCCAGTGATCGCCTGGTACTGGCTGCGTGAACCGCTGCATCGAACGATTCTGCTGGCAATCGCCATCGGCTTCATCGGTATCATCCTGGTGCTGAATCCCGAGGGGGAATTCAATCATGTGGCTCTGGTCGGACTGTTAGGTGGGGCGCTTGCCTCCCTGGCCAAGACCAGTCTTCGACGCCTCGGGCGAAGCGAGCCCTCGGTTCGGGTGGTGTTCTATTTTGCTCTGCTCAGTTCCCTGATCTCAGCGATACCCATGTTCTGGTCCTGGCAGCAGCCCACCCCGGGGCAGTGGGGCTTGCTTGCCGCGCTGGGCCTGGTGGGCACCCTGGGCCAGCTCATGCTGACCCGTGGCTACGCCATCGCGGCAGCGGTGCAAATCAGCCCTTTCACCTATTCCTCGGTGCTTTTCGGCGCGGCCTACGGCTACCTCTTCTGGGGCGAGATGCTGAGTCTGCAGTTCGTGTTCGGTGCACTGCTGATCGCTGTGGCCGGGGTACTGTCCCTGCGCGGGGGTGAGCGCATCGACGACACACTGGTCAGTGATACGGCCAGAAGTTGATACAATGCTTCGCCACTCCTGTTGAATCGTTGTCCAACAGGCCCTGAAGCCCCTTATGAGATCCACGCATGTCAATGAACTGGCCGCAACTCCTGTCACGCAAACGCCTCGGCGCCGCCGATCTGCAAGGTGGCGGCGCCATGCGAACCGACTTCCAGCGGGATCTCGACCGGGTCGTGTTTTCCTCCGCCTTCCGGCGCATGCAGGACAAGACCCAGATCTTCCCCCTGTCGAAGATCGATTACGTGCGAACCCGTTTGACCCACAGCCTGGAGTCCTCCAGTGTGGGGCGCTCTCTGGGCACCCTGGTGGGCGAACAGATCATTGCCCGACATGGCCTGTCCGGACATGAGGCCTCGGATTTCGGCGACATCTGTGCGGCGGCCTGTCTGGCCCACGATATCGGCAATCCTCCGTTCGGACATTCCGGCGAGGATGCGATCCGTCACTGGGCGGAAACCGCCACCTACGGCCGCCAGCGGGTTGCGGTGCTGAGCGGCAGCCAGCGCGAGGACTTTCTCAACTTCGAGGGTAATGCGCAGGGTTTCCGGGTCCTCACCCGTTTGCAGAACCGGGACAACCCAGGAGGCCTGCAGTTGACCTGCGCAACCCTGGCGGCGTTCGCCAAATATCCCCGGGAGTCGTGTATCGGCAAGGGCCGGTTCGAGGGCGTGAGCGCCCGCAAACCCGGCTTTAGCGCCGAGGACCAGGAAAATTTCACCGCCGTCGCGGAAACCGTGGGACTGATCCGCCGGGATCCCGTGCTGGCCATTTGGCACCGTCACCCGCTCTCTTTTCTGGTGGAGGCGGCGGATGACATCTGCTACCGGGTGATCGACATTGAAGACGGCTATCGGCTGGGCCATCTCAGTTTTCAGCAGGCCATGGATCTCTACCGGGCGGTACTGGATGATCAGAGTGTGTCGATGTCCCGCCTGAACGGCATCAGCGGTGACAAGGAGAAAATCGAATTCCTGCGGGCCAAGGTCATCAGCCGCGCCATCAGCGAGATTCTAAGCTGTTTTCTCGATCACGAACCGGCCATCCTAAGCGGCGCCTTCGACGAGCCCCTGATGAGCCGGATACCGCATCGTGAGGCGATGGATCAGTTGATCGAAGTGGCCCGGGAGAGGATCTACATCGCCCCCGAGGTGATCGAAATCGAAACCGCCGGATTCCAGGTGATCAGCGAACTGCTGGAACGCTTCATCCCGATCATCGACGATGTGGCGGAACATGGTGTGGACGCCAGTCCCCGCAGTCAGATGATGATCCGCCTGATACCGGAACAGTTCATTGGTCCGGGAGGTGTGCCGGCGGATGACGATTACACCCGCTTGTTGCGTTTGACCGACTTTGTCTCGGGCATGACCGATTCCTATGCCGTCTCCCTGTACAAGAAGGTTACGGGGATCTCCCTGCCGGGTGGATAATCGGGATCGGCTTGTTGATCGGACAGCAGGGGGTGCCGAAGCGCGTTCCCAGTGTCAGCGTATGTCGGGTATCGGAATGATTTGGCGTGGTTATAATACTGTAATATCCCTGGGTTTCCGCCAGTCCACTATTCACCATGGAAGTGTTTTGGATGTGCCTGACGGTAAGGCAGTCAGACGGGGATTGAATCGTGCCCTGTATCAATGCCGGTTCGAGGCCGTTCCAGTGGATCAGGAGGGCCAGTGTGTCTTTATCAAACGATAAAGTGTATCCAGCGCTGAACATCCCTGTATGAGTCTGAACCGTAAAATATTACTGATCACTATCAGTTTACTGGCGATATCCCTGTTGATCAGCTCCACGATCACCATCACCAGTTTCAGGGACCAGTACACCGACGCCCTGCTGACGGGCACCTTCGGCATCGGCCAGAGTATCGAAACCCAGATCAGCGAGCAGTTGTTTCAGGGCCAGTCCCTGGATGGCCTCACGGACATGGATCGCAAACTCGGCGATGTGGTGAGAAAAAATCCCCACATTGCCTATGCCGCGATCATCGACCATCAGGGGCGGGCCCTGTATCACAGCCAGCAGAAACTCAAGGGGCGATTGTTCGACGATCCGGTCAGTCAGCGAACCCTGGTGGAGCGCAAACCGATCTCCCAGCTTTATGAACGTCTCGACGGGCAGCGCTATTTCGATGTGGCCATACCCCTGATCGAAAGCGACTCGCGCTATCTCGGATTCATACGTCTGGGCTTTCTCGCCTCGGTGGTGAATGACAAGGTCAACCAGGCGATCACCCGGATGCTCATCAATGTCACCTTGACCTTTGTGATCGTGGCTGTGTTGATCACCCTGATTCTCAATCGTTCGATCATCGAACCCCTGAAACGTCTGTCAAACTATGCCGGGGCCATCGCCAAGGGCCGATTCGAACGACTCGAACCCATCGGCAATCGGGACGAGATCGGACGCCTGGCCAATTCGCTGCAACAGATGGGAGCCACCCTGCAGACCCAGATCGAGGATCTGAAAAACGCAGGCCAGGAACTGGAAGATCAGATTGCGATTCGCACCCGGGAACTCGCGGATGCCAACCGGGTGCTGGAAACCAGCAACAAGGAGACCAAAGAGGCCTTGAAGCGCGAACGGTCCCTGACCGAAGCCTTGCGTCTGAGCGAGGAGCGGTTTCGCATGCTGTTCGAGAAGAACAAGGCGGTGATGCTCATCATCGACCCCAAGACCGGGCAGATCCTCGAGGCGAACCGTTCCTCGGTCAACTATTACGGCTATCCGCGATACCGTCTGCTGGATATGACCATCAATGACATCAACACCCTCAAGCCGAACGAGGTGGCCCGGGAATTGCGTCTCGCGGAACTCGAGGAACGCAACCATTTCCAGTTTCAGCATACCCTGGCGAATGGCGAGATTCGGGATGTGGAGGTACACTCCGGTCCCTTGGAGTGGGGCGGTCGGCAGGTGCTCTATTCGATCATTCACGACATCACCGATCGCAAGCGCGCCGAGGCTGAACTCGAACGCATCGCCCATTACGATTCCCTCACCGGACTGCCCAACCGTCTGCTTAAATCGGATCGCCTGCGCCAGGCGATCATCCAGGCCAAGCGCAACAATACCCTGGTGGCGGTCTGTTACCTCGATCTGGATGGCTTTAAACCGATCAACGATCTGCACGGGCATGAGATCGGCGACCAGGTATTGGTGGAAACCGCGCAGCGCCTGATGGCGACGGTAAGGGCAGGGGATACGGTGTCGCGAATCGGTGGTGACGAGTTTGTACTGATTCTCACCGAACTGGACAACCTGACCACGATCGAGGTGATCCTCAAAAGAGTCCTCAATGTCACCGCGGCACCGATCCATGTGCACGGCCACGAAGTCTGTGTTTCGGCGAGTATCGGCTTTACCGTGTTTCCCTCGGATGACGTGGATGCGGATCTGTTGATGCGGCATGCGGATCAGGCGATGTATGTGGCCAAGGATAATGGCAAGAACTGCTACCACCTGTTCGATCCGGAACAGGATCGTCAGGTCAAGGCGCACCGGGAGAGTTATCTGCGACTGGTCCAGGCGTTGGCGGATGAGGAGTTTATTCTCTACTACCAGCCGAAGGTGAATATGTACACCGGCCGGGTGATCGGCGCCGAAGCGCTGATCCGCTGGCAGCACCCGCAGGAGGGTATCCTGCTGCCGGGGGATTTTCTGCACAACCTCAGTGAAACCGAGCTGGAGATCGAGCTGGGTCAGTGGGTCATACGCCAGGCCTTGGCGCAACTCAATGAATGGCACGCCGAGGGCCACAAATTCTCCCTGAGCATCAACATCAGTCCGCATCATCTGCAGCATCCGGAATTCCTGGATCAGATCAAGCAGGCCCTCTCGGACTACCCGGAAGTGAGTCCACGCAATCTGGAGTTGGAGATTCTGGAGACCGCCTCCATCGAGGATCTCAGCCGTACCGTCAAGACCCTGGTGGAGTGTCAGAGCCTGGGCATTCAGGTGGTGCTGGATGACTTCGGCACCGGTTACTCTTCCCTGACCTATTTTCACCGCCTGCCGGTGGATATTCTGAAAATCGATCAGAGTTTCGTCAGTGACATGCTGGAAGATCCCCAGGATCTCGCCATTGTGGACAGTGTGTTGCGCCTGGCGCAGGCGTTTCACCATCCGGTCATCGCGGAAGGCGTTGAGAGCATCGAACACGGATCCGCGTTGTTGCGCTTGGGCTGCCAGTTGGGCCAGGGCTTTGGCATCGGCCATCCCATGCCCGTGGAGCTGTTGCCCACCTGGTTGAAATCCTGGAAGACCAACGATGAGTGGCAGGGATTGAAGCAGCGTCTGGAGAGTTCCAACCGTTCGGATATCGAGGCGGCGATCAACAGCCATCAACAGTGGGTGGCGCGTGCGGTGGACAATGTGCGCAATCCCGAAAAATCCTCCCAGATCGTACTCATGGACAGCCACAACTGCTCGTTCGGCCGGTGGTTCTACGGCGCGGGCTATTTTCAATACGGGCATATGCCGGAATATGGCACCATCCGCGAGACTCATGAGAGAATCCATCTGCTGGGACAGGAGCTGCACAATCTGGTGACCGATGGCCATCACGAAAGCGCCATGCTGCGACTGAATGAACTGCAGTCCATGCACGAGGAGTTCGTCGGAAATCTCGAAAGTCTGATTGCCACCGTTCATTGAGGGATGTATGGATTACCAAAGACGTTTCGGTGGCGTGGCGCGCCTCTACGGCCAACAGGCTCTGGATCGGTTCGCCCGCGCCCATGTGGCGGTGGTGGGGGTCGGCGGAGTCGGCTCCTGGGCGGTCGAGGCGCTGGCCCGCAGCGGTATCGGACAACTGACCCTGTTCGATCTGGACCATGTCGCGGAATCGAATCTGAACCGGCAGTTACCCGCCCTGGATGAAACGCTTGGTATGGCGAAGGTCCAGGTGATGGGCCGGCGCATTCACGCCATCAATCCCGATTGCCGGGTCACCCCCCGTGAACAGTTCATCGAGCAGGAGCATGTGGAGCTGCTCTGTCAGGGAGGGTATGACTATGTCATGGACTGTATCGACAATTTCCGGGTCAAGGCGGCGATGATCGCGGCCTGCCGGCGCGCCAAGGTGCCCATCGTGACCCTGGGCGGCGCCGGTGGGCAGAGTGACCCTACGCAGATCCGCCTGGCCGATCTGAGTCGCAGCGAACACGATCCGCTGCTCTCCCGCACCCGCAAGCTGCTGCGTCAGCAGTACGGTTTTTCCAACAATCCGAAACGCCGCTTCAACGTGCCTTGTGTCTATTCCCTGGAACAGCAGCGGATGCCGGTTTCGTCGCCTGATCAGTGTGAAGCGGGCTCATCCACCGGGGTGGAGGGTTCCCTCAATTGCGCGGGTTACGGGTCGGTGATGACGGTGACCGCCAGTTTCGGTTTGGCTGCGGTGGCCCATGTGCTGGAAAAACTCGCCACCCGCGACGGTTCGTGAACCGCTGAACCGACTAGCGAGCACTCAGGTTGAGGATTAATCAGGTCTGTCTTTCGGCCATGGCCACGGTGTAGGTTTTTCCCTGTTTCAGCTTGTCGTAGTTGCCGAACACCTCATGCAGATTGCGCTTCATGTACTGCCGCAGCCCATTGATGGTGACCACATACAGTCGACCGCCCGGCCGCAGACGCTGGTAGGCGTCATGCAGGATCAGTGAGAGCATCTCCTTGCCGACCTTGGCGGGAATATTGGATGCGATAAGGTCGAATTTCAGGGCGGGATCGATCTGGTCAAAGCCGTTGCTGAGGATCGCTCGGGCATTCCCGATCCCGTTGCGCGCGGCATTACGGTTGCTGTACTCCACGGCCATGAAGTCCTTGTCCACCATCAGGGTCTGACCCTGTGGGGCGCGACGGGCCATGAACAGGCCGATCGGACCGTAGCCGCAGCCCAGGTCCAGGCAGTAGTCCGCGGGCGCGATGTTCAGGTGGTTCACCAGCAACAGGGTGCCTTCGTCGATCTCCCGGGGCGAAAAGATCCCCCAGGTCGAGTGGAATCTCAGAGTTTCGCCGGCCAGGTCGGCATCGAATACGATGTCCTGGCGCAACTTGTCGAGGGTGTCCTGTGTCAGCATCGGCTCATGGTCCCGGTCTGCTTGCGAATAATGGCGCATCTTAGGTGGGTCGAAGGATATGTCAATTCCCCGGGTGTTTGGCGTACCCGCCGAACGCTCTTGAACGTGGGGATTTTCAGCCGTTCGCTTGCCTGGTCGACGGCTTCTCAGTAGGCTTTCGTTGCATTGAGGTCAATCAAAGGGATCTGCTGACATGCCAAAGGGATCTGTGGCGAACCTGAAACGGGTCATGGGCGTCGTTGTGGGACTCTGTCTGCTGGCGACAGGAGGTTACGCCCGTCCGGCCGGGCAGGACGACTGGCTGGCCTTCGAAAGTGACGGGTTCAGGATTTTCAAGCGTTATGGGTTGAACGAGGGCGAACGGATGACCCTGACCCTTTTTCCCACCGAGACCTACCGCCCCGGATATATCCTGCGCCACTTCTATGATTTGATCGATGAGGATCTGCCAAGGATTGGAGTGGTGGTGAATCACTTTCAGACCGAGTTGACCGAGATCCCGGGTTTGACGGTGATCACCACGCTCAGACGCTGCCGTGATCACCGGGGTGCGAGCATCCTGGTTCATTACCAGGCATTTTATCGTTCCGCTATGAACCGGATGTGGTTTGTCAGGACCGATCTGAACGATGATATGGATCTGCTCGTCGAACACTATGCCGAGGAACTTGATATGATCCTCGGTATCGTGTTCGAGGCGAGGATCGGTCGCCAAACGGCGCGACGCACTCCGGTTCTGTCGCTGCGTATGCGTGATGTCACGCATCGCCGGACAGGCCCTTACGGGAGATACCCTTGTTGAAACAGGCTCTATTGGGAAAGGTCGCCTTTTGGCTGGTGGTTATCGGCGGCCTTGCATTGGTGACGCCGAATCCGGCCTGGCCGGAGTGGTTTGCGCGCATGGTGCTCTCCAGCGGTATTGCCCTGGGGCTCACCACCATCGGGGTGTCACTGTGGAAACGGCGTGGCAAATGATTCAGCGGTCTCCGTTATGCCTGCTCCAGCGTTTCTTCCACCCGGTTCAGCAGTTGGATGATCTGTGAAGAGAGGGGCGCGACACGTTCATACAGCCGTTCGGCCTCTTCCCGTTCACCCGACTCCTTGAGCTGGATGATCTGCTTGATCAATTGGTGCATCTCCTCATGGGGCTTTTCGATGGCCTGCATGTCCGGCAGATGGCCGAATTGCTGCAGTCCCTCCTGGTAATACCAGTGGCCCAGTACACAGTCGTGATGGGAGACGGCTTCCTCCCGCTTGAGTGAGGATTTGCCGTCCAGGAAGCCACGCAGGCGGGCTCTCCAGGCCAGGTGGGCCGATTTTGCAGCGCTGAAATCCAGCCCCTTGTCCGCGGTGAGACGGAACTGCTGGGTCACCGCCTGCAGCTCGGCGGCCAGCCCGCCCAGGACGTGGGTGGTCTGCGCCGTCTCGGCGGCTTCCCGGGCGTTGTGCTTGCTGCGCTCGCTGATGTTACAGACGCTCTTGTTGATCTCTTCGGCGACCGCGCACTGCTCCTCGGCGGCAGTGGCGATCTGGGTGCTCATCTGGGAGATGGTGTCCATCGCCTCACTGATCGCCCGCAAGGCCTGCAGGGTGTTGACCGCCTGGTCGACTCCCGCATCCACCTTATGCCGCCCGGTGGCGATCATCGAGACCGCCTGGCGCGTGCCTTTTTGCAGGGAATCGATCATTTCCTGAATTTCCCCGGTGGATTCGTGAGTCCGGGTGGCCAGCCGTCGCACCTCGTCGGCGACCACCGCGAATCCCCGGCCCTGCTCACCGGCCCGGGCCGCCTCGATGGCCGCGTTCAGGGCCAGCAGGTTGGTCTGTTCCGCGATGCCCTGGATCACGTCCAATACTCCGCCGATACGCTGGCTCTCCGTTTCCACCTCCTGGATCGAGTGCTCGGCGAGTGCCACTTCCTCGGCCCCTTGGCGGATGGTGTCAGCGGTTTTCTGCACCCGTTCGCAGCCGCTTTGTGTCTCCCGGTGAGCGACAGCGGTGGCCTCGTTCGCGGTGGTGGCATTGCGCGCTACGTCGTGGATGCATGCGGTCATTTCCGTCATCGCGGTGGCTACCTGCTCGGTCTCCCGGTCCTGAGCCAGGATGCACTGGATGATCCGGCTGGTGCTGTCGGAGGTTTCCGCCACGGCCTCGATCAACGATTCGGTGGAGCGGGAAGTCTGTTTGATCAGATGGCGGATCTTGTCGGTCAACTGGTTGAAACAGCGGGCCAGTTCACCCAGTTCCCCGGGGCGTGTCGAATCCAGGGGGTGGTTCAGATTACCCTTGCCATGGGCAATATCGGAGATGGTGGCTGCGGCTTGCCGCAGGGGCGTGGAGAGTCTCCGGGTCACCATCCAGCAGAATCCCAGACCCACCCCCAGACCGGCCAGCCAGAAGCCGATCAACAGGTTGCTGCTGTCGTTCTGTGGTCCGCTGATTTGTTCGCGGATCCGGGTCATTTCAGTGCTCAGTTCGGCGAGATGGGCGGATTCCGCAACCGGGATCAGTCTCTCCAGTGCGCTACGCCACTGGTTGCTCTGCGCGTTGAGGGTGTCCAGTCGGGTTATCGCCATGGCCGCCATGAGCGAAAACAGGGATAGCACGACGCCAAACCCCAACCACATCGTCATCCGCACGGATGAAACACGAGATATTGCCTGCATGGCCGTTCTCCTTGCATCTTCGGTCTCACCTGGGGGGAATTGTCTGTCTTGTCAGGTGAGAGGCTGTGTCCCCTACAAGCCACCTGTAGGCATGGTGTCCATAAACTAGTCATGGTTATTTTTGTTATGCGTAGTTAATCGACGTGGTTGAGGAAAACTTTAGACGCTTTTGTGGGATAGGAATCCCATTCATAGCGCATGCGGGCATGCCATCGCAGGGTGCGGCTTCCCGCGTCCGGTGGGGTTGACGAGGCGCTTCAGTCCCGGAAGCGGCCGGGTATCGGCGCCTTGCCGTCGCTGAGAATCCTGGGCCAGCGCTCATACAGGGCGTCGTCCATCTCCGGTGTGATGGTCACCACGTAGACGCGTCGCTCCTGTTCCCAGTGTGCGACCAATCCCTGTATCCACTTGCCGGGGGTGACATCGAACCAGCCATGTCTCTCTTCGATGTCGCGCTCCATGAACTGGCGGATATCGAGTTTGACCGGCCGGGGCCGCCAGCGATCCCAATGGCCACCGTAGATGGCATCGAGCCGGGCCCAGCCTCCCAGGGGCAGTTTGCCCGCCTGTTGGCGACGCCGTCCCCAGGGGAGCAGGGCAACCGCGCCCCCCTTGGTTCTGACCGGCAGACAGGCCCTGGGGTTGGAGAATTCGCTGCGAACCTCCCGGTTGTTGATCAGGTAGTAGATGCCTTGGCACATGGTTCAGGGGTGACCGGGATGGAAATTATGAATTTTGAATTTTGAATTGTGGTGTTCGCTGCGCTCACGCCGGTGTGAGGGGCATCCGTGTGAAAGGCTCCTGATAACTCAAAACTCAAAACTAAAAACTTAAAACGGCTCATCGGTTCGGGGCGGGTTTTGCAGAATGGTTTCCCGGTGACCGAAGGGTTTCCAGGCCGGGGCGATGACGTTGGGCATGCGCGAGCGCTCCAGCAGGCGCATCGGGGCGACGGCGAACTCGCCGTAGCGGTGATTGACCCGGTCCATGGCCTGGTTGAGCCGGTCCCGGCGCTGTTGGTCAGGTTGCAGAAAATCCCCCTGGTAGTCCGCGTAATGGGGGTCCAGGGCGGTGACCTGCACCTGATGGCAGCCCTGACCGGCCCAGTGGTGATCGAGCAGGTCGAGACACAGGGCGAAAATCTCCGGGGCGTGGTCGGTGGGCGGGTCGCAGCGGTATTTGCGGTGCAGGAATCCCTCGTCGATGCGTAGGCCGATGTAAAACCGGCTGGCGCGGAAATGGTGCTGGCGCAGACGGGTGGCGACCTTGACCGCCATGTGCAGCAGGAACACCTCGATCACCTCCCGGTTGCGGGTGTCGGGGGGCATCACCTTGCCGTGGCCGATGGACTTGGGCGCCGCGATATCGGGGTGCACCGGGTCCGGATCCTGTCCCTGGGCCATCAGCCAGATGCGCCGTCCGGGATTGCCGAAGCGCCGGGCGATCTCGCCGATGGGCAGACGGCGCATGTCGGCGCAGCGGCTGACTCCCCGCTCCGCCAGGTAGCGGCCGATGCCGCCGGCGATGCCGCACAGTTCGGTCACCGGCAGCGGGGCCAGGGTTTCCCGGGCGCGTGCCGGCGGGATCAGGGTCAGGCCATTGGGCTTGCGCAGCTTCGCGGCATATTTGGCGGTGGTTTTGTCGCCGCTGGCGCCGACCGAGCAGAGCACCCCGCCGGAGGCCTCCAGCACCGCCTGCTTGACCCGTTGGGCGATCTGCCGCGGGGTGCCGAGCAGCCGCTGGCAGCGGGTCACGTCGAGAAACGCCTCGTCCACTGAGAAGATCTCCATGTCCGGGGTGATCCGGGCCAGCGCCTCCATGATGCGCGAGGAGACCTGGGCATAGCGCTCCGGGTGGGCAGGGACCTGAAGAAACCCGGGGCAGCGGCGTTGCGCCTCCTTCAGACGCATCCCGGTGCGCACCCCGTAGGCGCGGGCCTCATAGGAACTGGTGATGATGCAGGTGCCCTGCATGCCGTTGGTGATGCCGATCGGCCGTCCCTGGAGTTCCGGGTGGTCGATCTGTTCCACGCTGCAGAAGAAGGCGTTCATATCCACCAGGATGATCGCGCGGGACCAGTAGGCGTTGGGGTGGGTGTCGTCGATGGGCACGAGGGTGGTTTAATTGTGAATTTTAAATTGTGAATTTTGAATTGCGGTGTTCACTGCGTTCACGCTTTTTTGAAAAGTCGTGCGCAAAGCGCACGCATCCATTCAAAATTCATCATTCACAATTCACAATTACCCTTCAGTAGCGCCGCAACTGACAAACGAGAACCCCTTGAATTCGCACCCGTTTCGCCGCGTAGGTCAGGGGAGGGATGTCCGGGTTCTCGGCGATCAGCTTGATGCGTCCGCTCTTGAGACGTTTGAGGCGCTTCAGGGTGGCTTCCCCGTCGTCGATCAGGGCTACCACGATGGCGCCGTCATCGGCGGTGTCGCGGGGTTCGATGACCACCAGGTCTCCGTCGAGAATACCCGCGCCGATCATGGAGTTGCCCTTCACCTGCAGGGCATAGCGGTTGGGGCCGAACAGGTCGCTCAGGTCGAGGCGCTCCTGGCCGGTAATGGCCTCGATGGGCTGTCCCGCGGCGATGCGTCCCAACAGGGGCAGGCTGGATTTGTCATCCTCTTCCTCATCCACCAGTTCGATACCCCGTTTGCGCCCGGAGAGCAGGCGGATGCGTCCCGCATCGGCCAGGGCCTGTACGTGGCGATGGGCCGTGCCTTTGGAGGTGATGCCGATGCCCTCGGCGATCTCGATCAGCGAAGGGGCGTAGCCGCGCCGTTTCAGGTAGCGGCGGATGAAGGCGAGGACCCGGTCCTGGGTTGGGGTTAGCATGGCAGTTCTCCTAATGTTCCGTATCGTGGATATAGAGTATAGAACATTTCGCGAACTGTAAACGAAACGGGGGTGTTAATTTTGAATTTTTAATTGAGAATTTTGAATTGAGGTGTTCACTGCGTGAACGCTTTTTAAATAAGCCGGTAGTCGTAGGTCGGGTTAGCGCAGCGTAACCCGACACAGCGCCC
>JBNLFS010000102.1:0-20828 GCA_050305635.1 Candidatus Thiodiazotropha sp. | reverse complement strand
GGATTCAGATCAATAATTGTTTTGTGCAGCCTTGTCATTGACGCGCAGGCTGTTGAAATGCTACTCAGACAGCACGTTCTGCGTTGATTTGCGCCTTAAAATGCTCATTTAATCAATTTGTGGGGCTTTGCGGATTGTGCCTTGTCTCGCGCACGTCCGAGCGAATTTCAACAGGTCCCAGGATAAATGAAGGCTGCGATAGGAATGTCGGGTCGGTAACCAACCATGAAAAAGATAGTTTCTCGATTTTTTGCAGTCAGTTGCTCGTTCATACTTATCGCTTGTGGTGGCGATTGTGAAGCGACAGAACAAAGCGAACCCACACTACAAAATAAGCAAGTCATGCCAGCACAAACCATTTCGCTGCCACTTGAAAACCCAAGCTTCGAAGCGTCGGATCAATTCGTCAAAGGGTGGGCGTTTGCGCAGCATGCGGGAGAACCTTCCTACGCAGTATCCATCGACACGGCTGAGAGCGCCGATGGCAAAAACAGTTACCGTATCGAACGCACGCAGGTTCAGGCCTGGGGAATGATCAATCAATGGATAAAGCTGGATAATGCGACAGGAAAATCGATTAAGTTGAGCGCCATGATCAAGAGTGAAGCGCTGGGGCCGAATGGGTTCGACCTTAATCTGGTGTTTCGCAAAGCCAACCGAAAATTCATCAGTAGCGTAGGCAGCGAGGCCGTTACAGGCAGCAACGACTGGCAACGGATTGAGGTCATCGGTGTTGTTCCCGCCAATACGGCTCATCTGCAGGTCACCGCTGTGTTGAATGATGCCGGAACGGCCTGGCTCGATGATGTTCGCTTGACCGTCACTGATGAGAAATGAACCACAGGGGGAGTTTTGTGGAATGTGTCTGGATGATCCCGATTTTCCTCCACAGGTTGCAATATCCGAGCAAATCACTAATATAAGAGAAATCTAATATACTATTCGGAGCCCTGTCATGAGGCATTTGCTGGTTGTTGTTTTGCTGGGACTGAGCGGTCTGTGGGGTTCGGTTCCGGCTGAAGCCGAGGGTCTCGAGACGGCCACGGCCGTTGAACGGGAGACCGCTCGGGAATTCTGGCTCGACGGCAAGGTCGAGGCGATCAATCAAACCACCCTGTCCGCCCAGACCCAGGGGCAGGTGGAAGCCATCCTGTTCGACGTGGACGACTATGTGGAGAAGGGTCAGGTGGTGGTCCAGTTGAAGGATACCGAGCAGAAGGCCGGGCTGAACCAGGCCCGGGCGGACCTCAGAGAGGCCGTCGCCCGTCTCCAGGAAGCCGATGACAACTACAAGCGCACCAACGATCTGTTCGGCCGCAAACTCGCCTCCCAATCCGCTCTCGATCAGGCCACCGCCAGTCTCAAATCGACCCGTGCCCGCAAAGAGGCGGCCGAGGCCCGTCTGGCCCAGGTCCAGGAGCAGTTCGAATATACCCGGGCCAAAGCGCCCTACAGCGGCATCGTCACCCAGCGTCATGTGGAGGTGGGTGAGGTCGCGTCGCCGGGCCAGAAGCTGATCAGCGGTATCTCCCTCGATCAACTGCGGGTGGTCGTGGAGTTGCCGCAGACCCTGATCTCCGTGGTCCGGGAGCAGGGTAAGGCGCGGGTGCTGCTGCCCGGCGGCGAGGTGATCGATGGGAACGGCTTGACGGTGTTTCCCTTTGCCGATCAGGCGACCAGCACCTTCAAGGTCCGGGTCGATCTTCCCGAAGGGGTCAAGGGTCTGTTCCCCGGCATGTATGTGAAGACCGCCTTCGTCACCGGCATGAAGCGGGAGATGGTGGTGCCGCGCCAGGCGGTGGTCTATCGCTCGGAAGTGACCGCGGTCTATGTGGTGGACCCGGAGGGACGGGTGCATTTCCGTCACATCCGGGCCGGCCAGCCCATGGCCGACGGCAACCAGACCGTGATTGCCGGACTCTCTTCGGGGGAGAAAGTGGCTCTGGATCCGGTTGCGGCGGCGACCCTTTTGAAACAGCAGATGGCGGAGCGCCAAGATGGATAAGACCGAGATGGACAAATTGGGCATCTCCGGTCGGGTGGCCAGACAGTTTCTGGTCACCGAGATCACCCCCTTATTGGCGCTGGTGGGGATGCTCCTCGGATTGTTCGCCGTGCTGGTGACGCCCCGGGAAGAGGAGCCGCAGATCAACGTCACCTTCGCCAACGTCTTCATTCCCTTTCCCGGCGCCACCGCCAGTGAGATCGAAAACCTGGTGTCGACGCCGGCGGAGCAGGTTCTCTCCGAGATCGACGGCATCAAACATGTCTACTCGACCTCGCGGCCGGGCATGGCGGTGCTTACGGTTCAGTTTCTGGTCGGCGAGGATCGTGAAGACGCGATCGTGCGTCTGTTCAGCAAGATCTATTCGAACCAGGACTGGCTGCCCCAGGGGCTGGGGGTCGGTCAGCCGATCATCAAACCCAAGGGCATCGACGATGTTCCGATCGTGACCGCGACCCTCTGGTCCGAGGATCCGGAGGTGGGCGCGTTCGAGCTTGGCCAGGTGGCCCACGCCATCGAGTCGGAGCTGAAGCGGGTGCCGGGTACCCGGGACATCTACACCATCGGCAATCCCGACCGGGTGGTGCATGTGCTGCTCGACCCCCAGGCGCTGTCCGGGCATAACATCGACCTCAACGACCTGCGCACCGCCCTGCAGTCGGGCAACCATATCCGGGACAACATCAGTGTCACGGCGGAGAACCGGGAGCTGCTGGTACAGGCCGGCACCTTTCTCACCACCTCCGAGGAGATCGGCAATCTGGTCATCGGCGTCAATGGCGATAAGGCGGTCTACCTGCGCGATGTGGCGAAGGTTGTGCAAAAACCCGATCAACCGAAACAGTACGTGTGGATGGGTACCGGCCCCGAAGGCGCGCAGAAGCAATTGCCACAGGGTGGGAAGTTCCCCGCGGTGACCGTTGCGGTGGCGAAGAAGCCGGGCACCAACGCCGTGGATATCTCCAAGGCGGTGATCGAGCGTTTCGAACAGCTCAAGGGCGTGTTCATTCCGGACGGGGTGAAGGTGACCATCACCCGCAACTACGGCGAGACGGCCGAGGCCAAAGCCAACAAGCTGATCAGCAAACTGGCCTTCGCCACCCTCTCGGTGGTGGGGCTGGTGCTGCTGACCATTGGCTGGCGCGAAGCGATCATCGTCGGCGCGGCGGTGGTGGTCACCCTGGCGATCACCCTGTTCGCCTCCTGGGCCTGGGGTTTTACCCTCAACCGGGTCTCCCTGTTCGCCTTGATCTTCTCCATCGGCATCCTGGTCGACGACGCCATCGTGGTGGTGGAGAACATCCACCGCCATCTGCAGATGGGTGCCAAGAGCCTGCGCGAAGCGATTCCCAAGGCGGTGGACGAGGTGGGCGGACCGACCATCCTGGCGACCTTCACCGTTATTGCGGCGCTGTTGCCGATGGCTTTCGTCACCGGTCTGATGGGTCCCTACATGAGCCCGATCCCGATCAACGCCAGCACCGGTATGCTGATCTCCCTGGTGGTGGCCTTCGTCTTCACTCCCTGGCTGACCCACCGGATCCTGGCCAGCCAGGCGGAGCATATTGCGTCCCACGGCAACGAGCACGGAACCCCCGCGCTGTACGGGTTTTTCCATAAGGTCATGTCGCCCTTTCTGCTGGGCAGCCGGGGCAATCGGATGCGCTGGGTGCTGCTGGGGTCGATCATGCTGCTGATCGCGGTTTCGCTCTCCCTGGTGGCGACCAAGCATGTGGTGCTGAAGATGCTGCCCTTCGACAACAAGTCGGAATTCCAGGTGGTGCTGGACATGCCCGAAGGGACCAGTCTGGAACAGACCACCCGAGTGCTGGACGAACTGGGGGATTATCTCGGCAGCGTGCCCGAGGTGACCGACTATCAGGTCTACTCCGGAACCGGTTCGCCGATCGGTTTTAACGGACTGGTGCGCCAATACTACCTGCGCCAGGGCGCCAATCTGGGGGATATTCAGGTTAACCTGGTGGATAAGCACCACCGGGAGCGCAAAAGTCATGAAGTGGCGCTGGCCGTGCGCGAACCGCTGCAGACGATCGCCCGGGAGTACAACGGCAACGTGAAGATCGTCGAGGTGCCTCCGGGTCCCCCGGTGATGTCCCCCCTGGTGGCGGAGGTCTATGGTCTGAATTACGAAGGGCAGACCGAGGCGGCCTGGGAGATCCGTAAGGTGTTCGAAAATACCCCGGATATCGTGGATGTGGACGACAGTGTCGAGTACCCCTCCACCAAATTCGTGGTCGTGGTCGACCGGGCCAAGGCATCCCTGCTCGGGATTCCCCAAAGCCAGGTCGCTGAAGCGCTCAAGACCGTTCTGGACGGTGAGGATGCCAGCTATCTGCACGGGGAGCGTCTCAAGTACGCGGTGCCGATCCGTATCGAATATACCGAGGAGGACAAATCCGACCTGGATCAGGTGCTCTCCCTGAAAGTGCGCTCCCTCAGCGGTGAACTGGCGCCGCTTTCGGAGATCGTACAGGTCATTCCCCGGGTGCGGGAATACTCCATTCAGCACAAGGATCTGTTACCGGTTGTCTACGTTACGGGCGATATGGCGGGCAAGACCGACAGCCCCCTCTACGGCATGTTCGAGATCTCCGAACAGCTGGGTGATGGGGCTTTGGATCAGTGGTTTCTCAAACAGCCGGAGAACCCCTACGCCTACAGTCTGAAGTGGGACGGGGAATGGCAGATTACCTACGAGACCTTCCGGGACATGGGCATCGCCTACTCGGTGGGTCTGCTGATGATCTACCTGCTGGTAGTAGCCCAGTTTCGCTCCTACCTGGTGCCCCTGGTGATCATGGCGCCCATCCCGCTGACCGTGATCGGCATCATGCCGGGGCATGCCCTGTTGGGGGCCCAGTTCACCGCCACTTCGATGATCGGCATGATCGCCCTGGCGGGTATCATCGTGCGCAACTCGATTCTGCTGGTGGACTTCGTCAATCAGCAGGTGCGCGAGGGTATCAGTCTGGAAGAGGCGGTGATCAACTCCGCCGCGGTGCGCGCCAAGCCCATCGCCTTGACCGCGATCGCGGCGATGGCCGGTGGATTCTTTATCCTCGACGATCCGATCTTCAGCGGTCTGGCGGTCTCTTTGATCTTCGGTCTGTTCGTCTCCACGGTGTTGACCCTGGTGGTCATACCGGTGGTCTACTACGCGGCGATGCGCAACCGGGTGGAGATCATCAGAGCGGGCGAGTGAGGCAGGAATGCCGCCCCTGGGGCGACTGGGCGCGGGCGCTTACACGCTGCGACGGGCGCTGTAAGTGACAAAGCCCAGCAGAGCGGAACCGAACAGCCAGGCGGCGGCCGGCAGGGGAACGGCGCTGACTTTAACGTCATAGGCGCCGCCCATGGCGCCGTCTGCGCTACCCGCGAACTGCAGGGTGTAGGTGCCCGAGGACAGCCCCGGGAGCACGAAATGGGCATCCACCAGATTCCCGGAGACTCCGGTTGAGAAGAGTTCGGTGTTCAGCGGGTCGAGTACCGTGAAATGGGATACATCGAGAAAATTAACAAAACTCGAGGACAGTTCGCTGTCGTGAATCGAGATGTTGACCGAGCCGGCATGGGGCAGGGTAAAGGTACCGGTGTCGGTGAATGCGCCGGAAAGATCCAGGGTGTTTGTGACCAGATGATTGTACGTATGGGCTTGTCCCAGGATCAGATTGGCATCGTAATCGACGGCCAGAGCTGAATCGGAGCCGAGCGAGCCTGCGAGACAGAACGCAACAGCGGTGATAAGTTTTGTCTTCTTCATACTTCCAGCAACCTTGTTCAAAATATAAATCTTCCAAAACTTCCGGGCGCGCCAACTAACATGCAGATCCGCTCATCGGGATGGTTCTCTGGTAACACAACTGAAAGCAACCCCTGATACCCGACGCGGCGGTATCGGGCTTATATTTAGCGGATTTTGCAACAATCATGCCATTTGTCGGCTGCATCAAAGTGGATTTCCTATCTCTCTGAATTTAAAGCTTTTGATAAGAGTGACGATGTGATTCGGTTCGTCAGGACGTTGCATATCCCACAATGTGTAAATAATCCCGGCACAGCAGCGAACATCCATCGCGCTTTGTTGAGGGCGTATGTCCTGAGCGGTTTCTCCCTTCGATCAGACTGAATGCCTGCCTTGGAGAGGGTCAGATCAACTCGTGTCGGAGGTTGGGATAAACAAGTGAATTTCCGGGGAGTTGTGTCTCACGATGTGGCTTGAGCCTCTGCATGGGATGCCGATGTGCTCACGCACGGCGGCATTTTATAAAGGACACATCATGTGTCGTCGTCATCGGGTGCCCGATGGCTATTTCAATCGTTAATTTCCCCTTACGGGAAGGGGTATGCGGGTTACTGTGTAAGAAAAACCGACATTGGTAGGGATTTCAGTCACAATCGGCAGCCACGGAGGGACCCCCGAAGTGAACGCGCTATGCTAACCGTGCACGGATGCGAAGGTCTCGGCTCATTCGGGGGGAGGAGGGCGGATCAAAGCCGGTGATACCTATTGCTTTTTATGGGTCGATCTTCACAATTGGGCGCCAAGAGGTTGCCCATTCTTGAATGTGCGAACATTGCTCGGTGCCGCGGCTGACCTGAGGCCGGTGATGGGGTTGGGTCCGTGTCGACATGCGTTTGTCGGACCGGTACATGCCGGGCCTTTCATTCAGATCATCCAGTAGTTATACACAATGACCCTATCGTATGCTGACCTGTACAAGTTGTTGACCCCGGAACAGCGACGCGACGTTTGGTTCGTTTTCGTTCTGACCTTGTTCATGGCGATTCTCGATACCATCGGTATCGCCTCGATTCTGCCGTTCATCACCGTGCTGACGGAACCGGATGTCGTCAAAACCAATGAATTGCTCAAGACGGTGTATGAACTCTTCGAATTCAGCAGCGTGGATCAGTTTCAATACGCGCTGGGTGTCGGAACCTTCTGCCTGCTGATCAGTTCGGTATTGATCCGTTCTTTGACCCTGTGGGCGCAGTTGCGCTTTACCTACTACGGTATACACACCACGGCGTGCCGCATGGTGAGCACCTTCCTGGGACAGCCCTACAGTTGGTTTCTGAACCACCACAGCGCCGATCTGGCGACACGGATTCTCTCCGAGGTACATAACGTCTATACCGGGATCTACTACCAGACGCTGCTGATCATCTCCAACATCCTGGTGATCTCGCTGATCGTGGTGCTGCTGCTGGTAGTGGATCCGACCATTGCGGCGACCACGTTTTTTGTGCTTGGCGGTCTGTATCTGATCGTGTTTCTCTCGGTGAGAAAATACATCTCACGCCTCGGAGAAGTGCGCCTCAAGGCAAATCACGAACGCTACAGGGCCTTGAGCGAGGCGTTTGGCGGCATCAAGGACGTCAAGTCATCCAGCCTGGAAGGCGTGTTCCTGAACCAGTTCTACCATCCGTCGAAGCGTTTTGCGCGGCAGAGCATCTACAGCGGCTACATCGCCGAGACCCCCTCGTTCGTCCTGCAGGGATTGGTGTTCGGGGGTATCGTCCTGCTGCTGCTCTACCTGATGTCGAATTACGGCGGGCTGGACAGCGCGATTCCGGTGGTGGCCGTCTACGCCCTGGCGGGTATCCGGTTTTTGCCGGCATTGCAGAGTATCTACCGTTCCCTGTCCCAGCTGAAATTTTACGGCACCTCCCTGGACATGCTGTACACGGATCTGATCGGTCTGAAGGAGAGCGCCCGCCCGATCGAGCGGAAAGAGAACAATCTGGATATCGTTCCGCGGGGCTTTGACCGGGAATGCGTCCTCAAAGGGATCGAGTTTACCTACCCGAACATGGAAAGCCCGGTTCTGAAAGAGATCAACCTGAGCATCGAAAAGTACAAGACGATCGCCTTTGTCGGCAGCAGCGGATCGGGCAAGACCACGCTGGTGGATGTCATTCTCGGCTTGCTGAAACCCCAGAAGGGTCAGATTCTCCTGGATGGTGAAGCGTTGACCGATGAGCTACTCCCCTCATGGCAGAAATCCATCGGTTATGTGTCGCAAAACATCTTCCTGGCAGAGGGCACCATTGCGACGAACATTGCCTTTGGGGTGCCCGTGGATTCGATTGATATGCAGGCGGTGGTGAAAGCCGCCGAAGTGGCCCAGTTGGATCGAATGCTGGAGGATCTGCCGGAAAAATATGAAACCTTCATAGGGGAGAAGGGTGTCAGACTTTCGGGCGGTCAGCGACAGAGAATTGGGATTGCCCGAGCGCTCTACCACAACCCTTCCCTACTGATTATGGATGAGGCGACCAGTGCGCTAGACAATCTGACCGAACACGCAGTGATGGAAGCGATTGAACAACTGAGTGGCAAGATCACCATCATTTTGATTGCCCATCGTCTCTCATCCGTTCGGAAATGCGATGAGATATTCTTTCTCGATTCGGGGAAAATCATCGATTCCGGTCGCTACGATTCGCTCCAGGAGTCTTGCGCCAAGTTCAGGGAACTGGTCGAGAGCGGATCCATCGCGAAAGAGACGGGGGATCGATAGGGCAGGGCCTGTCAGGGCGCCGCTGCCTTGGGGCTGTTACCCCAAGGATGCCTGTGAGCGGCTGCCCGTTGCATATCCGGGCGTAGGGCTGCCCCTTCCGGATTACAGAGCCAATGCGCCTTTCATCAGCGATGCCACGGTCTCCCCGCCCGCGGATTGCAGGTAGTCCAGAATGATCGGCATGAACTGGCCGACCATGTTCGAATCCATCCCGAGGCCGCTGAATACGGAGGCCAGGCCGGCCATGTTGCCGGCGGCGCTTTTATCCCCGAGCATGGAGGTCAGGGCGCCGACGCCCGAGGACTTGTCGTTGGTCGATTGTGCGGCTGACATCATCTCCTGAATGCCGGGTACGACATCGGCGATCTGCGCGAATTCACTCTCAGAAAGACTGTCCTGGGCCATTTTGAACAGAGCGCCGGCACCGCCGGACGCCTGCTCGGAGGTAATGCCGAGTTGGCTGGTGAGCGCGCCCAGCAGATCATTGGCGAATACCGTGGACGCGTTAAACACGAGCAGGCACAGGGTGAAAGTGCGAATCAGGCGAATCATGGTGATGTCCTCGTTGGTGGTGTTTTATCACGAGGCATTATATTCCCATGAAATGGCGGATGAATCCCACGCATTGTAAAAGGATGTCACAGCCGGGCGCGAGGGCGGGTGCGGGCAGATTATAATTCCTGAATCATGTTGAATTATGCTACCTTTGCACGGGCACGGAGCTTGTGAATGCCCGGTTCCGCTCAGGCTTTACTGCCGTTCGGGTCATTATCAAATGTCATGGATGCCATGATCCGCCAATCTCACCCTGGACGATCCAGCGTCGTTGGCATTGAGAGTGTTTGATTTGAACCCCGGTATTGGACGGATGGTTGAATGGAAGACCCGGGATTTGAGAGATCCTGGTGCGAGAAGATTGCGCCGGTATGCCTTTGCGGCGGCCTGGCCGATCTGGATTTGCATGGCGTTTTTTCTGAGTGTACCGGCCCGCGCGGAACCCATCGCGCTCGAATCCCTGCTGCAGCGCAGTTACCTCGACGACTACTACAGCAATGTGGTGTACGGATATCGGATCGTCACCGAAACCGACCGATACGCATCACGCTATACCGGGAACCGGTTGCGCTGCACAAACTGTCATCTCGACGCCGGACGGCGTAAACAGGCAATTCCCCTGAACGTCGCGGGCATGTACCCGAAATGGCGCAGTAAGAACGGCCGACGCAATGGTATCGGTTTGCGCATTCGGGAGTGCTTCGTCTACAGCCTGGATGGCATCATGCCCCCGGAAGACGCCCCTGAAGTCATGGCCATCGCCGCCTATGTCTCCTACCTGTCCCATGGTGAAGTGATCGGTGAGGCGCCCGCCGGTCGGGGTGTGCCGACTTTGCCGGATACCGGTTACGACCCCAATCCCGCCTCCGGAAAGGTGATCTATGACCAGAAGTGCACGCTCTGTCATGGGGCGGACGGACAGGGTATTGCCGGCGTCCCGCCGCTGTGGGGGATGGAAGCGTATAACGCAGGCGCCGGGATGGCGGATGTGCAGCGTGCCGCCGGGTTTATCTGGGCCAACATGCCCGTGGGGCAGGAGCGTACCCTGAGCCATCAGGAGTCCCTGGATGTGGCGGCTTACATCAACATGCAGATTCGACCGGTGGATCCCCGTGAGCACAAGCTGCTGAAACTGTTCGAGTCGGTGTCGGGTATTTTGAGTCAATGAAGCAACGCAGGGATGGGCGTTTTGAGCGACTGGCGGCGCGGAAGCCTGCCGGGATGCTCCGTTGCTGTTGAACCGGCTGAATGAACTGCGTCCCTGGTTTCCCCGCCGAGCAGCGGGTGCCGATTACCGAAGCGAACTTTTTGCCGCCTTGGTGGGTGCCATCCTGGTGATCCCCCAGGGCATCACCTTTGCCTACTTGGCGGGGTTGCCCCCGGAATTCGGACTCTACACGGCGATCTTCGTGACCTTTCTCGCGAGCCTGTTCGGCACCAGTTCCATGCTGGGCGGGCCGAACACCGCAGTGGCGATACTGATCGGTGTGGCGGTGGCTCCCTATGCGGGGCGCGGCAGTCCCCTCTACATCGACTATGTACTGCTCCTCAGCCTGATGGTCGGTTTGATTCAGTTGGGGATCTGGTTGATCCGGGGTGGTCGGTTTTTCATGTATCTGAGTCCGGCGGCGATTACCGGGATCACCACCGGGGTGGGCTGGATCCTCATCCTCTCCTCCCTGGATGGGATTCTCGGATTCTCGAATGCCAAAACTCTGTTCTTCTACGAAAAGCTTGCCGTGGTGCTGAGTGATGCGCCGCATCTGATCAACCCCTACAGTTTTTTCGTCGGAGCAGTGACGGTGCTCACCGGTTTGGCGGCGCGCAGATATGTCAGCCGGTATGCGATCCTGGTTGCGATCTGTGCCGGATACCTCTGCGGTTTGCTGGAGCTTGCGCTCTATTCCCAGGTGGAGATGGAGTTGGACCTGTTGGGACATCTGCCGATCGATCCTCTGCCCCTGTCCCATCCTCCGCTGAATGCCGAGTATCTGCTGGTGGGGGTTGCCATGATACCGGATGCCCTGATCATCGCGCTGATCGGGTTGGCCCAGTCGATGGTGATCGTCAAACATCTGCGGAGCGATACGGATCAGCCGATTCAGCCCGATAAGGAGGTGTTCGCCCAGGGTATTGCCAACACACTGGCGCCGATGTTTTCCAGTTTTGCCGGTTCGGGCAGTTTCAACCGCACCACCGTGAACCAGTCCCTTGGGGTGAAGACGCCGCTCGCCGGTGTGGCCTCCTCCCTGATCGTCCTGATCCTGGTTCTGTTGCTGGGTCCTGTTCTGACCTATCTGCCGATGGCGGTGATCTCGGGCACGCTGTTGCTGGTGGGGGTCGGGATGATCAAAACCGGGGAGATTCGACGTCTGTTCAGCTGGCGGGGTGAGATGGCGGTGTTCACTCTGACCCTGTTCAGTATCGTGTTTCTGGGCTTACAGACCGGACTGGTGGTGGCCATGGTGCTGTCGATTCTGATGTTCGTGCTGTCCGCTTCCCGCCTGGATGTGCGGGTGCATGAGGAGGCGGTCGCGGTGCGTATCTCGGTCGAGGGGCATCTGTTCTACGCCTCCATCGATTCACTCGGCCAGTTGCTCAAGGCCTACCGGGGGGAGAACCTGGTGCTGGATCTGAGTGTGGTCTCCTACCTGGACCTGTCGGCGACCGAGACCATAGCCCGCGAAATCGGCTGTCGCGACCCGGAGCAGACGTTTTTCGCCATCCGCCTCGCGTCACCGCGACTGCAGGCGCATGTTGAGCGGCGCATGCAGGGATTGCCGGTGCAGTTCGTCACGGCTTAGCAGGCCGCTAGTATAGGACACTACACTTGGCCTGATCCTGCTGCACAGAGATGGGGTCGGCCGCTACTGATTCTGGGCCTCGGTGCATTCAAGGCGATATCGCTCCAGGATGGTGTGTTTGCGCTGGGGTTTGCCTTGCAGTGACTCAGCCTCGCGCAGCAAGGCCTCGCATTTGTCGCCGGGGGATGGGTTCGTCCCGTCCGAAGTCAGGTCGATGGCCGGTTGCTTGGGGGCGAACATCAGCGATTGGCCTTTCTCTTCGGCATACGCGAGCGGCAGATTCATACACAACAGGGCAGAGGTCAGGATGGTAAACAGGCGGGTCATAAGCTTCGCTCCGTGGTATCCGAAGGGCCTTGTGCTGCAAAATGTCCGGCAACTCGGTTGTTGAATGGGGCGCCGGTTCCAGGGGTTCCGGCCAGGATCAGCAGTTTACCCGACTTGTCCAATCGTTGTAATTCGGCAAATGTGGGTGAAAGGGGCGTGTGGCACGGAACTCCCGTCACTGCTTGGCAGGCCGATCAGTCCGTTGGAACGGGGACTGGTAACGGCCATGACTGGTCCTGTTTCGGCGATGAGTTATACTCCGATAACCATTCCGTACCGAGTCACAAACATGAAAAAAACGACGCTCTCGGCTCTGTGCCTGATGCTCGGGCTCAGCCTCACCCCTGCTTATGCCGCCCTGAACCTGGGCTGGATGAAGACCTCGCCGGCAAGAAATTTCAATGACATGGATTGGAAGCTCCTCAAAGAAGCGGTTGCCACGGCGCTGGATGAAAAGGAGAACGGCGAAATCGTGGAGTGGAAAAACGATGAGACCGGCAACCACGGCTCATTAAAGCCCCTCTCCCGGGTAGAGGTCGACGGACGGGAGTGCCGGGATATGGAGGTGCGCAATTTTGCCGGTAATCTCAACGGCGGCGGCACCTACCGGCTGTGCCGGATGGAGGACGGTTCCTGGAAGCTGCTGGGGTCCACGCCAGAATAGGCAATGGTTGAGCCAAGGCTATTTTCAGAAGATCGATTGTTACGATCTTGATGTTATCAGGGCTGGAGCCGACACGACGTGTCTGTCAGGGTGCCATGTCTGATAGCGTGGTTTCTCTGCAATTTTCCGCTTTCTCTCATTTCTGACAGGGTGTTCTGTCGAACTATATGCGTGTATGAGCCGATTGTCGGCTGCGTGTTGTGCGTCTGAGTGTAATGATCATCTCTTATCTCATCACGAGATAATCTCATTCATGACGATCCGTCAAAAAACAAAGAAAACTGCTGTTAAGTGAGATATCACTACTTTTTGTGAGTGATATGCCGGGATCGCTGTCATGAATAATTTATGACATCAGTGTTAACTCTTTGTAATAAAGGTGATTCTCAATATTGGCGCGAATAGTGCCTTAGACTCGACAGTTTTTTGTTAGGCCATTGATCCGGTTACTCGACCAGGAATGGGCACTGACGAATGTTCAATAAAAAACAACAACAAGCTGTTGAGGGGAATTACTCATGTCAATCGACAGGCGACACAGAATACGCAGTTCAGTCTTTTTCAGTGGTCTTGTCACTGTTTCGATCACTTCCTTTGCCGGTGTGTTGGACGAACCGGTCATGCATCCTGCCATCCCGCTACTGACCGAGGATGGTGAACACGTTCTGGGAAGCGGAAAACCCTACAGTCCTCGTGAGAGCTGCGGCGGAAGTGGCTGTCATGACTACGACAAGATCACTCACGCATATCACCTGGAACAGGGCCGTGATGAAGCACGTGACGACTACGGCAAGGATCACGGTCAGTCGCAACTCTTTTCACCGGGTTACTTCGGTGGTTACAACTGTATGGGGGGTAATAATCCGGACATCACAGCACTTAAGGAGAATGCCTCTGAAGATGATTTCGCGGATCTCGGTACGCCTGATCTGGCCATGCGCTGCCAGATGTGTCACTCCGGCGGTGGCTGGATGGAGAAAGACCGCAACGGGCGGCGTTATGATCAGGTTGACAGTGCAACCGTGCCTTTCCTGGATGGGGACTACTACAGCCGGAGTTTGGACGAGGAGGGGAGTTCCGTTGTAAGACTCTGGGACTGGCATAGCAGCGGTGTGGCGGAGAATGACTGCCTGCTCTGCCATGTAAAGTTGGACGATATGGTGATCGCTGACCCGAGCCTCGACGCTCAAAGCGATGCATTTTCAACCGCCCGCTCCGTGCGTGCCGCCCTGATGACCGGCGGTCAGTTTCGCTATGCGGCGACAGCCATGCTGGAGTTTCTCAATTTAAATACCGGCGATGATGTGTCCGACCACGTGACGCTGGTCGGCTTTGCCCGGGAAGATCTTGACGGCGATGGGAGTGTCGCGCCTTCCGAGCTGGTTGTGAACGCCCAGGGCCGGCCCCAGCTGACCTGGAACAGTGAGGCATTCGACGCACAGGGGCTGGCTACCATTCCGATGGTCCGCTACCCCGGCAACGACAACTGTATGACCTGTCATCGGACATCGAATTCGCGGCGAGGCTTTTACGGTTTCGGTGAAGGCGCCGAGGCGGTGTTCGATGAGGAGGGGCTGCAGGTGAGGGACTACCAGGATGACGTCCACAAAGGGCAGCTCTGGACAGAGGCCAACGGCGAACAGCGGCAGATCGAAAACTGCAACGCCTGCCATAGCCGGAATTACTACAACAAGACCTTTGGGTATCAGACCGATCTGGATGCCGATCACAACTTTTTGAAAGGCAACTCGGATATGGATCTGGGTAACGATCACGACTATGCGCCACCGGCCAAGTCCTGTACCTACTGTCACGAAGATGCGCAGACGCCGGCGATACCGTCCGGTCACGCGAACATGCTGGCGGCCCATCGGGAGCGTTGGAAACTGGCTGGCGACATGATCGGCTATACCGAGGATTCACTCAACCGCATTACCCAGACTCATCTGGATGCACTGGCGTGCGAGACCTGTCATATCACGGATAAAGCGAGTAACGGCACCCCGATCCAGATCATGTACCGCTATGCGGCTACCGAGGACGGCACCCTGAAAGTTCGTCCCTACAATGCGAAATATCGTGCGCAATGGAGAGACAAAACCACCGGGTACGTGTTTTCGAAGACCGAACGCGACAGTGTCTTCAAGATGGTGACCGATGCCGAAGGAAACCGAAGCGGTCAATTGATCGATCCCGTCAGCCAGGAGGTGATCGGTACGGTCGAGGTGCATATGTCGCACGGAAGCTGGCGTTTCGACGATCCGCAGGACTACGAAACCGTCGTGGCGCTCAAGCGGGCCTATGACAGTGTGCTGCGCATGAAGGGATATGAAAATCCCAATGCGGTGTTGGTCTGGGGTGCTTCGAACTTCTATGTGCTTTCGCACAACACCCGTCCGGCCACCGAGTCGGTACAGTGCGAGGAGTGCCACGAAAAAACCGCTCGGGGAGCGTTCAGTTCACTGGTGGCGAGCGCGGGTGTGATGGGTGCTTCGAATGTCAAAACCGTGGCCGAGCTTTCCGATAAGCGGTTGATCGATGAAGGCATCGTCGAGATGGCTTTCCCCTCCATGAAGGTCAGCGATGAGGGCGTCATCACGGAGAACACCGAAGACGTGCTCTACTACAGCGCCATCAATCCCTCCCTCTCTCTGCTGGGTACCGCGGTTGCTCCGGTGGATGCGGGGTATATGGCACTCAGCGATGGCCGGAGCGGGTTGACGGGACTGGGGCTGAGCGCGGAGGAGGTCACTCAGCTGATGGGTCTGATGCCTGCTTCGCCCTCGATCTATCTATTCAAACCCCGTTATGGCGATCCGATGGTACGCACGGTGGCGTTGATGTCCGAAAAGAACACCCAAGCCGATCTGGTGTTGCCGGGTTATCGTTTTCTGATCGCTCTCGAAGGTGATGCAACGGTCGAATCCGCCAGTCAGTCGGGTAAGTTGACGTTGTCCAATGTCTACCGGATCGAAGCGAAAAACGGCGATGGCGGCAATGTGGATCAGTTTCCCGGTACGCCTCTGTTCATCAAGTTGCCCTGGAGCGGGAGCGATCCCGCCACGCTGAGCGTGATCGCTTCTGAGGATGGTTCCGGCTGGACTCCGGTCGATGCCGGGCAGATCGTCGCGACGCAAGCGGCGAGCGGGGCGGAAGAGGGTTATGTGGTCATACGAACCACGCATCTGAGCTATTTTGCGGTGGCTCAGGCCTCCCCGGGCGGGGAGGGCGCCGATAGCAGCGGCGACAGTGCATCCGACAGCGGAAGTGGTGGGGGCGGAAGCCTGTTGCTGCTGCCCCTGGTGCTGGGCGGATTCTGGTTGCGTCAAAGGGTATTGCGCCGACGGGGATGAGTCGTGAGGTTGCCTGTTCGTCATAAAGCGATCGCGTCGTTACTGCCCTGGACGGCCGGAGCGGGATTCGCAACGGGACAGATGATGCTGAGCACCCAATGCACCCTGCCGGTGCTCGGCATCTGCAGCGGCTGCGCCGGATGCGCAGTGGCTCTGGCGTCGTTGGTGAGTTGGGGCGCGTTGCATACGGAACGCGCCCATGCCGGTGAACGTCCCCGACAGGATGACGATCAGGATGATGTGTTCTAGCAGGTCCCAAGTCGTCTTATGTTCGTAATCCTTGCTGTTTGTTCGATCCGCAGGCTGAACCATGCGGGCTAGGCATGTTCTGGTCTTGCCGTTGTGTGTGTATGCCGTATGCGAATCCGCGCAGGCCGGCTGGTCCGGAAGCACGGAGTTTCGCTGGCGGCTGGACAGCAGTCGTTTCGAACAGACCGAACGCGCACTCGAACAGTGGACGGGGCTCAATTATCTCGATCTCTCCTCGGGGCTGGCCAGTGGTGTCCAGTTCTCCCTCGAAGGCGATGGGGATGATTGGCGTGACAGGCTCTATCAGGCCTACCTGCGCAGCGGGGATGGATATGAGCGCCCGGAATTGACGGTTGGACGATTTGAAGCGGTGGATAGTAGTGGTTATCAAACCCTGGATGGCGTTGCCCTGCGTCAGCGTTTCGATGCGTTCGACTTTAACCTCAGGGCGGGCAAGCCGAGGCGTTTTGAAGCCTATGAAAGCGATGCTTCCGATCTGCTGCTGTCCGCTTCGGGGGATTACGATCTGCTCGCGCTTTGGCCGCTGCCATCCTTTGAGCGGATCTCGCTGAACCTGGGAATGGAAAGACAATGGAGCGCTTCGCTGCAAACCCGTCTGCTTGGGGGGCTGAGCGGTGTATTCAGGGAGCGCGAACAGCCGTTCTCGCCGCGGGACTTTCATCTCGCCTTTGTGCGCGATGTGGATGACGAGCGCTGGTATCGTCTCATTGCCGATGGCCGTTTCGGCCTGGGCACGATGGGCATGTTGCGTTTGGGTTATGCCTACTACGACCCCGACGAGGCGTTTGAAACCTTCCGCGACCGCTATCACGGTTTCTACAGTCTCGAACGCCAGACGGTGACGCGCGCCATCTGGCAATTGCCGGCGGTGGGCGGCGTGAATACCCAGCTTGAATTCTACGCAAGCCGGCCGGAGGCGGGGGCGCAGGGATGGGGCTGGAGTGTCGAGATGGATACGCTCGTAGGACGTTCCCATCGGCTGGATACGAGAATCGATGCAACCGAAGCCGACGAAGATCATGCCTATGCCGTCTATGTGCGGGATCGCCTGCCGCTCTCCCCGCTCATGGAGATGAGCGCCGAAGGCGTTTATCAAACCAAACAGACCGGACTGTCGGGAGAAAATCATCTGTGGGGGGTCTCGTTATCGGCTTCGCGGCTGATATTCAAACAGACCCGTCTGTGCCTGCGCGGAGAGTGGTTGGATCATTCGGTGCGTGAGCGGGAGTATCGCCTCGATCTGGCGTTGCACTACGACTTCTATCAGATCGACACGGGGGAGTTGCCGTGAGCGGAGCAATCCTGGCAATCGCCCGTATCGAGCGCCGTGTCCCGCTCGTTTTGCGCCTGTTTCTGCTGCTGTGTGTGGCGTGCCCGGTTCTGGCTGCCGATAAGGAACCCGATACCTGGTGGGAAAAACGCCATCAACGCAGCGACATCTATTTCCCCCACAAGGCGCATGAGGACGTGATGTCCCGCAGCAGTGACGCCTGCATGGCCTGTCATCCCTTTAATGAAAACCGCATCACCGACCCGCAAGCGCTGGAGCCCGTGCAGCGGATCTACAACGAACCCCTGGAGGCCATTTGCCACTCATGCCATATGGCGACCCGCAGCGCGCCCATGGCCTGCGAGGTCTGCCATACCGACATGAATGCGATACGCCCGCCGGATCACATGGCCGATTACACCCGTCTGCATGGGGAAGCGGCGAGGCTCGATGAGCGGGGCTGTAGTGCGTGCCACATCGATCTCAATTTTTGCACCGACTGCCATTTTCGGCGTAATGCCGGGCAGCGGGTGATGCACCCGCTGGGTTATCGGGACCGGCACGGTCTCGACGCCCGACTTGATCCGGCCTCCTGCGGTGGATGCCATCAGGCGGACTATTGCCGCGATTGCCACCGGGGGGCATTGCGATGAAAAAATGGCTCATGCTTTGGTTGTGTCTGCTGATGGCGGCCTGCGGCAGCGATGAGCGAACGTCGGTCTCGACAACCCGCCCAGGCGGTCTGCTGCTCGATACGCGGCATGGCGATGACGGGCTGGCCTGGGGACTGGCCGAGTGCGACGCCTGCCATGCCCTGAGCGTGATTCACCAGGAGAGTTCGGCGACGATCCGCGATCTGGTGCGCGACAAGGGTTACGCTACCTGTACCGGATGCCACGGCGATAATGGGACCGGGGCGACGCGCCAATGCCGGATCTGCCACAACGAGACCGATCTTCCCGGTTCGCCCTATCTCGACGGCCATCAGGCGCACAGCTTTGTCAACAGTGACGCGGCCTCATTCAATGACCAGGCCTGTCTGGTCTGTCATACCTATTCCGACATGAACGGGCAGTGGGATCTCAACCTCGATCTGACGCCGCTGCCTGATGCCCAGGGTCAGAAGAGCGCCTATCTCAGCGAAGCCGATTTCTGTCTGCGCTGCCACAATCGGGATCATCAGCAAGCCGGTTACGAGATAGCGGACAGGGACTACAACGACCCTCTGGTGGCGCTCGAAGACGATTATCGCTATGTCGATTATCACGGTTGGCGGGACGGCAGCGGGGAGCGGACCTATCACGGTCTGCGCGACGGATACGGCTATCCGCAGTTGCTGGCCTGCAGTGACTGCCATGCCTTGCACGGCACGCTCAACGACAAACTCATCATCGACCGCTCCGATAAAGGCGCGAGGCAGTTGCGCGGAGAGCCGTTTCTGAGCCGTGTCTATCCGGTGACGGTGGGGCAGAACGGTGACTACGCCCAACTCTGTGTGTTGTGTCATCAGATGAGCGATAGCGTCGACGAGGGCGCGATCGACAGCGGCAATGGATTGAGCGGAGTTCATCTTGTCGGTGAGGATTGCCGGCCCTGCCACACTCATGGCGAGGCATCGCAGGCGGGCCTATGAGACGAATCCATCGCGGGCTGCTGGCGTTCTGTCTGGCCGGGTCGGTTGCACAGGCCGATACCGACAAATTACCGCCCATGCATCATGTGGTGGGCGTGCCGGTTTCGCCGGACATGAAGCTCCCGCAAACCTTTCCTCTGGGCGAGCGACGGGAGCTGATCTGCGATACCTGTCATGGCGTCGAAGATATCGAACATCTGCCCGAGGATGAGGTGGATACCCGCATGCCCGACTTTCTGCACGACGGTCCCTATCGGGCGTTGACCGAGTTCTGTTACCGCTGCCACGAAAAGGCGGAAGCGCAACGCAACAATGTGCATGTGATGTTCAATGCCGCCGGCGAACTCGATACCCAGGGATGCCGCTATTGCCACCAGGAGACACCGGATCCCCGGAAACCCTATGAACGGGAACGGATGCGCTTTCAGTTACCCAGGCAAAAGCTCTGCTATGGCTGCCATCTGAAAACGCCGCACTTGAACGCGCTGACGCACCAGAGCGCTCCCGACGAAGCGATGCGCGAGACGATGCGGGCATCGGAACGGCGGTTGGGGGTTCGGCTTCCGCTGGTCGAGGAGGACAAGGTGGGCTGCATCACCTGCCATACCCCGCATCAGTCCGGCGTCATCGACGAGACCCATCCCGGGGGCAGGCAGGTCGAGGACCGGGCCGTCAAAGAGGGCATCGCCTGGCGACGCACCCATTGGAGCCGCGTCTTCGCCGAGGACAAAGCCGAGCGGCTGGCCGAGCTGCAAGCGGACAGCGAACTCCCGCTGCCCGAGTATCAACGCGCGGAGCAGGAGATTCTGCTGCGCCTGTCTGCACGGGATGGAACGCTCTGCCAGGCCTGTCACCGTTTCGAGGATGAACCGTGAAGTTGTTCGAGTCGCTGAAAAAATTCATTCGCAGTCGCTGGTTTCGCTACACAACCATTGTGTTAATGTCGCTGCTGCTGTTTGCGCCTCTGCTGCTGATACCCCAACTGTTCGAGCAGGACGACTTGTGCGGCGGTTTATGCATGCGGAGATTCTTTCTGCTGTTTCCGGGCATGGATTGGTCGGATTTCACCCGGCAACTGCAGTTGGCGGCGGTAGGGGTGGGATTGCTGAGCGCCATTCTGACCGTCACCTTTTTGTACGGCCGACTCTGGTGCGGGTATCTGTGTCCCATGGGCGGAGTGCCGGAACTGGTGAGCCGGCTGTTCCACGACCGCTGGAAGATCGACTACCGTTCGCTGCCTCAGGTGCCGATCCGCTACGGCTATTTCATCACCTATCTGGTGCTGTTGCCCGCGATCGGGTTCAGTGCCTGCACGCTGTGTAACTTCATCACCCTGCCGCGACTTTTCGAAGCCCTGAACGGCGATCTTCGCGGCATCGCCTATCTGATCTCCACCATCGGC
>JBNLFS010000101.1:0-28547 GCA_050305635.1 Candidatus Thiodiazotropha sp. | reverse complement strand
GGGTTACGCTGCGCTAACCCGACCTACGACCCTGATCCAGGGTTTGGTAGAACAATATTAGGGTGCGGATGAACGCTGTTCTCTCCGAGTAGACCCCCTCTCCCCTTGCGGGAGAGGGCTGGGGAGAGGGGGCATCAAAAGAGTGAGCCTCCCTTCTTGCCGTTGCGAAAGTCGTCAGATATCTCAACGGTAACTAACGGATCGGCTTTTGCTGCGCTTCTCGCTCGGGATAGACAGAAGGGTGAAGTGGAGCGGGTTCCACCGGTCGAACCGGTTGCTTGGATGAAGTAAAAATCCGAGGTCAGATAGAACAGTGATAGGTGCGAATAAACCTAATCATTGCATAAATTTTAAGTCAAACAGAATCAAACTACTTGTCGGAAGCCATTTTGCTGCATGGATTTTCGGTAGTTGCTGGAGTTCACCCAGGATGAACTCCAGCCGCAAAGGGGTTATGAGCATTTGATGCCACGAATAACAGGGTTTTGATAGGTTTTTTTGCATCTATTTATGCAGCTGGCGGTATAAATAAGACGCATTGTCTCTTTTTCGAGGCGGTTTGAAGTAACAGAGTTGGTATCGGTTATGTTTATCTGATGCAAATCCTCTCCCAAGTCAAGCCAAACTTGGCTAGATATTTACGCAACCGGTCAGCATCATTACTGCTACTTTTCCGCTGACGGGAAGCATTGAACAGGGTGCGTCCTGCCTCGGAGAGGGAAGCAGATCTAATGCAGACCTTAATCACTGAATCCAGTTGCAGTCGGTCAAATAAATCGATTTGCGCCAGAGACTCGGATGGCAGGTGTCGCTCCAGTTCGTTGAGGGTGGCGTCGGAATTGTGCCATTGACTGCGCAGACGCAGGATCTCTTCCTCCACATCAGCCTCTGTGATACGCCCCCCTTCGGCCAGGGTGGCCAAGCGGGAGACCGAAGCGGAGAGTTCCCGAAAATTGCCACGCCAGAGGGTGTCCGGAGCGGTGGCGTAGGCCAGGTAACGTTGTCGGGCAGGCTTGTTGAATCTCAGCCTTCGGCCCAATTCCCCCGCTTGGCGCTCCAACTCGAATTCCAGGTTGGGCTCGATGTCTTCCGGCCGCTCCGCCAGGCCCGGAAGGTGGAAGGTCCAGAGATTGATACGGGCATAGAGGTCTTCGCGGAACCGCCCCTGCTCGACATCGATGCGCAGGTCGCGGCACGTGCCGGCAATCAACTGAAAATTGCTCTCTACCTCATGATCCGATCCCATCGGGTAGAAGCGCTTCTCCTCGATCGCCTTGAGCAGCATCGACTGTTCGTCCAGTCCCAGCTCGCCGATCTCATCCAGAAACAGCAAGCCGCCATCCGCCTGGCGCAGCAGTCCCTCGCGGTCGCCGACCGAGCCGGTATAAGCCCCCTTGGTATGGCCGAACAGGGCCGACATGGTGCCTTCGCCATGCAGGGTGGCGCAATTGACCTCGACAAAGGGGCCGTTGATCTGGTGGCGCTGGCGTTTGAGCTGATAGACCTGACGGGCGAGAAACGACTTGCCGGCGCCAGTGGGGCCGAGCAGCAGGATGGGAGCAGGGGAGCGATTGGCCACCCTTTCGATGGCGTCGATCATGCGGTTAAAGACGGGGTTTCGGGTGGCAATACCCGATTTCAGCAGATTGAGGGTCTCCTCCCGCTCCTCGGCAAAGCGCTGGGCGATGCGGTCGTAGCGCGACAGATCGAGGTCGATGATGGCGTAGCTGCCCACCGCTCCCGCCCGCTGTTTGGGAGGTGGCGCGCTTTGCAGCAATCGGGCGGGGAAGTAGTTCGCCTCGGTCAGCAGAAACAGGCAGATCTGGGCGACATGGGTGCCGGTCGTGATGTGGATCAGATAATCCTCCTGCTCCGGTTCGAAAGGGTAGCCGCGGGCGAAGCCGTGCAGGGCGGCGTAGACCTGTTCGAAATCCCAGGGATCGTCGAGCGGCATGGGACGCCAGACGAGTTCCGTTTCCGGCGATACTAAGGCGATATCCTTGGCCACGGTCTCCATCACCCGCTGGTATCGGTCCGGCTGATAGAAGAGCTCCAGGCGATCGATCAGTAGATCCTCCTGCTGGCAGAGCGATACGCTGGGGCGCCACTTCTCCCAGCGACCGTTGCCACGCCCCTCATCGAGCACCGCGCCTAGAAAGCCCATCACCACCGTCTTCTTCATTCTATAACTCCATCCGCCTTCAAAGACCGCCGGGCAAGGCCGTATCGGGATAATAAATTATTCTAACCATATATAAAAATATCTAAATTACAAGCCATATCAAGTGGCCAATGCCGTGGCCGGATTTCTCGATAATCAATATTTCACTAAATAAAACAAAGTGTTGAAGTTAAGTATGAAAACCTGGCATGTCTTTCGCTATAACCAAGGCAACTTAGAAACGATTGTTCTAACCAGAGAGGCAGCAAGATGGCTAACAAGATGCTCTTTCCCGGCGCGGCTGAGTTTTCACTGAAGACCGATACCTTCAACGAAGCCGGTGGAACCGCCTATCGCCTGAGCGCGAAGCACGCCCTGGCACAGTATGCGGTTACCGGATGCCTCAACGGTACTTACTACGCCGGGGCGGAAACCCAGCTTGCACGGGTAATCGAATTGTGCGCCCAGGTCGAGCCGGAATTCATCGCCCGCACCGCAATCTGGTGTCGCCGGCATGGGGGCATGAAGGATATGCCGGCACTGCTGTGCGCCATACTGGCCGCGCGCGGTAGCGAGTGGTTGCCTGTGGCCTTCGCTCAGGTCATCGATAACGGCCGCATGTTGCGCAACTTCGTACAGATCCTGCGCAGCGGGGCATTGGGACGACAGTCCCTGGGAACCCGGCCGAAGCGTCTGGTGCAGGCGTGGCTGAACCGGGCCAGCGAGCAACAGCTCCTGGCAGCGACGATAGGTAATGCGCCGTCACTAGCCGATGTGGTGAAGATGGTGCATCCGAAGCCGGCGGAAGCCTGGCGTTCGGCCTTCTTCGCCTGGTTGATCGGTAAACCCTATGACGTGGCGTCGCTGCCGGGTCCGGTGCATAGCTTCGAGCGCTTCAAGCGTGAAGGCGGGAAGCTGCCCAAGGTGCCGTTCCAGATGTTGACCTCACTGCCGCTGACCGCGTCGCACTGGGCAACCCTGGCAAAGCGCGGGGGCTGGCAGATGGTGCGGATGAACCTCAACAGCTTTCAGCGGCACGGTGTGTTCAAGGAGCCGAAGATGATCAGCAAACTGGCACAGCGTCTGAACGATGCGGAGGCCATCCGCAAGGCCAGGGCGTTTCCCTACCAGCTGCTGACCGCTTATCAGTCGGCATCGGGCGTGCCGGAGGAGATCCGCCGGGCCTTGGAGCAGGCCATGGAGATTGCACTGAGCAATGTGCCGGAGCTGCCGGGACGGGTGGTGGTTTGTCCCGATGTGTCGGGCTCGATGCAGAGTCCGGTCACCGGCTGGCGCCGGGGAGCGACCACCGCGACCCGCTGCATCGATGTGGCGGCGCTGGTGGCCGCGGCCTTCCTGCGCAAGGACCGCCGTACCCTGGTACTGCCGTTCGACTGGGATGTCTCCAGGCTGCAGTTGAAAGCGGATGCGACGGTGATGGAAAACGCTGCCCGGCTGGCGTCCATCGGTGGGGGTGGAACCAATTGCAGCTCACCGCTGCATTGGCTGAACAAACACCGTGAGCGGGCCGACCTGGTGCTGTTGGTGTCGGATAACGAGTCATGGATCGACTCCCGCCGCCATGCCTCCAGTGCCGTGATGCACGAGTGGGCGAAGTTTCGTCAACGCAACCCGGCGGCGCGGCTGGTCTGTCACGACATCCAGCCCAACGCCAGCACCCAGGCGCCGGAGCGCGAGGATATCCTCAACATCGGCGGCTTCAGTGATGCGGTCTTCACCCTGATCGAGCAGTTCGCCAGGGGCAAGATGCAGGCGGGGCACTGGGTCGGTGTGATCGAAAGCCAGCCGCTGGTAACAGCGTAGGAAGAGGGGCGGGCAATGGGGCCCGCTCCGCCGGGACAGCGGTCCCTAACGATTTCGGGCGAATGCAGGTGGAACTACATCGCTATGAACGACGTGGTCGCGGGTTCGAATCCCGTCACCTCCACAACGACGGGGGTGTAGCTCAGTCTGGTAGAGCACGACGTTTCACCGCTCCTTGTCGCCCACCTATTTGACAAGCTCCCAACGAGAGGGAGTATGAAAGCAGTTTCGCGGCGAATGCCGATGGCGCTACTTGGTTGACGCACCTTGCCTGCTACAACGAAGGGCAAGGTCCCGCAAGGGGTCCGGGTTCAAGTCCCGGTCCGGCTTCGGCCGGGTGGCGGAATAATCGCGTCATCTAACCTGGTCGCCGCACTTAATCGAGGGTGTCGTACTATCTCCCATTCACGGGTTTTTACGACGTCCATTTATGGAGCAAGAAGATGAAAACCGGAAATTACGACGTCATGCAGGCCGGGCAAGGCTATCCGATCAAGATGTGGACCCAGGGGGTACCTGTCGATGAGAAGGCCAAGGGGCAGTTGCTGAACGCATCCCTGCTACCCTTCATCCACAAGTGGATCGCGGTAATGCCCGATGTGCATGTGGGCAAGGGGGCGACTATCGGCTCGGTGATTCCCACCCGTGGGGCGATCATTCCCGCAGCGGTCGGGGTCGATATCGGTTGTGGCATGATGGCGGTGCGTACCAGCCTGCAGGCCAGCGATCTGCCGGATAGCCTGGCGCCGATGCGCAGCGCTATCGAACGGGCAGTGCCCCACGGCCGAGGCAAGGGGCGTCGTGACAACGGCGCCTGGGGAACGCCGCCGGCCCATGTCGACGCGGTATGGAAGGAGCTGGTGGAGCCCTTCGGACGGATCGTGGAGAAATATCCCCGACTGAAGAAGACTAACAACCATCTTCACCTTGGAACCCTTGGGACCGGCAACCACTTCATCGAGGTTTGCCTGGATGAGAGCGAGGCGGTGTGGATCATGCTCCACTCGGGATCGCGCGGTGTCGGCAACGCCATCGGTAACCTCTTCATCGAACAGGCGAAGGAAGACATGCGTACCTGGCATATCACCCCGCCGGATCGCGATCTGGCGTATCTGCCGGAGGGGACCGAACACTTCAACGACTACGTCGAGGCCGTGGGCTGGGCGCAGCATTTCGCCCGCCGCAACCGTGAATTGATGATGGCGGCGACCCTTGGCGCTCTGCGCAAGGTCATCAGCAAGCCCTTCGATGCCGATAGCATGGCGGTCAACTGTCATCACAACTATGTGCAGCAGGAAGTGCACTATGGCGAGCAGGTGTGGATCACACGCAAGGGCGCGGTGCGTGCCGGATCGGGGGAGTTGGGTATCATTCCGGGCAGCATGGGAGCGCGCTCCTACATCGTGCGCGGAAAAGGCAACCCGGAGAGTTTCTGTTCCTGTTCCCACGGCGCGGGAAGGGTCTACTCTCGAACCGAAGCGAAACGCCGCTTCACCCTGGAGGACCAAAAGAGGGCAACCGAAGGCGTGGAGTGCCGTAAGGACAGTGCCGTGATCGACGAGATCCCAATGGCCTACAAGGACATCGATGCGGTGATCCATGCCCAACGGGATCTGGTGGAAGTGGTGCATACCCTGAGGCAGGTGGTCTGCGTCAAGGGATAGAAAGGTTCCGTACTGATTAAGGATACAACCCAGGATGAACGATCCAACCAACCTCATCACCATCGACGGGTCCCGGGGAGAAGGGGGCGGCCAGGTGCTGCGCACCGCATTGACGATGTCGCTGATCACCGGCCGCCCCCTGCGCGTGGTCAATATCCGCGCCAAGCGGAAAAAGCCTGGCCTGATGCGTCAGCATCTCACCGCTGTGCAAGCCGCAGCGGCCATTGGGGCGGCGGAAATCGAAGGTGCAGGGGCGGGTTCGCAGTCACTGCTGTTTCAGCCGCAGGCCATCCATGGTGGCGACTATCGTTTCGCCATCGGTACAGCGGGCAGCTGCACCCTGGTGATGCAGACCGTTCTGCCGGCCCTGTTGGTGGCAGGGGTTGAGGCGCGGCTGCATCTGAGCGGCGGCACCCACAATCCACTGGCGCCGCCCGCCGACTTTCTGCAACACGCCTATCTCCCTCTGCTGCGTAGTATGGGAGTCGATGTTGAAATGAACCTGTTGCGCTACGGCTTTTACCCCGCAGGCGGTGGGGAACTGGAGCTGAGGCTGGCAGCCGGGAGTCACTTGCAGCCGCTGCATCTTCTGGAGCGTGGCGAGATGCGTCAGGCAAATGCCGAGGCACTGATCGCCGCACTGCCTGTCAGTATTGCTGAGCGCGAGCTGGAGACCGTTCGCCGTACCCTGAGTTGGGATCCGTCCCAGCTGCAACTGCGCGGCCTCAACAACAGTCAGGGTCCGGGCAACGTCCTCTTGGCCACGATCAAGCATGAACATGTGACCGAGGTCTTCACCACCTTTGGCGAGAAAGGGGTCAGCGCCGAGAAGGTAGCGGGTAAACTCTGCCGCCAGATAAAGGTGTATATTCAAGGGGGAGCCCCAGTTGGTCCCTATCTTGCCGATCAGTTGTTGCTGCCGCTGGCCATCGCGGGTGGCGCTTTCAATACAGTGAAACCGTCGCAACATACACTGACCAACATGGAGACTATCAATACCTTTTGGCCCGGTTGCCTTGATATAAAAGAGACGGGCAACGGAATGACACGGATTTCAAAAAACTGAATTAAATGGGGCTAAGCTCAACTGACACGTCTCAGTTCTGCCAAAAGCTGACCTGTGTCTGGGTAGGTAAAATCAGCCCTGAATACTGCAAAGCGGACATATAGGAAGCATCCCTGCAGAGAAAACACCTGCAAATATGACGATCTTCGGTCCATTCCAGTTGGACCGAAGAAAATATCGCTTCGCTATCGAAGGCTCTTCAACTGATCAAATGGACTGCATACATGCCTGTGATCGGGCGTGATGTGCGTGTAAATCATCGTTGTCTCGACGTTCTTGTGCCCAAGCAGTGTTTGGATGGTTCTGATATCCGTACCTGCTGCCAGTAAGTGGCTCGCAAAACTGTGCCTTAGCGTATGCGGCTCAACATGCTTGTGGATGTTCGCTTGCTGTACAGCGCGTTTAAAGGCCCTTTGTAGCGTACTGGGAGACGCATGCCGTCGCGCCATCTGTTGGGTATTGAGCCAGGGCCGAACCACAGTAGAAGGGAATACAAACTGCCAGGCCAGGGACCTTGAAGCCGATGGATGCTTTCTGTACAGGGCGTTTGGCGTCGGTGCATAACTATTTCCGCTGAGAACGTCAGATGCGTGTAATTGCGCCACCTTGGTGAGGTGGTTGCGCAGTGCCGGGATCAGGGCCGCTGGGCGCACCGTAGCGCGATCTTTGTTGCCTTTAGCGGCTCTAATCGTGATCGATCGAAGATCAAAGTCGATGTCCTTGACACGGAGTGTCATACACTCATGGATTTTCATTCCTGTGCCATAGATGAGTTCCGCCATCAAGCGAGTGGTCCCGCTCATCCGTGCAAACGCGGCCGACACCTCCTGTGTTGACATCACCACAGGAATAGATTTGTAGCGTTTGATCCTTCTCAGGTTATCAAGATTAGTTAATTCCTGTTGTAAAACAGTAAGATATAGGAAAGCTATCGCATTAAGGGCGCCCGATTGGGTACTGGCAGAGACATTTCGACGGGAAGCCAGGTGCTTGAGGTAGCCTTCGATCTCTTGCTTGCCCATTTCATTGGGATGGCGCTTGCCATTGAACAGGATGAACTGGCGTATCCAGTAGACATAAGACTTTTCAGTTCTGTGACTGAAATGCTTCCGTCGACAGGCTGTTCGGACTTGATCAAGAAGACGTGGTTTAGGGAATTCGGTTGGTTGGCCCTATGATTTTTCTCCGAAATCCTCAGTTTGCCACTGTCACGACTTGCTGAGAATGTATAACGAGACGCGGGGTCTCGTTAATAAAACTGTTATGTTTTCGGGCAGGCAGATACCAAACCGAGATGCTTTACAAAAGGGTTGAAATCACGATCAAGATAAAGAAGTGGCATCTGATGTTTGATGCAATACGTTGCAATAATCACATCGTTTGTTTTCCGAATGGTTATCCCTTTCTTACGTAGCGCTCGGTAATTTTCAGCGCATTGTTCGACCATTTCGTTGTTAAAGATTGAGTACTGATCTAGCTTTGCGAGACGATCTCTGGCTTTTGCATAGTCTTTATCGTTTTTAAATCCTTGCAAAATTTCTAGAAAAATGAGGTCTGCAATTGCAACGGTGCCGGCGAAGAGAGCGGTATCTAAGGTGTCAGTATGCGGGGTTATGCTTCCGTTGAAGTAGTCAATCCAGACACTGGTGTCGGCCAGTATCATTTACCGCCTCGCATTTCGTCGAGATCGCCTTCCCACTTGAGCTTACCTCTAAGTTCGCGAATGGCTTGCTGATTGCTACGCTGGATTATTAACTTAAGACCTTGTTCTACAACGTCTTTCTTGGTAACAAGACCGCTTGCCTTAATTGCTTTGGCCATTAGTTCATCGTCAATTACAATATTAGTTCTCACAGCACACCTTTGTGTATAAAATGAAAACATATACACATTACCATGGGTAAAAAAACATAACAAGTGGCAACAAGGGAACCCACCTACGCTCTACCCATTTGCGGTTCGCTGTCGCTCACTTTACCGCAAATGGGCTCCACGCAGGCGGGCCTCTGTGCCAGGCGTTGGCGAATAAATGATGGATCTACGAACTGTGCTCCCACAACTTCTGCCTCATGCGGTAGCTTGGGCCGAGTTTCAATTCCAACACGTTGCTTCATTAGGTATGGCCCTGTCAGAGCCACTGCTGAATGTTGCGCGCAGTGTTGGTGTGCGGCATCCAGAACTTATTCGAGTAAAACTCGTCGATAAGTTGCCGCTACCAGAAGAACCGACTCTTAGACAAGCTGCGCTTGAAACTGGTTTGCTCGGGCCAAATATGGTTGGCCTGACTTTGGGTTACAGCATTTTATTAGTTCAAGGTCATGATAGCGTGCGCCTCGTCTCTCACGAGTGCCGCCACGTGCATCAATACGAAGTGCTAGGGTCAATTGATAAGTTTCTGCCAGTTTATTTGCAGCAAATCGTAGAATTTGGGTATGAAAATGCTCCATTAGAAGTTGATGCCCGAGCGCATGAAATCAACGTCGCCTAAAAATGTATAACGAGATGCGGGGTCTCGTTAATAAAACTGTTTGCTGTAAAAGGAGAAAAAATGCCCAGTGCTCTTATAGAAGTGCGTCAGCAATACGCACAAGAAGTTGAATCAGAAATAATGGAGTCTGTTCACGCAGCACTGCGCGAAGCATTCAAAATACTTCCAGGTGACAGGAATATACGGTTGCTCGTGCATGAGCCGCATAGGTTTCAATGCCCACCGGACAGAGAGAAGCCAGAGTATTACACTCACATAAGTATCGATTGTTTTGCAGGCAGGTCACTCGAAACAAAGCGGAAGCTCTACCAAGCCCTAGTCAATAATCTGTCTCAGTTTGGTATCCCTGCAAATCACGTCAAAATCATGTTGCGTGAAATTACGGCGGAAAATTGGGGCATACGTGGCGGCCAAGCGGCATGTGATGTCGATCTCGGCTTTGAAGTCAAAATATAAGCTACAGCTAACAAGGCAAGTCCAGACACAAAGAACGCTCCGCGTTTTTCGTCCGGCTGATTTGTGGCGTTATGCATAAAGGAGCACAAGGCATGAACTTTTATCGTACATTCAGATTTATAGTGATGTTTGCTGTAATTTTAAGTGTACTAACTGCTCAAGCTCAATCAACCATGGAAATTTCAGATTCAAAGAATATTGAAAATGTTCGAGATCATATCGAAAAGTATAAAACTTCTATAACAGACATGAGCGACGATGAGATGCAGGCATTGTCCCAGCTAGAAGAGGCACTTCAAGAATTATCGAAATATATTAAAGGAGAAAGTGACAATGACAATATAACGGAGATTGCAGATAGGTATTGTAAAGCAGCACTTCTTGTTGATTCGTTTGGTCAACCTTTTCAATCTGTAGAACGAATAATGACCCTTGGAAGAGAGTATTATTGGTTGGGAGTGTATATCGGAAAATATTTGGCCTCACAATCCAATTACAAGGGCGAGTGTACATCTATGGGGTCTTGGTATGACGCATGACCAGTCCATCAAATCCGACGCTCGTACCTCGCGCGGCTTATGGTAACGTTAATGTCTGCTTTCCGGAAGTACAGAGTTTCGCTTGAACGTCTGCTAGGTCGCAGAGCGGACCATCGGATAGCGTTAGGGCATAATGTTTGAGTCGAAATCCACCTTTCCGATAGTTCGGTACATGGAACCATCCAAACTATCATCTGCAATATACTGGACCTTATCCCCGCATAACATCAGTTCAGCGAGTGGTTGATCAACGCCAGCACATCCGGGATATGGGAGATCAGCACGCCAATCACCATCAGCGCCACGACCAACGTCACCCCGCCCACAAAATTGACAAGCAGGTTCTTGGCCGGATTGTGGTCGGCCAGGGCATGAGCGACGTCCGAGATGTTGACCAGCCCTTGCAGCTCGTCCTTACGATAGATCAGCAGGCGACGGCATTTATGGGTTCGCATCAGGCGAATCGCATTTTTGCAGGAGCTGTTATAGGCCACAGAGATCAAATTTCGGGTGCTGACATCGCCCAGTTTTAGTGCGCTGGGATCCATTCCGGCACCAACAACGCGCACCAGCAGGTCTCTTTCCGTGAAGAGTCCGGAAACTTTCCCATCCTCTGTGACTACCAGTGAGCCGAGGTTATGTTGCGCCATATAGCGCGCCGCAGACTGTACATCCGTCGCGCTATCCATGGAAGCGACCGCTTCCGATACCAGTTTACCGACGTTGCATGTCATAGCTGTATGTCCACTTGGGTGTGAAATTCTGAAAACGGTTCCGCGCTTGAGCGCCCGTTTCCAGATTCATGCTAGCAAAGTATAGGCCACCCGCCATGCGAGGCGATCGGGATAATTACTAAATTAATTAAATACTTAAACTTTTGCGCGTCTCGCAACCAACGGTTCCTCATCACAGATGATGACACCCTGTGGCAGGAATGCCGAACATTTGATCCCGCCTGGGGTCGAATCCCATCAACGACACCAATCAGGCATGACGCTGGCTGTCTGCATCAGGTTTCGTGTGGCCCCCAAGATTATCCCGGGGACAAGACAATTTGATGACCAACAGGAAGCAACGCTATGAAACGCAGGATGATTGCGGCCTTGCAGGCCAACCGCTCATTTTTACTCTTCGTCTTCTGCATGCTGGTATTTCGCAGCAGCATCGCTGATTGGAATAACGTACCCACAGGCTCTATGAAGCCCACTATCCTGGAAGGCGACCGGATATGGGTGAACAAGATGGCGTACGATCTCAGGCTGCCTTTTACCCACTGGTCGCTGTATCGGTTTGCGGATCCCGAGCGGGGCGACATCGTGATATTCGACTCGGCTGTTGCGGACAAACGTCTGGTCAAACGGGTGATTGGTCTGCCTGGGGATCGGGTCTCCCTGTTCAACAACCGACTTTCCATCAACGGAGAAACACTGAGCTATGTAGCGGATCCGGATGCTCTGGGCCTGGGTGTGCGGGACTTTACGGATCCGTTGGAGATACTTGGGCCGGTGACTCATCGGGTTCGCTTTCAGCAGGGCGGGAGTCCCATGGCCAGTTTTGCTCCGGTCAGGGTTCCTGATGGACACTATTTGGTAATGGGTGACAATCGGGACAATAGTGCGGACTCGCGGGTGATCGGTTTTGTCCCGAGAGAGGAAATCGTCGGAAAGAGTGATCGGGTGATCCTGTCATTGAACTACGATAATTACTACCTGCCAAGAAGCGAGCGGTTTTTTCAGAGTCTTTGAGCACGGGTGCGTTTGGATAATTCCGCGTATCCCAATGCGTAGAGTGCTTCAAACAGGCGGCGAAATTGTTCGGCGGCCTGACTGGCATCCTGGGTTCCGTAATTCTGCGCATTGAAGGCGCTCACGAGATCAGGGGCATTCAGACCGACCCCCAGGTTCGGGATGCGTTCCAGATAGTGTTCGATCGTTGTGCCATTCGTGATCTTCATACCCGCATTTCGTAACAACCGGTCGATGCCATCGAGATAGTCATTGATGGCAATCCCGTCCGATTCGCGGATCTTGCGCTGCACGTCATCGCGAATGCTTCGCGCGCGCCAGCGGGGCGCCAACCATGGCCAGCTCAGGCCGGCGACAAGCGCAATCACAGCAACAGCCGCCAACCAGGGCCAGGCTTGCAACAGTATCAGCTTCACATGGGCCGTCACCCAAACCACGGACAGATACAGGATTTGCCAGAGCGATCCAATCAACGCATCCGGGCTCAACGGGTCGGAATCCAGCGTCTGATCCCGGCGAAGTTGTCGTTCCACGTAACGGTTGATCTGCTCCGCGGAGAGGGTTTGACGCTCCTGCGTCGGCAGGTCGTAATAAGCGGTAGGTTCCAGCTCCATCCAGCCCATGCCTTCGATGTACGCTTCGACCCAGGCGTGCCCATCCAGGGCATGGATCTCGTAGTAACCGGTCAATGGATTCAGATCGGTGGCGGAAAATCCCGTGACCAGACGGCTGGGTATCCCCTGTGTGCGCAGCATGATGGCCAAGGCACTGGCAAAATATTCGCAATGGCCGCGTCGCGTTTCGAACAGGAAGCGGCTTAAGGGTGTCTGGTGCTGAGAGCGGAACACCGACTCGAAATCATAGGTGTATTGAGTTCTCAGATGTTCCTCAAGGGCGATGGCCTGATCGAAAGGCGTATCCAGCCCCTCCGTTATCTGGCGGGCCAACACGGGTATGCGGGGGTCGAGGTCATCAGGTAACTGCCGGTAGCCGGGCAGGTCGAAATAGCTGCGTTCCGCAAAACTTCGATTGCTCTGTTGCAGGCGCAGGGATTCCACCACGTAGGCGGTGCCCTTACGCAACAGACCCGGAGCCTGGAGTTGATGAAAGGCATCGACACCGATCACGCTTCCCGGAAAACGCAGCTTGACCGGTACCGCGGCGGCCACGATATTGTTCACCAGATCCTGCTCCAGGATGATTTCATAGGTCTCGATAAAAGATTCAAGCCCCGGAGGCGTCGATATCAGGGTGATCTCTCCCCGTTCGAGTTCCAGTTTGCTGAGTGTCGTGGCGGAACTGTGCCAGCTTACGCCATCGAAAACATCGAAGATCCGCGCCCGCAGATAGAGGGGACGATCGGCGCGCATGCGCGCCAGAATGGCATTGCTGAACCGGTCTCCACGCGTGTCCGGGTTCTGCATGTCAAACGTCGGCGCGAAGCCCCCGTAGCCATAACCGGTTTGACTCGTCTCAGGATCGGGCCGGGATGACGGCTCGCCAGAGCCGGGCAGATGTTCTGACAGGGATTCCAACATCGATTGGGTTCGATCTTCCGGGTCACCCTGAGCACGGGTCTGCCGGGCTTCCTGCTCCCAGGCTCGGTTCTGGTAGTAATGCTCCGATCCGGGTCGGGAACCCAGGTTGCCCGCCGGGAAACGGGGCAGTAAGAGGTAGATCAGAATGGCAAATACAATCAGCCAGGAAGCCGAGCGCAGTTGGTCCCGAAGTCGCCAGGGTTGGGACGGACGGCTCATTGGTTCGAGATGGATGTGCCCCAGCGTGATACTGATACTCACCGCATAAGCCATGAGAAACACCAGGTAATAACCGCTTTTCGCGATTACGGCTCCGGCCATGAGTGCCGTGAAGCCCACGCCGAGTCCCAGGTAGAGTCGGCGGTTGTCATGGGTTTGCAGCAGCAGGCTCAGAAAACCGAAGCCGAGGAAAATCAGCAACGCGGTGAGCAGGTTACTCACGAGGATCAGGGGCAGAAAAAGAACCACGCCGACGGCGGCGATCTGCTCAGAGTACTTACGGAACGGACTGGACGCTTCATTGGTGTGACGCACCCGCAGTAACACCCAGTGACACACAGGCGGGGTCAGCAAAATACCCACACCGGCGGCCAACAGACCCAGTTGGGCATACAGCAGGGCGCTTGCGGCGACCCCGGAAACCAGGCTGTACCAGCGTATCACCGGGTTCGATGCCGTCTTCACCGGAAAAGCCCCTGCAATGAGTGGCCCGGACTGATCGGGTAGCTCAGGCGGTTGGCGAATCGGCTCATGTGCGGGGCTTTGGTGTGGCGCAATGGGAAGCGGAAGCTCTCCCCATCCATTTCAAAGTCGATATGCGTCACATGGGGCGGAAGTGACGGGATTCGCGGATCGTCACGCAAGCGGAAGCCGGCGACCAGATTGGCTTGCGGGTAACGATGAATGGCTTCTTCGATCAAGTCGCAACTGCTCAGACTTCCGCGCTCCTGGAGTTCCGCGAGTCGGGCCAGTACCTCGTAGAGGTCTGGCTGATACGCGGGTGTTGCGATTTCGAGCCGTTTTCCGTGCTCTGCAATGAGCACACTGGACAACCCTTCCCGGGTAGCCTGACGGATCATCGATGCCGCCAGGGAGATGGCGTACTCGAAGGTGGTGCGCGTGTCTTCACCCTGGTTGAAGGCCGCCCGGCAATCCAGAGCCACCAGCAGCAGTGGCCGGTCGTTGCGCTCATACTCCTTTACCACCAGGCGTTGCTGTCTCGCCGAGGCACGCCAGTGGATATGACGCAGACTGTCGCCATGAACGTATTCGCGGATGGAGAGGAACTGCTCCTGGCCGCCCCGTTGCGGTATGGGCAGATCGCCGTCACTGTTCAGATTGGCTTGGAACGGGGTTGGAAGTTCACCGAGTTCGTAGAGTCTGGGCAGCACCCGAATCGGCTCGCTCTGACTGCTCAGGCGCTGTTCGTGACTCAGGATGCCGAATGGGTAAGCCGACGTGAGTTTGAGCGGATCCAGGGTGAAGACTCCCCGGCGTTCGCAACAGAATCGAATCGCTGTTTCATGGGTATGCTCCCATACCGGTACGAACCCGCTGGCCGGTTCATCGGCAAATGGAATGTCGTCGATGATTCGAGTGTGATAGCGATGGCCGTGAGCGTTCAGGCGGTAAACCACTTCGATTTCTTCACCGGCACTCAGAATTTGCGGGAAAATCCGCGTCACCTGTATACCCCTGAGTTGCCATCTGGGCATGACCTGGGAGATCAACAACAGTGCCAGGCTGAGTGAGAAAACCCCGTACAGCAGGGCCAATCCCCGATTCCAGGCAATCAGAAAGCAGGCCAGAGTCAGAATCCACAGGACCCGGTGCAGCGTGACCCAGCGTTGAAGCAAGTCCAGGGTTTGCGGGGTGAAGATACTCGACGATCCGCTCTGCACCTTCATTTCATTCAATCACGCCCGGGTTGCGTGGCCGGGACCGCGGCAGGGTGGGGCATGGCCGGCACCGGAACCTGTTCCAGGATCTGCTGCAGGATTGTGCTGTCGGACGTGCTCTGGCTGCTCAAAAGCATCCGATGCGCCATGACTGGCAACACCATCTGCTGGACCCGCAGGGGCGTGACAAAGCTCTCGCCATGGAGTAGCGCGTTGGCCTGTGCCGCCTTCATCAAGGCGATCGATCCTCTCGGACTCACTCCGAGCCGCACCTTCTTGTGCAAGCGGGTGGCGTGCACCAGCGCGGTGATGTAGTCCACCACCTTCTGCTCCAGGCGAATTCGGGTGACCTGTTGCTGCAGGCGCAGCAGTTGTGGTTCATCGATCACCGGAGTGATCGGCTCCAACGGGTCATCCTTCTGGTGCATCTTCAGGATGCGTGATTCCTCCTCTGCCTGCGGATAACCCAGAGAGAGGCGCATGAAGAATCGATCCAGCTGCGCCTCCGGCAGGGGAAAGGTGCCGCTGAACTCAATCGGGTTCTGGGTGGCGATCACCAGGAATGTGGCGGGCAGCTTGCGGGTCTTGCGGTCCACGCTTACGGTACGCTCCGCCATCGCTTCCAGAAGCGCCGATTGGGTTCTTGGGGAGGTGCGATTGATTTCGTCCGCCAGCAGGATATTGGTGAAAATCGGTCCGGGAAGAAACCGAAAGGCCTGGGCCTTCTGGTCGAACAGGGAGACTCCGGTGATGTCCGCGGGCAACAGGTCAGGGGTGCACTGGATCCGCTGGAACCCCAGATCCAGACTTTTCGCCAGGGTTTTCGCCAGGGTTGTCTTGCCCAGTCCGGGAAGATCCTCCAACAGAATATGCCCTCGGCACAATAAACTGATCAGGACGGTCTTGAGGGTCTCGGGTTTGCCGATGATGACCTTCTGCCAGGTCTGGAGGAGGGTGTCGAGGAGAGCGTTATCCACTCGGCTGTCCATTATTGTCATCCTTTGCGGTGCTGCGAGTCTTGGTTCAGGAGGGTATCGATATCCGTACTTTTAGCGGTCGTATGATACGTTTCTTGACCCGCGCCCGCCCAGTCCGCCAATTATTCTAGAAAAACACACCGATACATCGCTACAATTGCCCTCTATTCCCCAAGGCCGTTGAATTCCTGGCCCTGTACCCTGTCCGGGTCCATGGTTGGGTATGAGCGGTTTCGGTGAACCACCTCACATCATCGCTACATAGGATACATCCATGGCATATGACAAGATTGAGATCCCTTCCGAGGGTGAAAAGATAAGCGTAGACGCCAGTGGGGCGCTGCAGGTGCCCAACAATCCCATTATTCCTTTTATCGAAGGGGATGGGATCGGAGTGGACATCACCCCGGTCATGCGCAAGGTCATCGATGCCGCCGTTGAGAAGTCCTATGCGGGTGCGCGAAAAATCGCCTGGATGGAAGTGTATGCGGGGGAGAAGGCCACCCGGGTCTACGATGCAGATACCTGGTTGCCCGATGAAACCCTTGAGGCGGTCAAGGAGTTCGTGGTTTCCATCAAGGGGCCTTTGACCACCCCGGTCGGTGGCGGTATCCGTTCACTCAATGTGGCACTGCGGCAACAGCTCGACCTCTATGTCTGTCTGCGTCCCGTGCGTTATTTCGACGGCACGCCCAGCCCCCTGAAGGAGCCGGAAAAGACCAATATGGTGATCTTTCGCGAAAACTCGGAGGACATCTACGCCGGTATCGAATGGGAGTCGGGCACACCCGAAGTCAAGAAACTGATCGATTTTCTGCAGAATGAGATGGGCGTGACCAAGATCCGTTTCCCGGCCACCTCCGGCATTGGCATCAAGCCGGTCTCCAGCGAGGGCACCCAACGACTGGTGCGCAAGGCGATCCAGTACGCCATCGACAACGATCGTGATTCCGTGACCCTGGTGCACAAGGGCAACATCATGAAATTTACCGAGGGTGCGTTCAAGACTTGGGGCTACGAGCTTGCCAAGACGGAGTTCGGTGCGGTGGAACTCGACGGCGGTCCCTGGTGTACCCTGAAAAATCCCAAGACCGGCAAATCGATCATCATCAAGGACGTGATTGCCGATGCCTTCCTGCAGCAGATATTGCTGCGTCCCGCGGAATACGGCGTGATTGCCACCCTCAACCTGAACGGCGACTACATCTCCGACGCACTGGCGGCCCAGGTCGGCGGTATCGGTATCGCGCCGGGTGCGAATCTCTCCGACTCGGTGGCCATGTTCGAGGCGACCCATGGCACCGCGCCCAAATATGCCGGACAGGACAAGGTCAACCCGGGTTCATTGATTCTTTCCGCTGAGATGATGCTGCGCCATATGGGCTGGTTCGAGGCTGCGGACATGATCATCGACAGTCTCGGCGCCACCATTTCGGCCAAGACAGTCACTTACGATCTGGCGCGTTTGATGGATAATCCCACCGAACTGAGTTGCTCCGCGTTTGGCGACGCTATGATCGGCATGATGTGATCTGTCCCCGGGCCACAGGGGTAAGATGCAACCCTGCGGCCCGGTACATGGCGCTACTGCGCCTTGCCGACCGGACCCTCGCATCGATCAATCGCGAGTCGGGATCACCAGAATCGGTATATGTGAAAGTCTGACCAGGTTATTGCTGGTGCTTCCCAGCAGCAACTGTTTGAGCACACCTTTACCGTGTGATCCCACTGCAATCAGATCGGCATTGAGTTTCTCAGCCTCCTCCAGAATCTTGTCAACGTAAGCGCCTTGGATCTGCAGCGCCGTGCACTGAACGCCGGTTTCACGTAATCGTTCTGCCAGTGTCTGTAGAGCCTGGTGCTCAAGATGCAGGGTGCCTGCCTGGACATCCCGTTCACTCCGGGGGCTTGGTTCGTATCCGATAAAATCCGCGTCGGGTTGGGCAATATGCAAGAGCCAGACATGACGGCCCTCAGGGGGAGAATAGAGGGCTGAGGCTTGTTCGATGATTTCCCAGGAAACCGGGGACAGGTCGAGTGCCACGACCAGATTCTTTACGCTTTCCATGAACTTTCGAACCTCTCTTGATAGGTACGCCTGCATCGAAGGTGTACGAGTACTGATTTCGATTATAGGTTGCTTCAGTATTCGACTCCATCACACGGCCAGAGCCGGTCTGTCAGGTTCGCGTGATCATTTCCCGGAGGCGGATTGGGGTGACATGACGTGGCTGAAAAAACGGCCAATCGACTGATTGAGCGCTTCACTGCGTTGTGACTGGCGCAGCGATGCCTGCATGGCGGCACGGGTATCCGGCAGATACAGCAGGTCGCTGAGAATGGCGTTGAAAAACTCCTGACCCGCCTCATTGTGCGCCAGTCTCTCCAGAAACAGATTGCGCAGGTCATCGTCCAGCAGAGACTCCCAGGCGCGGCCCGCAATACTCGTCAGCAGGTCGGTACGAGTTGAAGTGTCATTCAATAAAACAAATTGAATCAATTTGTTACGAAGCACAAATGATGTAGATTGAGAGATTCCTCTGAGGGTCGATGTCAACACCTGTGGATTGGGTTCGGGTTCCTCCAATTCCACCTGCAGACGCTGCAACAGCGCCTGGGATAGATCTTCCGGGACGGCCCGGTTTTCCAGGCAATGACAGAGCGCCTCCAAAGGGGCGGGTGGGAGGCTGCTGATCGCACGGCCGATCGGCTCCAGCCCCGGATCATCGGAGTCCAGACGAGCCGCCACATCGGCAATGCCCTGGTAACCAATGAATGCCCACTGGTCCCAACTCAGGCTTCCGCTCAGGTAGGAGCGGGCGTGTTCAAAGTAACGGGACGCGGGTTTGCCAAGGGCCGAGGTCAGACGCGCATGCAGCACGGCCAGACGCTCCTTGCGGGGTTGAAACAGGTAGGGGTTATCCTCCAGAGCCTTGTCCAGTGCGGATGCCCGGGTGGATTCGAGCCGTTTGTCCGCGAGATTGTCGATCAGGCGATGCAGGAAATCATCCCGGGCCGCTTGCAACAGTTTGGCCTGTTCATCCAGGGGGAAACGGACAAACCAGATGATCGGGTCGATGTCGGGACAGGCCGGATCATGCAGTGTCAGGGCAAACCAGGCCTGTTGTTGCAGCGGATAGGGGTAGGGCGCCTCGGTACGCTCGAACGCGAGGAACCGGTCATTTGGGATGGGGCAAACCCGGCGGCCCATGTCAAAGATATCGAGCTTCAACCCACCGGATTCCAGGAGTTGCGCGAGTGTGTCAAAGGGGCGCTCTTGTCTGCTCATGTGCTTTGCTTGACTGAAAATTGGTCTGTCACAAGACGTGACTTGCTGATGATAAAAATTCTAGGAAATTATTATAAATATCGGAAATAAAACAGTATATTGCCGATTTAGACCCAGTCGATCAGATGGTGCTCCCAATCGCCCGCATCCGCCTCGCGAATCACCCGGCCACGGATGGTATGACCGCCCATAATCATCGGCTGCGTATCACCCTCATGATTCAGGGGATGCCAATTCGGCAGGTCCTGGTGTTCCGTCAGCAATCGATAGGCACAGGTGGGCGGCAGCCAGTAGGGGTCGCGCAGGTCATCGGGGGTCAGGGTGATGCAGTTAGGAACCCGAACTGAACGATCGCGGTAATGGGTGCAGCGACAGTTTTCCAGGTCCAGCAGGTCACAGACGATATTGGTGAAGAAGATCTCGCTGGTGTCTTCGTCTTCGAGTTTCTGCAGACAGCACTTGGCGCAGCCATCACACAAGGATTCCCACTGTTCTCGAGACATCTCTTCCAGTGAAAGCTGCTTCCAAAAAGGGTCAGTGGGCTGGGTCATGGTCACAAAGTCTGAATTTTTCCGCTGTACAATCCCCCATTCTAACCCGATCCGGCCGAGAGGGTGAGGGGAAACCGGGCAATCCGATGTTGTTGTCAATGGGTATAGAACCCTATTTCCAGTTGAGCGTTGTTCATTATCGGGCGATCCCGGGTGGATAGGCATGGTTTGAAATCATGCTATGCGGACGCTGTCAATACCTCTTATGCACATTTCGTAAGACCAACCGACTGTAATGACAATTTAATGTAGTGAATTGCATTAAATTGTTAAGAAAAACTCATAACAATATGAAATATATATAAAACTACATATTGTATAGAAATTACACAATCTAAATCAGACGCAGACAGCATAAGGGCTGGGAGCGTTTGCACGCGCTTTACCCACAAAGTTATCCACAGGATCTGTGGAAATATATTTACTCTGTGGGGGATTGATTGTGGTCATTTTTTCCTATTATCTATCCCTAATGGCTTGGAGGCGGGATTTGCATCCGACACGGTCGGGTCGTCACGGTTAACCCCGGGGCTTCCTTGTCAGGAATCAAGCAATTTACAAACCATCGCATGAGTGGCGATCCGGGTGATGCCGATCACGAATCTCATGCCGATCATGCGGTACCACCTCATAAACTCATGCAGACAGACGGGGAGTTGATCGAAGGATTCGCGGATGCGCTCTGGATGGAGCGGGGACTGAGCCGCAATACCCTGGCAGCCTATCAGTCGGACCTTCGCAAGCTGACCGACTGGTTGGCATCCACACAGCAGCGAGGATTGCTTGGGGTGCGGCGTCAGGATCTTCAATCCTACCTGGCTCACCTGTATGAACTGGGCGTTAAACCCCGCACTTCGGCGCGTTTTCTCTCCTGTGTCCGCCAGTTTTATCAGTATTGCCTGCGCGAGAAATTGCTTGAGGTCGATCCCAGCCTGCGTATCGAGGCGCCGAAACTGGGACGTCCACTGCCCAAGTCCCTGTCCGAGCACGAGGTCGAGGCACTGCTCGATGCGCCTGACCTGGAGGATCCGGAGGGTATGCGGGACCGGGCCATGCTGGAGGTGCTCTATGCCACCGGATTACGGGTCTCGGAACTGGTGGATCTGCGGCCGGAACAGGTGAGTCTCAGTCAGGGGGTGATCCGGGTGGTGGGCAAGGGAGGCAAGGAACGACTGGTACCCATGGGTGATGAGGCCCAGAGCTGGCTGGTGCGCTTTTTGTCCGGGCCGAGAGAGATGCTCCTCGGCGCGCGGGTCTGTCCGCATCTGTTCCCGACCCGGCGCGGTAGCGGTATGACCCGTCAGGCTTTCTGGTACCGTATCAAGAAACACTCGGCGCAAGCCGGTATCGCCCACCCGGTCTCTCCGCACACGCTGCGGCATGCGTTCGCGACCCATCTGCTGAATCATGGCGCGGATCTCAGAGTGGTGCAGCTGCTATTGGGTCACAGCGATCTGTCCACCACCCAGATTTATACCCATGTGGCGCGTGAGAGGCTCAAAACTCTGCACAGCCGACACCATCCCCGGGGTTAACAGGCTGTTAATGCGGGCCTGGGAGTGCTTGAAATGTACAGACTGGGAAGTTACATCCGCATGTTCCCTTATAATCTATTGTATAATCTCCGCCCTTCACCGGTAGGTTGTGATCAAGTCCCAGCCAACCATATGAAATAACAGGAGTTTTCTGATGCCATCTTTCGATATCGTGTCCGAGGTCGATCTGCAGGAAGTGCGTAATGCGGTCGATCAGGCCAATCGTGAGATCGGAACGCGCTTCGATTTCAAAGGCGTTGATGCGCATTTCGATCAGACGGACAACGAGATCACACTCAAGGGAGAGCAGGAGTTTCATCTCAATCAGATGATGGATATTTTGCGTCAGAAACTGGTCAAACGCAGCGTTGATATTGCGGCCATGGATATTCGGGAAGTCCAGACCAGTCTCAATGCGGCCCGTCAGACCGTGATCATCAAGCAGGGGATCGAGACGGAGACCGCAAAGAAGATGATCAAGGATATCAAGGCCAGCAAGATCAAGGTCCAGTCACAAATCCAGGGCGACCAGGTGCGAGTGACCGGCAAGAAACGGGATGATCTGCAACAGGTCATCGCACTTTTGCGTCAAGCCGACTACGGATTGCCGCTCCAATATCAGAATTTTCGGGACTGAAGATCATGAAACCAGCTTTTGCACAGAACCTGACCAGGGTTCTGACCGGCGCACTGATTGCGCTGTTTTTCCTCACTGGGTCCGTTCAAGCGGATGACGCGATTCCGGATGAGACGGTGCAGAAAATCCGCCAGGGAGTAGCCAAGATTCTCAAGGATGCCGAGATCACCAGTATCCAACCCTCAGGTATCGGTGATCTTTATGAAGTTATGATGGGTCCTCAATTGTTCTATGTCACCGGGGACGGCCGCTACCTTTTCAGCGGAAAACTCTACGACCTGGTGGATCGGAAGGACCTCACTTCGCCCAAGGTCGCGCAAGCCAAGGCGCAGGCCATCAATGCGGTCGGCGATGACAACATGGTGGTGTTTGCGCCGGAGAAGACCCTGCACACCATCACCGTATTCACCGATATCGATTGCGGCTATTGTCGCAAACTGCACTCAGAGATTCAGGACTACAATGATCTTGGGATCCGTGTGCGCTATATGATGTATCCCAGGGCCGGTGTCGGCAGCGAGTCCTATGACAAAGCGGTTTCGGTATTCTGCGCCGACGATCCCAAAGCGGCGATGACCCAGGCGAAAGCCGGAGAAGCGATCCCCAAGAAGGAGTGCGACAATCCGGTCAAGGAGCACTATGAACTGGGTAAGTCCCTGGGCGTCAATGGCACCCCCGCGATCTTCCTGGAAAGTGGCGATATGCTCCCCGGCTATGTTCCGGCGCAGAAAATGAACCAGATCCTGACGCAGCTCGATCAGGAGGACGCCAAACAGGCGATCAACAAGACACAATAACTTTGCAGTATCCAGCCACACGGGGGGTGTGGCCCGCGGTGAACGGGGAGTCCGCTTGATTATAGAAGTCGCCATGCGTACCGATAAGGGTAGGGTACGCGAACAGAATGAAGATGCGGTCGGTGGCGATCCGGAGGCTGGACTTGTGGTTTTGGCGGACGGTATGGGTGGCGCCAATGCGGGTGAGGTAGCCAGTGGACTGGCCGTCGATCTGCTGGTCAGCCAGTTGACCGGCCGTTTGTGGGACGGTGGTGATATCGGTCAGGAACAGATCAGGGAAGCGATCGGCTCCGTCAACCAGGCGATTCTCGAACTGGCGGATCAGGTCTCTGACTATCAGGGCATGGGAACCACCCTGGTATTGGGGCTGTTCGTGGGTCGTCAGCTGATCTACGCCCACGTGGGGGATTCCAGACTCTACCGTTGGCGCCAGGGTGTGTTGCAGCAGATGACCCTGGATCACTCGTTGATTCAGGAAATGGTCAATCTGGGGGATTTCTCCTGTATTGAAGAGGCCCTGTTGGCGGGGGTTCCCACGAATGTGCTCTCCCGTGCCCTGGGTTCAGAACCCCTGATCATGGTCGATGTGGAAGAGACAGAGTGGACCGACGGCGATGTCTATCTGTTGTGTACGGATGGCCTGACCGGCATGGTGACGGATGACGAAATGCAAAGTATCCTTGAAAACAAGGATTTAAATCTCGAAGAACAGGCGGATGAGCTGGTTGATTACGCCTGCCGGATGGGTGGTATCGATAATGTTTCAGTGATACTGGTTCGTCCGCAAGAAGCTAATGATGTTTGAGTCAATTGAATACCTGGGTAGATGACGGTATGGAAAAACTCGTTATTATGGGAGACGACGGTCAACCGCAAGAGTTCGAGCTTGCTGAGAGGCGCATGTCGATCGGGCGTGACAACACCTGTGACATCTGTCTGAGCGACCGTTCAGTCAGTCGCCACCATGCCAGTTTGCTGCGTGTCTTCCAGGGCTTTTCCATCGAAGACGAGCGCAGCACCAATGGCACCCGGGTCAATGGTTCGATCGTTACCAAACGTTTTCTCAAACACGGCGATCTGATTGAGATCGGCAAGTACAGCCTGCGATATATCGCTCAGATTCCGCCCCAGGAGATGGATGACCCGGATCGCACCGTGGTACTCAAACCCCGTTCTGTAGAGGCGCCTTCAGCGGTCTCACCAACGTCGCAGACGGGTGGGGGCTCGGTTTCGCCGTTTCGGAGTGTGGATAACGGCGTCAAATCCATCGATCCCAGGCCCACTGCGGCTTCCTCTGCCCCCCAAGCAAACACCGATGCCGATACACAGTCGGGTTCCGGCGCACGGGTAAAATTCATGGCGGGTGTGAATGTTGGAGAGGAGCGGGTGATCGACCGGGCATTCTTCAGCGTCGGAAACCCGGGGGGCGACCTGGTGCTCATCAATCAGCGCCACAATGGCTATTATCTGCTCAAAGTCGGCGGGGAAAATACACCGATGATCAATGGTCAGCCCATCAAAGCGGGTGGTGTTCCGTTGAAGGACGGGGATAACATCACCCTCGGCGAACTCTCACTGAAGTTCTTCGACTGACACCTGGCCAAATCACCATGTACGCATCCGGGATGGGTGATTTCTCCGGTTGCGGGAAAAAATGCATTCGGGATGTCACCATCCCGAGCTCATCAGATCACATTATCCACTCAAACCGGTTCAGTCGTTGAGCCGGAATCCGATGTTCAGGGTCACCTGCCAGTGGGAGACCTGCCCATTCTCGATGTGACCGCGGGTCTCCACCACTTCGAACCAGTTCATGTGATTGATGGTTTCGTTGGCCCGGGCGATGGCGTTGCGAATGGCATCGTCGGTACTGGTGGAGGACGAACCTACCAACTGGATCTTCTTGTACACGTGATCGCTCATGTTATCTCCTCATTGGGTGGTGTGTGGCGATGGTTGTTATTCATCCCCTTCGGATACAGCGCCGCGTGGGGTCATGGGGATTGGTTATTCAGCTGCTGTTTAAGCCGGTAGAGCGTTTCCAGCGCCTGTCTCGGCGTCAGATCGTCCGGATCAATCTCATTCAGCAACTGCTCCACGGGCGAGGGCTCGGGTGCGGGTGTATTCAGGTCGAACAGGGGCAACTGGCTTTGCATCTGGTCCGCGTGGCGCTGCGCACTATTCTCGAGTTCCAGGAGCCTTCGGCGCGCCATCTGGATTACCGGCCTGGGCACCCCGGCCAGGGTTGCGACCTGCAGGCCATAGCTTTGATTCGCCGGTCCCTCTCTCACCGCATGCAAAAACACGATACTGTCGCCATGCTCTACCGCATCGAGATGCAGGTTGGCAATCCCCGGGTATTCGTCCGGCAGGGTGGTGAGCTCGAAATAGTGGGTGGCGAACAGGGTGAAGGCACGTAGCCGTGTGGCCAGTTCCACGGCACAGGCCCAGGCCAGGGAAAGGCCGTCGAAGGTGGAGGTGCCGCGGCCGATTTCATCCATCAGCACCAGACTCTGGTCCGTGGCATTGTGGAGAATGTTGGCGGTCTCCTCCATCTCCACCATGAAGGTGGAACGTCCGCCGGCCAGGTCGTCGGATGCCCCGATGCGGGAGAAAATCCGGTCAATCGGACCGATCTTCGCAGCCGCGGCTGGGACAAAACTACCCGCATAGGCCAGCAGGGTGATCAGGGCGGTTTGACGCATGAAGGTGGATTTGCCGCCCATGTTAGGCCCGGTGACGATCAGCATGCGCTGTTTCGGGTTGAAACTGACGCTATTGGCGACGAAGGGATTCTGACTGACCTGTTCCACCACCGGATGACGGCCGTCGCGGATGTCCAGGCCCGGTTGTTCGACCAGTTCGGGCCGAACCAGGGAAAGGCGGTCGGCCCGTTCCGCCAGATTACACAGGACGTCCAGGATCGCCAGGCCTTCGGCACACCGCTGCAGCGGGCTCAGCGCGGTGCACAGGGTCTCGAGCAGCTGTTCATACAGGTGCTTTTCCCGGGCGAGTGCGCGTTCCCGGGCGCTCAGTACCTGATCTTCAAATTTTTTCAGTTCCGGGGTAACGAATCGCTCGGCGCCCTTCAGGGTCTGTCTGCGGATATAGTCATCCGGCGCCTTGGCGGACTGGGCGCGGCTGATTTCGATGTAGTAGCCGTGTACCCGGTTGTAGCTGACCTTGAGGTTCGACAGGCCGGTCCGTTCCCGTTCACGCTGTTCCAGGTCGAGGAGGAACTGGTCGGCGTTTTGCGACAAGGCACGGAGTTCGTCGAGCTCCGGGTCGTAACCTGTTGCGATCACCCCCCCGTCCCGGATCAGCATCGGCGGTTGCTCGATGAGCGCCCGCTGTAACAGTGCCTGCTGTTCGGGATGTTCCCCGATATCCAGGCTCAGGGACTGGGTCATCGGTGCATCCAGCTGATTCAGCAGGGTTTGCAGTTGAGGCAGCATGGCCAGGGTGTCACGCAGGGTCGCCAGGTCCCTGGGGCGTGCGCTTTTCAGGGCGATCCGGGAGAGGATTCGCTCAACGTCGCCCATGCCCTTGAACAGCTCCTGGATTGGCTCGAACAGAGCACTCTCCAGCAGGCTCTGCAGCGTGGCATGACGCTGGGTCACCAAGGATCGGTCACGCAGGGGCTGACTGATCCAGCGGCGCAACATGCGGCTGCCCATGGCGGTCACGGTCCGGTCGAGAATGCCGGCCAGGGTGTGTTGGGGCTGGTCACTCAGGGAGTGCACCAGTTCCAGGTTTCGGCGTGTGGCGGCATCGATGATGATGCTGTCGTCGCGATGTTCGACCCGCAGTCCGCGAATATGCGGCAGACTGCCGAACTGGGTCTCTTCCACGTACTGCAGCAGACAGCCCGCCGCACCCACGGCCCAGGGCAGACCCTGGCAGCCGAAACCGCCCAGGTCCCGGGTGCCGAATTGCCGGGTGAGCAGATGCGTCGCCGAGTCGGTATCGAAATGCCAGGCGGGGCGTCGGGTGATGCCGCAGCGCAAGGCCAGGGTTTCGCTGAGTCGGGAATCTTCATCCAGCAGGAGTTCCGCCGGCGCCAGCCGTTCCAGTTCACTGCGCAGCGACTCCCGTCCCTGGACCTGCAGTACCGAGAAGCGCCCACTGGCCAGATCCAGCACCGCAACACCCAGTTCGTCACCCTGTTCATTGACCGCGACCAGCAGATTTTCCCGCCGCTCTTCGAGCAACGCTTCGTCCGTCAGGGTGCCCGGGGTGACGATGCGCACCACCTTGCGTTCCACGGGACCCTTACTGGTCGCGGGATCCCCGATCTGTTCGCAGATCGCCACCGACTCGCCCTGCCGGACCAGCCGGGCCAGGTAGCCTTCAGCCGCGTGGTAGGGCACTCCGGCCATGGGGATGGGCTGACCGGCGGACTGGCCCCGTTTGGTCAGGGTGATGTCCAGCAGGCGCGCCGCCTTTTCCGCATCCGCGTAGAACAGCTCATAGAAATCGCCCATCCGGTAAAAAACCAGCATGCCGGGATGCTCCCGTTTGATGCGCAAATACTGCTGCATCATTGGGGTATGTTGCTCGGTTTTTGCTGAAGAACTCATCCTTTTATACTGCGCTACTTATTGAATTCAAAGAATTTATTGGTTCTATGCCGTCTCTAGAGCTTTCACTGAGTCTCACGAAAAGTGTCACTCGAAGCGTCACTGTTGTTGGCTTGGCTTTGGTTGAAATCCGAAAAGCGACACTTTGTTTCCATTGCGTCGGACAAACCGACATCAATTCAAGAGGATGCCAATGGCAGCAGTGCAGGGTACCAAACCCTTGTCTTCCAGGACAGTGGAGACGATGAAGCCGGGAGATAAGATCAAGGCCGACACGGGGGAAAGCATCGGCTTGCGAGTGAAATGCGGGGCTACCGGATTAAAGACATTTTTCTATCGTTTGATAAGAAATGAAAAAACGGACTATTCAATTACCACTTTCGTAATCATTTTCGCATCGATTTCCAGTTGCTCTGCCTGTTGCAGAGCCAGATCCGAGATCTTCTGCAGCATGGTGCGCTCTTCCTCAATGTAGTTGGGCAGAGACAGTAATGCCGGCAGCTGGATTCTGAGCGCTTTGATCATCCGGTTCATCTCACGCACCAGAAGGCGGCGTTCTATACCACAGCGGTCCGAAAAGTCTGCCCAATCGAAGGCGCAGACTTTCGTCATGTCGAACTCGTCACCGATGGCCATGGAAAATTCGTGTTCGATATCCGGGTAGATACACACCGATACCAGGTCGTAAGCAGGGGCGAGGCGTAGGCCACCCGGCTCGACCAGAAACGAGATGTTTTTGCCATGGGCATCACTATTGCCGATCAGGTATTGCAGGATCGCCCAACGGATCAGCGCCATGCGC
>JBNLFS010000100.1:0-18657 GCA_050305635.1 Candidatus Thiodiazotropha sp. | reverse complement strand
GATAATCTGGCTGGTGGCCGCCGCGTTGGGGTCGTCACCCACATAGGGCAGCAGCAGGTTCGCCACATAGTCCACGGACAGGGCGGCGGTCCCGGTGAGTAAGACCCGGGTGGTGTTCGAGTCGCTGGAGATGACCAGTTGACCGGTCTGAGTGCCCGGCGTGTGCGGGGTGAAACTGACCGCAATGCGGCACTCGCTACCCCCGCTCAGTTGGGAACCGCAATCATTGGACTGGGAGAATTCCCCCTCGGTGGTGATGCCGTTGATGGCAATGGTCCCATCGCTATCATTGCTCAGGGTCACGGTTTGGGCTTGGCCGGTGGTCCCGGCATCGACTTCGCCGAAGTCGATGCCGGAGGGAGAAGCGTTCAGAAGGGCGAAGGACTTGCTCGATCCCGATAACAGCAGCAGAAGCAAAAGCAGTTTGAGTCGTCTGTAATGTTTCTCTGTTAGAAGTGCGTCGTTACCGTTCGGAAGCATGTCACTCCTTATCCCTGAGGTATAAAGAAGAACTCTCCCGCTTCGTGTCCCCCGTGCTTGATTGGTGCGTATTCCGGTATCTGGTCAATACCAAATTTTGAAGCGGTCTTTTGTACTTCTTTAGCTAAGTTGCGAAAGAGACTGTACGCTTCCAGGATATCGTCATTGTCCTGCAAAGACTTTAGGAAGAATCTTGAAAAAACCGAATGTTTTCCGCCTCCCTGATCCAGTACCGGTTTGAGGCCGCCCGAGGTCAGGACGGTTCTGGAACGGGTTTTGGCCATGACCTTCAGCCACTTGTCCTTGGCGTCTCTGGACATGCCGGAATCCAGCCGTGCCATGGAGGAACGGGTCAGGGCGCCGGAGTAGCAGGAGTCGGCCACCACCAGGATATGCTTGGCCGACATCGCGTTGAGAATGTCGGTGATCGCGATGTTGGAAACCCAGTTGGCGGTGCTGTTCGGCTCCGCGTCCACCGGCAGCCAGTAACCGCGCAGATTCACCCGGTCCAGCTCCCCGTGACCCGCATAATAGATCAGCAGGTTGTCGTTCTCGGTCAGCTCTTCGCGCAGACGGTTCAAAGCGGAGAGCATGTCGTAGCGGGTGGCATCCATCAGCACCGTGGTGGTGAAGCCGTACTTGTTGCGCAGAATGTCCGCGGTTTCCTGGGCATCAAAGCTGGCGGTCACCAGATTGGGGAAGTTCTGATATTGATTGTTGCCAATGACCAGCGCATAGAACTTACCGAAATTGACCCGCGGCGGTAACCGGTTCGGTGTGCCATCCTGGGGCTGCTCCTCGGGTGCACTGGACTGACCGGCATAACGCATCTTCGGAATCAGGAGAAATTCCAGGCTGGTGGACTGACCCTGCTTGTCCACGGCCACCAAGCGCACCGGGGTCTGCTCGTCTTCCACCGCGACCCGGGTGGTGAAGATGCCCAATGGATCGGGTTGTTCCGTTTTGTCGTTTACCGTGAACGAGACCAGGCCGGCCGGGGCCACCACCTTGCCGGTGATGAGGCGTTCCCGGGCCGCGGACCTGAGGCGGATGCTCGGCATGCCACGGGTCAGGGCGATCGGGGGATCGATGATCTCGATGCTCGGTCCGGTCAGGGCCGCGGTCTTCTGCTGACTGCGCAGGTCCGTCAACTGGGTCCGGTAACGCAATGCTTCGGCCTGATAGCGATCGATCTTGATCTGCTGTTTCTGGATTTCATCCAGGTACTGCTGTTCGGCGGATCTGAGCCGTTTCAGTTCCTGTTCCTTGCGCGCGGCCAGGGTCTTGGTCGCAACCAGTTCCTTCTGGGCTTCGGCGAGACGCTCCTGCTGCAGGTCGCGTTCCGGGTTGTTGCGCTGGGCCTCGGTGAGTCGGGCCACCTCCTGTTCCAGGGTGATCGCCTTGCCGGTTGCCTCGATCAGGGATTTCTGAGTCGCCTCCAACTGGCTGCGCTGGTCGGCGAGCTTGGGTTGCTGTGCCTGCAGCACCTGATTGGCGGCCGCGAGTTCCGCCTGGGCCTTGTCGTAGTTCTGTTTCAGTGCGGTGATCTCACCGCTCTGCTGTTGCAGGGCCTCCTGCAGCTGCTGGTTCTCCTGCGCGGTCAACTGCAGGGCGCCCTGCATCTCGGAACGCTGACTGCTGAGCTGGGTTTCCAGTGCGCTGATCGATTGCTGCTGATTTTGGACGATCGCCTCCTGTTGCGAAAGCTGCCGGCGAAGCAGCTCGAGTTCCGCGCTGTCGTTCGGAGCGGGCGCCGGTACCGCAACCGGTGCGGTGGTCAGGGTGGGGGTGGGGTACTGATCGATCTGTTTGCGCAGACTCAACAGCCGGTCCTGGGCCTGGGTGAGTTTGTTGCGCTGCGCGGAGAGCTGGCTCTGGGTCTTCTGCAGTTGCTGACGCAGCTGCTCACTTTCCGCCTTCTGCTGCTGGCGTTCCTGTTTGAGCAGACGCAGTTCGTTACGCTCCGCCTTGGAGATCTCGACGGAAGAGGAGAACTGCAGGTTGTCCTCTTCAAGCCCGGAGGCTTTGCGGTACCAGTTGAGCGCCTCGGCCAGATCCTTGTTCACCCCCAGGCCCTTCTCGTAGAGAAAGCCAAGATTGATGCGGGCTCGGGAATTACCCTGGTCAGCGGCTTTACGGTACCAGGCGGCGGCGGTCTGGTAATCGGGCTGGATACCAAGACCCTTTTCGTAGATCTCACCCACGTAATTCTGCGCTTCCGGGTCGCCTTGCTGGGCCATCGGAAGCCATACGTTGAGTGCGGTACGGTAGTCGGCCCGGTCAAAGGCGACATACTCGCCACCCCGGATTTCGCACTCCGTCGCGGAGGTTTTCACCGGTCGCCTCGGGGAGACGTATGTCATGCTGGAGCCGAGTTTACGAACCTGACCGGGCAGCAGGCAGTCGACGATGAGAAACTTCTCCGGATTCCCGCCTACTTCAGCCCCGTCGGGTGCTGCCGTAATGGTTTCCTGCGACTGGCAGCCGGCCAGCCCCACACTGAGCGTGATCAGGGTGGAGAGGATCAGGGTGATCGGATTGAAATGGTATTTCCGAGCCGTGGCGAATGATGCAAACATAGTCTGTCCCAAGATCGTTTCGAATAATTGTCTAGAAGAATAGACAAATTGTCTGGGACTGAAAACGCCTTACAATTCCTACTATGACATATTCACGGATTTTGTGCGGTGCAGTATTGGGGTTGCTGATGGCTTGCAGCAGCCCGAGTTTGCGTTTTGACCAGACGGCGGATGAACTGGGTCTGAGCTTCCGGGACATTCGCGGAACGGGATTCAACCATCGGGTCTATTTCAATCCGGCGAATCAGCAGAACGGGGTGTTGCATGTCTATCTCGGAGGTGACGGCACGCCCTGGATCGGAGGGGTGGTGGTGGCATCGGATCCGACACCCAGGAATCCGGTCGGTCTGAGACTGATGGCCATGGACAAGCAGGACAGCCTCTATCTCGGCCGCCCCTGCTACCACGGCAGCGCACGGGCGCCGGATTGTGACTCCGCGCTCTGGACCTCTGCCCGGTATTCCGAAACGGTGGCGCAAAGTATGGCCAGGGTGTTGCAGGGTATCATCGAAACAGGGGGTTACCGGGAACTGGTATTCGTCGGCTTCAGTGGCGGCGGCGCCCTGGCGATGATCCTTGCCGAACGTTTTGCACAGACCCGCCGGGTGGTTACGATCGCGGGGAATCTGGACGTCGAGGCCTGGGTTAAGCGGCATCATTACGATGCCCTCAAGGGATCGCTCAACCCCCGCGCACTGCCCCCCCTGCGTGACGACATTCAGCAGTATCATCTGGCGGGTGGGCAGGATAAGAACATTCCCTCCGAGTTGATCGAGCAGGCCATCGCCGGGCAACCCCGAGCCCAGTTTCTGCGCTTTGCACAATTCACCCACGGCTGTTGCTGGGAGACGGTCTGGGATGAGGTGCTGCAATGCGTGCAGACAGGCTGCGACTGGCATGCGGAACGCGGTTCTGCGGAATCCGCTGCCGGGCAATGATCCCGGGTTCCGCTTCGCTGCACCCGGGCTACGCTGCTCGGGCCACACGGGGACCTCAACAGGCCCGTAGCCCGGGTGAAACGAAGTGGAACCCGGGAACCGGCAAAATGCGAAGCACTGCAGGTGCCACAAGGCCCCGCAGAAGCGGAAACGGGCTTGAACTATAATTTGAGCGGGCTGATCAGCGTGCTTTGCACTATTGCTGCGCCAGGATGACAGCCTCACCCAAAGGACAGAGGAACCGGTCATTACCCGATTCCAGATACCGCAATCACTTCACAGGTAAGCGGCCATGATCCACTCCCAGTACAAAGACCAGGTCGGTGCGCCCGACCCCGAACTCAAGACCTCCCCGATTCTCGATGACGAGGATCTCGCGGACTACTCCTGGGACGCGGAGGAGGGTGACGGGGCGTGCTACTTCAACGATCGATCCTATGCCCTTGGCGATTATGTCTGCAGCGGCGATGAACGACTCAGATGCGAATCGCAGGGGGTTTGGGTGCGCGAAGGCAGCTGTAATTCCAAGGGCTGAGAGGAGCCTGCTGAGGGGTTGGATCGAGAAGTCGGCCGTCACTCAGCGGATGTAGGCTTCGGTCGCGTAGCGGCGCATCATGCGCAGACTGTTGAAGTAGTAGGCGTTCTTGCTGATCGCGCCCTTCATGATCCGGATCCATCCGGTGCGGTCGTCGTGGTACAGGGGCAGTACCCGCTCGTCCAGTTTGCGGTAGAGGGAGTCCGCGTCCGCACGATCCAGGTCCGGAATCTCCGGGGTGCCGATGGCCCAGCCGGTAACCCCTTCAATACAACCCTCCACCCACCAGCCATCCACGATGCTCAGATTGGGCACCCCGTTGAGCGCCGCCTTCATGCCACTGGTGCCCGAGGCCTCCAGCGGCCGCTTGGGGGTGTTCAGCCACAGGTCCGAACCGGACACCATCAGCAAGGCCTGAGCCATGTCGTAATTCGCCAGATAGGCCCAGCGGCAGTGGGTGCCGGCCGAGTTGCAGATCCTGAACAGGGACTGCAGCAACTCCTTGCCGGGCTCGTCATGGGGATGGGCCTTGCCCGCCATGAGCAATTGGAACGGGTGCTTTTCGGCAATCTCCCAGAGTCGCTGGGGATCGTGGAACATCAGGTAGGGCCGTTTGTAGGCGGTGATGCGGCGGGCGAAACCGATGATCGGCAGATCCGGGTCGAAGCGGGTGCCACTGAGCTGGTTCACATGTTCGATCAGAACCCGTTTGGCTTCACGGTGGGCCTCCCAGATCTCATCGTCCGGAATCTGGTCCGCGCGCACCAGCAGTTCCGGCTCATGGCGCCAGTTGGGAAGATGGTGGTCATAGAGATGCTGCAGACTGGGGGCGGCCCAGGTGAGGGGATGGATGCCATTAGTCACCGCATGCACCCGGTAACCCGGGTAGAGCCTGCGGGAGACCTCCGCATGGGATTTGGCCACACCGTTGACATAGCCGCTGAGGGAGAGGGCCAACTGAGTCATGTTGAGGTGTTCCTCGCCGGCCAGACTGCGCACTACGGAGAGATCGAGGTAGTCGCCGAGCAGGCGTTCCACCTGTATGTAGTCGAACTGGTCATGTCCCGATTCCACCGGGGTATGGGTGGTGAAAAGGCACAGATCCCGAACCCGCGCGATGTCATAGCTGAGCTCCGGTTCGGCGTGGTTGCGGCGGTTGCGCGGTGACTCCCAGAGCAGTTCCAGGGCCAGAAGAGCGGAATGGCCCTCGTTCATGTGGTAGGTGTTGATCTCGAAACCGAGTGCCCGGAGTATCCGCACCCCGCCGATCCCCAACACGATCTCCTGGCTCAGCCGATAGATTTCGTCACCGCCGTACAGGCGATCGGTGATGCGCCGGTCCTGTAGGGCGTTTTCCTCCAGATCGGTGTCGAGCAGCAGCACCGGCACCAGGTAACCGGAACCCCCTTCCAGGGTATGCAGCCAGGCCTGAACCCAGACATCGCGACCCTCGATGGGGACGCTGATCTTCGCGCGCAGGGGCGTGCACCATTGTGCCGGTTCCCAGGACTCAGGCGCCTCGCTTTGGTGGCCCTCGCCATCCACGATCTGGTGGAAATAGCCCTGGTGACTGATCAGGGTCACACCCACCAGGGGCAGTTCCAGGTCGGCCGCGGATCTGAGCGTGTCTCCCGCAAGCACCCCGAGTCCCCCGCTGTAGGTGGGTATCTCGCTGCGCAGGCCGATCTCCATGGAGAAATAGGCGATCGATCGGCGGTAGAGGAATGGGGTGAACCGGGTCTGTGACATCCTGAGCGGATCCTTTCGCGTTTACCATGCATCGTGTTGTGACATTTAGAGCATAGACCAGTCCCGAACCTCATGACTTTGCCGAAGGAAATGTCCGGGTCAAGGTCTTTCAAGACCGCGAGAAACCTCCCTGAAGCGTCTAAAATTAAATAGGGAGAAGTCTCGATTTCACTGTCAGGTACGGACCCTGGGTCCGTTGCCGTTGGGAGGGACTTGAAGATGAAAACCTGGGTTGTCGTGGCAAGCGCGGCACGCGCAAGAATTTTCGATCGTAGCAGTGCAATGGGACCTTTGGCGGAACAGGCCGATCTGGTCAACCCACAGGACCGGCTGTTGGCGCAGGAGATCGTTTCCGATCGTTCCGGGAGTGCTGCAGACCATCAGGGTGGTCAGCGGCACGGCATGGAGCCCCGTTCCGACCCCAAGGAGATTCAGGCCGGACGTTTCGCCGGAGAGGTCGTGGATTGGCTGGAGGAGCACCACCGCAGGAAGGAGTTCGAGCATCTCTACCTGGTGGCCGCACCCCACTTTCTGGGTCTGCTGCGCAACAGGATGAGCCCGGGTCTGAGCGAAAGCGTGATGGCGGAAAGCGATAAGGATCTGACCCATGAACGGGCCGATCACCTTGCGCATCACTTGCAGGCGATTTTCTAACGGTAGGAGTCGACGTGCGGGGGAGGGATCGCCTGCACGGCGCCTCTTGCGCTGATCTTCCCCGCGACCTCGATCAATCCGAGTTCGTCCCGAACTACCACATCAGATCATCCGGTACCTGGAAGTCCGCGTAGGGATCGTTCTCTTCGGTCGGCTGCTCTTCAGGCAGGTCGATGACGACCCCGGGATTGCGCTGGCGGATCTTTTCCGCGATATCCGTGGGGACCAGTTCGAACACCCCGTTGCAGTTGACGATCGCGAGTTTCCGGGTGGTGATCAGATTGTGCACCTCGGCGGAGACGTACATCTGTTTGACCTTGCCTTTATTGTTGAAATAGAAGGGTCGGTCATCTTCGCTGTTGCTGCGGGGATGGCGGTGGCCGGCGACCAGCTGGGTGATCTGGGCCGCGATTTCCCGCTGTCTGCGGGCTTCGTCGCGCTTTTGATTGAGTTCACGGTCGCGAGCGGCTTTCTCGAGCTGCTTCTGACGCTCCTCGGGGGATACGGTCGGTGCTTTGCTGTGCTGCTGTTGACGGGCTTTCTTGCGCTTTTCCTTGCTCGCCTGGTTGGCCTTGCTCTTGTCCACCAGTCCGGCCTTCAGCAGTTGATCCTGTAATGAATTCCTCACCTTTTCATGCCTCGTAGTCTGTCTGTTCGGTAACCGCGCAGCGGCAGGAATCACTGCCATGCGGCTGGGTTTACCCTATTGAGCATTCTGCCAAAACGGGAACGAATTTCCCGGTGTGTTAGCAACGGTCCGGCGGTACCCGCCGTTTTGACAGGATCCGCATCGCATTATCCGGGCAATCAGAATATGTATTGGGACCTGCCTATCAGAAATCAACCGGATATTCGACAAGATTTCCGTGGGCGAACGCGATCTGCATCCGCATCAAAGCGTACCCTTCAGTTCGTCGAGTGACGGGTTGTCGGGAATCTTTTCCAGCGCCTTTTGCAACAGTGTCTCCGCCCCTTTGGCGTCACCGGAGTCGGCCTGCTCCTGAATCAATTTGGCCAGGTGATCCCCCAGCCGCTGGATCCCGTCGTGGGCCTCCCGGTTGTTGGGATGCAGGGCGAGTATCTGCTGATAGGCGTCGTAGGCGCTGCTGCCGGGGGGGTCGATGTCCCGCCCCACCAGTTCGTGCACTTCTGCCACTTCGAGGAGGGTTTGCACCCGCTCGAGCAGATCGCCGCTCAGGGTGGCCGTGTCTTCAAGGACCACGTGGGGTGTCTGCTCACCGTTCTGGGAGTCGTAGATCAGCAAACCGCTGAGGCTCAGCAACAGGACCCCGGCGGCGATTCCAGCCGGGATCAGCCATTTGGGCCGGGCCGCGTCGCGTCCGCTGCGGGGTCCCGACATTTCGCGGATGAACTGGGTGGCGTCCGGGGTGCGTTTTTCCCGCTCGAATTCCAGTCCGTGGGAGATGGCCTGCCAGATCTCCTTGCTCACATCCTTGGGCTTCTCCGCCTTCATGCCCAGGTCGCGGGCGTAGGTGGCGGGTTTGCGTTCGAAGGGATGCTTGCCCACCAGCAGTTCGTAGGCGACCACGGCGAGACCGTAGACATCGTCCCGAGGGTCCGGATCCTGCTGTTCCAGCATCTCGCAGCTGGCGTAGGTCGGCGTCAGCGCACCCAGGGAACCCGGATCGAAAACGGTGGCGTCCTCGACAATCCGATCGGCGGACTTGGCCGCCCGGGCGATGCCGAAATCCACGACCTTGACCACGTTCTTCGAGGTGAGGAAGACATTGCCCGGCTTGAAGTCGGAATGGACGATCTTCTCGGAGTGGGCATAGGCCAGGGCGCGGCTCATCTGCTCGATGATGGCAATCGCCTGGGGTTTCGGCAGGGTGCCCGGACGCAGGCGCTTGATCAGCTGATCCAGGGGCTCGCCTTCGAGCAACTCCATGGTCATGAACACGTTCGCGCCGTCGCGATCGAAGTCGTAGACGGTGATGATGTTCGGGTGGGCCAGCTGCTGGGCCTTCTTGCTCTCCCGTTGCAGGGCGATGAATGAGTCCGGATTGGCCTGGAAGTCCTTGGAAAGCACCTTGACCGCGATATAGGGATCCCGGTCCATGGCTTCCACCTTGCGCATGTCCTGGGCCTTGTAGACCATGCCCATGCCGCCCCGGCCCAGCAGTTCCTCGAGCACGAAGCGGTTGTTCAGGACGGAACCGACCGTCACGCTTTTATAGGGCTCTGCGCGGATCGCCTCGTAGGTGGTGGTGGCCGTGCCGCTGGTGGTCGGACTGGTATTGGATCGGTCGGAGCTATCCGTGGTGGCGCGTGGCAGACTGGTGTCGGCCAGGCGGGTGGCCTGGTCCGCGGAATCCGGGTGGTCTTGATCAGCGGACATCGGGAAAGCTACCGGTCATGGGATGCTCAGGAAACAAAATCATGGGTCTCATGTCATGCGGTTACGGGTGCCCGGACGTCGCGTCGCGGGTTTCCGCGGACCGCTCGGGCCGGACCGCCTAATCATAGCAAAGTCTTTCCGATTCACGCAGCGTGTTGCTGAGTCGAGCGGGCGGTCTGCGCAGGCGCTGAGATTCGGGTTAGAATCAGCCTATGCAGAAACCCGATTACCACGGCGGCAGCATCGTCAACCTGATGGCCTCACTGCAGGAGGGTCTGGGGGGCAGGGCGCATGCCTATGCACCGCTCAGGCAGCTGCCGGTCGACGAAGTCAGAGGCTATCGTCAGGTCATACTCTGGGTGATCGATGGCATGGGCCTGCGCATGCTCAGGGAGCATCCCGAGGCGGTTCATCTCAACGCCGCGCTGCGCGGGCGCATGACCTCGGTCTACCCGCCGACCACCGCCTCCGCGGTGACGACCTTTCTCACCGGTGACGCCCCCCAGCAGCACGGATTGACCGGCTGGTACATGTATTTTCGGGAACTCGGCGCCTGCCTGGCGGTGCTGCCCGGTCGACCGCGGTATGGGGGGGGGACCTATGCCCAGGCCGGGATCGACGTGGGCAGGCTGCTGGGCAACCGCCCCTTCAGCGAGCGTATCGCGCAACCGAGCCGCATCCTATCCCCCCGCACGATTGCCGAATCCGATTTCAACCGGGCTCATCTCGGCACCTCACGCCTGTACAGTTACAACGGACTCACAGAGTTGCGGAATCAACTGATCCAGGCCATTCAGGAGGCGGAACCCGGGTATCTGTTCGCCTACTGGTCTGAACTGGACGCGATCGGCCACCATGACGGCATCACCAGCGAGCGGGCCGCCACCCACCTCCTGGAGCTGGACCGGGCCTTCTCCGAGATCGCGGAACAGGCCCGTATGCACGATGTATTGCTGCTGGTGACCGCGGACCACGGTCAGATCGATACCCGGCGTGAGGAGCGTCTGAACCTGGACGAGCATTCGCCGCTGTTGGATTTCCTGGCGCTGCCGTTATGCGGTGAGCCCCGCTCCGCCTATGCCTACCTGCGCCCGGGCTACGAAGCGGACTTTGACCGCTATTTGGAGGATCACCTGTCGCAGGTGCTGGAATCGGTACCCTCGCGCACCCTCGTGGAGGCGGGCTGGTACGGTTTGGGCGAGCCGCACCCGGAACTGCTCCGGCGCATCGGTGACCGGGTTCTGATCATGAGGCACCACTACACCCTCAAAGACTGGTTGGCCCAGGAAAAACGTTATGAACTGGTGGGCGTCCACGGGGGTGCGAGTCAGGACGAGCTGCTGGTGCCGCTGATCGTGGTGCAGGGCAGCAGGTGATTGTCCCAGCGGGCTTGTGCTACTGGGACGCTCGCCCGGATGTCCCGGCTTGCCCCGATCTGCTCAAGCCTGCCCAGCCCGTCACTGACCAGAAAGCCGTTTCCGTGGGGCGCCAGGCCGCAGGCGTCCGCCTGGTCGTGATGACCCAGGTAGGTACCGCTGTCCGACCAGTAGGTGACCAGTCCCCCCCGGGGGGCGGAAACCGCAAATTGGCGGCCATCCGCCGAGAATTCCACGCTGCCGCAGTAGTTGTTGAGACGTGACTGGACCTCCGGGGGTGCCGACAGCAGCTGCAGGGGTTCGCCGCGTCGGTGCAGTCCGATCAAGGGGGGACGGTGGTCCGGCCCACCCTGGTACTGCATGGCCAGCGCAACCCGGCCGTCATCGGCTACGCACAGATGTCGGATGCTGAGTTGGTGCCAGGGCTCCGGTGGCGCCACCTGTTCGAGCAGGGTGCCCTGCTGGCTGTCCAGGTAGCTCAGGTTGGGTTGCATGCTGGACAGGTTGAGCTTGCGTCTCGGCATGTCCGGATGGGTCCGAATGCCGCCGTTGGCCACAATCAGGGTGCCGCCATCCGCTGAACGGCGGATCTCGTGGGGGCCGATGCCGTGTGACGCCATCTCGCCGATACGTCGGTAGCCGGCCGAGACCTGGTACACACCGATCACCCCGTCACCGCTGTCGAAGCGGTTTTCGCAACACATCAGCCATTTCCCGTCGGCGCTGTAGACGCCATGACCGTAGTAGTGGGTGTGCACGGGCGCGGTGATTCGGTGGCTGATCCGGCCCTCTGCCAGATCGATGATCCAGACCCGGTCGCCGGGACGGCGCGAGAACACCGCGGCGCTTGCGCCATCGTTCGACAAGGTCGCGCCATGACCCCGCAAGGGTAGTGGCAGGTCGGAAACAACGTTGCCGTCTGCCTCGAAGAGCGTGACATGGTGACGTCCGTCCCGGTCGCTGCGACAGCTCAGAAACCGCTGCGGGTTGGGACTCGAAAGTAGCGCTGTGGGACCCCAGGCCATCAGGCCCAGACTCAGTCCGAGGAAGGTTCTGCGTTGCATGATTGAATCACCGGAAAGTGTGTAGTGGTTGCGTCCGTAAGGGGCATGGTGCACAGCTGTACAGGTCAATCACCATCCAGACTGTTGAAGCCCAGTGACAGTCCCAGTGCATCGGCCATCTCGATACTGATCAGCTGTTTCAGTCCGGACAGGGCCTGGCGATAGTCCAATACCCGCGCGCGCTGAACTTCATCAAGTACCGCTCGGTCGAGGGAAAGGGTAATGCCCCGTCTGCTTTGTCCAATGGCGTCGAACTGCTGCGCAATCCGCTGCGCCAATGCGGGGTTCAGTTCATCGCCGAACGCCAGGGTGACGATCGACCGCAGGGCTTCAAGGTTACGTTCCAAGGCCGCCAGGGAGGTCCCGCTGCGCCAGCCCTCCGCCCGCGAGCCCCGGGCCTTGTCGGGTGTCTCGCCCAGGGGGCGGTCAAGCTTTTGTGTCAGCATCACCTCCAACTGGTTGTAGAGACTGTTGAGCAGCTGTCCGGCCAGTTCAGGTTCCGATTCGAACATGGGGTTGTCAGGGTTGGGATGTGTGAAATACTGCAGATAGGGTTCATCACCCTGCAGCCAGTCCTGCAATGTACCCGAGGCCATTCGGGCCAGGTTCGCGCTGATCGCACGGATCAGGCGACAGCTTCGAACCTCCGTCGGCGGGTCTGAAAACAGCAGCTGTTCCAGGGCGCTGAAACCCTGCACCGCGGCGCTCTTGCCGCTGATGTCGAATCGCTCCGTCAACAGATCCGGGTCAGCCCGCAACTGTCCCAGATGGCGAGTGACCGAATCGCGCTTGTCCGGCCAGAGTTCGAAGCGGTAATCCCGGTTGAGGTACTGTACCGGTCCGAAACGGATCGGCTGCACGGTCTGCCAGGCCAGGAAGGCCGCTCGGTAGTTGTCTCGCAGGGTCTCGAAATGTTCCCCGCTGGGTTGGTTGCAGTAGCGGCTCGATGACCGATTCAGTGCTTCGGTTGCATCGACCAGTTGCCGGTAGCCTGGCATCAGGTATCGGTCAGCGGTTTGTTTGAATCCGTAGGCCTGAATATGGGCGGCCAGCAGCAGCGTGCCGATAAACAGCAGGCCGGTGATCAGTCGCTTTGCATTGGGTGAAGGGTGCATGGGCATAGGGTGTAAGTCGGTTGACAGGATAGAGGATCTTGCGTCGCGGGTTCAGAGGCTTTCGATGAAGCGCAACAGCTGACCCCGTTGAGTGACGGACAGGGCGGCTACCGCGTCGCGTTGCGATTGCGCCTCTCCGGCGTGCCACAGGATGGCTTCGAGGAGGGTGCGTGCACGCCCGTCGTGCAAATAGTTGCCCGCTCCTTGGGCTGTCGAGTCCCGATTGATGCCCCACAGGGGCGCGGTGCGCCACTCCCGGCCGCCGGCCTCACCTTCCGGGCGCTGATCCGCCAGGCCCTCGCCCAGATCGTGCAGCAACAGGTCGGAGTAGGGATGGATCTGCTGCAAACGCCCGTTGTGCACCACTTCATAGTGGGGCACATGACAGGCGCTGCAACCGATGGCATCGAACAGCTGACGGCCTTTGCGGATATCGGGGTGATCCGCCTGCCCGGGCGATGGCGGCGCCAGTTGAGACAGGTAGAAATGCACCGCCCGCACCACGCTCTCCGGGGCCTCCACTTCATCCCGCTCGGCGATCGCCCCGTGCCTGGCCTCGCGGCAGGCAGTTTGCCGCTCGGTGCAATCCCCATACGCTTCGGGATAGAGCGGGGTGGAGAGGCCGAGATCGGTGGCGAAGGCGGATTGGGCCATCTCATCCAGGCTCACCAGTCCCGCCTTGTGGCCGAACCGGCCGGGTTGCCTCAGACCATCCCGGCGGCTCCACACCCAGTTGACCCGACCGGAGATGCCATCCCCATCCCGATCCTCGGCGTCGGACCGGGAGAGCAGTGTCTCCGTGGGGATCGCGTCGAGCAGCCCCAGGCCGGCCAGTTGGGGCGCCAGGCGGGGAGAGTAGCGGGTTTGCGGATGCAGCGTCCCGTAGTGGAGTGGGTGGATCATGTATTCGGGCTGTCGCAGGTTGACGCTTTCACCTCCGGGCAGAGCGATCGGGATCTCCCGGTAGCGGACCGATAGGCGCGCTTCGGCCGGGTGACCGGCCACCGCGGCGTTCTGCAGCTGCAGTCCGTATCCCGGCTCAGGTCGGTTGTTCCGCCGGGCTGCGGTGGGGTCCGGGCGATGTTCTGGAATGTCGAGCTTCAGGACCAGGGCGAGCGGTGCTTCGGTGGGATTCGCAGGTACTCGCCCACGTCCGCTGTTTGGGTGGCAGGCGCTGCAGGAGCGGGCGTTGTACAAGGGGCCGAGACCGTCCGCCGCGCGGGTCGAGGCGGGGGCGCTGACCCAGATGCGTTCGAACAGGCTTTCGCCGATGCGGAATTCGAGTCGCTGCGCTTCACTCATATCCCCCGAGGGTTGAGGACGGGCCGGGTGGATGGCGTGTGCTGCCGGGATGGTAACGTTTGTCCAGACCGACAGGCACAGGCCCGCCAGGGGGGCTAACGGCGACTTTTTCATTGAGTCGTCCTCCGGGGCTTCAGGAGTGCTTCGTAACGACGGTCGGTAAGGGTTTCCAGGAATGCCACCAGGGCATCGATTTCACGGTCTTTCAGCGCCGGGCCGGTTTCCAGCTCCTGGAGCGAGAGATTCTCCCCGACCTCGGGATCACCCCAGGGTGCATTGGTTTCGGGATTGATCTGGCGCCGCGGGTTGTTGCTGTTGTAGCGGTTGTAGAACAGCATCACGGTACGCAACTCACGGAACACCCCGTTGTGCATGTAGGGACCGGTGACCGCCACATTGCGCAGGGTAGGCACCTTGAATTTCCCGGCCTGAAGGGGATCCTCGACCCGGGGATTGTCGAGCAGTCCCCGGTCCTGATGATCCGGACCCAGTCCGTTCGCCTGACGGCCCACCCCATGGGTTGGTGTCCCGATGTTGTGGTAGGTGTAGTTGGTGAAGCTTTCTCCACCACTTTCGGGGATGGGTTTCAACTGGTGACACAGATTGCAATTGGTGAACTGCCGGGAGAAGAACAGGGTCATGCCCAACTGTTCCTGTGCGGTCAGGGTGACTTCGCCTTTGAGGTAGCGGTCGTATTTTGAATCGAACGGCGCGAAGGCATCACTGCGTTCGAAGGCGGCGATACTGCGGGTCATGGCGAGATAGGCGGACTCCGGATCATCGAGGATCGCTTCGCCGAAGAGTCTTGGGAAGGCTTCCAGGTAGAGCGGGTTCTCCCGCAGGCGTTCGACCACAGAGCGCTTGTCCGGCATATTCATCTCCAGTGGGTTGAGGGGCGGCCCCCCGGCCTGCTCTGCAAGATCCCCTGCGCGTCCGTCGAGAAACAGGCCCCCGACATACTCTTCCTTCCTGTTCTGATGGAACTCCGGAGTGAGGGCGGCATAGCCCAGGGTCGGTGCATTGCGATCCCCCAGGGAGTGTCCGTCGTCACCGAGAGAGTAGGCCCGGCCACTGGCGTTCACCCGAACATCGATGAAACCGTTGCCGGGTGCGTGGCAGGTGGCACAGGACTGGGTGCGGTTTAGCGACAGATTGACATCGAAGAACAGGGTCTCGCCCAGGTTTTCGATATGTTCTGGTTGTGGTTGCTCGGCCGCTGGGGCCAGCCCCAGCGGCAACAACAGAACCAGACTGCATGCGATTTGCCTGGGATTCACTTAACGCACCTTGTCCGGGGCATCCAGGCTGTCGGATCCTTCGAAGGTGATGGCTTCCAGGCCCATAACCTGAACCGCCTGCTCGAGGGCGCGGGTCTGCTTCACCAGGGCGTCCACGGCGGAGGCGACCAGGGCATTGCCGGCGGGATTGTTCTCACCGATCAGCTGATCGTAGGCGACACCCCGTTCTGCGCTCTCCACCAGGGCGTTCATGCGAAGCAGGGTTTCCTGTATGCGCACTTTTAGCAGATGGTCGGTTTCCGGACTTCGGCTGTTCACCAGGTTCGAGAGACTCGGTCCGCTGAGGATGTTTCCGTCGGTGCGAACATAGCGTCCGGTGTAGACGTTGAGGATGCCCAGGACATCGTTGTAGTGGGACCAGTGGGTGTTGTCACTGAAGCAGTCATGCTCCTCTTCCGGATCGTGCAGCAGCAGTCCCAGCTTCATCCGTTCTCCCGCCAGTTCGCCGTAGGAGAGGCTGCCCAGCCCGGTGAAGATGGCGGCCAGGTTGCGTTGCGGATCGCCTTCGGTCACCGCACGTCGCGCTGCGCCATCTTCCTGCCACTGACCCACCATCCATTGCAGGTCGTCGATCAGCAGTTCCGTGACTGCATTCAAATAGGCGGCGCGTCGCTCGCAATGCCCGCCGCTGCAATGCTCTGTGTCGTAGTCCGAGGCGGGTCGGTCCCCCGCCCCGGGGCCGGTGCCGTTCAGGTCCTGACCCCAGAGGAGGAACTCAATGGCGTGATATCCGGTCGCCACATTGGACTCCACATCGCCGAGTTCATGCAGCTGTTGCGAGAGGGTCGATTTATCCAACGAGTGGGTATCGATCGTCCCACGGCCGACGCTCAGCGTTGGATTGGCGATGATATTGGCGGTGTAGTAGGGGTTTTCATCGGACATGTCGCCATAGGAACCGGCCACGTAATCGATCAATCCCTCATCCAGGGGCCAGGCGTTCACCTTGCCCTCCCACTCATCCACGATCGGATTACCGAATCGGTAGGCTTCGGTCTGCTGGTAGGGATGTCGGGCCGAGACCCACGCCTCCCGGGCGGCCTGCAGGTGGGGCTCATCCGGGTGGCTGATGAGGGCTTTTACCGCCTGGTCGAGTTCCTGTGCTTCGTACAGGGCGTCCTGATACATGGCCAGGGCCAGATCGGCGTAATGAGTGAGTACGGACTGTTCGCTGGGCGCAGCCGTGAGCTTGGCGCTGATGAGCAACCCCATCAGCACCAGGGTCTGGATTTTCATGATGATGGACTCCTGTGATCAGTAAGCAACCGCCAGCTGCGCGGTGATGATGCGGTCGTCCGCTCCGTCGTAATCTTCGCAGCGTGCGACTTCCAGGGCCAAAACGAGGGACTCGGCCAGGCCTAGGGAAAGCGCAGCCAGGGCGCGTTTCTCATCCATCCCTCCGGCGTAATTCCGTGCCTCTTCGCTACCCTGCCAGCCCAGCGCAAGAGTCATGGGTCTATCCAAAGCCTCGAAGTGGTAGGCGGTTTCCAGGTTGTAGAAGGATGGTTTGTCACTGGTGTTGTAGACCGCCAGGGCCTCCGTGGCCGCCAGGTATTCACCGATTATTGTGAAAGCCCCCCAGTCGAGCTGGGCGAACAGGCTCCAGGCGGGGGCCTTGTTCAATGCAGTGGAACCTTCATCGACCACGCTGTCGGATTCGCTCAGGTCATTGATCCAGCCGATATGGGTGCTGACCGCCAGGTCATCGCGTTCGAAGCCATAACCGAAACGCACACCGCCATTGCTGATCTCATCCTGCTGGTCGCCCTTGAATACATAGACGGCAAAGGTTGCGCCACTGATTTCATACCCCGCTTCGAGTGCCACATCATAGGTTTCAGCGGCCTCCAGGGTCAGTGGATCCGATACCAGATGAGTGGAGAAGTTACCGAAGGGCAGAGCATACTGCCCGGTCACGAGATACCAGGATGCCTGAGGATCCGCGATACGGATCACCCCCGAGTCCACCGTTATGTCACCGGAGTGTGTTCCGTCATCCTCATACAGCAGTACGATTTCCGCCGATGTCCAGTCATTCACCTGGGCGGCAACTCCCAGTTCCATCGTGGCCAGGTAGAGATCGCTGCTGCGGTCGCCTTCATCGGGCGAAATCTGCTGCGCTTCCACCTCGAGTAGACCGCTGAACAGAATCCGATCGACCAGAGATCCAGTAGCGAGTGCATCCTCATCGGATGTCTGTATGTTTTCGATCGGCAGGTGATGGTGAGTGGGCTCCTGTTGCTCGAGCACCTTCAATCGTTGTTCCATCACATCAAGTCGCTCTTCCGGCGTGGCGGCCAGGAGCGAAAAGGAGGTTGTGAGCAGGACAGGCGTCACCAGAGATAAGGCCGTTGTTTTCATATTGGCTCCAAGAGTTGAATACGGTCTGGCTGGCGTTCGCTGGCTGAACCTCAGGTTGTGATCATTTGGTCAGGATTAATTTCCCCATTCGGGTTATACGTAAATGATAGACCTCGCCACGATGTTCGATGGCGATTTGATTTCCTCTGCCAAACAGTAGTCGGCTGTGTATGCGCTGACTATTGGGTTTGAGGGATGATATTTGTGGCGGGTTGCCGACTCGTTCAGTTTCTGACATAGCGTTCAATACGGGTTCACTCATAAGGGTTGTTGCATCTTAGTGTAAATGATAATGATTATCAACAGCAATTAAAAGAAGGGCCACCCCATGCTCGAAAAGCACGCAAAGGGGGGGGCGGTCATCTGTGGTTATTTGCCGGAGCCTAAGGGTGTAGCGGGAGAGTATGAAAGTGTCTATCCTCTTGATTGAAGAGATGTCCGCCCTGTCAGCACTGCGTTCATCCTTGAACAGAGTTTGAATCTTCGTGCCTTCTCGGTGCGCAGATGCCCGGACAAGTACGCACTCTCATGGCCGGAGATTGTCCCTGCGCAATTCGCTTAACTCGTGGAAAAATTCGGTCAGCGGACCGAGTGGGTGGTTCCGATAGACCATCCGCTCCCGTAGCTAGGGCCTGTTAACACTCATCCGATAGGCTCTGCTGGGACTGTTTTTGCGCCCAACAAGGCAGAATGAGCGAAGTGTAGCTTGGCTACATGGGCGAATGATGACGCCGTTGGGCGCAAAAAAGCCCCAGCCCCCCCGTCTGGCATCTCTAAAGGGGGTTGCGTCAGAAAAAGCGCCACGACCCGTTGCTCGTCGCTTATTTGGAATGACCAAACGGCGCTC
>JBNLFS010000099.1:0-20941 GCA_050305635.1 Candidatus Thiodiazotropha sp. | reverse complement strand
ACTACAAATTAATCGTTTCGACTCACCAACAATCAGGGAGCGGCTACCGTGCAGCTCTCAGAAGCAGCGGTCTGACCGATGATGCTCTCGTCCTCTTCCTCCATGATGCCGAACTCCATCAGCAGCTCTTCGAGCTCGTCCATGGTGCAGGGGGTCGGGATCACCAGCTCGGTGTTGTCGATGATCTTCTGCGCCAGGTTACGGTACTCGTCGGCCTGCTTGGCGCTCGGATCGTACTCGATGACGGTCATACGACGGATCTCAGCACGCTGCACCACGTTGTCGCGGGGCACGAAGTGGATCATCTGGGTACCCAGCTTCTGGGCCAGGGCGATGATCAGCTCGTCCTCACGATCGGTGTTACGGCTGTTGCAGATCAGGCCGGCCAGACGCACACCACCGGAGTTGGCGTACTTCACGATACCCTTGGAGATGTTGTTGGCGGCGTACATGGCCATCATCTCACCGGAGCATACGATGTAGATTTCCTGGGCCTTGTTCTCGCGGATGGGCATGGCGAAACCACCGCACACCACGTCACCCAGTACGTCATAGAACACGAAGTCGAGATCGTCTTCGTAGGCGCCTTCCTCTTCCAGGAAGTTGATCGCGGTGATAACGCCGCGGCCGGCACAACCGACGCCCGGCTCAGGACCACCGGACTCGACGCACTTGATGTTGCCGTAACCGGTTTTCAGCACATCTTCCAGTTCCAGATCCTCAACGGTGCCAGCTTCCGCTGCCATTTCCATGATGGTATTCTGTGCCTTGGAGTGGAGGATCAGACGGGTAGAGTCCGCTTTGGGGTCACAACCGACGATCATGACCTTTTTACCCAGTTCAGCCAGACCGGCTACCAGGTTCTGGGTAGTGGTGGACTTACCAATACCGCCTTTACCGTAGATTGCACATTGACGCAGCGCCATGTTGGATCTCCTTACTATTGATGAATCATTTGGGTGACTAGAGTCGTTTAAGGTCACTTGGACGATTACTTAACTGCAAGCGCTATGCCAAAAAACAAATATTCTTTTAACTTGTTGTTTTTATTTGTTTTATTAAACGGTATGCCGGTTTAGAATGAGGTCAGGTTCGCGACAATCACCCAGTCATTGTATGGATGAACACATACAAACATTACAAAAGGCCCCCTCGCTCCCCGCTCATGCGCGTCTCTCCATCAACCGCTGCAACCTGCCCTCCGTCATCCTCGGCAGCCTGACCTACCAGCACCATCCCGTTCCGCTTGAGATTGACGGTGTCAAACACCTGCACCGGGAGCTCTTCACCGCTCTGGATGGCATCGATTGCGCAAAAACACGGGCCGACCACTTTCACGACTACATGCGCTCGGGTTTTTTGCTCGATCATTTGGACGAAGCGGGATTCACCACTGACAGCCGTTGTCTCAAACGCGACAAAGCGGACTATCTGCGCGTGTTGCGGGGTTGGATGTTCGATGCGGACAGCAAGGAGGCTGCGGTGTTGAAGAGCTGGGTGGAGTCGCGTTTCGGTCTCAGACCGAGAAACCACCACGGGCCGCTGGGTGACGAGTCTTCCGAACAGTATCAGACCTATCTGTATGATCGAGCCCGGGGCCTCTACAACACCAATGCCCTCGAAGCGCAATTCGATCTGCTCTACACCTACTGCCAATACGAAGCCGGCAGACGTTTCGCGCAACAGCTGGTCTTGTTCCGTGGCACCAACAATCTCAAGGAGTATGAAATCCTGGATCGCCCGGAGAAACGCCGTTACATCATGATCCTCAATAATCTGAACTCCTTCAGCAGTGACCGCACCCGGGCCGATGAATTCGGTGACTACATTCTGGAAGCCCGCGTGCCGACCGCAAAACTGCTCTACTTTCCGGATCTGTTGCCCGGCACGCTCAAGGGTGAATCTGAATTTCTGGTGATTGGCGGGGTGTATGAAGTGGGTGTGAGTACGCTGTAAACATTGGATTCAATGCCGGGGCAGCGAGCGTATGGCGTTTTACTGGGTTTTAGTTTCAAGTTTTATGTTCTCGATGGGCTGAAATCTACCACGAAGCGCACGAAGGATGGATTCAGCGGTCGGTTCATTACGCTGCATGCTCTTCGTGCCCTTCGTGGTGTTATAGATCTACCCGATTACCCATGTTTCTCAGCCATAGAATACGTTGGCTGAAGCGGTTTTGAATGGTCGGTTGGTGTGTTCGATGCGCTCATCGGCTTGAGGAGTATGCAAAGTTATCTCGTTCCCACGCTCTGCGTGGGAATGCCTATCTATATCACGCGTCATTACCCAAACCTGCTAGGCGTGTACAGGCCTGGATCTGCATTCCCACGCGGAGCGTGGGAATGAGTTGAAGAGGTTTGAGTTGTCTCCGGGGTCTTCGTGTTCTGCCTGATCCCGGGTTCCGCTTCGCTGCACCCGGGCTACACGGGTGTATGGTCTGAGTGGGCGTGTTTTGCGAAACAAACCCTACCCGAGAGGAAATATCAGAGACCGTAGAGGGACTCGCGCAGGAAACGCTTGAAGAACTTCATCACGGATTTGGGGATGGCCCGTTCGGCATACAGACGCTGTTCGTGTATCTGTTTGCGAAGCTGTGGATGGTCACTGTTCCAGCCCTGATCGATCAACTCGTGAATACTCTCATCGAAGTAGTGACCTGGCCGGGTTTTGACCACATGGTAAATCGCGATGAATGCCACTTGCTCCTCAGGCCCCATGCGACACTTGTCATCCAGGATCTTGAGCATGATGGCGGTGATGCAGTCGATTTGCAGTGGATCGAGAGACGCCGACATGGCCCAGCGACTGGCCGGATGCGGTTCATCGACATCGAATGTCCCTGTATCTGTTTTCAACAAACGCATGGCCATCAGCCTTTGCTCAGTTCGTGCAGACACTCTTGCAGCATCTTACGGTACTGGTCACAGTAGTAGTCGATAGCCGCCGCCTGTTTTTCAGGCACGCCATCCGATTCCCAGAAAAAGAAGGCGTTGTAGCGGGCCGCCGCATACATGAAGGCCGCACTGAGAAACGGGGTCGCCCACTCTTCACTCAATTCATTGGCCAGATGAATAAACTCGTCGGCCACTTCATGAAAATCCGATTCCTGCATAGGTTGATCACACACCGTAAGTTTGCTTACACGCGGTTATACAGAAATCATGCCAACATAATGAAAACTGGGTCGAACCCCTGGTTTTACAATTGCCAGCTGTCGGATTGAATACCTTGTCAGCCTGTCTCAAGTACGACAAATTCACTACAGAACCACAAAAGACTGCGCTATCTGCTTGATTTTGTGTTCGATCACAGTCTGGCCTGTCTCTTGCTTTGTTATTCTGAATCGATGACCGATAACAGGAGTGGTGTAATGACCGTTGAAATCTTTGAGACACTGGTTGAGGGAATCAAGTCCAACCAGATCGTGCCTTATCTTGGTGCAGGCGCACTGAATGGAGCCAAACAGACCGAGACCGGCGAGCCCATTCCTGCCGACAGCGATAGCCTGATCCTGGCGATGAATGGGGGCAAACCAATGTCCCCCAGGCTGATGTACGAATTCCCCCGCGCCGCCATGGATGTGGAGCTGAAACGGGGGCGCACCGCGGTCAACCGGTTTCTCAGCACGACCTACGGGGAGACCCAGTGGACCCGTGCACCCTTGCACGATTGGCTGGCGCGGATACAGCCGCACTATGTGATCGACATCAATCGGGACACACAACTGCAGGAGAGCTATCGCGGCGTACCGCATAACCTGGTCCGTGGCATCGCACGATTGGGCGGCACCCACTATCGCTTCCGCATCCATCACTACGATGGCGAAAAATACTCGGCCAAAGAGATTGACCAGGCGATGGTCGATCCGAGCCTGCCCACCCTGTTCAAGCCCATGGGAACTCCCCTGCCCGATCCCACTTTCATCGCCTCGGATGCGGATTACGTGGATTTCATCACCGAATTGATGGGCGGATTCGCGATTCCCGACTATCTCAAGGCCTACCGCAAAGGGCGACAATACCTGTTTCTCGGTCTGCGCATGACCCGGGACACGGAGCGTATGGTACTCTCGGACATGATCTACGCCTCCGGATCACCGGCGGGTTGGGCATTGATTCCGCAACCCAATGACAAAGAGCGCCGCTTTTGTAAGAAGATGAACATTGAGATCATCGAAGCGGATATCGATGCCTTGATGGCATATACTGGGAACGCTCAAATGGAAGAAGTTGTTACTGAAGATATCGGGTGTTGATCTATGGCAAAATTCGTACCCTGTCAAGGCAAGACGGCCTGCCGTGAAGATGAAACCGGTTGCAGGACTTGTGGCCGGTCTCTGGATGAAATTGTTGTGTTGCGCGGCCTGCTGGACCAGCTGGCCACGCTTGCCGTAACCTATGGCTATGAAAATCAGGATGAATATGCGGAGTACATCCAGCGTAAACTGATCAAGATGATCGACTATCGTAAACAAGCCAACCTGGAAACCGAATCGATCGATGTTACTTGACACCGAAAATTCCGATTATCGTCTGGGCGTCTCCCAGATGGATGATATGCACCGGCGCTTCATGGAACTGGTCAATCAGTTGGAAACCGCGGAAAAAGGCGTTTTCATGCGTCTGTTTCAGGAACTGGTTGTACATACCGAGGCGCATTTCATGGTGGAACAGGAGCTGATGCAGACAACCCGCTTTCCCGCCACCCGGGAGCACTTGGATGAACACAACCGGATACTGGGCGAACTGGGTCGTTTCGGTATCCGGGTAGCCAAAGGCTCGTTGCTGCTGGGCCGAGCCTACGCGGTCGAGCAACTACCACACTGGTTCGAGGTTCATGCAAAAACCATGGACAGCGCCCTGGCGGCTCATGTCAAACAACACGGCGGTGGAGCCGGTCATCCCTAAAACACTGCAAAGGTCGGTTCTGATCAGTAGGTTTCCAGATTGTTGATTTCGCCGGCCAGGGCCATCAACGCTTGCGCCTGCATCAAACAACGTTTTCGCACCGCAGCGTTGAGTTTTTTCACCCATTGCTCCGGTAAGGCGGACATCCCGTAAAGAGCTCCCGCCAGCATCCCGGCAATCGCGCCGGTGGTATCCGCATCCCCGCCCCGGTTCACCACGTCCACGAGAGTCGATTCGAAATCCAGGTTGTCGAAAAAGGCCTGAAACACGACCTGCAGGGTCTCCACGATATAACCGCTGGGATTTTCCACCCGGCGTTTGTCGAAGCGGTATTCCCGATGCGCCTCGACCAGATGCAGAGCCAACTCGAACAGTTCCTCCCGTTGCGCGCCTTTCAGGGCCGCAACGATCATGCGCAGAACGGTTTCGGTGCCGGCATCGGACAGGGGATTGTTATGCGTGGTGTGGGCCTGGGTTCGCGATGCCACAACCAGAGCATCCGGTGAACTGCCATGATAGACCAAGGCGATCGGCAGGCAGCGCATGCAGGCCCCATTGCCGGCATCGTAGAAATTCTCGTCCACCCAGGGATGGCCGGTGTTGCGAAATTGCACGATACCGCGTCGTACGGTATTGCCGATATCGATGGGCTTGGCCTTCATCCAGTCACTGAAGGCCTGGGCCACCGAGCGGGCGCTGACCCCACCGCTCTTGAGTATCGCATCGCCCAGGGCCAGGCTCATCTCAGTGTCGTCGGTAACCTGCCCAGGTTTGAGATTGAGCCAGCCACCTCCACGGATGCTTCTGTGCACACCATAGCGAGCCTTGATCTCGTTAGGTGTCAGGAACTCGGTGGTCGCCCCCAGAGCGTCTCCCAACGCCAGCCCGAGATAGGCGGCTGAGGCTTTCTGCGAAAGCTCGGGATTGACGAGAGGCGGTGCTGGTTTGTGCATCATGACCCGAATTGGTTTCGATTGATCTTTCTGGCTAACCGGAGATCCGTGGCGTCATTGCCGTCCGCATCGGTGTCGGTCCAGTATAAACGTTCTTGAGGCCGGGGGGGTACCGTGATTACCCTGAGTGTTGCAGGGTCTCGGCGGGGTTCCCGTTGAAAAATCAGGATTCCTCGGGTCCGAAGCAGTTGGCGTAATCCGCACAAACCTCGCAACTGGGGGAACGGCAGGTGTAGATGCCCTCGGTCTCGCATAGCTGTTTATAGAGAAACTTCTTCCATTTCATGTTCTTGGTGTTCATCACCGCGAGCGGGTGGAAATGATCCGAGATCAACAGGGAGAGATCGTCCCGACTCCACAAGCCCAGGTCCTGCCACAGGTGATCCGGCCCCATGCAACCGGCGATCAGAATTTCCGAGAACCAGAGTTCGGCATCCGACCGGTGGCTGCGGTGCTGCAGAATCAGGGTGCGCAGGTCCTCCATCTCCCCCTCGTAGGCACTCCGGGGCGCGGCGGCATGATGAATCACCTCGGAGGGATCCATGCCGGGAAAATGTTGTTCAAGCAGTTTGCGAAACGCCAATTCACCCAGTCCCAACCACTCGGGCAGGACGGAGTTTCCGCACTTCCAGGATGACAACAGACGCGCCAGCACCACCTCAGTGGAGGTCTGTTGTCGCGCGCTGTTGATCAGTCGCCCATAGAGGGCTTGCACGTCATCATTGGCAAGCATGGGTTGCGCCATCAGGATACCTCGTATTCGACCACGGTTTCGGTGAAGCTGCCCGCCACTGCGTAGACGGTCTTGTCCTGGTATCCTGGACTGGAAAAGGTAATCAGTGGCATATCGGATCTCCTGGATAGCGCTCAGGCCGGTTTGACTTTGCAATCGCCAATGATTTGTGCCTGGCAGGCGAGTCGGTCGTGGCGTCCGGCCATGTTCTCCTTGAGCACCTTCTCCTCCAGAACCGAGGGTTCTGTCAAGTTGTTCCAGCCCTCTTCCACGTGCATCATGCAGGTGCCGCAATCGCCTTCCCGGCAGCCGTAGATAATACCCGCGCCGATCTTCTCAGAAACCTCGATGACCCGGGTGCCCGCGGGCACGTTGACGGTCTGTTCGATATCGACGAATGTGATTTTTGCTTTAGCCATGTCAGTTCACCTTCAGATGTTGCGTTGATGATGTCCGGTATCAGATCAGATCGGCCAGATCGATCACCGCTTTTTGCGAATGCCTTCCCACCAGCTCCTCGGCAATCGCCAGGCCGAAAGCCCGGCATGCCTCCAGTTCCTCATCGGTGGGAATCAGCTTGACTCTCAAACCCTGCTGCGGGATCCGCATCTTCAGGCCGCGCATCCGGTCTTCGATCATCGGCACCGCTTCACCGCTCCAGCCAAAGGAACCGAATGCGCCGCCCAGTTTACCCTTTAAATTGACCACCGCCAGGGATGAGAGCAGGTCCCAGACCGGTTTGACCGCATCCCCATTGATGGTCGGTGAGCCGAACAGCAGCGCATCGGCCTCTTCGATCAGATCGACAAAGGGACCGGTCTCTCCGCCCTCCAGGTCATAGAGCGAAACCCTGACACCGGGTATCTTGCCGGCACCGCTGCTGATCTCTTCAGCCATGCGTGCGGTGTTGCCGTAGGAGCTCATGTAGAAGATGATCAGTGAGCGATCATCGACTCCGATCTCCCGGGACAGGCTGGAGGTCGATAGCTCCCGGTAGTGGGTGACATAACGTCTCGGCCGCTCTCTGAGGATCGGCCCATGGGTCGGCGCGATCTGTTTCAACTTGAGGGGTTCGATCAACTGCAGGGCTTCCATCACATGCTTTTTGAATGGACGCATGATGTGGGCGTAGTAGTAGTCGAAGGAGAAGCGGAAATCACCGACCCGATCGTTGAACAGCCGCTTGTCGCAATAGTGACAACCGAACACATCGCCGGAAAACAGAATGCCCTCCTCTTCCAGATAGGTGCATTGGGTATCCGGCCAGTGTAGAAACGGGGTATGCAGAAAGCGCAGGGTGCGATCCCCCAGGCTGATGCGGTCGTCGGTGGTCACCGTGGTGTATTCGAAACTGCCGTTGGTGGGCTTGAGCAGCGCCTTGAGCATGGAGGTGGCCCGCTGCGAGATGTAGAGCTTCGCCTGGGGCGCGCGACGCATCAGCTCCGGCAAGGCGCCGGTATGGTCCGGTTCCAGGTGGTTGAGCACGATGTACTTGATCTCAGAGTAATCCACCTCGGACTCCAGACGAGCGAAAAACTCGCTGCTGAAGTTGGCCTTGACGGTATCGATAATGGCTACGCCTTCCTGTCCCTTCACCAGGTAGGAGTTATAGGTGGTGCCATTGGCGGTGCTGAGAATGATGTCAAAGGTGCGCAACGAGGGATCAAGGGCGCCGATCCAGTAGACGCCGTCCGCGAATTCAATTGCGTTGCGATGGCTTGAGGCGTCGATTTCGTAACTCACCGGGGTTCCTCACAGGGTTGTGTCACCCTGGGACAGGACTGCAGATCCTGCGCCTCATCCAAACGAATACCCAGATGCGCGAGCACGGGTCCGGGTACGAAACCGGACTGTTTGTATCCGTCACAGGCCATCAGGGGACGCCGGATCAGGATCGGGTCATCCACCATCAGACGCAGTGCCGAGACCTCATCCAATTGATCGATGGCGATGTCGCCGCTCTTCACCCGGGGCGCGGAATCGTTGAACCATTGGCTCACCGGAGTATCCGCAAAAAACGCCCTCAGGCTGTCCGCGGTCCACAGGGTGGTCAGAAGATTTCTGACTTCGAAGGATATGCCCTGCTCACGCAGGATCGTTTTCTGCCGGTTGTTACCCACGCAGCCTGGTTTTTCATAGAAAACCAAGTCACTCATGATCCCGGGACTCGTACAGACTCATGATTAATGCGGATTGACGCGCCCAGACCCGATCCGGCAGGGTCATGCCGTAGGGTTTAGTGCGCGTTACCGGGCGGGTGAAATGATTGCGCATCAAGCGGATGAACTGATGGTAGGGTTTCACCGTTCGTGCATACACGTTGCTCTGTGCCGGTACGGGAGCGAGTCGCTGTTGCATGATCTTTTCCATCGGGCATTGCCTCCGCGGTATTGCGACTGTCCGCTTGAATAGGACAGTCTGACCAGTTGGGACTAACGTTTCGTGCCTGACACTCAGCGTGCCTGGATTTCCGCCATCACCTCCGCCATGCGCTCCGGTGGTATCCCGGTCAGTGAACCGGGGGGATTGGCCGGCTCATTGAACGGGTTCAGGATCGCCCCTTCTATGGGACAGATACTGACGCATTGGGGATCCGCATGATCACCCTCGCACTCGGTGCACTTTTTCGCGTCGATCAGAAAATGGGGACGCGCCTCGTAGATGGCCTGGCTCGGGCAGAGCGGTTCACAGGCCCAGCAATTGACACAGCTTTCGATAATTTCATATGCCATGGTTACGCTCCTCAGGCACCGACCTGGAGTTGATCCGCAGTGCGGGGTTGATCGAGCCGGCCGGCCTCCACCATTTCGGCGTAGACTTTGGCCACCGCTTCCTCGATGGGCTCCATGGCATGCTCTCCATTGGGTTGAATGCCAGCCTCTTCGAGCATTTCCCAAGGTTCATAACCGATCTTGGAGCACAGCACGGCCTCGCAGCCCTCAAGAGTTCGGATGGTTTTCTGCAGGGTCGTTTCCGCATCGCCGCAGGTGTCGCCACCGCTGCAATAGAGATCGACTTTGCGGTGTCCGATAAAGCGCACGTCGTACGCCGAAGCCTCATACACCAGGAACTCCCGGGCATGTCCGAAGTGCTGGTTGATCACCCCGCCGCCGGTGGTGGCCACCGCCATGAGTGCCGGCCGGGGTTCCTTGCGGGTGCGTTTCAGAGCACTCAGGGGAATGAAGGTTTCCGCCTTCTGTGCCCGTTTGGCTTCCATGGTGGCCGTCACAGCCGCCTGGTACTCGGCTCGTTTGGTCATGGCTTCCTGGTAGTCGATGTCCATCATCTCCACCTTGTCCATGGTGAACTCGTCGCCCCGGTCCTCGCCCAGCATGCCCACCGCGTCGGCACGGCACTGACGGCAGTGACGCATCATGTTCATGTCACCGGCACACTTGTCCTGCAGGCTTTGCAGTTCATCGTGGGTAGGTCCACGCTGACCCATCACACCGAAGAAGGTGCCGTGTTCGGCCTCGGCAATCAGCGGCATGACATTGTGCAGGAAGGCGCCCTTGGCCTTGACCACCTTGCTCACCTCTTCCAGGTGCTGATCGTTGACCCCGGGAATCATCACCGAGTTGACCTTCACCAGGATGCCCCGGTCGGTGAGCATCTGCAGGCCTTTCTGCTGCTGTTCAATGAGGATCTCGGCGCCCTTGCGGCCCTTGATGCGACGATTCTTCCAAAAGATCCAGGGATAGATCTTGGCGCCCACATCTGCATCCACGCAGTTGATGGTGATGGTGACGTGATCGATGTTGTGCTTGCACAGTTCCTCGACCTGCTCAGGCAGGGAGAGACCGTTGGTCGAGACGCACAATTTGATGTCGGGGGCCTTCTCGGTCAGCTGACGGAAGGTTTCGAAGGTCCGCTCCGGATTGGCCAGGGGATCGCCGGGACCGGCGATGCCCAGGACGGTCATCTGGGGTATATTGGCCGCCACGGCCATGACTTTCTTGACCGCCTGGTCCGGGGTAAGCAGCTCGGACACCACCCCGGGACGGGATTCGTTGGCGCAGTCGTACTTGCGATTGCAGTAGTGGCACTGGATGTTGCAGGCCGGCGCCACCGCGACGTGCATGCGGGCGAAATGGTGGTGCGCCTCTTCGGAATAACAGGGGTGGTTATGCACCTTTTCCCGGATATGCTCCGGCAGATGCCCCAGTTGATCGCTGCTGCCGCCGCATCCGGATGAACTGCATCCGCCTTGTGCCCCCGCTTCGGCTGATTGACCAATCACTTTCAATTCCATCATCCGGCCTCCCAAGCTGTGCCAAAATGTTTTCGCTGTTGGAGACTCAAATGCAATCTGCGTGCCTAGTCTGAGCAAAAATTTTAATTATCTGTATTAATTGGACTTTTTATTCTCAGCCTGAGGAAATTGTCATGTTGGCGACAGTAGCATGGGGACGTGTGTACGGGTGTCTACAGAGGATGTCGCTACTCCTTCATGAGATTGTTGCAGATAGTATGGTGAGTGAACCGAACCGCATGCGTGTATCCATCCGGTTGGCTCGTTCCCACGCTCTGCGTGGGAATGCAGACTCCGGGCAGGCGAATACCCCAAACCGGGTGAGCATTGTGGGGTCCTGGTATGCGTTCCCACGCGGAGCGTGGGAACGAGGATCTTATCTGTATTGATTGGACTTCGGCTCGTTCCCACGCTCTGCGTGGGAATGCAGACCCCGGGTCAGGCGAATACCCCAAACCGGGTGAGCATTGTGGGGTCCTGGTATGCGTTCCCACGCGGAGCGTGGGAACGAGTGCCTCATGGATCGATGGGAACGGGTTCCTGAGGGGGTATCCCCCCCCCGACAAACCGATTCAGAGTTGACGCACTTTGATGTTCAGGGTCTGGATGCGATAGCCGATCTGTCTCGGCGTCATGCCCAACAGACGTGCCGCCTTGGCCTGCACCCAACCCGCCTGCTCGAGCGCGGCGATGACCCGCTGGCGTTCGTCCATGTTGGGATCATCGAGTTCGGAGCGGACGCCCGCAGGCAGATCCGGGGCGAACTCCGGCTCCAGCAGCGGGCGCAGTCCGGAGAGATTGATGGCGTTTTCATCGATCATCCCGTCACCACTCATGACCGCCGCCCGTTCCAGGCAGTTTTCCAGCTCGCGGACATTACCCGGCCAATCATGGCGCATCAGTATGCGGATCGCACCATCATCGATCTCCAGTTCTCGTCCCTGGTTCTTGGATATTTTGGTCACCAGGAAGCGGGCCAGGTCATGGATGTCCTCACGCCGATCACGCAGGGGCGGCATCTGGATCGGCATGACATTGAGACGGTAATAGAGATCTTCCCGGAAGTGTCCGGCCTGAACCTCTGACTCCAGATCCTTGTTGGTGGCCGCCACCACGCGCACATCGACCACATGGGTCTTGGAACCACCGACCCGCTCAAATTCGCCCTCCTGCAACACTCGCAGCAGTTTGGCCTGGAAGGTCGGGCTGATCTCGCCGATCTCATCGAGAAAAATGGTGCCGCCGTGGGCCTGCTCGAACCGCCCCTTGCGTTGATTCACCGCACCGGTGAACGCCCCCTTCTCGTGACCGAAGAGTTCCGATTCGAGCAGGGTATCGGGAAGCGCCGCGCAGTTGAGCTTGATGAACGGACCGTTGCTGCGGGGCGAATTGTAGTGGATGGCGTTGGCGATCAACTCCTTGCCGGTGCCCGACTCGCCGCGCACCAGCACCGTGGTGTTCCATTTCGCAACCTGACGCACTTGCTCGAAGATCAGGCGCATGCTCGGGGTATGTCCCACCATGTTGGAGAAACCGTGTTCACCCCGCACCTTGCGTCGCAGCGAGTCGCGTTCGATCTTCAGCGCCAGCTGTTGATCTTCGACCTGTTTCGCCAGCCGCACACTCTGTCCGATCAGATTGCCGACCATCTGCAGAAACCGCTCGTAGATCTGCAACTGGCTGATGCTGCCGATGGGCTGCGCCGCGAGCACACCGGCCGTCTGATCGCCGATCGGGATCGGTACGCCGATAAAAGGCAACTCCGCATCGTAGACACCGAGCCGATCGAGGAAGCGGTCTTCATCGGAGATACGCCGAACCACCAGGGACTGACCGCTCTCCATGATCGCGCCCACTACACCTTCGCCCGGCTTGTAGCGTACCGCGTTGAACGGCGCCGGATTCTCATGCAGGGCCGTGACGAACAGCTCACCGCTGTTGTCATCGAGCAGACAGATCAAGCCGTGATGCAGGTCGGCGGTATCGTTCAATACGTTCAACACCTCGGTGAGGGTTTCACGAAAATCGAGGGAGCGGCTCAGAACCTGACTGACCTCATACAGGCTTTCAAGCTGAGACTCGAGAAAGGATCCATGTGTATGCATGTCGGACGATGACATCAACCGCGGTCCTCCACAGCGTTCAAGGGCAGTCTGATGAAGACGCGGCAGCCTGCAAAAAAGTCGGGATCGATTTCAACGCTCCCACCATGACCGATCACGATCTCCTGAGCCATGGTCAACCCCATGCCGGCATGCTCCTTGGGATGCTCCCATCCACAATAGAAAGGTTCAAAAACTTTGAGTCGATGGGTATTCGGCACCCCCAGACCATTATCCATGATCTCCGTGACCAATTCCTGTCCGTCCACGTAGGTTTCAAGACGTATCTCGCGATAGGTGTGTTTCGCCTCGATGACCGCCTTGATGGCGTTATCGATGATGTACTTGAACAGTCCCCGCAAGGCGTTGATCCGCCCCGAAATAGCGGGCAGAACGGGTGCCGGCCGCCAATCCACCACGATGCCCGCGGACAGCAGCGCGTGGGTGGACAAGCGCATCACCTCATGCAGCAGTTCGTTGATATTGACCAGGGTGGTCTGCTCCACCACCGGGCTGGGCAGCGCCGCATGCAGGCTTTCCACCGCATCATCGCCACTCTGCAGGGCCTGCTGCAGCACCCGGACCAGTCCGCTCTGCTCATCGGAACCCGGCATTGACAGGGCGGCCTTAATCACATTGAGCGGCACCTGCATCTTGAAGATCGCCCCGGAGATGGCCTCGCGCATGGTCTGCACCATCTGCTGTTCGGCCATGTTGGCCCGGATCATATTCAAGCGGGCCTCCTGAATCCGGTTGCGGCTGCTGGTCACCTCATTGGCGATCAGCAGCAGACAGCAGCGGGCATGCTCCGGTTGTTTGAAGTAGTGTTGCGCCGCCTCATCCAGCTCCGGCACATGCACCCCGGAACAGGAAAACCACCGAGGACTGCCACCACCGCCGGGCGGATCGAGACGCACCTCCACATTGGTAAAGCCCTTGCCGACATGGCAGACCTTGCCCAGGTCGAAACCGATCTGCTGCTGCAGCGCCTCAAGAAACAGTGCCGTGGGTTCCACGCCGCGAAAATCCCCCATCAGCGCCTTGTAGGCGTGATTGTCCATCAACACCTTGCCATCGGTCGCCACCATGGCCACCACCATGGGAGCGGCATTGAGGGCCGCTTCGGTGAGGTTCTTCTGGAACTTCAACTGCTGCTGCAGTTGATGCATCTCGGTGACATCACGATGCATGCCGAGGAAATAGGCGGTCTTGCCCTGCTTGTCATTCACCGGAGAGATGGTCAGTTCGGCGATATACTCGGTCTTGTCTTTGCGATGATTGACCAGCACCCCCTGCCATACCCGCTGGTTCTGTATGGTGAGCCAGAGATCCTGATAGATCGACTCGGGTGTCGACCGGCTGGAGAGCACCGATTCGTTCTTGCCGATCACCTCATCCCGGGGGTAGCCGGTGAGGCGTTCAAACGAGGTATTCACATAAAGGATACGGGCTTCGGGATCGGTGATCGAGATGGCGACCGGCGCCTGCTCCACGGTTTCGAGAAACAGCTTGGGCGGCAGGTAGGTTTTGCTCCCCACCTCGCTGAAAGCCTCGATAATCTCGGCCGGAGTACCTTCCGGAGGTGACGCGAGGAAACTGCTGATGCGATCGGCAAAGTCGTTGTGACTGGTTTTGACTGGGCGCTGAATCATTTTCGCGAACACCTCGATGACGGACATCTAATCTTGACCTATTGGCGCTGCAATTCCCATACCACGCAGCGAACCCCCGGGCCTCGACGCTACCGCTTGGCGGGTTTGTCGTCAACATTACAATCCGATCCTCGAAAGCTGTTTGAAACCCTACAAACCGCGCCAGGGCAATTTTCCGGAGCGAGTTAAGGAGTGCATGGCTTTACCCCGCCGATTCAGCGTTCTACAGGGTGTTTTTCGGTATCTGGATGGAATCATGGGAAGGCTATTTCTTAATTGGCATATTTTTTGTTGGGGGATTTCCATGTCAGATCCTAACCGAGAGATCCATGGAATATCTGCTGATCATTCTATCAACCGCGCTGGTCAATAATGTCGTCCTGGTCAAGTTCCTGGGACTCTGCCCGTTCATGGGCGTCTCCAACAAGCTCGACTCGGCCCTCGGCATGGGCCTGGCGACGACCTTTGTACTGACCCTGGCGGCCTTCGCCGGCTGGTTGCTGGAACACTACGTCCTGATGCCCCTGGATCTCGGTTTTCTGCGCATTCTGACCTTCATTCTCGTGATTGCCGTGGTGGTGCAGTTCACCGAAATGGTGGTGCGCAAAACCTCGCCCGCACTCTATCAGGTGCTGGGTATCTTCCTGCCCCTGATCACCACCAACTGCGCGGTGCTGGGAGTCGCCCTGCTGAATGTGCAGCAGGATCACGACCTGCTGGCGAGCCTGATGTACGGCTTTGGATCGGCACTGGGTTTCACGGTCGTGCTGGTGATGTTCGCCGGTTTGCGCGAACGCCTGGCACTCGCCAATGTCCCCCTGGCGTTCAGCGGCGCACCAATCGCCTTCGTGGTGGCCGGACTGATGTCTCTGGCGTTCATGGGATTTGCCGGCCTCACCAGTCATTGAAGCCAGTCATTGAAGGAGTTTGACGATGGTTAGCGCAATTCTGATCATTACTTTATTAGGCGTGACGATGGGCGCCATGCTGGGCGTCGCCGCGAAATATCTCGCCGTGGAGGGTAACCCCCTGCAGGAGGAGATCGAAGGACTGCTGCCCGGCTCCCAGTGCGGTCAGTGCGGTTACCCGGGCTGCTCGCCGGCCGCCGCCGCCGTCGCCAATGGGGAAGCGCCGGTGACCCTCTGCCCACCCGGCGGTAAGGCGCTGGCGGAGGCGCTGGCGGAGAAGCTCGGGGTGAGCGTGGATCTGTCCGGGGTCGAGGAGCAGGCCCCCCGGGTAGCCTTCATCCATGAGAATCTCTGCGTGGGTTGCACCAAGTGTTTCAAACGCTGCCCCACCGACGCGATTCTCGGCGGTCCCAAACAGATTCACGCGGTATTCGCGGATGCCTGTACCGGATGTGAGAAGTGTTACGACGTCTGCCCGACCGAATGCATCGAGATGCGGCCGGTTCAATTCACCCTACAGACATGGTACTGGCCGGAGCCGGCCAAGGTGGCCTGATGCAAACCGCGCAACTGTTCAAACTGTTCAAGATTCGCGGCGGCGTTCATCCGGACGACCGCAAGGAACTCAGTGCCGGTCAGGCGATCGAGAGTCTGCCCATGGCCCCGCTGCTGCACATCCCGCTGCAGCAGCATATCGGCGCGGCGGCCGAGCCCCTGGTGCGGCGAGGCGACGAAGTCAGAAAAGGCGACATCCTGGCACGCAGCCAAGGCGCGATCTCCGCACCGGTGCATGCGCCGACCTCGGGCCGGATCATGGGGGTGGGCGGCTACCCGGCCCATCACCCTTCAGGGCTCCTGGTGCGCACCATCACCCTGAAACCGGATGGTCTCGACACCTGGACCGACAAACTGGATCCGGTTGCCGATCCCCTGTCACTGGAAGCGGACGAGATCGCCTCACGGGTCGCCCAGGCCGGTATCGTCGGCATGGGTGGCGCCACCTTCCCCTCCGCGGTGAAGCTGAATCTGCGCAAGCGCTATCGCCTGCACACCCTGGTGATCAATGGTGCGGAGTGCGAGCCCTATCTGACCTGCGACGATCGGCTGATGCAGGAGAAATCCGAACAGGTGCTGCTCGGTGTGCTGCTGATGGCGCGGGCCCTGGATGTGGACCACGTGCTGTTCGCCATCGAAAACAACAAGCCCCTGGCCCAGGCGGCGATGCACGCGGCCGCGCAAGCCTACGACTCGGTCAGCGTCGTGGGCCTGCCCACCCGCTATCCCATGGGTTCGGAAAAACACCTGGTGCAGACCCTGACCGGCAAGGAGACCCCGGCCCGGGGTCTCACCGCGGACATCGGCGTGGTGGTGCATAACGTGGCGACTGCCCTGGCGGTTCACGACGCCATCGTACTGGGCAGACCGCTGATTTCCCGGGTGGTCACGGTGACCGGGGACGCGATCCGCCAGCCCCGCAATCTGGAGGTGCTGATCGGGACGCCCCTGTCCCATCTGGTCGACCATTGCGGTGGTTTCAAAGTCGAGCCGCAGCGTCTGATCAGCGGCGGACCGATGATGGGTCAGCCTCTGCCGAGCACCCGGGTGCCGGTAGTCAAGGGCAGCAATGGATTGCTTGCGCTTTCCGCTCAGGAGATCAATCCAAACCCGGCGATGCCCTGCATCCGATGTGCGAGTTGCGTCAACGCCTGTCCCTGCGGCCTGGTGCCCCTGGAGATGGCTGCGCAGATCCGCGCCGGTGGGCTCGACAATTCGGTCAAAATGGGTCTGCTGGACTGCATCGCCTGTGGCTCCTGCGCCTATGTCTGTCCCTCACAGATCCCGCTGGTGCATTACTTCAACTATGCCAAGGGCGAGTTGGCGTCCCGACAGCGGGCCGCACACAAGCAGGGGGAGACCAAACGTCTGGCCGAAGCCCGTACTGAACGCATGGAAAAGATCAAACAGGCAAAGCGGGAAGCCATGCTGAAACGCAAACAGGAAGCCGAGGCCAAGAAAAAGGCCGAGGCGGAGAAGGCCTCTTTGGCAGGAGCGGAATCATGAACGACCCCCAGCCGATCTTCGGCCCCTATGTACATGCCCGCAACAGTGTCTCCCGGACCATGGGGCTGGTGATGTTGAGCCTGTTGCCGGCCACCCTGTTCAGCCTCTATCAGTTCGGCTGGCCGGCGATCTTCCTGTTTGCGATCACCCTGCTCGCCTGTGTGCTGGCCGAGTCCTTTTCCCTGAAACTGGCGGGCAAGCCCCAGCGCATGTTTCTGTTCGACGGCTCCGCCCTGCTCACCGGCTGGCTGCTGGCCATGACCCTGCCCCCCTGGGCGCCCTGGTGGATCGGCGTGGTCGGCGCCATCCTCGCAATCATCGTGGCCAAGCAGGTCTTCGGCGGTATCGGTCAGAACCTGTTCAATCCGGCGATGGTCGCGCGGGTGGCCCTCTTGATCTCCTTTCCCCTGGAGATGACCCTGTTCACCCATCCGGTCCCCCTGTTCTCCGAGCACGCACCCGGTCTGCTGGAGGGACTGCGTATCACCTTCGGCCTGTCCGACACCATCGACGCGGTCAGCAGCGCGACCACTCTGGGCCATCTGAAAACCGAACTCGGACGGGGTATCGGCCTGCAGGAGGCCGGACAGCAGGTCGATCCCCTGTGGCAACTGGTCACCGGACAGACCGCGGGCAGTCTGGGTGAAACCTCGGCCCTGCTGCTGTTGCCGGGCGGGCTGTTCCTGATCTACAAGAAGGTGATCACCTGGCACATTCCGGCCGCGACCCTGGGTAGCCTGGTGCTGTTCTCCGGTCTGTTTCATCTGATCGACCCACAGCACTACGTGGGCCCCATGACCCACCTGTTCAGCGGCGCGGCGATCCTCTGTGCCTTCTACATCGCCACTGACCTGGTCACCTCGCCGGTATCCAAGTCGGGACAACTGCTGTTCGGCGCGGGCTGCGGTCTGCTGGTGTTCGCGATTCGCACCTGGGCCGGCTATCCCGAGGGTGTGGCCTTTGCGGTGATGTTCATGAACGCCTGCACCCCACTCATCGATCACTACCTCAAACCCCGGGTCTACGGTCGTGATCGCAAGGGTAATCCATTGAACTACGTCGACGAGGGGGCGGACATCGGATGAGCACACCCAAGGAACCCGCATACCGTAAACGGGTCGGTTACCAGGCGGTCCTGCTGGGCGGCTTCTCGACCCTCGCAACGGCACTCCTGGTGGCCGGCAATTTGGCCACTAAGGAAGACATCCAAGCCCGTCAGCAGGAGGACCTGCTCAGCTCCCTGAACCAGGTGGTACCGGCCGAGACCTATGACAGCGACCTGCTGAACCAGCCCCTGACCCTGCAGGACGACAAAGGTCATGCGCTGACTGTCTACCGCGGGCTCCACGGCATGAAGGTCAACGCCCTCGCCTGGGAGATCGTCGGCCAGGGCTATGCCGGGGATATCCGCCTCATTATGGGGGTCAACGCCGAGGGCGAGATTCTCGGCGTGCGGGTGCTGGCGCATGCCGAAACCCCCGGTCTCGGTGACAAAATCGAACGGGAAAAGGACGACTGGATCCTCAGCTTCAACGATCACTCCCTGGCGAATACCACGGAGAAACAGTGGCACGTGAAAAAGGATGGCGGTGATTTCGATCAGTTCAGCGGCGCCACCATCACACCCCGCGGCGTGGTGGGTGCGGTACACCAGGGACTGGCGTTTTTCCAGGCGCACCGGGATGAACTGTTGAGTCCTCCAACCCTTACGGAATCCACCGTTTCCCGCGCAAATGTCCCGACACCGGCCCCGACACAGGAGTAGCGCCCGATGAGTACCGACTACAAACGCATCACGAAGGACGGGATCTGGGACAACAACATCGTGTTCGCCCAGGCTCTGGGACTCTGCCCCCTGCTCGCCGTGACCGGAACCGCCACCAACGGCCTGGGCATGGGACTGGCCACCACTGTGGTGCTGGTGGCATCGGGTCTGTTCATCTCCCTGCTGCGGGGCATTATCACCCCTCAGGTGCGGATTCCCGTGTTCGTCCTGATTATCGCCGTGCTGGTCACCCTGGTGGACATGTCCATGAATGCCTGGGTCCACGATCTGCACAAAGTTCTGGGCCTGTTCATACCGCTGATCGTCACCAACTGCGCGATCCTCGGACGAGCGGAATCCTTCGCGTCTCGCAACACGGTGCTGGCTTCCATGGTTGATGGCCTGATGATGGGTGTCGGTTTCACCCTGGCGCTGGTGGTGCTGGGCGCCACTCGCGAAGTACTGGGTAGTGGAACCCTGTTTGCGAACGCAGAGATGCTTCTGGGCAGCTGGGCGAAGATAATCGAACTGATATTGATTCCGGATTACAAGGGCTTTCTGCTGATCATCCTGCCACCGGGCGGTTTCCTCATGCTCGGCTTCATCCTGGCCGGCAAGCGTCTGCTCGATCGCAGTCTTGCGCAGCGACAGGCCAAAGCCGCTGCCGATGGCGCGGGCCTGTCACTCGAATCGACTTCCTGAAGGAGATACCCATGAATGTCGGTGTTGCCTACGCGGATAAGTTTAAACAGATCTGGCTAAAACTCGATGTGCCGGATGGCTCCACGGTGCGTGAAGCCATCGATCGCTCCGGTATCCTGAATCAGTTTCCGGACATCGATCTGGAAAAACAGAAGGTGGGTATCTTTGGCAAACTCACCAAACTCGACAGCCGGGTCAATGAAGGTGAACGCATCGAAGTGTACCGGGAGATCACCGCCGATCCGGAATTGGTCGAACGGCGCGATGGGGATGATGACTCAGATGATTGATCGGGAATGATCAGTCATGTCACCCCTAAAACCCTGATGGTTGGTGTGAAGCGCGCTGTTTCACCCATTTGGCGACTTGACCTTACCGCCATGGCAGGTGTGAGTGATCCAGCAACGCCTCAGGGTTTCATGCCTTTCACATAAGACGCGATCTTTTCCGCTTCAGCCTCGCTCATATTCGGAAAACCCGGCATTTTCGAACCATCCGAACCGTCGGATTTCAACTTGTGCGCGATTTGCAGACGGGTCAAATAGGTATCCTTACTGGCGGGGATCCCTTTGAGAAAGTTTCCTGAACCCGACGTCTTATGACATCCCGCGCAATGATAATTGAACAATTGCTCACCAGTGACCCGTTCGGGGTGATCGTGAGATTCACCACTGCAACCGCTTAAAGCAATCAAAAGTAGGGATGCAACTATTGCTTTCCCTGCTGTAAAAAATGTTCGGTCATTCATATCGCACATCGATTCCAGTGTCCTGATTTTGGTTAACGATGAAATCCGTTTTCAAATAGTGCGCCCTAGGGTCTGTTAACACTCATCCGATGGGCACTGTTGCGTCAGAAAAAGCGCCCATCAAGGCGCAAGGAGCGCCGTTTGGTCATTCCAAATAA